>CAYJJX010000008.1:26707-98977 GCA_964370605.1 uncultured Oscillospiraceae bacterium | reverse complement strand
GAGTTCCAGTCCGAGGTTCGGATATGCGTCATAAAGCCGCTGTGGCACCTCTATCATTAGCTTCTCCACGTGACGCATTATAGTAGCAAGATCGATCAGCGAAGTCAAATTTATCACAACTGCCGAAAGCGCAACAGGAAATGCCATCTTCACAAGATCAACCGCTATCACTCCCGAAAATTTTCCGCCGCCGACAAAGTTTTTTCGCGTGATTATAAGCAAAAGCAACGTGCCTACAAGATTTGACAGCGATATTCCCGCAAGCGATGCCGCCGCCGCAAGTGGAATAATTGCAGTTGTAGCCTCGGCGGTCGTCGGATATACCACCGAAAGTACATAACCGGTTGCACGAAATTGCTCCATAAAATAGTCGGTCGCTACCACAGCAAGCCCGATCCCTATTATCAGCTTTATCACCGCCTCCACCATCTGAGAAAGCGCGGTCGGCATCATGTTCTGTCGCCCCTGTGTAGCGCCTCGAAGCACCGCCGACACCGCACTGAGAAAAAGTGTCGGCGCAAGACAGTAGATCGCCGGAGTTGCATCGGGATTGCGTACCAACTCGCTAAATCCGCCTGCCGCAACAACTAGCAATGTCATGCCGATTAGGCCTGCCGCGACCGACACGGTGAGCGAAGTGCGGACAACCGTTTTTGCCCTGAGTTCATCGCCGACCGATACCGCCGCCGCTACATGATGTGATACCGCGATTGGCAGACCGGTCACAAATAGCGCAAAAAGCGGCGCAAATATGTTGAACGCCGTGCTGTAATACCCCATCCCTTCGCCGCCGAGTATGTCGGTCAACGGTATGCGATAAAACGCGCCGATGACCTTGACGGCAAAAGTGGAAATGAAGAGCAAAATCGCTCCCGTTAGAAATTTTTTACGGCTCAAGGTTCCTCCTTACTGTATCGGGTGTAACAAGTGCAAAATGCACTTGTGGCTAAAGTCTAAGAACTCATATAGCTAAGAGCTAATAACTAATAGTGAATGACTGTTTTTATTTTGGAGTGGTTTGACTATAGCTTTAAAAACACAAAAAAGGCAAGACATGAACTTTCACATCTTGCCTTTGAGTATCATTATTTTTTATCATCTGCGTTGCAGGGTGTCGGCGCACAAAAAATCCAAAGTTGCACCAATGCCATGGCTTGCCGCGACATCAAGCAGGGCGAAAATACCGCCCACAGAGCAATTGCCTTTTGTCAACTACATCTGACGCTGTCCGCACTTTGCACAGAACACATCGTTGATTCCAACCTTACCACCACAGCCGGAGCAATGCCTTGTCTGGTGCGTTATCGGCTGCGACAAAGTTTTTGCACGCTCAATCTTGTCATAAATTTCGTCGATGGTGTCGAGATATTGCTTTGTGAGCTCGCTGTCCTCTTGATTGGTCTTGTAGAGACTGTAAACAAGTGCACCAAGTTGTTTTTGTGCCTTGGACAGCTCACCCTCCAGTGTAAAGACGTCTATCTTTTGTTTGCCCGCATTGGCATACGCGGCGAGGGTGTCGGTTATTGAGGTCAAAACCCTTTTTGATTCATCGACAAATTTTGTTGTGTCTATCATCTTTTTCTTCCTTTCTTTGATACCCTACTATAATGTTATGTATATATTATTGGCAATATACATTGCCCCTTTACCGAATTGCTGTGAGGGTGGCAAACTATCCCTCATTCACCCCTGTCATGACAAGGCTACTTCCGCCGTACCATTCCCAGATGCTGTTTTCGTCAAGGTGTTTCATCAAGGTGTTTGCCTTGATATTGATCAGCTCGACATATCGCTGTGCCTTTTGCATCGATATCTGTTCGCTGAATTCCGGAAGTTTCAAAAACGCGTTGAACTTTTTCAGTTCCGCTATGTTATTCAGCTCGATATATCGTTTTTTTGTCTCGGCATCAATTCCGGCGTCGCTGAGTGAAAAGCTGTTCGCTGTCGAATGCATCTTTATATTTTTCAGACCCGACTGTGCAAAGAGTTGCGGGACAAGATTCGGTTGCAGTCCCTTGAGAAAACCTTCGATCGGTTTTACCTTTTGATAAAGACAAAATACCTCCCACCAAAGAATCATATATTCAGTATAATAACTATATTCCGGCGGATATATTCCTTGATGAAACGGTATCGCCGTAAGACTTTGCGGCGTAACCGAGGCTATTAAAGCTCCTTTTTTTGCCACCCGCTTCATCTCGCTCATCGCTGTTTCAGGATCTTCAATGTTGGTAAAAAAAGTGTGTGACACGACAAGGTCAAAATTTTGTTCTTCAAACGGCAGGCTCAGCGCATCGGCTTTTTGAAAACGCAGGCTGTTGCCCTGTTTTTCCGGACGCTGTGATGCCGACTGCAATAAAACTTCGTCCAGATCGATGCCAACGAACTCACAGTCTTTGACCGTCGCGGCAAGATAGGCGACGAACTCTCCGGTGCCGCAACCGACATCCAGCACCTTCATGCCGTCGCAAAGTCCCAGCCAGCCTTTCATCAGCTCGCCCATCTCCGGTTTCAACGTCGCTATCCGTGACGCCTCCAGATATTCAGGGTTTTGAAAATAGGTTGACCATTCGTTTTGCACTCTTTTATCCATCATTTTGCCCCATACACTTCGCTTTTCGAGTCTTGTGCCACTTATTTTGTTCGCTTTGTAGCGCCATTTCAAAGTTGTTCAGCAAGCATTAATTATTGATTTCTAGTTTTTGACAAACCGTGATTTGTCAAATCGTTTTTTTATATTATTTTGATACTTTTCAGCATTTTTATCGGCTAGCTTCCGATGGTCAGCTCGGGATAGACATGATTTGCAATCTCGGCAAGATCGAAAAGCAAAAGCGGATTGTACGTCTCAACATTTTTCATGTCGATAAAGAAAATCATGTTGTTCTGCGCCGCACTGCCAAGTTCCAGACCGGTTCCCTCAAGATCGGCAAAGGTAAGGGTGTCGGGGAGTATTATGATCTCGGGGTCGGCGTCCAATATATCCTGCATGGTGGTGGCATATCCCTGCCCCTCGACCGCCGCACGACCCAGCACCGAGGTGAATATCTGTGCCTCGATGGTGTCGGGGGTGGCGGAAAAACCACTCAGATCAAACATGAGCGAATAGCTCGGGCGCTCTTCCACCGGTCGATCCACCGCTGTCGAATACTGCGCCAACGCGTTAGAAAATCTGCCGTAAATTGCACTCGCGACCGCAACACCTTGTTCATCGCCCAAAAACAGCGTGGCAAGCTCACTCGCAAGATCGGAAAAGCCTCCGACCGTCGTCGGCGCTGCAAACTCAAGAACCGTTATGCCGACCTGCTCCAGGCTGATTTTTTGTTGTATCGTAAGTGGTGTCAGCGTAATCAAATATTCCGGCCCGAGCTCTATTAGGCTGTCAACATCGGGCAAAAGCGGAGTTCCGACGACAGGGAGATTATTATCATTTTCACAATATTCGCTGACTGCTATCAGCGGATCGCCGAGCGGCAAAGTTTTGACCATGTTGGTCAAAAGAGGAGAAAGAGAAGCAACGGTGGCTGGCGGCGCCTCGATGTTTATGCCGCCTACCAATGCCGGATAGCCCTCGACCTCCTCGGCCTGAGGTTGAGTATCGGTGCTCTGTGTGGCGAAGTAGTAGACCATCACCATTACCAACGTCAGCGCGACCGCAATGCCGAATCCGATCAACACCTTGATAATTATCGACGATACCTTGTCTCTGTCTATTGGTTTTTTGGGGATTTTATTGCCTCGGTGCGCACGTTTGACGGCGGCGGATATGTTGACCTTGACACCTTCACGTTCAATTACGGTCGGCTTGTCGATCGGCAGTTCCGGCGCTTCATGTATGGCACGATCAGGAGAGCCCGTTGTCGGCAACTTCGGATGTGCCTTCGGTCGCTTAACTACAGGTCTCTTGCTCTTTTTATTGCGCTTTTCTCGCTTGCTGTCGCTGACATATCTCATTCGTCGGCAAATACTCCTAACTTGTTTGTATAATCTTCGCACAGCGAAGATTGACCAATGGCTAACGGTGAATGGCGTGGGACTGTGGTGTGGCTGCGCTGCATGAAATGCTCATAATCTCACTCAAAGATGTTTATGATACATCCATCTATTGTTGTCAATGTACAGGTTTTACCACCCCAAGGTTGCAAGACAATTTCTGAAATTTCATTCCAACCATTTTTAATAACATATTCCCGCATCTTTTCAATTCCATGAATATGCATAAAACAAATCAAATCCTGCTTAGGTTCGCCAAAAAACATATGAATGCCTGTAAAAGGAGCTAAATGTGTAACTTCAATCTCTGTTGGAATGCTATACACACAACCATAACAGCCTTTCCCATTTTCATTACGCTCATCTATTTCGCTGTACCAACCTAAAATATTTTCAAACCAATCTACCGTTTTGTCCATATCTAAAGTAAAATAAACTGGACCATTCTCTTTAACAAAATATCCACGTTCAGTAAATTTGCTCATTATCTTTTCCTCCTATTATATAAATACCCCGCACCACAGCCGCGCCCGTTTCACCCTTAGCCCTTCGCCTATATAGTTCAGTGTCGTTTTTCAATGCTACTGATTGAAATACTGTTGAGCCTGACGGCAGACGTCGCCGATCATCGCCGCCAGCTCCCCTTTATCTTCGAACTTCTTTGGTTCAAACAAATATTTATGAAACTGCACTTCAATTTTTTGACCATATAGGTCAACAACGGTATCTGCAATAGTTGTCTCGCAGCTGATGTCGGTGCCGTCGGTAAAACTCGGGCGAGAGGTCACACCCGTTGCGGAAGGGTAATGCTTTCCCTCAACCGATGTGCGGGTGATATAAACGCCCGATTTTGGCACCACAAAGCCTTTTTCCCAGTATTGATTCGCGGTGGGAAAACCGAGTTTTTCGCCGATTCCGAACCCTCTTTTCACCTCAAAATCGATGGTGTAGGCTCGTCCCAGCATCTCGTTTGCCGACTCGATGTCGCCATTTTTGAGCGCGGTTCTTATCCGTGTCGAAGAGATTCGCTCCCCCTTGTGAGTGTAATCGTCGGCCACCAAAAGTTCTACTCCGCTTTTTTTGCAGAGTGCCGTAAGAAGTGCTACATCGCCAACCCTGTCACGTCCGAATCGAAAATCGGGACCGCACACAACTGCCTTTGCCCCAAGTTTGTCTATCAAAATACCATGAAAAAAATCTTCGGCAGTGATGTTTCGATATTGTTCAAACTCTACCTGTTCACAAACCTCAATCCCGCATAATTCAATGTGTCGCTGTTGCAGGCTAACTCCCTCAATCAACTCACAATGCCTTGGCGGCATGAGGCAAAGAGCCACAGAAGGTACGTCGATTTCGACCGCCCTGCTTGCCGCAAGCGACAACACCGAGCAGTGTCCCAGATGGACTCCATCAAAACTGCCCAGAGCAATGACCGATGCGGTCAATTCCGAGAACCCTTGTTTTATATTCATTATTTCCTTTTCTTACGTATTTTTCTGATGATTACAATCACCACTGCCGCTATTGCTCCAAGCAGTACCAGCGTCGGGATTGCTCCGACGAAGAAAATCATGAATCCGCTGAGGAAGTCACCGAGACCGAAAAAGCCGTTTACAAAACTGCTTGCAATGTCAGAAAAGAAACTTCTTTCGGTGATGATAATCTGCTCTTGCTCTTGCAGGCTGATATATATTGTGCTCATGCTGACCTGTCGCTCCAGATAGAGCCGCTGTTGTGTGTAGCTCTCACGTTCATAGCGCACATTTGAAAGGTGCGTTTCGATCTCCATGATCTCGGTGACCGTCTCGGCAATTTCAAGCAGTTCCAGCAGGCGATCTTCCTGCGCCTCCAGCGACTCGATCCTCGCCTCCAGATCAATATACTGTGTTGTGACGTCTTCGCTACTCTCATGCAGTCCCATCACCTCGCCGATTTCCGACACTCCATCGATGAAAGACTGATAATTTTCCGCCGGTATACGCACCGTCAGCGTAATATAGCGGTCGGAATACTCCTCACTTCCCCATTGGTCGGAACCGGTTACCTCGCCGGAAAGCTCGCTTATCTTGCCTCGTATTCCGGAAAGTGCACTGTCAAAATCGTTGGTCGCCATGTCGATGTTCGCATTTTTGATGATCATGCGCTCCACTTCGACCGACTCAGGACTGTATGACTCCTCCGCGGCGTAGTCCATCGTGCCTTCGTCAAAGCCCATCTCTTCCATCGCGGGAGCCTCGGCAGCGGTGGTGTTATACACACTTTCCGACGATGCACTGTCATATTCAGCGCTACAACCGATCAACAAAAACGCAAGACACAGTGCCAAAAACAATGCTATATACCTTCTCATACAAAATACCTACCTTTCCGATTTTTTATCAGCACAAACCTTATCCTCCTAAGATCCGGCTGTTAATCGACCTTGCAAAACCCATTAAAATGCCAAATTGAGTGTGCGTTTGATTAAGCCTGACTATATCTTTTTAGCGACCGGACCGTTTCGAGTGTCCTCTACCGTATAGCCGAGCCTTGTTATCTTTTCTCGAATCTCGTCGGCAAGCGCAAAGTCTTTTGCTTTCTTTGCCTCTGCACGTTGACCAACAAGGTCAATCACTTCTTTTGGGGTCTCTTCTTTGTCGAAAAATATGCCCAGCACGTCGCAGAGCTCCATAATGGTCGCCAGCACCTCTGCCATTGCATCGCCTGAAAGGTTTTCACGATGAGAGTTTGTCTCTTTTATCAGCTCAAATATCACGGAAAGTGCATCGGCTGTGTTGAGGTCGTCGTCCATTGCCTTGCAAAAATCACGTCGTGCCGCGCCACAGGCTTCACCCAGATTTTCACCGTCTTTCGGTGCGTGCTGTTGCTCACGAGTCAGCATGGAAATGCAGTTTTCGATTCGCTCCAGCGCCGCAATGCTCTGCTGAACCACATCATCACCAAACTGGAGTGGACTGCGATAGTGCGCCGACAGCATCAAAAATCGTATCGCCGAATAGCCGTGACGCTCCGCCACCTCACGGGTGGTAAAAAAGTTGCCGAGGCTTTTGCTCATCTTGTTGCCGCCCATGTTCAAAAAACCGTTGTGCATAAAATAGTTGGCAAAAGGCTTCCCGTTGGCGCACTCGCTCTGCGCAATTTCGTTTTCATGGTGCGGGAAAACAAGATCCACACCGCCGCCATGAAGGTCGAACGTCTCGCCGAGATATTGCTTCGCCATGGCACTGCATTCGATGTGCCAACCGGGTCTGCCGTCACCAAACGGTGCACTGTAACTCGGCTCTCCCGGTTTTACACCCTTCCAAAGTGCAAAGTCGGTCGCCTCTTCCTTTCGTTCGCCCGGATTGACCCTCGCGCCCTCGACCAGCTCCTCCATCGGCATATGGCAAAGTTTGCCGTACTGCTCAAATGCCTTGGTACGAAAATAAACATCTCCGTCGCTCTCATAGGCAAACCCTTTTTCCAACAGGGTGTTTATCATCTCAATCATCTGATCGATATGCTCCGTTGCACGGGGAGCATGGGTCGGGTCAAGACAGTTTAGACCACGGCGGTCAATGATAAACTCTGCCTCATATCTGCTTGCAAGTTCCTTGACTGTCGTGCCCTCTTCCTGCGCTTTTTTTATCAACTTGTCATCGATGTCGGTAATATTCATGACATGATCGACACGGTTTCCGGTATACTCGAGATACCGACGCAAAACATCGTAGACGATGAGTGGGCGTGCGTTTCCTATATGAATAAAGTTATATACGGTCGGGCCACAGACATATATACGATAGTGCTTCGGCTCGACTGGGATAAACTCCTCTTTTTTCCGTGATAACGTGTTAAAAATCCTCATGAAAAATGTTCTTTCCTTTCCGGTAAAATGCTGTTAGTCCTCTTTCAGGTTTTCTCTGCCTTTATATATATATTCGATTCCGGTAGCAACGGTCACGATGGCAACCAACCACATAAATGCATCGATCAGCACATGTGCAAACGGCAATGGGTAGCCGAGCTGCTCGGAAATCATAAACACAAACCATAGCAACGTGACAACGATCTGCAAGACCGTCTTTACCTTTCCGGCAAGCTTGGCGGCGATAACCTCGCCTTTACCTGCCGAGACGGCACGAAAGGCGGTAACCGCAAATTCACGGGAAAAAATAAGGACGATTACTACGGCATTTGTATAGCCGGTTGCAAGCATATAGATGAATGCGGCACTGGTGAGTAGCTTGTCGGCAACAGGGTCTAAAAATTTTCCGAGCGTTGTGATCAGCCCGTGTTTTCGCGCAATATATCCGTCCAAAAAATCGGTGAGGGCAGCGACGGCATATACAATCGCCGCATACAAATAGTTGAGCGGCAGGCTCTCGAGCTCCAGTAACAGGCATAACACCGGAACCAGTGCAATGCGTATCAAAGAAAGTCTATTCGGCAGATTCATGACAGTATAATTTCCTTTCCGAGTGGTTGAATAGTTGATCTTGATATAATCAGTCCTCCGGCACCTGTGCGATCAAGTCATAACCCTCAATGTCGGTAATCAGTACCTCGTATCGTTCAAACATTGGCAAACTTTGATCGACATATATCACCGTGTCCACCTCAGGCGCTGAAAATCCTGCACGCATAATCGTGCGCCCTGTGTGTTCACAGACGTCTTCCGCCCACGCGCCCACCATCTTTCCGACACGTTTTTGAAGGTTCGCTTTCACCACTTCATATTGCGCCTCCATGACGGCACCACGCCTTTTCTTTTTCTCCGCCGACGGTATCTGCCCGCTCATCTTGGCGGCGGCGGTGTCCTCTTCCTTGGAATAGGCAAAACAGCCAAGTTGTTCAAAATGCCCTTCTTTTATGTATTCAAGAAGTTGTTCAAAATCCTCCTGCGTCTCACCCGGAAATCCGACAAGCACGGTGGTGCGAATGGCTATATCCGGCATCGCCTTGCGAAGCATTGATATGGAACTTTTAATTGTCTCACTGCCGCCCCTGCGCCGCATGGAGCTCAGTACCTTGTCGCTGATATGCTGTATCGGCATGTCGATATAACGTGCCACCTTGGGCAGACGTGCCATCGTGTCAACCAACCGTTTATCAATATTTTCAGGATAGGCGTACATTATTCTGATACACTCGATGCCATCGATATCGTGGAGTGCCTCGAGCAACTCCGGAAGTTCACTCACTCCCGAAATTTCACGACGAAAGGCGGTTGTATCCTGCGCAACAAGGATAATCTCCCGTGTGCCGGATTTTGCAAGGTCGGTGACCTCTTTTACAACGTCATCAAGGTCTCGACTGCGCTGTTTGCCACGGATGAGCGGTATCGCACAGTAGCTGCAACGGTTGTCGCATCCGTCCGCAATCTTGACATATGCGTAGTGCGGCGGCGAAAGAATCACTCGATCTCCAACCTCGGGAAGCTGTTCTATCGGTGCGGTGAAAAACTTTTTTTCGTCCCTGCCGAGGTTTTCGACTATGTCTGCAATTTCTCCGTTGCAACCGGGTGTAACCACAAGATCCACCTCCGGCAGTTGCTCCAGAATCTGTTCGCCGTAACGCTGGGCAAGGCATCCCGTCACGATGATTTTCAGGTTTGGATTTCTATCCCGTGCGCTCGCCAGCTGAAGAATGTGCTCAATTCCCTCCTGTTTTGCATCGGCAATAAACCCACAGGTATTGACGATCACTACATCGGCAGAAAAAAGCTCGACCGAGAGCGAATGCCCACGGACAAGCAGACGGCTGAGCATACGCTCGGCATCGACGGTATTCTTTGAACAGCCAAGTGGCACCAGTGCGATATTCATTGTCCGATTCCTTTCGTGTTCTCGGTTGTTATAGTAATTCAACTTGAAAAACAATATGTTTTTCAAAATCAAGCGTGCTTGATTTTCGTGCATGAAATGCACGTGAAATACTTCATAATCTTCAATTGCACACTTAGGTGTGCATCCAATAGCTATGCTATTGGGTTGAAAAACGTTGTAGCGTTTTTCAAGTTGATTGATTATATAATCTTTTTGCCCTGAAAAACGTTGCTGCATTTTTCAACTTTAACTACTATAATCGTCTTCATCTTCATAAAATAACCCCATCGCCGCCTTAATTCCAGAGACAGAAAATCCCTTTCGCCGAAGTGACATGAAGACCTTTTGCTCCTCGTCCATCTTTGTTGCATAACGCTTTTCCAGCAGTCGCCGAACGGCCTTTATTTCGTCAACCTCTTCAACAAGCCGCTCGATCAATTCACGATCAATTCCACTTTGACGAAGTCGATCTGATATCTCTCGCCTTGACTTGTGCGCCCTAACATAACCCTCGATACGCAGTTCTGCTATCTTTTCATCGTCGATATATCCCTCGCGACACAGGTCGTCCGCAACACGCTCGGCAACCTCTCGTTCAAAGTTGCGACATAACTTCTCGATCATCTCGTGTCGAGTATGATCACGCCTTGCAAGTATGGCAAAAGCCTTTGATCTCGCTTTTTGCATAGACTCCTTATATATTATTTCCCTTTTCTTTTTCGAAGTGTTGTCCTGATGGTGCGAAGTTCGGCAGAACTCTTTGCCATCTGATCCTCAAGGTCTTTAAGAATCTTATCACAATAGTTCTCGGTCGAGTTTTTCATGTCGCGAGCCTGCACGTTGGCGGCGTGAAGAATCTCTGCCGCTCTTCTTGAGGCATCCTTGACCACCTGCTCCTGTTCCACCAGCGTTGCCGCCTTTGCCTCGGCGGTTCTGATGATGGTCTCGGACTCTTTCTTCGCCACCTCGATGATGTCTTTTCGATCGTTCACGATGGAACGTGCCTGACGGATTTCCGCCGGCATGTTCAGCCTGATTTCGTCGATGAAGTCATGGAGTTGGTCGACGTCTACCATACGTTTTTTCGAAAGGGGGACGGCGATGGTATCCTCCAGTGTCTCGTCAATCACATCAAGTATGTCATCAATGTTCATTGCAATTCCTTTCCGGCTATCCTATCTGTTCTTTTCCCTCATGATTCTCACTATATCCTGCTCAATCTCCTTTGGCACGAGGTCGGTTACCTCCCTGCCAAGATCGACGAGTTGACGGACCAGACTACTCGACAGGTACATAAACTCTGCCTGTGTCGTCATAAAAAATGTCTCGGCGCTCGGCATCAATTTTTTGTTGACCAGCGCCATCTGAAACTCATACTCATAGTCCGACATGGCACGCAAGCCTTTGACTATCACCTTTGCATCATGCTTTTGTGCATATTCTACCAGCAAGCCGCCATGCGAATCCACACGGACGTTTTTGAGTGATTCGGTACTTTGACGAATGAATTCGAGTCGCTCTTCGACGGTAAAACAGGGGTTTTTCTCCGGATGCTTTAAAATCAGCACCACCACCTCATCAAAAATTTCTGCCGATCGCTTTACAATATCGAGGTGACCACTTGTGAATGGATCAAAACTTCCGGGACAGATTGCTAATGTCATCAAAACTCCTTTTTCATGTACAAATGCAGTTGTGGTTAAAAACAATATAGCTAAAGGCTAAGAACTAATAGTAAATGAAAGTGGGGAAGCACCGAGACCGATCTCGTCCTCGGTCGCCTCATATTACACTCCTGTATTTTGACACGTACACCGCACCGTAACGATAATATTTAATGAACTCAAGTCCGAGATGCTCTCCATCGACCACGTTTGTCGACTCCACCATAACAGTTCCATCGGTTCTCATGAGTGTCGGTATGATGGGAATGAGACCCATCAAGCGCTCGTTGCCGTATGGCGGATCAAAAAAGAGAATGTCAAATTTTTCGTCGTCATGTTCCGGTGTGCGCCGTACAAAGTCCATCGCATCCATATGCTTTATAATCGCTCGATCGCTGTAACCCACCTTTTCAAGGTTTTCTTTCAGCGTCTTGATCGCCTCACGGTCCTTTTCCACAAACACACAATGCTTTGCACCTCGTGAGAGTGCCTCGATGCCGAGTGCTCCGCTCCCCGCAAAAAGGTCAAGGCAATTTGCACCCTCGATGTCAAACTGTATGGCAGAGAAAATACCTTCCCTCACCCGTGCAAGGGTCGGCCGAGCACTGACGGGAAGCCTAATGTCCACCCCTCGTGCATCGCCGCTGATTATTTTTACCATTCCCTTGCCCAATTTTATCGCCTTTCTTTTTGCGCTTGATCGCTTTATTCTTCCGCTGTTTCATTTTCGGTTTCGGTCACCTCAGCATCGACATCGTCGTCGAGGATATCCTCATCGGTGTCCTGTTCTTCCATCAGCTCGGCATTCACGTCCTCAATATCCTCCGGCAGAACTTCGTCCGGCTTTGCAAGATTTTCGCTGTCTTCACTGCGCTGGGTGCGAACGACGGTAACCACCTTGTCCCCCTCGCCGAGACGCATTACTCGCACACCGCCGCCATATCGGCTCTGTGCCGTTATGTCCTCGACGTGCATTCTGATGATGATACCGCTCTCGCTGATCATGATGACGTCGTCCTCTGCGGCGACCGACATGATTCCGGCGACAAGATCTCTCGCATAGTTTTTGATTCCCTTACCGCCACGGCGGGTGAGGCGATAGCTGTCAAAGTTACTGCGGCGGCCTTTTCCGCCCTCCGTCACCGTCAACAACATCTCATTTTCTTTGATGGCGGTAACACCGACAACGGTGTCTCCCTCTGAAAGTCGCAGGGCACGAACACCCCTTGCAATTCTGCCGACACTTCGTGCATCACTCTCCACAAACCGCACCGCCATGCCTTTATGGGTGCAGACAAGCAGTTGATCTTCGCCGCTTGTTATGTTTGCAAAGGCGAGACGATCACCCTCGTCAAGGTTGATAGCACGTAGACCGTTTTTGCGAATATTGCCGTAATGCGCCATCGGAGTACGCTTGATAATGCCTTTTTCGGTCACCATGGTCATGAAGCCCTCGCCCTCAGAATCACGGCTGACCGGAAGCATGGCGGAAATCTTCTCGTCCTGCTCCAGCGGCAAAATGTTGACAATGTTGGTTCCACGGGCATTTCGTGAGCTTTCCGGCACCTGATAACCCTTGATGCGATGTACCACACCACGGTCGGTGATGAACAAAATATAGTCGTGACTGCCGGCGATAAACATCTGTTGGACAAAATCCTCGTCCCGTCGTGTCATGCCGGAAACCCCTCGTCCACCCCTCTTTTGATGCTCAAAAACATCGATGGGCTGACGTTTGATGTAACCGAAATGGGTATAGGTGAAAAGTCCGTCCTCCACCGGAATGAGATCCTCGATATCCAGCTCGCCCGAAATTGCCGCAATGTCCGTCTTTCGTTCGTCTTTATATTGACGACGAATCTCGCCCAGCTCCTCTTTGATGATGTTCACGACACGGGAATCGTTGGCAAGAATGTCCTCATAGTCCGCAATCTTGGCGGTGATTTCCGCAAGTTCCGACTCGATTTTTTCCCGCTCAAGGCCTGCCAGTTGGCCTATCTGCATTGCGACAATCGCACTTGCCTGAATATCGTCAATACCAAACCGCTCTGACAAACGCTCTTTAATCTCATTTCGTGTCTTGCTGGTGCGGCTTATTTCGATGACCTCGTCGATGTTGTCCTGCGCAATCTTGAGACCCTCTAAGATATGGGCTCTCTCTTTTGCCTTGCGCAGTTCGTATGTAGTGCGGCGCACGATAATGTCACGTTGGAAGTTGAGATACTCACGCAGCATGTCTTGCAGGTTCATGACCTTCGGCACACCGTCCGACAGCGCAAGCATGATGACACCGACAGTGTCTTGAAGCTGGGTGAAACGATAGAGTTGATTGAGCACCAGCTGGGGATTTGCATCTCTTTTCAGCTCGATGACAACACGCATACCCTCACGGCTGGACTCATCCCACAGGTCGGCAATGCCCTCGATACGTTTATCTTTCACAAGGTCGGCGATGGCAATTTGCAACTTCGCCTTGTTGACCATATAGGGAATTTCGGTGATGATTATGTTGCTCTTGCCGTTTTTCAGCTCTTCAATGATGGTCTTACCACGAAGAATTATCTTGCCGCGTCCGGTCGCATAGGCAGAGCGAATACCGCTTCGTCCCATGATTGTGCCGCCGGTCGGAAAGTCGGGTCCTTGAATATAATCCATCAGCTCGGCGAGTTCCGCATCTTCATTTTCCAGCAGGAACAACGCACCGTCGATTACCTCGCCCATGTTGTGGGGCGGAATGTTGGTCGCCATGCCGACCGCAATTCCGGTCGATCCGTTTGCAAGCAGATTCGGCGTTCTTGCCGGCAAAACCGTCGGCTCTTTGGTGGTGTCGTTATAGTTGAGGGTGAAATCTACCGTCTCTTTTTCAAGGTCTGCCAAAAGATGGTCGGCGGCACGGCTCATTCTCGCCTCGGTATAACGATAGGCGGCAGGGGGGTCACCGTCGATGGAACCGAAGTTACCCTGACCTTCGATGAGCGGATAGCGAAGTGAAAAGTCCTGCGCCATTCTGACCAGCGCATCATATACAGAGCTGTCACCGTGCGGATGGTAGGAACCAAGCACCGCACCGACCGTCTCTGCCGCTTTGCGGAACGGTTTGGAATGTTCAAGACCTTTTTCCCACATGGTGTAGAGAATACGGCGATGAACCGGTTTGAGACCGTCACGCACATCGGGCAGTGCACGGCTGACAATGACCGACATGGAATAGTCGATGAACGACTTTTCCATCTCCTTTTCAATGTCACGAACTATAATTTTTGTTCTGTTATCTTCCATCTCTATGACTTTTCCTTTTTATTATAATAGCGGTTGTTTGTGATGCTTTTTTGAATTTTATATGTCGAGGTTTGTTACATATCTTGCGTTGCGTTCAATGAACTCTTTTCTCGGCTCCACCTTGTCGCCCATCAAAATGGTGAAAGTCTCATCCGCCGACTCGGCATCGTCCAGATTTATCTGAATGATCATGCGATGTTCCGGATTCATGGTTGTCTCCCAGAGCTGTTCCGGATTCATCTCGCCGAGACCTTTGTATCGGTCGATTCGCGGATTGTTCATCTCTTTTGAGATGTCGTCCCGTTCGGTGTCGTTATAGGCATACCGCACGTCCTTGCCTTTGGAGAGCTTATAGAGCGGCGGCATCGCAATGTATATGTGCCCTGCCTCGATGAGCGGCCGCATGAAACGGAAAAAGAAGGTGAGAAGCAATGTTCTGATATGACTTCCGTCCACGTCGGCGTCCGCCATGATGAAAACTTTGTTGTAGCGAAGTTTTGTAAGATCCAGCTCGTCGCCGATTCCACAACCCAGTGCGGTGACGACCGGCATCAGTTTTTCGTTGCCGTAAACCTTGTCAAGACGGGCTTTTTCAACGTTGAGCATCTTTCCCCAAAGTGGCAAAATTGCCTGAAACAGGCTGTCTCGTCCCTCTTTTGCACTTCCTCCCGCCGAGTCACCCTCGACGATATAAAGCTCGGTGCGCTCCGCATCTTTTTCACGACAGTCGGCAAGCTTGCCCGGCATACGTTGGTTTTCCAGTGCGCTTTTGCGACGCACCAACTCTCTTGCCTTTTTTGCCGCCTCACGTGCCCTTGCGGCGGAAAGGGCTTTTTCATAGATTGCCTTTGCCACACCGGGATTTTCTTCAAAAAATTCGCTGAGTTTTTCAAAGACAAGGTTTTCAACCAGTCCACGTATCTCGGTGTTGCCGAGTTTCGCCTTGGTTTGTCCCTCAAATTGAGCCTCCTGCAACTTGACGCTGATGATGGCGGTGATGCCCTCACGCACGTCGTTGCCTTGCAGGTTCTCTTCTTTTTCTTTGATGAATCCTTTTTTGCGACCAAAGTCGTTGAAAACCCTTGTGATGGCGTTTTTGAAACCCTGTTCATGGGTTCCGCCGTCCGGTGTTGTGATATTGTTGGCAAAGGAAATAATGTGCTCGTTGTAGCTGTCGCTGTACTGGAGCGCAATCTCTGCCTGTGAGCCGTTTGCCTCGGCGGTTAGGTGAATGACCTGCGGATGAAGAACGGTGAGCTGACGACGGTTGTGGATATATTCCACAAAACTGCGCAGTCCCCCCTCATAACAGAGATCTTTTGTTATGATTTCCGCACCGTCAAGACATCTCTCGTCGCTGATGGTGATATTAAGTCCGGCATTCAAAAATGCCTGTTCTCTCATTCTTTTGAGCAGAATGTCAAACTCATATTCCACCGTCTCAAACATCTCGCTGTCCGCCTTGAAACGCACCATCGTGCCGGTGGAGTTGCCGTTTGCATCGCCGGTTCTCTCAAGCGGGCCTGTCTCTTTTCCCCGCTGAAAACGTTGTTGATAAACACCCTCGCCATTACATACCGTGACTTCCAGCCACTCCGACAGCGCATTCACAACGCTGGCGCCGACGCCGTGCAGACCGCCAGCCACCTTATATCCGCTGTCTTCACCGCCAAATTTTCCGCCTGCGTGAAGTACCGTGAAAACAACAGTAACCGCCGAGATTCCGAGTTTTGGCTGTATGCCGACCGGAATACCACGACCGTCGTCCTTTACTTCAATGATGTTTTCGGGAAGAATTCGCACCGTAATATGTTTACAATATCCGGCGAGTGCCTCGTCGATTGAGTTGTCTACAATCTCATAGACAAGGTGATGCAGACCACGAGGGCCGGTACTTCCTATGTACATTCCGGGGCGTTTTCGAACCGCTTCAAGTCCCTCCAGAACCTGTATTTGTGAGCTGTTGTAACTCTGCTGATCAGACATTGACTACCCTTTCTTTCTGTATAATTGTAGATGTGTTGTACTGCGACAGAACGACTCCGCCGTCCCTCTTTATTAAAAATGATTTCGGCAGTTCGGTGCCGTCATAGATAATCTTTCCTTTTTTTTGAATCCCTTCAAGATATTCACGACCTTTTTTTGAAACGGTGCAATGGTCAAGGTCAAAAACTCCGATTATGTCCTCCCGTGAAACAAAACCGTGCCCTCCGATGCTCAAATATTGTTTACCTCTTTTTTTCACTCAACTCCCCATTTTCCATATAGAATATCTTTGCCGCCGTTTTTCCAAAAATTCGTGTGTCACAGGCGGTGAAAAAAGTTTGACATTCGTTTACCCCTTTGAGCAGATATTTTTGACGTCTTGGATCGAGTTCGCTCAAAACATCATCAAAAAGAAGTATCGGATGTGTGCCGGTTAGCTGTTGATAATATTTCGCTTCCGCCTGTTTCATGGCAAGAACAATGCTTCGTTGTTGCCCTTGACTTGCAAAGTTTGAGGCGGTGAGTGAGGATAGTTTTATCGCAATATCGTCACGGTGAGCGCCGATGCCGGTATATCCTGTTTTGAGATCACTTTCTCTTGATGATTTCAGCAGTTCAAGATATTCACCGCTTTTATTTGCCCTGCTTTCATATTCGATATGAAGCTGTTCTCGACCCTCGCTTATCCCCTCATAAAAGGCAACAGCCAGCGGTTTGAGACCCTCGATATACTCCGCTCTTCTTTTAACAACCTTTTCGCAACATGTTGAAAGTTGAACATCAATTACGTCGAGTAGATCATGTTCCGCCGAACCGAATCCTTTTATTTTATGGTATTTTAACAGGTTGTTTCGTTGCCCGAGTACCCTGTTATAACGGTGTAGTTCCTCTATGTAAGTGGGATAAATGTTGCAGACGGCATTGTCTAAAAAATATCGCCGTCCCTCTTTGTTTCCTTTGACGAGTCCGAGATGATCGGGTGAAAAAACCACCGCACAAAAGTTACCTGCAAGGGAAGATGCTCTTTTCCACTCTGTGTCGTTTATATTCCCTCTCCTTTGTACCTTTTCTCCTCGCTCAATCAAAACCCTGATACAAAAACTTCGCTCTTTTCGCTGTATCTCTGCGGTGATACTGCTTTTTTCCTCTTCAAACCCTATTATATTTTTATCCTGCGTCTTGCGAAAACTTTTTGCACCGGTCAACATATAAATTGCCTCGATGAGGTTTGTTTTACCCATCGCATTTTGTCCGGCTATAATGTTGAGCCGCTCGTCCGGCAAAAGCTCCGCTTTTTTTATATTACGAAATCCCTCTATTTCGATAGACTTTATAAACATATTATTCGGCTATCGGATTTGAAACTTTGAAACGTACCGGCAACACAAGATACAAAAAGCTTTCTTTATCTTCCGGATAAACCTTGACGGCGGTAACAGAATCAACAATCTCGAGTTTCAGTCGATCGCAATCACATGCCCGTAGTGCCTCATATAGATAACGATTGTTGAAACCAATCTCAAGCGGAAGTCCCGAAAAATCAATACATTCAACATCTTCGTTGAAACTTCCTATTCCGGTTCGGCAGGCGACGTGAATTCCTTTTTCATCAAAGGTCAAGCGAAGTGGGTTTTTTATTCTTTCGTTGATGACGTTGGAGGCACGCTCTATACATTTTGTCAAAAGATCAACATCGACAGTGACCTCTGTTTTGAGACCTTGCGGAATTACCTTTCCATAGTCTACAAAATCTCCCTCTATAAGGCGGGAAAGAAGCGAAAATTCTTCACATTTAAAAAGCACATAGAATTTAGAGGCGGAAATCTTTATTTCACCGCTCTTGTCGCCCAACATTCTGCTTACCTCTTGCATCGTCCTATACGGAACAATAATATTTATGTCGTTGCCGTTTTGTACTGCTTCTCTTTTACAGGTAGCAAGACGATATCCATCCAGTGCAACCATGTTTATGGAATTATCACGAATTTCTAAAAGCTCACCCGTGTTCACCGGCTTTTTATCGTTTTGACTACATGCAAATAAGGTCAGCTCTATCATATGTTTTAATGTCTGACCATCAATCGTTGCAGCGGGATCGGTATTTTGACTCGGAAGTTCAGGATAATCCTCGACATTCATGGAGCTGATTTCATAAAATGCACCACCGCTCGCAATTTCCACCTTCATTTCAGTGCAATCGACATCGATTACAGCTCCGTTCATACTGCGACATATATCGCTAAGCAGTTTTGCGGAGATGACGGAGCTTCCCTCCACTTGAATGTTTGCCTCTACCTCACAGCTTATGGCAATTTCCAGATCATATCCGGTAAGTACCACACTCTCACCCTGTGCCTTTATCAGTATTCCCTCAAGAACGGGTATTGATGTCTTTTGTGAGACACTTCGAGACACCTTTGCGACGGCGCTGACAAACCCCTCTTTTTCTACACTGAATTTCATTTTTAGTGTGTTCCTTTCTTTTAACAATCATTTTATCTTTTTTATTAAATTAATCATAAAAAAACAAATAAATAAATATATATAATAGTATTAGTATTAGTGATCCTCAAAGTGTTGAAAGATTTCTATATTGTTTTATATTGCCAAAAAAACGAGCAAAGTTTTTAGTTCTCAATTCTTTAAAAATTGTTGAGTTGTTGAAAACTTCGATCTTTCAACAGAGAAGATGAAAAAGTTTTAAAGATTAACAAAAACCTGTTGAAAGATTTTAAAACTGACCTTTGACATTTTTGATGATGTCGTCGATGATGGTTTTTGTGTGTTTATCCTTTGCAATTTTCGCCTCGGTGTCTTTAATGGAATATACAACGGTGGAATGATCACGTCCGCCAAACTCAAGGCCAATATCGGTGGTGGTGAGAGAAGTTACCTGCTGGACAATGTACATGCAAACTTTGCGGGCGTTGCTGACGTTTGATTTTCTTGAGTTGGAACGAATGTCATCGGGGGTGACACCCATCGAGCGAGAAACTTCAGAAAGGACCTTGTCTATGGTGACCGGCACCGGTTGGACTTCACTCAAAATATCACGAATTGCATCATGCGCCGCCGTGAGTGACGGGTCGATGCCCTCTAATTTATGGTAGGCGTTGAGTTTTTTTACACTGCCCTCTAATTGACGAATGTTATTTTGCAGCTTATTTGCCAGAAAATCAATGACATCTTCCGGAAGATCCAGTGACAAAAGTTCCGCTTTTCTGCGGACAATGGCGACACGTGTTTCATATTTTGGCGGTTGTATATCGACAATCAGACCGGACAAAAATCTTGTTTGAAGACGGTCATGGAGCGAGCGAATCTCTCTCGGCGGACGGTCGGAAACAAGGACAATCTGTTTGCCGGCACGTTGCAACGAATTGAAGGTATGGAAAAATTCTTCTTGTGTTTGTTCTTTTCCGCCGATGAACTGAATATCATCGACAAGGAGCATGTCAGCCTCACGAAACTTTTGGTGGAAATAAGACGACTGATTGTTTTGAACAGAATAAATAAACTCGTTTGTGAAACTTTCACCGTCCACCATGATAATGTTGAAATCGGGAAAGTTTTGTTTTGTTTCAAGACAAATTGCGGTGAGAAGATGGGTTTTTCCGAGGCCGGAATCACCATAGATGAAAAGTGGATTGTTTCGATCGGCGGCAGGTTTTTTGGAAATAGCCTTTGCCGCCGCAAGTGCAAGAGAGTTGGAATCACCCTTGATGAAGTTATCAAAGGTGAGGGTATAACTTCCGGTATTGCTGCCGCTGTCTTCCTCTTCACTTGTGATTACCGACACCATCTCGACCGTGACATCAAAGCCGAGAAAACTTTTGAAACCCTCTTCGACAATGTCAAGATAACGTTTTGTTATGACATCCTGTTGAAAACTGCTCGGTGCAAGAAGATAGGCTGTGTTGGTTTCTGGATCCCACTGGAAAGGTTTTATTTTTTCAAAAAATACAAAATATGAGGTAGAATTTATCCTCTCTCGACAATACTCTTTTACCTGATCAACCAGCTTATCATATGATTCCATAGCCATTCCCTTTCCCTGTCCGCAACTTTATATAAAAATTTTAAAAATAACATTAATTATAGACGTAAAAATGATCAAATTTAATCACTTTATTATACCATAAATTTGCTAAAATTTCAACTTAAAAATTAAATTTGTTAAAAACATATACAAATAAACTCATCTCTATGCTATAATACATAATAGAAACAAAGAAACCGGAAAGGAAACGCGAAAAATGGGATTTTTTGACAAACTAAAATCTGCTCTTAGCGGAACAAGAGAGGCGGCTATAAATTCAGAAGAAATACGCTCTCACAGTATAATTGACGAGGACTTGTATGAACAGCTGGAAGAACAGCTGATACTTGCCGATACCGGCGCCGCAAAATCGGCGGAATTTATCGAGCGACTGCGTGAAAATGTGAAAACTGCCAAGCTGAAAACAGGCACACAGGCGATGTTTGCACTCAAAGAGATAATAAGTGAGGATATAAAGGAAGAAAGTCCGATGAATCTCACCGGGAGTCCTGCCGTCATTCTTGTCATCGGTGTGAACGGCGTCGGCAAAACCACCACCATCGCAAAACTTGCAAAGCTGTATAAAGAGAGCGGAAAAAATGTCCTGCTTGCCGCAGGCGATACCTTCCGTGCGGCGGCAAGAGAGCAACTTGCAGTTTGGGCAGATCGTGCCGGCGTGCCGATTGCAATCGGCAGTGAGACGGCAGATTCGGCGGCGGTGATTTATGATGCTGTTTCTTCTGCCGCCTCAAAGGGAATTGACCTTGTCATCTGTGACACGGCAGGACGTCTTCACAACAAGAAAAATCTGATGGAAGAGCTGGCGAAAATATGTCGGGTGGTCGCAAAGGCGGCGCCGGAAGCATCACTCGAAACCCTGCTTGTCATCGACGGTGCGGCAGGACAAAATGCCATTGCACAGGCAGAGCAGTTTTGTGACGTGGCGGCGGCAAGCGGCGTTGTGATCACAAAACTGGACGGCACACCGAGGGGCGGTGCGGCACTTGCCATCAAATCAAAGATGGGCATACCGGTGCGCTTTATCGGCGTGGGTGAGGGGATAGACGATCTGAACGTCTTTGATCCTCATGAGTATACCGATGCACTTTTTGACTAAATATAGTTGTTCTGCTTTGAAAACGCTACAAGATTGACAAAAAGATGTGACGTTTTAATTTGAATGACAATATCATCAAGACGATTTTAAAACGAGGAATAAAAAAGATCGCCGGAAAAACAGCGGAGACGACAGAAGATGAAAAAAACCATAATCCTTGCCACCAACAACCGCCACAAATGCGAAGAATTTTCTCGCATTCTCTCGCCGCTCGGCTATGAAGTAAAGGCGCTTTGCGATGTCGGTATCGCAAGCAATCCGGTCGAAGATGCCGACAGTTTTGAGGGCAATGCGCTGATAAAAGCAAGGGCGATTGATGCCGATTGTTTGATAATGGCGGACGACAGCGGCCTTTGTGTAAAAGCGCTGGATGATGCGCCGGGAATTTACTCCGCAAGGTATGCGGGCGAGGGGGCGAGCGCCGAGCAGTGTAACGAAAAGCTGCTCACCGAGATGAAAGGAAAAACCGACAGGGCGGCATATTTTTGCTGTGTGATTGCGCTGATTGATGAACAGAAAAATGAGCACATCTTTCGGGGTGAGTGCCACGGCGAGATAGCAACAAAAAAAAGCGGCGACGGCGGATTTGGGTATGATCCGATTTTTACGGTAAACTCTCGCAGTTTTGCGGAGCTTCCGGCAAAAGAAAAGGACGAAATCAGCCACCGAGGAAGAGCGATAGAAAGACTGAAGGAATTTTTGAAAAAGTATGAACATTAGAGTGAAAATAGCATATCTCGGAACAAAATATCACGGCTTTCAGGTGCAGAGCAATGCGCTTGCGGTCTGCACCGTGGTGCAGGATGCGATTGAGAAAATATATGAGGTTCGCCATCCGCTGATCGGCTGTTCCCGCACCGATTCGGGAGTTCATGCAAGGGGTTATGTGGCGAATTTTCATACCGAAAAATTCATAAAACCGTGGCAAATTGCAGTGGCACTCAACAGATTTTTGCCGAGCGATGTCAGAGTGCTGGAAGCAGAGGTGGTAGAGGACGATTTTCACGCGCGCTATTCGGCGGTGGCGAAAAAATACAGCTATCGCATCTGCAATTCACGGGTGCAAGAACCGTTCAGCTCACGATATGTCGCACACTATCCAGAAAAGCTGAATGTAGAGTTGATGAGGGCGGCGGCGGCAGACCTTGTCGGCAAAAAGGATTTTCGTAGCTTTTGCGGAAAAAGCCCCGAGGGGATACCTGCCGACACGGTGAGGCACATCACCGAATCGGTGATAGAGCAGGACGGCGACATGATCACCTACAGTGTGACCGCCGATGGTTTTCTATATAAAATGGTGCGCATCATGGTGGGAACACTCATTGAGATCGGCGCAGGCCGCATGGAGGCGGACTGTATACCGCATCTTCTCGAAAAAAAAGACCGCACGCACCGAGGCGCAACGGCAAAGTCAAAGGGACTGACGCTGGAAGAGGTTTATTATTGATCTGATTGCAAAGCGATCTCGAACATCACGAGCATGAAACCGATGATAGACCGCTTGCAAAGCGACGTTATTCTATCTCGAACGCGGAAAGCACCGAATTGCTGACAAGCTCTTCACCAAGCAGTTCTTTGTATCGTGCGGTATGCTCCTTTTTGGCACGGCGAAGCTCCCGCAGTTGTTGACGTGCAAATTCACGGCGTGCGAGAAGGGAATATATCTTGTCTTCATAATAAAAAAGTTGCTCGATCAGCTCTTTGTCGCTCCCTCGAGCCAAAATAGTTCCGTTCGAGCTTTTTTCGGTCAATCGTTTCATGGTATACCCCTTTTTGCGGTATTTTGTTTTATTGTCTTTTGTTATAATAAAGTTTCAAGTCGAACAACTATATTATAACGCTAATCCGATTGCTTTTTCAATAATATTTCAAACTTTTGTGATATGTTTGAAAATGAATCGATTTTATAGTATGATATACAGGATAAATTATGGGAGAAAAGAAGTTTGAAAAATATAATATCATTTATAGTTGCTTTTTGCGCAATATTTGCCTGTTTTCTCGGCAGTATTCTTGTCACGGCGAACGATCGCTCTTTTTATCCGGAGCAGTATGAGGCAAACGGCACCATGCAACAAACCGGCATGACGATTGAAGATTTGACGCTGGCAAGCGATGCATTGCTTGATTATATGTTCGATCTGCGTGACGACATTTCTGTCACGGTGACGGTCAACGGTGAGCAGCGCGAGGCTTTTGACGAGCGTGAGACCCTGCACATGGTGGACGTGAAAGAGCTTTTCCTTTTTGCGCTGAATTTTTCTTATATTCTTGCCGCCACCTCGTTGGTCGGAGTATTGCTCGTTTTGCTCCTGTTCAAAAGACAGGGACTCACCGCACTTGCACGCATGTTCAATGCCGCCTCGGTGGTTTTTGTGGCACTCGGTGCTTTGCTCGGCGTATTCATCGCAACAAATTTCAATGTCTTTTGGACCGCCTTTCATCTTTTGGTTTTCACCAACGACCTTTGGATTCTTGATCCCAACGTCAGCATAATGATCAACATGTTTCCGCTCGACTTCTTCTTTGCAATGTGTGTCGATATCCTCATCGCCTTTGCAGTATGTCTTGTGTCACTGTTCTTGATATTGAACATCGCCAATACATTTATTAAGAAAAAAATAAAAAAATAGTAGGAAAGGAACGATTACAACCATGAATTATTACAACAACTCTTCCGACGAGGCCCTCGATCAGCTGAAAAGTTCGGCGACAGGTCTTTCAAAAGAGGAGGCGCAAAAACGTCTGGAACAAAATGGGTATAACCGATTGACCGAGGCGAAAAAAGCTTCGCTCTTTTCCCAGTTTCTCAAACAACTTGCAGAACCGATGACGCTGGTGCTCATCGCCGCCGCTGTGGTATCGGGAACTACCAATATCATTGCGGGGGAGCTCCACGCCGACGTTTTTATTATACTTGCGGTTGTTTTGATAAATGCTATACTCGGAGTATACCAAGAAAGCAAGGCGGAACAGGCAATCGAGGCGCTCAAAGGCATGACCGCCGACACATGTCGGGTCATTCGTGACGGTGTGCCGTGCGATATAAAGAGCGAAGAGCTGGTGACCGGCGACATATTGCTGATTGAGGCAGGCGACTCTCTTCCGGCGGACGGACGTCTGATTGAGTGTGCCGGACTTCAGATCGAAGAGGCGGCGCTGACCGGCGAGAGCCTTGCGGTAAGCAAGACACAAGAAATGCTGACGGCGAGCGGCGATGTTCCGCTCGGCGATCGCAAAAACATGGTTTATAGCGGATCGGTTGCGGTCTTTGGACGTGGCCGTGCGGTGGTCACGGCGACCGGAATGTCCACCGAGATGGGCAAGATCGCAGGTGCACTCAGCGGCACCGAAGAGGACAAAACTCCACTCCAGAAAAAACTGCACCATCTGTCTAAAATTTTGACCTTTGCGGTGCTCGGCATCTGTGTGTTTATATTTGCGTTTAACCTTATCACAGCCGATTCCATCAATTCCGCTATCGTTCTTGATACCTTTATGGTGGCGGTGAGCCTTGCGGTGGCGGCGATACCGGAGGGACTTGCGACGGTGGTTACGGTGGTTTTGTCTATCGGTGTGACCAATATGTCAAAGAAAAATGCGGTTATACGAAAGCTGACGGCGGTGGAAACACTCGGCTGTGCACAGATTATATGTAGCGACAAGACCGGAACACTAACACGCAACCGCATGACGGTGGTGGAACAACAGCTTGGTGACGATAAATTTTTGGCAGAGGTGATGGCGCTTTGCAGTGATGCAGAGCTTGGCACCGACGGCGAGGCGGTTGGTGAGCCGACCGAATGTGCGCTGGTCAATCACGCAAAGAGTCTCGGCATAGACAAGGGCGAGTTGAATACGGCAAAACCCCGTGTGGGAGAGGCGCCGTTTGAGAGCGTACGAAAAATGATGTCGGTGGTGACTGCCGAGGGCGCAGGGCATGTGATCTATACAAAAGGTGCGGCCGACTCGGTGCTGGATTGCTGTGTTTCGGTGCTCCGTGACGGCAAAGAACTGCCCATGACGGCAGAACTGCGCAGTGAGATTGAGGCAAAAAATAAAGACATGGCGGATCGGGCACTTCGTGTTTTGGCAGGTGCATACCGCAAAGTCTCGGCTAAACCGGACGATTTTTCTGCCGAAAACCTCGAAAAAGAGCTGGTGTTTGTCGGTCTTTCCGGCATGATTGATCCGGTGCGTGACGAGGTCATTCCGGCGGTACTCAGCTGTCGTGAGGCAGGCATACGTCCCATTATGATCACCGGCGATCATATCGACACGGCGGTCGCCATTGCAAAGCAGATTGGCATAATTGAAGATGCAAGCGGCGCAATCACCGGTGCCCAGCTTGACAAAATCAGTGACGACGACTTTTTTGAGTCGGTGGAGCGATTCGGCGTCTATGCTCGGGTGAAACCGGAGAACAAGACGCGAATTGTTGCGACACTTCGCAAGCGGGGATATATAGTCGCCATGACCGGCGACGGCGTCAACGACGCACCCAGCATCAAGAATGCCGACATCGGAATCGGCATGGGAATCACCGGTACCGACGTGACCAAAAATGTCGCGGACATGGTGCTGGCGGACGACAATTTTGCCACTATCGTCGGAGCGGTCAAGGAAGGTCGCCGCATATACAACAATATCCGCAAGGCGATTCAGTTCTTGCTCGCCTCCAACCTTTCGGAGGTTATCAGCATCTTTGTTGCAACTTTGCTCGGGTTTACCATCCTCAAACCGGTGCATCTCCTTTTCATTAACCTCATCACCGACACCTTCCCTGCTCTTGCGCTCGGAATGGAGTCGTCGGAGTCGGACGTTATGCAAAAGAAACCGAGAGACCCGAAAGAGAGCATCTTTGCGGGCGGACTCGGCGGCAACGTGATTTTTCAGGGCGCTATGGTGTCGGTGCTGACACTTTTTGCATATTTCCTCGGTCATTTCATGGACAGCGGAAGATGGGAGATTGCCTCCAGCGAGCTCGGAATGACCATGGCATTCTTGACCATGAGTATGTCGGAAGTCTTTCACAGCATGAATATGCGCAGTCTCGACAAGAGCATCTTTTCTTTGAAAACACAGAATAAATATCTCTGGCTTGCGATGGGTGCAAGTTTTGTGCTGACCTCGCTTGTGGTTTTTGTGCCGCCGTTTGCTACCGCTTTCGGTATTTTGCAGGTCACCCCGATTCAGTATGCCGCCTCTTGCGGTGTTGCACTGTTGGTCATACCGATTGTCGAGATTGCAAAGCTTGTAAAAAATCTGAAAGGCGCAAAATAGGCATTGATTGCCGATTTTGTACAGTTGTGCTAGTCAACAACGTGATTCTTGATTGCTTTCTGTGTGGATAATGAGCAGAAACAGCGTTGAATTCTATTGACCGACAAAATTTATAGTAGTTCAACTTGAAAAACAATATGTTTTTCAAAATCAAGCGTTGCTTGATTTTCGTGCATGAAATGCACGTGAAATACTTCATAATCTTCAAATGCACACTTTGGTGTGCATCCAATAGCTATGCTATTGGGTTGAAAAACGTTGTAGCGTTTTTCAAGTTGATTGATTATATCTGCCTTGCGATGGGTGAATTCAATTTTGGGCAGTATTGCAATGAAAACAGGATAGTGGAACGAACTTATAATCGAGAAAGGGACTAATAAATGTATATCATGGACCCAAACGGTGCCGACAAAATGTTTCGCACCATGAAAACAATCAAGACGATATTGGCGATTTTGCTGATTCTTGGCGGCGCTTTTTGTGTCATCAATCCGATTGGGACGGTCGCCGCAGTGGAAACGACGGCGGCGGTGTTTATCCTTGCGACCGGTTTGTTCAAAGCATTTGAATATTTTGCCGCCAAAAAGAGCGGATTTCCAAGCTATTCTTTGATGAGCGGTGCCGTTATCAATATTATTATCGGCATAATATTTTTGTTGTTGCCGTCCGGTTTCACCGTCAGCTTTTTGTCCGGAATCATCACATTTGCGCTTATTATCATTGGATTGGTCAAAATTTCCGGCGCATTCAAGCAACGTAGGCTGGGTTACAAGAGTTGGGTGCAAAATTTCATCATCGGCATCGCGGCAGTTTTGATTGCAATCGTTTTTATTGCATTGCCACTCGCGACCGACCTTTTGCTTGTGGTCTCACTCGGTTGTTATCTTGTTTATACCGGTGTCAGCTTGTTGTTTTTGCGTCAGGGATAGGCGATTTGATGCCTGCTGATCACAAAAGGTGAAAATCCGGCAATGAACATCAAGATAAGCCTGTAAAATACGCTCATAGAGCGAACACTACAACAAATGCAGAGCATCTGCACCAAGCAACGAGTTGTTCAGTAGGCTTTATTTATCACATTTGCCCCAAGGTCTGTCGCCGCCAAAAGGTTGTCCTTTTTAACCGAGAGGGCAAGACTCAAAGTATCTATGGAGTGTCTGAAATGAAATTTTCCTTTTCAAAAAAATTTAGCTTGATTTCATTTGCTTTCATACTTTTGCTGTTTGTCGGGTGCACCGAATCATCTGTTTCGGATAGCGGTGAGCAGGAGGTTCAGGTGGCAAACCCGTTGCAGAGCGTCGAGAGCGCCGACGAGTTCGCAAATCAGCTCGGGATTTCAATCGATGCACCAAACGGTGCGAGCGAAGTTGAATATATCATCATATCGGGAGACACAGCGCAGATCGAGTTTTCTCTTGACGGTTTTCGGTATACACTGCGTGCCTCAAAACTGCACAGCGACGAGGCACTGCATGGTGTCTATGAAACGTTTGACGATGCAGTGTTTGGGCAGGAAGTTGATGGGGATGATTTTACTTTTTCGATCGATGTAATGTCACAAGATAATGGCAAAGGTGTACTATCGACCGCTACGGTCAATTTTGTCAATTCCGATAATTTGTACATATCACTATACACCGATTCCGACCTCGAGCCTGAAAATATGATGTCAACTATAACGGAGATTTGCAACGATATTGTCGGTTAGTGTTGCTTTGTTTTAACGACATTTCTTGAATGGAGTTAAAATACTTATTTTGATACACCCACAGGGCTTTTCTCAACACAT
This sequence comes from uncultured Oscillospiraceae bacterium, assembly GCA_964370605.1. GTDB lineage: Bacteria > Bacillota > Clostridia > Oscillospirales > Ruminococcaceae > CAYJBH01. The sequence continues at coordinate 70,020 of CAYJJX010000008.1, read as the reverse complement.
CAAAGTAACCGGCAATGGCGTATTGACCATTTTGGTCAAAGTTTTTTATTTGATATTTTGTTCTTTGACACAGCATGTGTTTTTGAGTACGTAACAGGAATTGCTATATACATGAAACTTATAAATGAAAATACCCCCACAATTGTCACCGACAGATTGATTTTGCGCAGGTTTGTCGAAATTGATGTTGATGACTTTTTTGCGCTGATGAGCGATCAAGAGGTAAACCAATATCTTCCGCTCTTTGTTATGAAAGAAAAAAGTGAGGCGGCGGAATATCTCGATGCTCGTTTTATCAAACGATATAACGACCCGTTTGGATATAGGTATGCTGTTTGCTTGAAGAGTGATAACCGACCCATTGGATACGTGGTGCTTTCTGACGGTGATGCACATGATTTTGGTTATGCTCTTTCGAAGGAGCATTGGAATTGCGGCATTATTACCGAGGCGGCTTCCGCTATTTTGGACAGAATAGTCTCGTCGGGACTTCGCTTTATCACCGCAACTCATGATGTCAATAATCCTGCCAGCGGTGAGGTTATGAAGAAGCTCGGAATGACCTATCGCTATTCCTATCGTGAGCAGTGGCAACCAAAAAACATTTCGGTTGTCTTTCGTATGTATCAATTGAATTTTCAGCCCGATTGCCCGACATTTTCCGAATACAGCGATCTTTATGAAAATTTTGTCGAGAAAGTTTAGTGCCTCGTCAACAATTTTGGAACGCCCATTCAATTTAGTTATCATAAATTTTAAACCGACGAAGTGCAAAACTTTTTACGCACAAGAACACTGCCCGTGATTACGGCAGCGTTCTTGAATTGTACAAATTTTTCGATTTTATCAGTGCCGGTTGTCGGCTCAAACTCTTGACTAAGCCTAAATGCCGATGCAGTACGGTTCTATTCTGTGATGTTCATAGCGTCTGCGCCGTATACTTTTGCAATTTTTCTTATGTTTTGTTTTAGAATTCGAGTAGCGCCGCCGCAAACCGTTTGAATGCTGATTTGAATGTTATCTCATCATAGCTTTGTGCCGCGACTACGTCATAGCTCGAGATTGCGCTGTCACCGGAATAAAGAGTGATGTTGCCGATGATCTCTCCCTTGACTATTGGCGCTACCAGAGCGTCAGGTAACGACAGTTCTGCAGTCAGCTCGGTTGTCTGATTTTTCTGCAACAGAAGTTTTTCCGGCAGATGATATTCAAGCTGTACTGACTGCTCAAGCCCCTTCCTCAATTGCAACTCAGCCGCAAATTCAGTAACGCTCGGTATCTGTGCCAATTGAAAGTTTGCAAAACCAAAGTCGAGCAGCGTTCTTGCAGCGTCAAATCTGTCACTGCTATTTTCCGCACCGAGCACAACTGCTATTAGGGACATACCGTCTCGCTCGGCTGTGGCGCTAATGCAGATTCCGGCGCCGCTTGTCGTTCCGGTTTTCAGACCCGTTATTCCGGAATAGCTGTTCAGCAACTTATTCGTGTTGACCAGCATGGTCCGTCCGTCACGCAGTGAATCTGTCCAGACGGTTGTGTATTTCACCAGTTCATCATGTTCCATTATTTTGCGCGACAACAGAGCCACATCAAAGGCAGTTGAATATAACCCCTCGGCATCCAGTCCACAGGCATTTGCAAAACTTGTGTTTACCATTCCAAGTTCACGTGCCCGTCGATTCATCATTTCGACAAAAACGGCTTCACTTCCTGCAACATGTTCCGCCAATGCCACTGCAGCATCATTTGCACTGGCTATTGAGACCGCCCGGAGCATTTCGTCAACGGTAAAGCTTTCGGATGGATCAAGCCAGACTTGACTTCCGCCCATACTCGCGGCATGTTCCGACACTTTGACCAAATCGGTCAACGTTATGTTACCTTTGTCGATTTCCTCAAATACCAAAAGCATTGTCATTATTTTTGTTATCGATGCAATTGGCATCGTGGCATCGCTGTTTTGTTTGTACAGCACTTCGCCGGTGTCCTCCGACATCAGTAATGCGGCACGTACCGGCAGGTTAAGAGTTGCCGTTGCATCAAGCGATACTGCGGCGGGAAGTGCAGAGTCTTTCGGAGGATCCTGAAAAGCATAAGGATTCAAACCGTAATTTGTTGTGTCAGGGTTTTCGTTGTAAAGATCAATGGTTGCAACCGGATCTTGCCCCTGCGTTTCACTCGCTTCATTTGTGGAAGCAGCGCTAGCCGCAACCTCGTTGACCGTATCGGTCGAAAATGACCCTTCGACGGTATTGACCCCTAAAACCGTCATAATTATTATTGCTATTGCTATCCTCTTGTAGTTCATAGCTCCTCCGCAGTTTCGATTTTGGTAAAATATATGAATGATAAAAAGAAAATATACTTTATAACACTTGGTTGCAAGGTGAATAGCCGTGAATCGGATGGCTTGCGTAGCCTTTTTCTTGCACGTGGATTTGCCTGCGCGAGTTCTGTTTTGGATGCTGACATTATTTATGTCAACAGCTGCACCGTGACCTCCGAAGGTGCGGCAAAGAGTCGTTCTGCTCTTCGTAGAGCTCGTCGCGACTCTCCCGATGCGGTTATTGTTTTTGCCGGTTGTCTTTCTCAAATTGAAGGAAACACCGCAGGTTTTGACGGCATGGGTGCCGACATTGTGGTCGGAAACACCGAACGCGCCGCCGTGATTGACATGGTGGAGAAATTTCTTTCGTTGCGCTCAGCGTCTCAAAGCTTGTCGGACAAAGGCATTATTGATTTTCCTAAAGTTTCTGTTTTGCCGCACTCGGTCGGCGAACGATTTGAGCCGTTGCCGTTTGAGGGAGATGGTCACACAAGGGCTTTTGTCAAAATTCAAGACGGATGCCCCAGAAGTTGTAGTTATTGTATCGTGTCGAAGGCAAGGGGTAATCCTCGTTCTGCAGATGAACAAGAGATTTTGAGCGGCGCTGTTCAACTCGCGCGTGATGGCCACAAAGAGATTGTTCTTTGCGGTATTAATCTTTCCTACTATGGCGCAGACACCGATTCCAATCTTGGAATACTTTGTCAAAAGCTAGCAAAAATCGATGGAATAAAAAGAATTCGTCTTGGTTCTCTTGAACCGGACATGTTGAGCGAGTCACTTTGTGACCAACTTGGTCAATGCGATAAACTTGCGCCACATTTTCACCTTTCGTTGCAGAGCGGTAGTGACCGAGTGCTACGCAACATGAATCGATTTTATGATAGTGCGGAGTTTCTTCGAATTGTAGAGAGAATTGAATCAAGATTTGATCGCCCAACATTTACCACCGACATTATGGTTGGTTTTCCGGGAGAAACCCAGCAGGATTTTGACGACACGCTTTCAGTGGTTGAAAAGGTTGGTTTTTTGAAAGTTCATGCCTTTCGGTATTCACGTCGTGCCGGAACTGTTGCCTTTGACCTTGGTGGTCAGTTGTCCGGTGACGAGAAGAAAAAGCGCGCCGCAGAGCTTTATAGGGTAGCAAATATTGCACGGGAGCGAACGATAAACACCCTTATGGATTTACCGGATAGTTTTATCGCAGAAGAAACCCTATCGGACGGAAGCTTTGCGGGGGTAACCGGTCGATACGTGCGATGCTCTGTTTTTGACGATAGTCTTAAAAAGGGCGACCTCACATTAGTAAAGCTCTGTGATGCAAAAGTTCTTTCTGATTGACCATATTGGTCATTGAGTGACTGCCTTGACATATTTGACATTCCAGTATATACTTTATATAGTAAAATGCATTGTCATACACGTATATTATTGAGCCAATCCTAATATGTCAATTTATCACGAGGCACTTAAAACAATTTTATATTTTGTTTATGTATTGCCGATATTAATACGGAGTTTTTTTATGGATTTTTTTTGGCTGATTTACATTAGTGTTTTTTTGGGTTTGTTTGCTTGGGTGTTTCCTCTTTTTGCTATTAAAAAGTTCAAAATTGGCAAAAATGCACCTGGTGTATACATGGTATTTAGCAGTTTTATTTGCGCATTGCTATCGCTTTTAATGCTTAATACCTATAGAAATTATTTGATCCATATCGAAGACTGGATCTTGCTCATGGACACTACAGCTTACTTTCAATTAGCCGCTGTTGTTATATGCGTTTTGACCGGCATTTTAAATAGTGCGGCGTTGTTTTTCATGGTAAAGAGGATGCAAAATGAGCGCAACCACTCTTAACAGTAGTTAGAATGCGCCCAAAGTAAGACGTCGTCGGTATAATATACTTGGAAACGCGTGGTATCGAAACAACTTGTTTATACGAATTTTAACAGCCGAGTGGCATATCTTTTCTTTTATATACCTTGCTGAATTGCATTACCTCCTGTCAGAGCAGATAACCTGCGACAGGGTAATTGACAAGTTGCAAGGTATATTTTTGTGTGCTTTTAGCAGTCTTTCCATCTGCGTGCTGTTGGTCGCAATTTGTCGAGCGATTTATATGGAAATATTTACCAGCATGTAGTATAATGGTCATAGAAAAGTAATCAAAAAGAATGGAGAGCCATTATGCCGATTTTTGGGTTTAAAACAAAGGAAATCGACACGGGACTTAGGTATTCCGGCGAGATTCAGCGCCTGCCGGTATCAAAAATCAAACCCTGTTCTTTTCAAGCGCGTCGACATTTTGATGACGTTGAACTGGAAGAGCTAGCAACGAGTATCGATAAAAATGGGCTACTGCAACCAATCTGTGTAGTGAAAAATGGGCTTGACTACTCGCTTATCGCAGGTGAACGACGGCTTCGCGCCTGCAAGTTGCTTGGAATGGAAAAAATACCGGCAATTATCTATCACGCGGACAAGGAGGGGATCGCCGTCCTGTCATATCTCGAAAATAGTATGCGTAGTGAACTGACTGCGTTTGAGCAAGCTCAAGCCATAAAACGATACATAGATGTTTTCCACTGCACTCAACAAGAAGCGGCAGAGCGGCTCAATATGACACAGGGAGCGCTCGCAAACAAACTTCGGTTGCTCACTCTTACGCCGGTACAAACTCAAATTTGTATCGAAAATCGCCTGAGTGAGAGGCATGCAAGGGCTATGCTAAGGCTGAGTGGCGAAAAAACTCAAACGTCTTTTCTCGAAACAGTCGTTGCGAAAAAGTTGAATGTAAAAGAGGCCGAGCGCCTGGTCGAGCGGTATCTCGCAACTCCGGTTTTGCAGAAAAAAAAGTCGGTTCCGGTAGTTCGTGACGTGCGCTTGTTCCTCAACACCATTAATCGTGCAATCGATATAATGAAAAGCAGCGGCATCGATGCAGAAACAACCAAGACCCAAGACGATGAGTTCATACAGTATATCGTCAAGATACCAATAGGCAAAACAATCGATTGACCGCTATGGTCAATTGCATAATATAGCACAAGAAATTTTGCAACTTTTGTTGCTGATTTCCTTGTGCTATATTTTTTCGTTATAAAAAAATATTTTATTCAACAAGCTTACTTTAAGTTTTACCGAAAATTTTTTTCAATTTTGTAATTGAATTTTATATGATTATTTATTTTTTTTCAATTTAATAATTGCATTTCAATTTAATTGATTTTTTTCGTTCAATTTATACTTTGCATTTTGATTATATTTTGGCTGCCCGAAGCGATGCTTTATTTTATAATTCATATTTTTTGTTTAAGTTTTTTTTGGTTACTTTTTTTACTGTTTTGATTTTTAATTTCATCGTTTAGATCGTGTACATACATTTAGATTTTTTGTCAAATGTATCTTTACAACCAGAGAACACTATTTTGCTACCATTTTTTGTTCCACGTGAAACATGTAGGTTTTCAACACTTTTTCAACCGACATGTTTTTCTTGTCTATTATTCAATTGTTTTGTTTACAATCGAAGATTGATTGCTGAATTTATTTTTCACGCAGTAGATGCTGTTTTTTTGATTTTGGTTTAGTCATCAATTTTGATTTTGATTTTTTGCTCGACAGCAATCACTTTTTTTCTACAAGATGGACGATGTTTCACGTGGAACAAGAGAGAGTGTATTAATAGAAACGGATATATTTGGTTTTTGCAAACAATGATTTCGGTGTGCAAATCAGTTTTTGGTAACTGTGTGCGTGACCATTTTTGTTTTGAAACTGCCAGCCGGTTTTCAACAAAACAGACAGGTTTTCAACAGCAAGTCGCGCAAGTGTCAATAAACCGTTTTATCAGCTCAAAAATTGAGGTTGCACTTTTAACAATAATGATGTAAAATAAAGTTGAACAAAACATTTCATAGGCTGAGGATGATGAAAACAATTATCGTAAGCATAAACTCAAAATATATTCACTCATCGCTTGCGGCATGGTATTTGAAATCTGCTGCAGCCGATATAGAAAATTGTGAAATCGAAATTTTGGAATGGACCATAAATCGAAAAAAATCAGAACTGATAGAAAAAATTTTTTCAATAGCACCGGACGCAATTGCATTTTGCACATACATCTGGAACGTCGAATATATTTTAGACACATTGTCTGAAATAAAAAAAATAAGCTTAACAACCAGAATCATACTTGGCGGACCGCAGGTGAGTTTCGATGCAAGTCGCTACATAGCCCGAGACGATGTTGATTATGTAATCGGTGGTGAAGGGGAAATACCGTTTGCAAAATTGATGCAAAGCTTGACAGCCCGAGAGAGCAATATCTGCATTGAAGGAGTTTATCGTGATGGATTTGATGGAGGCATATATTTCGGCAAGTCTACACCGCCCGAGCCATATACCGGTGAATACCTTGAAAGGTTGTGTGGACGGATAACATATATCGAAACAACAAGAGGATGTCCGTTTCGCTGCAGTTTTTGCCTTTCCGGTCGAGAGGAGCGAGTCAAGCTCTACCCCATGGAGCGAGTCAAGAGAGACATTCTTACACTTGCTAACTCCGGAACGCAGACGGTAAAGTTCGTAGACCGAAGTTTTAATGTATACCCTCAAAGGGCATTCGAAATTATTACCTATATAAAGGAACGTGTCGGTTCTGAAATTCCGCTTGGAGTACAGTTTCATTTCGAAATTGCGGGCGATGTGTTGACAGAAGAGTTGATTGCAGCGTTTGTGGATGCGCCAAAGGGGCTTTTTCGCTTGGAAATAGGGTTACAAAGCTTCAATTCCAAAACCCTCGAGGAGATTAATCGCAAAACAGACATCGAGCGGCTGAAACGCAATATAATGCTGTTGACAAAAGGGGACGGCTTGCATGTGCATATTGATCTGATTGCAGGACTGCCACAAGAAGACTATGATTCTTTCAAAGAGAGCTTCAATACGGCATATTCGTTGTCGCCCGATGTGCTACAGATGGGGTTTTTGAAGCTTCTGCCGGGGAGTCCAATGGCTGAAAGTCCACAGGGTGACTTTAGCGAGTCGGCGCCATACGAAGTCATACGTACGCCATGGCTGACAGAACCGCAGCTGAGCCGATTGCATGACGTGGAACATGTGCTGGAAAAGCTTTCAAACTCACATAAATTTGATGAGACGTTAAATTTAGCGCTGAAACACTACCCGACGCCATTTGACCTTTTTGAAGAGGTGGCGCAACATGTGGGTGCACCGCACGGCGAAGAGCTTTTTTGCTTTGCGGCGCGATTGTTCGATCATCTGGAAAAGAATATCGATCGATCAAGACTATTGCAGGCGATGACAATTGACATGAAGAATCTTAACCCTGTAGGGCGAACCCCTCGGTTTATTCGTGAACGCACGCAAACCGACTGACAGACTTGTCACGCCAAACATTACAGAAAAGGTCCTTTAGAAGCCTAGCAATCGCCACATAGGATTCGCTACAAAAGAATTGACGCGGCTTTGAGATGAAAATTGGTCAGCGCTTTACAGAATCAGGCATTGCACACCAGGTTCCGGTTGAAAAAAGCAAATTAAACGCAAAAATAAGAAAAAAATAAATTTTTTTGAAAACACAAGATGTTGATTATACAAAAGACAAAAAAAAACTAAAAAACACCTAAACAATGGGCAAAAGCAAATTTCAAAGAAAAAAAGTTCCACGTGGAACATCCAAAATGTTGAGGTTGCAAATTTTCAAAAGCGGCTTGCAATTAAAAAAATTGCTTTTCAAAAAAATAAAATTGTGATACAATAGCTAAAATAGTGAAAATATATGATATTATTACATCAAGAAAGGTTTGATTTGCTCATTGCGGGTCGTTTACAAACAGAAAGGTGGTATAGATGAAAAAGTTCTTTCCTTATATAATGGCATCACTGCTGTTGTTTCAGCTTTCGGGCTGCATATTTTTGGAAGAAGGACAGGAAGAAGAACATACACTGGATGAAAAACCGGTAATATATCTATATCCGCAGCAAGAGACGGATATCACGGTGAAACTTGACTACGATGGCGAACTGCTTTTCACATATCCGACCTATCAAGACGGCTGGGAGGTCACCGCATTTCCGGATGGGACGATTGTCAGCGACGGCAGGGAGTACTCCTATCTGTTTTGGGACGGGAATAGCAACACCGAATATGATATGAGCAGTGGATTTGTGGTGAAAGGCGATGAAACGGAAGAGTTTTTGGTGGAAAAGCTGAGCTACTTAGGGCTAACACCTACCGAATACAATGAATTTATTGTCTACTGGATGCCAAGAATGGCAGGAAACGACTACAATTTGATAACATTCCAACAAGAGGCATACACCGACAGCGTCAATCTTATCATCGAACCGAAGCCGGATAGCATCCAAAGGGTGTTTATGGTGTACAAGCCACTTGATGAGGCGATTGAAATAGAGCCGCAACAGCTTGAACCATTCCAGCGTACAGGTTTTGCAGTGATAGAGTGGGGCGGCAAGGAATTGTAGACGCTTTACATTTTGTCTGGAACAGCTGAACATACCACGTTATACGGAAAGGTGAACGATGACGGTTTTGTTAAAGCGGGTCACGGTCGATGAAAAAGAGATTTTGAGAAACCTGCTTGAAAAATATGACTATGAGTTTTCGCAGTGGGATAACAGCGACGTGAACAAGCTGGGGCTATATGGATACTCTTTTCTTGACCACTACTGGACCGAGAAAAATCGATTTGCCTATTTTATTACCGTAGACGACAAACTTGCGGGATTTGTGATGGTGAATAACTTCGCAATCACAGAAGAAAAGACCGATTATACCATTGCCGAGTTTTTCGTGATGTACAAGTACCGCAGGCGCGGAGTCGGCAAGATTGCCGCATTTAAAGCATTTGACATGTTTCGTGGGAGCTGGCAACTTAAACGGCACCCGAAAAATGTCCCGTCGGTTCATTTTTGGAACCGTATGATCGACGAATATACAGGCGGAAACTATAGATTGATCGAGGGTTGCCCAAACACAGAATATGGCGATGGAACGCTTGCAGATGTGTTTTTGTTCAACAGCTGAGCCACGCAAACCTTGAAACTTCAAAAGGTTTTGCACCGGAAAATATTGCGCCATTTGCACCGCTGTACGATTTAAGATGCGGCAAATGCTATCCGATGTCTGACTTGGCTGCAAAAAAATGCAGACAAAGGGTTCGTAGAAAGCCAGTAGGTGCCGAAATTCTCAAGGCAAGGAAGTGTGCCGATCCAATACTTTTACTTTGTGAAGTGAACCGACGCAAGTCATGGGGGTTAGGCAAAGTCAAAAACTGCTTTGATTACTTGACATCGGCTATATATATTGAAGGCGTGAAAATAGCACGGCAAACAAATCTTGGTAGAGTTAGTGGCAATTGGATGAAGTTCGGCCGTGAAGCAGTAGATAAAGAGAAAAGGCAGAGCCGGTCAAAAAGGGAAAAGCAGTTGAATTTCAAGCGAAAATGCAAAGTAGCAGGCAATTATAGAGGACACGTGACCTGTGAAGAGCGGTGAAATCACGCAGTCACAACGTGGTAAGCATTGAATTGCAGATGAATAGCTAGGTAGAAAATGATAACAAGCTGTAATAAGCATAAAAACTACAGCAAATGAGGAAAAAATTCAAGATCGATTTAGAAAGAGAGAGGAATGGGGTATACAGATTTTAATTCAGGGGTGATAGACAGTTGGGTCGAAGGCGGCTGGGTCTGGGGAACGCCCATTGACCACGAATGCTATCTTCGTGCGCTTTCAGGTGAGTGGGAGGTCGTGTTGACACCGACCAAGGCGGTGCCAAAAGAATGGTTTGGTGAGTTGAAAGGCGCAAACCTACTTGGGCTCGCAAGCGGCGGCGGACAACAGATGCCAATTTTTGCGGCGGCAGGTGCAACGGTCACCATACTTGACTACAGCGACTCACAGCTTGAGACGGAACGAATGGTGGCAAAGCGAGAGGGATACGACATCGAGATAGTCAAGGCGGACATGACAAAACGCCTACCATTTGACGATGAGAGTTTCGATGTGATTTTTCATCCCGTTTCAAACTGTTATGTAGAAGATGTTGAGCATGTTTTTCAAGAGTGCTTTCGAGTTCTGAAAAAGGGCGGAGTTCTGCTGGGCGGCTACGATGTTGGGTACAACTACATATTCGATGACGATGGTCGTGAGCTGACCTACCCACTGCCCTACAATCCTTTGAAAGACGAGGAACTGTACAAAAGAGCGCTGGAAACAAACGACGGAATCCAGTTTTCGCACACATTGGAAGAGCAGATCGGCGGACAGCTGAGGGCCGGTTTTGTGCTTGCCGACATATATGAAGATACCAACGGCGAGGGACGGCTTCACGAATTCAATGTTCCGTGCTTTATCGCTACAAAATCGGTGAAACCGAACAGATAGAAAATCAACCGGCGTTAAGTGTCGTGCAAAACGTTAAAACAAATCTATGCAGTGGTCTGCGACAGGGATAATTCAGAAAAACCGGCAAAAACGGCAACAAAAAATACAACAACAATATAAGGAACAAAATGGGAAAGGTAATCACCGTAACAAATCAAAAGGGCGGCGTGGGCAAGACCACCACCGCAGTCAACCTCGGGTGCGGTCTCGGTGTGAAAGGAAAAAAGGTTTTGCTTATCGACCTTGATCCGCAGGGGAACACGACGGGCGGAGTCGGAATCCGCAAGGCCGAGATAAAAAATGGCACATACAGTTGCCTTATCGATCCGACCACTATCGAGAAATCCATCATAACAACAGCGTTCAAGATGGATCTTATACCGGCAAATATTGAGCTGTCCGGTGCAGGCATTGAACTGGTCGCGCTAGATGCAAGAGAGTCGCGGCTTCGCCTTGCGTTAATGCGTGTGCGTGAGAACTATGATTACATAATAATAGACTGTCCGCCGTCGCTTGACCTTCTGACGCTCAACGGTCTTTGTGCCGCCGACACACTAATCATACCGATGCAGTGTGAATTTTTGGCGCTGGAGGGATTGACCGAGTTGATGGCTACGGTGCGAAAGGTCAAAGCAATGTATAATCCTCACCTCGATATTGAAGGTGTGTTGATGACTATGTATGACGGCAGACTCAACCTAACACTTCAGGTAGCGCAGGAACTGAAAAAGTTCTTTAAGGCAAAGGTTTACAAGACGGCAATTCCACGAAATGTTCGACTCTCAGAAGCTCCGAGTTACGGACAACCGATTCAGTCGTACGATGCCGCCTCAAAAGGCTGCAGTGCATATATGGAGTTTACCGACGAGTTTTTGTCAAATAATCGGTAGCAAACAAGAAGGTGTTTGTAGTACATTCAAGAAAGTGCAAAGCGCTGTTTTGGCGATAGATTGCAGATGGACAACTGCAAGTTTCGGTTATGGCAGAAAACAAAGCAATTTGAAAATCATAATAAATAAAAGTAATAGATAAAGAGAGGTATGGGAAAGAAAATGGCGAAAAAAGGTGGGCTCGGAAAAGGGCTGGATTCCCTGTTCCAGGATGTGAGGCAGGAAAAGACAGGAGTAAAAGAGACAATCAAGATTGCGAGTATTGAGCCGGAAAAAGGGCAACCTCGCAAAAACTTCGATGAAAAGGAGTTGGCAGAGCTTTCAGAGAGCATCGAACGCCACGGTCTGTTGCAACCGATAATCGTGCGTCCGGTAGGCATCGACGGCTATCGAATTATAGCCGGTGAGCGCCGTTGGCGTGCCGCCATGCAGGCGGGTCTCAAAGAACTTCCCGCGATCGTGCTGGAGGCGAGTGAGCAGATGGCAATGGAGATTGCGCTGGTAGAAAACCTGCAACGCACCGACCTCAACTCGATCGAAGAGGCGGAGGGTTTTGTCAAGTTGATCGACAGTTTCGGACTCACACAGGAACAGGCGGCTCAACGTGTCGGCAAAAGCCGGCCGGTCATCGCAAACGCCATGAGACTGCTGTCATTGCCGTCAGAGGTGGTGGAGATGCTCCGCTTCGGCAAGATAACCACAGGACACGGCAAGGCGCTTTTGTCGCTGGACGATCCTGTCATGCAGATTGATGTGGCAAAATCGGTCATTCAAGAGGATATGAACGTTCGCCAGACCGAGACACTCTGCAAAAAAATTCAGAAAAAACCGGGCGGATCACAGCAAAAACTGAAACTACGTCCCACCATTGCCACCGAGGTGGAGGTCGCGTTGCAAGAGGTGCTTGGCACCGAGGTGAAGATCAACTATAAGAACGGCAAGGGGCGCATCGAGGTGAATTTTTACAGCGACGATCAACTGCGCAGTTTTGCAAATCGCCTTGGTGAGATATCGTTTGACAATATGTAGCGGCTATGTGTGTGGAACAAAGGCGAAACAAAGAGGAGATAAGCAAATCTTGCATCGAGAGTTTCGCATGGTTGCAGACGGGGATAATACAGTAGCAAAAGATAAAACGTAGAGGAGTTTTCAGAGCTACACGGTTATCGTAATAAAGGCGGGGTTTTGAAAGAATATTGGCAAAATTAAGAGCAACGCACCTTTCAAGCTAAAATTGCCTTGGATTTTATATCGCAAGCTTGCGATGAAAACGGATAAAACATGAAAAGAGAAATGAGGTTAAAATGTTAGACATAAAAAGAATAAGAGAAGATGCCGAGGCAGTCAAGACTGCACTTGCGGGCAGAGGGAAGGACTATAGCGGTGAAATTGAAGAACTGCTTGAAATAGACAAGAAAAGGCGTGCGCTTGCTTCGGAAAACGACAACCTCAAGGCAAAGCAGAACAAGAGCAGCAAAGAAATCCCCGTGAAACAAAAGGCAGGGGAAGATTGCAGTGCTCTTTTTGCGGAACTGAAGGCTTTTTCCGCAACGATAAAAGCAAACGATGCCGAGCTTGCCGAGTTGGAGACAAAACAGCGTGACGGCTTGTTGGCGATACCAAACACACCGCACGAGAGCGTGCCGGTCGGAAAGAGCGATGCCGACAATGTCGAGATTAAAAGGGTGGGCGAGCCGAGAAAGTTTGAATATGAGCCGCTTCCTCACTGGGAGATTGGCAAAAATCTTGGCATACTTGATCCGGAGCGTGCCGCAAAGGTCACCGGAACACGTTTCCACTTTTATAAAGGTCTCGGCGCGGCGCTGGAGCGTGCCATTATCAACTTCTATCTCGACACCCACACCAATCAGCATGGCTATGTCGAGATGATTCCGCCCTACATCGTGAACGCCGACAGCATGACCGGAACAGGACAGCTGCCAAAGTTCAAGGACGATGCTTTTAAATTAGAGGGACAGGAATATTATCTTATTCCGACCGCAGAAGTGCCGGTGACAAACTATCATCGTGACGAGATTTTGACCGAGGCGGAACTGCCGCTGCGTTACTGTGCCTATTCTGCCTGTTTCAGGAGTGAGGCAGGTGCCGCAGGACGTGACACAAGGGGACTTATCCGTCAACACCAATTCCAAAAGGTGGAGCTGGTGAAGTTCACCACGCCGCAACAGAGTTTTGATGAGCTGGAAATGCTGACCGAAGATGCAGAGCGTTGTCTTGAGGCGCTGGAACTGCCCTATCGCCGTGTACTGCTTTGCAGTGGCGACATGGGTGCAAGCAGCACCAAAACATACGATCTCGAGGTATGGTTGCCGTCTTACGGCAGATATGCCGAGATTTCCTCCTGCTCCAACTTTACCGATTATCAGGCACGTCGGATGGGTATCCGTTATCGCAGTGCAGAGGGCAAAACCCAACTGGTGCACACCTTGAACGGAAGCGGACTTGCAGTAGGGCGTACCACCGCCGCAATTCTCGAAAACTATCAAAACGGTGACGGATCGGTCACCATTCCGGCCGCATTGCAACGCTATGTCGGAACAGACAGGATTTCTGCCGTCTAAGCCTTGTGTTTTGCGATAAGGTTTGATTCGATATAAGCCTTAAGCTTGAACTAAAGCTCAAATGGTGCGTCTTGTGACTTTTGAGCGGAAAATGCCGGAAACCTACCGCAAACTTGCGGCGAGAACAGTCAAAATATCGGGAAGGGATGAACATTACTATGTATATCGAGCCGGACAAAAGAACTCTCACCGTCGAGATGGCCTTGCAGGCAGGATTTAGTCATGCCGGTTATGCCGACATTTCAAAGATGAAGTTTATGAGCGAAATTCGTGACATGTGTGCCGTGAATAGGTGCGGTCAGTATAATAAGCGGTGGTCCTGCCCACCTGCTTGCGGTACGCTGGAAGAGGTCAAGGCGCAGGTGATGTCATACGATTACGGAATGATATTGCAGGCGACCCGTGACATGGAGGACGACTACGATTGGGACGCAATTCAAGAGGCGAGCCGTGCATGTCGTGAAAGCCTTGAGCGATTGGTAAAGCAGATGCGAGGGCAGGGAAAAGAGCTTCTTGCAATGGGCATGGATGGTTGCAGCAAGTGTGAGAAATGCACCTATCCCGATGAGCCATGTCGTTTTCCGGATCAGCTTGGCCCCAGCATGGAAGCATGTGGGCTTTTTGTGAGCAGAGAGTGCGAAAAAGCAGGACTCAACTACAAATACGGCAATCAGACAATGACCATCAACGCCATGCTATTTATAAGGGAGTAGCAAGATAAATGGGTCTTGTCGAGAGATATGTGAATCGACAGCCCGCCCTCAAAACAACCACCGAAAGGATATAAAACGAATGAACAAAGAGAACGAGCGCACTATCGCACTTTTGATTGATGCCGAGAATATCTCGCCTCGATACATAAAGTCGATTTTGGACGAGCTTTCCCATGAATGGACTCCGGCATACCGCCGAATCTATGGCGATTTTACCAGCTCTGACATGGGTGCGTGGAAAAAGCTTTTGCTGGAATACGGAATAAATCCGGTACAACAGTTCAGCTATACGCAAGGTAAAAATGCCACCGACAGCGCCATGATCATTGATGCGATGGATATACTATATGCCGAGAATGTCGATGGTTTTTGCATCGTTTCCAGCGACAGCGATTTTACACGGCTGGCACTGCGCCTTCGTGAGGCGGCAATGTACGTGCTGGGAATGGGAGAGGATAAAACACCGGTCGCCTTCCGCTCTGCTTGTAACAAGTTTACCATTCTTGAGACGCTTGCCGCACCGGAAAAACCACAGGCGAAAAAACAAAATCTTCCCAAAAACCTTGTGGAAGAGATGGCACGAATCATAGAAAAAGACTGCGAAGAGGACGGCTGGATGATGCTCTCAAAGCTCGGCACCATCATATCCCGCAAGTTTCCGGATTTCGACTCGAGAAACTACGGTTATGCCAAGCTATATAAATTGCTGGAAAACACCGGTATGTTTGAGACAAAACTCGAGTTTGACGAAAAGGGCAATAGCCGTAGTATAGTAATGGTCAAAAACAAAAAGCAACCGAACGAATAGTGATTTTCCTTGCAAATATCACGGTATGATGGTAAAATGAAGAAAGATGTCCCCAAAAACGTGCTCACCTATGTCTTATGCAAAAGGGGGGGAGAACGCATCCGCCAAAGCCGTGTAAAGCGACCAAAAAAATTGTTCTTTGCCGAATACAGGCGGAATTTTGCAATATAACATTTGAACACTAATAAGGATTTAACTTTTCATGAGCAATACCCCACTTTCTATATCTATCGTCAACTATAACTGTGCAGACGAGACACTCAAGGCCGTGAAGAGCATACTGGAGTTGACACAGGGTGTCGACTTTATGCTCTATGTTGTGGATAATGCCTCGGACGACGGCGGTCTTGCACGTCTGAGAGCTATCGACGACGACCGACTTGTTGTGATATATAGCAAGGAGAATGTCGGGTATGGACGTGGGCATAACATTGCACTTGCACGCTCGGAAAGTGAGTTTCACGCCGTTGTCAATCCCGATATCGTTTTGCACGAGGACAGCCTGAGCATACTTTGTGATTGGCTTCGAGAGCGCCCTGATGCTGTGATGGTCACCTGTCGTTTGCAGTTTGTCGACGGAAGCGAACAATATACCCCAAAGCGATCACCCACACCGATCTCGCTCGTTTCACGTCAACTCGGAATTTTGCCCGAGGTGGAAAAACACTATCTGATGCTGGACGAGGATCTTGCGACGGAACAGGAAATTTCATTTTGTACCGGCTGTTTTTTTGTGACAAGAACCAAGGCGCTCAAGGCGGTGGGCGGATTTTGCAGCAAATATTTCCTCTATTTTGAGGATGCAGACCTGACACGAATGATGATGAAGAAGGGAAAGGTGTATTACACGCCAATAACGATGGTGGAACATCTGTGGCAGCGAAAACCGAGAAAAAATCTATATCATTTTCGACTGCAACTGTTTGCCATGATTCGATATTTTGTGAGGTGGGGAGTCAAACGAACCACATAATAAAAGAAGGATCATTTGAACAAGGGTTTTACGCGGAACGAATATTTGTTCCTTAATTCAGCGAAAAGTGCTGAAATTTCGCCACCAAGTGGCAAAATCGGACAAACATTGAGAAAGGAATGGCTACAAAATGAAAGGAATTGTACTGGCAGGGGGCGCCGGAACAAGGCTCTACCCGTCCACCATTGCAGTATCAAAACAGATGCTGACCGTCTATGACAAGCCGATGATCTATTATCCGCTGTCAACCTTGATGCTCGCAGGAATTAAAGAGGTGCTCATTATCTCAACACCACGAGATACCGAGGGCTTTGTTTCGCTACTCGGAGACGGCAAGGATTGGGGCATGAAATTTTCTTATGCAGTACAGACCGAGCCGAGAGGGCTTGCCGATGCGTTTTTAGTCGGCGAGGAGTTTATCGGTGACGATAGCGTTGCACTGGTTTTGGGCGATAATATATTCTATGGCTATGGCTTTACATCAAGGCTTCGTGCCGCCGTCGAGCGTGCGGAGGGTGCCACCATATTCGGCTACCATGTCAGCCATCCGGAAGAGTTTGGAGTCGTAGAATTCGACGAGACAGGAAAGGTGCTTTCACTGGAAGAAAAGCCGGAAAAACCCAAGAGTAATTATGCCGTGCCGGGTCTTTATTTCTATGACAATCGGGTCATAGAGGTGGCAAAAAACATAAAACCATCAAAGCGCGGCGAATTGGAGATTACGGCGGTGAATAACGAATATCTTGAAAAAGGTCTTTTGAATGTCGAGCTGTTCGGCAGGGGAATGGCGTGGCTGGACACCGGAAATCACCGTGCAATGCTGGACGCCGCAAACTTTGTCGAGGCGGTGCAGACAAGGCAGGGACTCTATATCGCTTGCCCGGAAGAGATCGCCTATCGTCAAGGATACATCGATAACGCTCAACTTCGAGTCCTTGCAGAGCGATTCAAACAAACGGAATACGGAAAATATCTGATTAACATTGCGGAAAACGTATAGGAAAGGAAATAGCCATATGCGAATACTGATAGTCGGACACAAGGGTCAGCTCGGCAGTGAGTTGATGAGAATATTGCAACTCGGCAGTTCGGTGCTCGGCCCGATACCGGAAGAGTACAACGGCGCCGACCTCATCGCCGTCGATATCGACGATCTCAACATCGCCAACAGGACAAGAACGCTGGAATTCATGAACGAGCACCGTCCCGACATAATCTTCAACTGTGCGGCATATACAAGGGTCGATGATTGCGAAATACACAAAGACGAGGCGATGGCAGGCAACGCAATCGCACCCCGAAACCTTGCCGAGGCGGCAACTGCCGTCGGTGCAAAACTTCTTCACATCTCGACCGACTATGTCTTTGATGGAAAAGCCTCCGATCCCTATACAGAAGATTCGCCCACCCTGCCCGGCACGGCATACGGTCGTTCAAAACTGCTGGGTGAGCGCTATGTCGCGGAATTCTGCAAACAGTATTTCATTGTTCGCACCGCATGGCTGTACGGCCGAAACGGCAACAACTTTGTCAAGACAATGATTCGTCTTTTTAACGAGCGAGAGATCATCAAGGTGGTCAACGACCAATGGGGAAGCCCGACCAATGCAGAGGATCTTGCACATCATATGTTGATGATCGCCATCGGTGAAGAGTATGGCATCTATCATTGCACCAACAACGGCTCGACCAGTTGGTACGGTTTTAGTACCGCTATCGCGAGACACCTTCGCTCCAAGACGAAAATTCGCCCCTGCTCTACCAAAGATTATCAAACACTTGCAAAGCGGCCGGGATACTCGGTGCTGGACAACGTAATGCTCAGCCTGACGGTCGGCGACAACATGAGAAGCTGGGAGGCGGCACTGGACGACTATATGAAAGAGTATATCGAACAAAACGAGACAAATCTTTATGGAGGACGTGTATGGCAAAGAGGTATCTAGTCACCGGAGGCGCCGGTTTCATCGGATCAAATTTCATCATCTATCTTTTGAAAAATTTTGACGATGTCGAGGTGGTAAACCTTGATAAGTTGACATACGCAGGCAATCTCGACAATCTGACCGAGATAGAGGACGATGTGAGATATACATTTGTTCAAGGCGATATCTGTGATGCTGAGCTTTGCCGCAAATTGATGGTGGAGCATGACATTGACTATGTCGTGAACTTTGCGGCGGAAAGTCATGTCGATCGGAGCATCACCGATCCCGGCGTTTTTGTGCGCACCAACGTTATCGGCACCACCACGCTGTTAGATGCTGCGAAGTCGGTCTGGCAACGTGGCGACGATGTTTATAAAGAGGGCGCAAGGTTCTTGCAGGTCTCGACAGATGAGGTGTACGGAAGTCTCGGCGACGAAGGCTTTTTCACCGAAGAAACACCCCTTTGCCCACACTCGCCATACAGTGCCGCCAAGGCATCTGCCGACATGTTTGTACTCGCCTACGGCGACACATATAAACTTCCCGTTTTGGTCACACGTTGTAGCAACAACTATGGCCCATTTCAGTTTCCTGAAAAACTCATTCCGCTCATGATCGACAACGCAAAACAAAAAAAGGCACTTCCGGTCTATGGTGACGGTTTGAATGTGCGTGACTGGCTGTATGTCGAGGACCATTGCAGTGCGATAAAGTTGGTGCTGGAAAAAGGTAAGTTGTCGGAGGTATATAACATCGGTGGGCATAACGAGCGCACCAATATCACCATCGTAAAGACTATAATTGCGGAGCTTTCAAAATATGACAGCGCCGTGACAGAGGAGATCATAAGCTATGTCGAGGATCGAAAAGGACACGACCGACGTTATGGCATTGATCCCAAAAAGATCGGCGACGACCTCGGTTGGCAACCACAAACCCCGTTTGAGATAGGAATTGTCAAGACGATAAAATGGTATCTCGACAACGAGGAATGGCTCGGCAGAGTCAAGGACAGAAAATAACAAAAGGATTGATTACAAATGGCAAAAAGTGAAAAGATGAGACGTGAGGCTCGACGGACAAGACGCATTGTGCTGGGGGCGTTCGTCCTGCTACTAATGTTGCTCGGAGTGATCGGCATTGTGATTACCGCAACGGGAGTGGTCAGAAATTTGACCGACGACACCGAAGAGAAACTATATTATGCCGAGTTTGTGACACCGCTTGTGTTGCTGGATACTCTGACTTTTGAATCGCTGGATAAGGCGCCGCAAAATACTCTTCGGCAGGCGGCAATCTGGCTGGCGCTGTCCAAAGAGGATAATTCGGCATTTGAACGTGACGAGTTTGGTGCGCTGTATCTTCCGACAGCGGTGGTGGACAACTGGGCGCTGACGCTCTTTGGCCCCGACTATATGTTGACGCATGAATCGTTTGTGGATAGTGGACTTGAGTTTCGACTGGACGAGGAGCGACAGAGTTATGTCATTCCCATCACCTCCCAGCCCATCAACTATATTCCGGAGGTGGTGAATATTGAAAACGACGGCGATTATAAGCGACTCACCGTCGGGTACAAACTTCCGGCAGGTGCAACACTGGAAAATATGTCGGCAGAATCAGAGCCGGTGAAATATCTCGATTATGTGCTACTCAAGCAGGGTGAGGCATACTTTATTTACTCAATCGTCGAGAGTGCTACCAAGGTAGCAACGCAGGATGAATCGGCAAGCACGGCAACGTCCGGCGCCGCCGGCAATGTCGACACCGAGGCGATTAGCGATATTCTGGAACAGGCTATCTTGGAACAAGAAGGCACCAACTAAAAATTCGACCCGACGAGTTAGAATTGCTCGAATATTTTAGTAAAATACTGAAAAGGATCTTACGCTGTGATTTTTGCCCATGGTGAAAATCCGGCAGACCACATCAAAAAAAGCCGTACAATTCGCCTTGCGAGCGAGACTTATGATAATGCACAGCTTATGTGTTGAATGATGAGTTAATCGGTAGGCTGTCACTGTAAAACGGATATAGCAATATTACGAAAGGAAGATCATGGCTTATACAGATTCAAGAGATATGTTGAAAAAAGCACAGCAAGGCGGATATGCCGTTGGGGCATTTAATGTCGAGAATATGGAGATGGCGCAAGCGGTCATTGCGGCGGCAGAGGAGCTTGGTGCTCCGGTAATTATCCAGACCACGCCGTCGACGCTGAAGTATGCCGATCCGACTGTATTTTTCGGAATGGTCAGTGCTATCGCAAAAAAAGCAAGCGTACCGGTGGCACTGCACCTTGATCACGGCGAGAGCTATGAGCTGGCGGAAAAGGCGATGCTCGGCGGCTACTCTTCCATCATGATTGACGGCTCGCACGAGAGCTTTGAAGAGAACATCAAAAAGACACAGAGCGTTGTCGAACTGGCTAAAAAGCTCGGCGGAATGCCTATCGAGGCGGAGCTTGGCAAGGTGGGTGGCAAAGAGGACGATCTGGATGGTGGAGAGGGCGGCTATACCGATCCACTCGAGGCAAAAGAGTTTGTGGAGCGCACCGGCGTGGATTCACTCGCGGTAGGCATCGGTACGGCGCATGGAGTCTATGCCACGACACCAAAACTTGATAAAGATCGATTGGTGCAGATTGCAGAGCAGGTTAGCATTCCGCTGGTACTGCATGGAGCATCGGGACTCTCGGACGAAGATTTGACCGACTGCATTGCACGAGGTATCTGCAAAATCAACTTTGCAACGGAACTGCGTATGGCATACACAAAGGGTGTCAGTGATTATTTTGCCGCCGATCCCAAGGTTTTTGATCCGAAAAAATACGGCACAAGCGGTCGAGGCGAGGTGAAAAAGTTGGTGATGGAGAAAATTTCCGTTTGTGGTTGTGCTCAAAAGGCATAACAAACGGTGACCGCTTTTTCAGTATAGGAAATTATAGATGGATTTGGCACTGATACTGGCGCGACAGATTGTTGTTATGTTTTTGTTGATGAGCGTCGGTTTTACATTAAAAAAAATAGGCTGGCTTTCCGCTACCACCGTCAAGGAACTTAACAACTTCCTTTTGATGGTGGTGGTTTCCTGTGCTGTGCTTGACTCATTTCAGGGAGATAATTCACCGGAACTGCTACGCAACTTCTTCTATGCAATTTTACTCTCGGTGGTGGCAAATTTGATCGGAATTGCGGTGGCACTGCTTATTTTTGGCAAAAAAAATATGCGCCGTCGACTTTGCGTCTTTGGAGCAAGTTATTCAAATTGCAGCTTTATGGCGTTTCCATTGCTTTCGGCGACGTTTGGTGAGCAGGGATTACTATACGGTGCGGCGTATGTCGCCGTCTTTAACTTCCTGCTTTGGTCACACGGTGTCAGTTTGTTTGATGAACAACATAATTTGACAGCTAAACAAAAGGTGAAAAATGTAGCGACCTCACCAATCATAATTACGGTGGTGGTGGGTCTTGCTATGTACACCTTTAACCTGCGCCTTCCGGAATTGATCGGCGATACAGTTGGGTATATTGCGGATCTCAACACGCCGTTTGCCATGATACTACTCGGAGTTTTTGTTGCACGATGCGATCTCAAAAAACTTTTTGCCGATCGTGCGGTTTTTGGCGCAGTGTCGGTGAAGTTGATTTTGATGCCGGCGCTGGTGCTCGCTTTTCTTAAAGTGCTTGACCTGTTTGTATCGTTCGATTCAACTATGGTGTTGTCAATTCTCATCTGCGCCGGCTCTTGCACCGCCGGAACGATGGCTTTGATGGCGGAGCGCTATGAAAAGGACGTTGAGTTTTCGGTGAAAATTGTCACCATGTCAACAATACTGTGTCTTATCACCATTCCGATGTTTGTGTTTGTGGCTCGCTCGATAATGTAAGGGGCAAGATTAACTAAGAGCTAATAACTAAAAGTGACGAACTGTAATTTATCATCATAACTGATACTTTTCACTCTTAGTTCTTAGTTATTTTGCGTTATACGCAAAATACAAATACCCTCCACCGCAGTGGAGTTTATCACATAATCACCACCACGATGGCAAGATCTCCCTCGTGAGTGACCGAAACGCTCGGACGATCTCGCCCCACAAGCCTTCTTGCACGGCGTGAGAGTTTCAAAAACGGTTGACCGTTTGCACGGTGTAACAGCTGAACGTCACGAAGCGTGAATTTTGTCATTATGCCGCAGCCTATCGCTTTTGCAAATGCCTCTTTTGCAGCGAAACAGGCGGCGGCCGTTTTTGGCGAAAATTTACGTTGCTCCAGTTCGGCAAGTTCCAGCTCGCCAAAAACCCGAGCCTTGAAATGCTCGCTCTTGAGTGAGCGCTCCATGCGGGGAATTAAAACCGCATCTATACCAACTCTCAAATTATCACCTCGAAAAAATTTTCTGTAAAAATTATACCTCAATCGGTATAAAAAGTAAAGCGGCGGCAACAATAACATCACCGGATAAAAATTTTATACCTGACAGCGAACTGATTTCGATGAAGGATATACGACATTGAAAGACAGCCGCTCGATTGCAAAAATCAAGAAAACCAAGAAGTTTTGTTTTGATTTTGATAAGATTTTTGTCCGGTTTCAAGAAAAAACAAAGAGGGAATACCGATGGAGATAAAAAGAGGTGAGGTTTTTTATGCCGATCTCAGTCCGGTCGTAGGGTCAGAGCAGGGGGGAGTAAGGCCGGTACTTATAGTTCAAAACAATATCGGCAATCGGCACAGCCCGACCGTCATCGCCGCCGCAATCACCAGCAAGACAGGGAAAAGTCAACTTCCGACGCATATACCGATCAGCAGTAACGACTGCGGCCTGACCCGTGACAGCGTCGTTTTGCTGGAACAACTTCGTACCATCGACAAAAAGCGTCTGCGTGAAAAGACCGGTGCACTGCCGGACAATCGACTTCATCAGGTGGATAGCGCTCTTGGCATCAGCCTCGGGCTCTCGGGGGTGAATTAGATGGAGTTGTTGATTGCGTTTTTGTTTGGCGGCACGCTGTGCGGTGCTTGTCAGCTGTTGATGGATTCCTTTGCACTAACGCCCGCAAAAATTTTGGTAAGCTTGTTTATCGCCGGCGCGACACTGTCGGCGATAGGGCTTTATCAACCGATTGTTGACTTTGCCGGTGCCGGCGCGACGGTGCCACTGCCCGGATTCGGTCATCTGATGATGCAGGGTGTCATGGAGGCGGTGCGCTCGGACGGTGTGACGGGGGCGCTGACAGGCGGTCTCACCTCGGCGGCGGCGGGAATCAGCTCTTGTGTGTTTTTTTCCTGCATTGCGGCGGCGCTCAGCCACAGCCATCAACCGGAATAGGGGCAGGCAAGATATCTGTGAACTAAGAGTGAAAAGTGAAGAGCTGATTTTCAATTTAAAATAGTCGCTTTGTGGCATTAAAACAATTTTTCGCTATTTCTTATGGCGATATTTATGGGGCGGGTTTTCCGCCCTGTATTTATTTAACGGAACATTCGTGAGGGAAACCCAATGTTATTAAGTTGAGAGCTTAATGCCAACTAAAAACTAATGACTAATAGCGAAGAACTATTTTATTCTTAAGCAAGATATAAAAACACAAAAAACTATTTCACTCTTAGATTTTACTTATTAGCTTTCATTAAGTTAAGGTTCATCCTTAACTTAATAACATTGAGGGGAACCTCTCCGTTACACTCAAAACGGTTGACATTCCACGGCATTTCGATTATAATTTTTCCAGACAGTTTTCAGAGAAGGAGTCGATTTTGGACATAAAATTTATAGAGCGTGAGCAGCTGAAACAAAAACCTGATTTCAAGAATCTTGTCTTTGGCAAGATTTTTACCGATTATATGTTTATCATGGACTACCATGAAGATAAAGGCTGGCATGATGCGAGAATTCAGCCGTATGGCCCGATCGAGATGTCGCCTTCCTCCTGCGTTTTGCACTATGCGCAGGGTCTGTTTGAGGGCATGAAGGCATACAAAAACGGCGACAAAGTATTGCTTTTTCGCCCTGAAAAGAATTTTGAGCGACTTGCCGACGGTTGTGACAGAATGTGCATTCCGCCTATCGACGTCGATTTTGCCGTGTCGGCACTGAAAAAACTTGTGAATATCGAACGCGACTGGATCCCCTCCGACGCCGGAGCGGCGCTTTATATTCGTCCTTTTGTCGTTGCCGACGAGGAGGCACTCGGTGTGCATCCGTCGGTGGTTTATCGCTTTATGATCATTCTTTGTCCCGTCGCCGCCTATTACTCCGGTGGCTTTGCCCCGATCGATATTATGGTGGAAGAGAAATATACCCGCTCCTGTCCCGGTGGAACCGGTGCAGTGAAGGCGATAGGCAATTATGCCGCATCGCTCAAGGGTCAGAGTCGCGCCGCAAAAGAGGGCTACTCACAGGTCATGTGGCTGGACGGTGTCGAGCGCAAATATGTCGAAGAGGTCGGCTCGATGAACATATTTTTTGTCATCGACGGTGAGCTGTGCACGCCGGCGCTGTCGGGAAGCATCCTCCCCGGTATCACTCGCAACAGCACCATCGAGCTTGCAAAATCACTCGGGATTCCGGTTTCGGAGCGTGCCATCACTATCGATGAGCTATTGACCGCCGCCAAAGAAAAGCGATTGAGTGAATGTTTTGGTACCGGTACGGCGGTCGTGATTTCTCCGGTTGGTGGACTTTGCTACAAAGGTGAGAAGGTTACCGTAGCCGATGGGCAGGTCGGAAAGATTACCCTTGAACTGTATAAAAAGCTGACCGATATTCAGTATGCACGTTCAGAAGATCCGTTCGGTTGGCGAGTCGAGGTTTGATGGTTAGCACTTAACGAAATTTTTCCATTTGATAAAGTCCATGTTCGTCCAAAGTCTTTTTACCGTCTTTGTAGGAATACCCCATTTTTTCATAAAATGAACAGGCGGTGATTGAGGCGGGAATCTCGATTCGATCAGAGCGCAAAAACAGCTCGTCACCCTCGAGCGCTTTGATGATCTGAGAGCCGACACCCTTTGAGTGATATTCCGGCAGAACAAAGATGGTGAGCAGTATGCTCTCGTTTTCGCTGGCATTGTGCCGAGCGATGGTTCCTGTTCCGACGATTGTATCGCCGTCGCATATGACATACATGTTTGATGTCGATGCGATGGCGATTATCTTTTTTGCATCATATAGCTCGGCCAGTCGCTCCATCTCGGAAAGCGGATAGTCATGGATGTTGACCTCCAGAAAGTTTCGTCGCACCAGATTGCAGACGGCGGCGGCATCATTTTTTTCAAATTTCCTTGTTATCATATACACCTGATTTTGTAATTTGTTTATAAAGCAAATTTTTATTGATTGAAACACCAATAAGTCGCTATGGATATATAATATCACATCGGGCGTGATTCCACAATCAAAAAGAAAACAAGATTTCTGACGTCAAGACGTATTTGATAGGCAATATAGTCATTCAACTTAAAAACCAACACGTCTTACCGGCAGAAATTCCGCCTCTCTACGTTGTCGTCAATATCCTCACGCCTTGATAGTCGAAATTTTTGCTCGACATTCTTGTGACGTTTTTCAAATTGAATAACTATAATACAAACTTACAGAAAAAGCCGACACTATCAAAATAGATGATGTCGGCTTTTTTGCTGTTTTTGACCTGTAATTGCTTTAGTACCCTATGGTTTTTCAATAATCAGATAGGTTGTTATCAGAGAATGGGTGAGTGAATAATGTTTTTTGTGGAACATCAGTTCACAAGCTTTGCGGTAATCTGCATGTAATTTCCGGTAGTCGACTTCCAGATGACCAGCTCCAATGTATCTCCGACAGCTTTTGTGTCGATGAGGTCGGTAAGGTCGGAAGTTTCGATAAGCTCAATGCCGTCTGCCGATACGATGATGTCACCGGGGGTGATGCCATAGTTATTGAGGTCACTGTAAGGTTCAATCAGACTGAGCACCATTCCGTTTTCACCGTCAAAATCAGGGATATCTATCTCCAACATTGTGACCGGTATGATATGGATGCCGAGTTCCGCCTCGCCCGGAACAAAACCTTGTTCCAACAAAGACTCTACGACAGGAAGGGCTTCTGCGGTAGGGATTGCAAAACCTGTATCTTCGATCGAAACGCTTGCAATCTTTGCCGATACGATTCCGACAACCTGTCCCTGCATATCAACCAGCGCACCTCCCGAGTTACCGGGGTTAATCGCCGCCGTCGTCTGAATATAGGAATGCCCCTCATGGTTTGGATCTTGGGTGATGGACTCTTTGGTGCGCAGTGGACCTGCGACTATACCTTCTGCCATATAGATGGATTTTCCGTTCAATGATCCGAACACCGCCACATTCTGACCGCCTTGAAGTTCATCGCTGTCGCCAAAAGAGGCAGCTGACAGTCCTTCGGGTGGGCTATTTAACTTGATGACCGCTATGTCACTGTCGACGTCGCCGCCGATTAGAGAGGCCTCATACACCTCTCCGTCGTGGAGCGATACCGCATACCTGTTGCCGTTGCTGACTACGTGATCGTTGGTTATAATGTGCCCCTCAGAACTGATGATAACACCGCTGCCGCCTGTTACCGGAGTGTCGCCGCTATAGACGATGATTCCGACCGTTTGGCGTGATACAAGTTCGTAAAGAGATTCGGTTGTGAGGTTTCCTTCCGCTACCGGCTCATAGTTGAACACGATTTCCTCTTGCTCGATTAATTCGCCGTCGATTGGAGCCATTGTAGCAGATGACTCGCTGCCGAGAAATCTGTCGATTCTAAAACGATCGGGAAGCTGTCCCGAGGCATCTAAAACAAGATATGCCGATGTCGCCACCAGCAAGGCAAGTATTACCAGTGCAATCAATACCAGCGCTGTCACTAAGCCGGCATAGCACTTTTTTTTAGGATTATGAACGTGTGCATAGTTATAGCTGTTTTGTTCTGAACTCATATGATACTCCATGGATGAAATATGCCAAACGCTATTCGAAACCGGTTTAAATCCCCTTTCATGACGTTGGAATTTCACCAACACTGCGACAGGTTCAAACCGGATTGCGCTTTTCGTATCTTAAATATAATTTTTATTTGTGTTATTTGTTTGAAAATCGGCAGGAGTTATTGAAAATTTTAGAGGTGAAAATCATTTGTGAAACAAGAAAAACGAATCGGTTTTTTGCCGTTCAAAAGCTTTTGACGAAAAGACCTCCAAACGAGCTTTGCGCTCATCGGGAGGCATTTAAAACATTTCGGTTCGTTTTTCGAGAAA
This sequence comes from uncultured Oscillospiraceae bacterium, assembly GCA_964370605.1. Taxonomy (GTDB): domain Bacteria; phylum Bacillota; class Clostridia; order Oscillospirales; family Ruminococcaceae; genus CAYJBH01. The sequence continues at coordinate 42,096 of CAYJJX010000008.1, read as the reverse complement.
GTTGTTATTTAAAAGAAGAGGTCTTTCGATGGGAACTCCGGCTCGCTGGTGAGTCGGATGTGCAGACGGCGAAGAATGCTGTCGTCACCGCTTCGCAGCATAGTGCTCGTGTGCATGTCGCAGTCGGCAAGCTTCGGAAGTTGGGCGAGCGCTTGCTCTGCATCGCGATTTTCGGTTGCTGCAATGGAAAGGGCGGTCAGAACGTCGTCCAGTTTCAGTACCGAAGAACGACTGTTGAGCATGTTCATCTTCAATTTTAGGATTGGCTCGAGAATGGTGGGAGGAATTAGCAATGCCTCCGGATCGATGCCGGCCAATTCTTTGAGGGCATTGAGTATACATGCCGGTGTTGCGGTCATGAGGTTTGAGTCTTTTCCGGTCACGATTCTGCCGTCGCTGAGCTCTATCGCCGCAACCATGTGCCCTGTCTCCTGTGCTCGAGTTACAGCAGGGAGAACCACGCGACGATCTACTTCAGGTTGAATTTTCATGCCACTGATAATGCGCTTGATCTTTTGAAATTCTTCAACGCCTGCTTTGCCCTGCTTTCGATCGCATTTGCATTTATAGTAGCGGCGTATGATCTCCTGTTTTGCCGCTTCCCGTACAGCCTCGTCATCGGTTATGGCAAACCCTGCCATGTTTACACCCATGTCGGTGGGGGAGGAGTAGAATTCGCCGTCGGCGGCAATATGTTCCAATACCGCTTTGACAATCGGGAAAGCCTCAATATCACGGTTATAGTTGACGGTGCTCTCGCCGTACTTTTCAAGGTGGAAAGGATCGATCATGTTGATGTCGGCAAGGTCGGCGGTTGCAGCCTCGTATGCCAGATTGACCGGATGGCTAAGCGGAAGGTTGAAGACGGGGAATGTCTCGAATTTTGCGTAGCCACTCTTCACGCCACGAGTTTTATCGGCGTATATCTGGGAAAGACAGGTCGCAAGTTTGCCGCTTCCCGGGCCGGGAGCGGTGATGACAACAAGCGGTTTTGTGGTTTTTATATATTCGTTGCGCCCGAAACCCTCTTCGCTGCATATGTAGTTTATGTCGGTAGGATAGCCCTCGATTGGATAGTGCAGGTATGTGGGCACGCCGTAGTTCTCCAGCTTTTGTCTGAAAAGTTCTGCCGCGCTCTGACCTGTGAATCGTGTGATTACGACACCTGTGACCGGAAGTCCGGTTGCGGTAATATCATCGATGAGTCGCAATACTTCCATGGCATATGAAATTCCGAGGTCGGCGCGTACCTTTGTTTTTTCTATATCACCTGCGTTAACGCAGAATATAATCTCGGTCTGAGATGCCATCGAGTGAAGTAGCTCTATTTTGCTTCCTTTAGAAAAACCGGGAAGAACTCTTGCCGCGTGATAGTCGTCAAACAGTTTGCCGCCGAACTCGAGATATAGCTTACCTTCAAAGTTATCGATTCTCTTTTGAATCTGTTCCTTTTGTAGGTTTTTATACATTTCGCCATCAAAAGCATTCATCAATCGGTCACATCCTTTCGTTAACATTATTTTCACTTTAGTACAAGGATAATATTATCAAATAAAGCTATAATTGTAAAGTGTTTTTAGCATATAATGTAAATATTTCGACACAAAATAAATGATAACAATGACAAACTGAAAAATCGGTTGATTTTTCAAGTCGATTGTAGTATAATAAAGAGTACAGATTATATGTTTATCTAAGAAGGCGGTGGTCCTTAGTGTTTGAATTATTACCAATAGCAGTAGAGTATTTAAGCGTCGGCACAATAGCCGGCGGTGATGTCTACTTGAAATATCGTGATCCACTACTAATGATAAAAAAAGGTACTTTTGTCAGCGACAGGATGATGAACAGCCTTGTCGGAAGTTCAAATGGTAGTAGGAATATTTATGTAGAACCGAAATTTTATTATCAGCTTCTGAAAAACGGTGTGCCGGAAGAGTTGCGACAGGAACAATTCGAAAAAGAAATCGGTTATGACGTCAGCAAACAGAAGATGGGTACACTGATCGATATTCTTCATGATAATAACATGCTAGACACGGCACAGGCGATGGATCTGTCGAGTGATTTGTCAGATAAAGTTACTCATCTTGATGCCGCAACAATTATACAGTGTATAAACGGTAAAAATGCGGTGGATGAATATCTTCTTTCACATAGCACCAACGTTTCGATGCTCAACGGTTTGATGGGTAAGTGGCTGGATTTGCCGGACGAAGAGATTGATCTGCTGGTGACCTGTGGGTTGCTCCATGATATCGGAAAGACAAAAGTTTCGAGTGAAATCTTGAATGCGCCGAGAAAACTCACGCCGGAAGAGTTCGAAGAGATGAAGAAACATAGCATATATTCATATAACATCATTTCAGAGAGCTCCGGTATTCCACCGATCGTTGCAACCGTCGCGCGTTCTCATCACGAGAAGATGAACGGTACCGGTTATCCCGACAATCTGCCCGGTGAGCTCATTCCGCTCTATTCCAGAATTACCGCAATTTCTGATGTGTATGATGCCATGATTTCAACCCGATGTTACAAAGAGGCGGCCAGCCCTTTCACCATCTTGGGCCAACTCTCAAGCGGAAAGTTTTCCGACCTTGACTATAAATTGATCGGACTGTTTTTAGAGCGAATGCCGGGTGAAATGCTCGGAAAATCTGTGTTGCTCAACAACGGCAGTATCGGTGTTGTTAAGCATATAGATGTGAATAACTGGAACTATCCCATTATTGAGGTCGATGGTGCGGTAGTGTCTACCACAGATGAGCTTTACTGCCTGTCCGTAACGCTGTAAGGGAATGTTAATGCCGTCGTTTTATTGTCTGTTTACCGCACAATATCCTCCGACCGTCGGTGGGGTGGAAAACTATAATCAAAACCTTGCGAGGCAACTTGTTCAAAACGGCCATAGGGTGATTATAGTCACAAGTGAACTCACAAACCTGCCCCGGCACGAGGTTGATGGATCGGGCGTCGAGATTTTGCGTCTGCCCTCTTGGCAGCTGATGGGCGGCCGGTTGCCTGTGATTAAACCATTCAATACGACAAAAAAGTTGCTCCGAAATGCTTTTTCGCAGGGCGTAGAGCGGGCGGTGATAAACACAAGGTTTTATCCGTTATCGCTGTTTGCCGCTTCATTTGCGAAAAAAAATGCAATACCCTGTATCGTAATCGAGCACGGCTCGGCGCATCTCTCGTTTGGGAACGCTTTTTTGGATATAATTTTGAAATGTTATGAGCACATCGTCTGTCGGTTGGTTCGTTCTTACTGCAATCGGTTTTATGCAGTATCAAGTAGGAGCGCCCGCTGGCTGAATCATTTTGGGATTACGGCCTTGGGAGTCGTACCAAATGCAATCGATTGCAACAAGGTCGACGGGGTTTCACCGTCGCTTTTTGATGCAAAAAAATTTGGCATTGCAGACAATGACAAAGTCATATGCTATGTCGGTCGCATGATTCCGGAAAAAGGTGTCGATGAGCTGGTAAAGGCATTTGGCAAGATTTCACAGCAATATCCCAATCTACGACTGGTCATGGCGGGCGACGGTGCAATGCTTTCCCATCTTGAATCCTACCGCTTGAAAAATGTTGTTTTTTGTGGTAAACTGATGCACGATGAGTGTATTTCACTCATGAAACGTGCCGAGATTTTTTGTCTGCCTACCGTTTCGGAAGGTTTCTCCACCACACTCCTTGAAGCGGTAGCATGTCGATGTTTTGTTATCACCACCGAGGGTTGTGGCGGTGCGAGTGAGGTTTTCACAGACAAGGTTTCGGGTGGATATATCATGAAAAAAGGTGACGAGGATAGCATCATCGATGCAGTTCACCATGCACTCGCGGCAGATCTTTCGAGCATCATTGACAATGAAAAACGCGTTCGAGAGAAGATGGGTTGGCAGAATAGCGCCGACATTTTAGATAGGGCATTTCAGTGATACAGTTCGCCATGCACCTGACGATAGGGCGAGCAACTTAAAGACATAAGGAACGACGACATACGATGAAAAAACTGTTGATAATACCTGCACACAACGAACAAGATTCCATTGTTTCGACAATGGAGGATATTGCGGCGCATTGCTCCGATTGGGATGCGGTGGTTATCAATGACGGCTCGTCCGACAATACACTTCGTATTTGCAAAGAAAAAGGGTATAAGTGTCTGAATCTTTCGTCAAATCTCGGACTGTCCGGTGCGTTTCAGACCGGAATGATGTTCGCCTTTGAAAACGATTACGACTATGTGCTTCAATTTGACGGCGACGGACAACACCCGGCCTGCGCAGTGGAAAAACTGTTGGAAACGGCATTGCGTGAGCAGGCAGATATTACGGTAGGTTCGAGGTTTGTGGAAAAACGCAAACCATTCTCTGCCAGAATGTTTGGAAGTCGCCTTATCACACTTGCGATTTTTATGACAACGGGGAAAAAATTGACCGACCCGACTAGCGGCATGAGACTTTTTAATCGAAAGATGATAAGAGTGCTTGCAAAAAATATCAACTGTCATCCGGAACCGGACACCATAGCACATCTACTTCGCAACAAAGCGGTGCTAAAAGAGGTTCAGACCGAAATGTCGGAGCGCAAGGCAGGGGTAAGCTATCTGAATGTGTTTAACGGTATCAGCTATACCATCACCACATTTGTATCGATATTCTTTATTCAGTGGTTCAGACGGGGGATCGACAGATGAATTTTCAGACGGGGGATCAACAGATGAGTTTATTGATCAGTGTCATGCTTTTTGTGGGTGCCGTTGTAACCACGGGATATATTCTATTTAAAATCCGTCGCTCGAAGGTGCAGATCGAGGACTCGATATTTTGGCTTTTCTTTTCGTTGATGATTTTGGTGCTCTCCATCTTTCCCGATCTTGCTATCATGGCGGCTCTGCGACTCGGCGTCGAGTCGCCGGTCAACTTTGTGTTTTTGGTGGTGCTGTTTGCGTTGATCGTGCATCAATTTTTCCTGACACTTCGCCTCTCTCAGACCAATAACCGTCTGAAAGAGATAGTTCAAAGGAAGGCGCTTGATGATTTTGACCTTGCGAACAGAGAAGAGGATAAACAAGAGAATATTAGGAGAGATGGCGAATGAGAGTCCCTCGAATAGTTGCTATATTATTAATATGCCTTGTCTTTATAGTCTGTACCGTGGCACAGGCTGTATTGGCAATCTATATCTTTTTCTCCAACATATTCACCAGCGACATTAAATTTGTTCTTGTTGGATGTATTGCCGCACTCATGTTGTTTACAGTATATCTTTTTGTGTTGAAAATTACGAGTTATGGCAAGGGATATGTTCCGTCCGAACCAAAGAAGAAGGTACGCCCAAAACGCAAAAGAACAACAACAACGATGAAGGTCGACGTTTCGTCGACCCAATATAAAAATCATCACCATCAGCGTGTGAATCAAGAAGAGCAAGGGCAACAGGGCCAGCAGACAGATCCGCCGACCCCAATTATACCCCAGCAACCCCCATATCCTGAAACGCACATATCGACAATGTCGACCGAATCAACCGATGTCACGCAATCAGATACAAATCAGAATAGCGAGCACATTTATCGACCTGTTTTTCAAAAACAACCGGAGACAGCCCCTGAGCCAAAGATGCGCAAGCCCGTCTTTGGCTCGACAGAATCGAATCAAGGTGGAGAATAGGGCTTGGCCGCGAAAAAACCGGTTCTTTGTTGCGATTTATTCCGCTTCTATGCTAATGAGCTGAGCAGTTTCAAGTTCGGTTGCGACAATATTTTCAATGTCGGTCACTGCAAAAACCTGTCCTGAAGGTTCGCTCATGAGATAGCACCCGACCGAGCGGTTGTTGTGTACCAGCATGACCGCCCAGATCAGTTCATTTCCAAAGGTTCGGTTGGTGCTCAGTATGCGCCAGCGCTCTACACTTCGATCCTTCATGTCGTCAAGATCGCCGCCGCCTTCTTTGATCAGTTCGTTAAACTCTTCAAAATCATCATCGAACTTTTTTGGAACAAGGACAGTGCTGACCTCACCGGTAGTAATGTCGGCAGTGATTCCGTATTTTTCAAAATATTTTGCGACATCTTCGATGTTCGTAATCATTTCCGAAGAGTCCTGTGACGCCATCGCTGTGGTTGCTCCATCACCAAACAGCAAAACTCCCCCTATCGCAGTGGTGCAGACTAACAATAGGGCACAGGTGGCGATGATCACTCTTTTCATTGTTTTTCTTGTCATGGTAACTACAAACATGGCATCCCCCGTCTATAAAATCTATATCAATAAATATCTATGCATAGGAGACCCGAAAATATGCTAATGGTGCTTGACATCGGTAACACAAATATAGTAGTAGGATTATACAAAGAAGATAAACTCACGCTATTCGACAGATTATCGACCAATAAAGAGTTGGAGCCGGTACAGTATGCAATCATGCTTTCGCAGATGCTGAGTATCCACCAAGTAGAAAAACAGGAGATTAGTACGGTGGTCATCTCCAGTGTCGTACCTCGATTGACTAAGGTCATCGCAGAGGCGATTACCGTGATGGGAGATGCAGAGGTATCCATGTTTGGTGCCGAAAGTTGTCCCGATCTAAAAATTGCGATCGATCGACCGGAGGAACTTGGAGCAGATCTTATTGCCTCGGCTTTATATGTACGGCGAAGGTTGCCGCTGCCTGCAATTATCGTAGATGCCGGAACCGCCATAAAAATTTCGGCAATAGATGAAGATGGAGCGTTTCGAGGGGTAGCGATAGCTCCGGGAATGCATATTTCACTGGACGCATTGATTCAGCGCACGTCACTTTTGATGGATATACCGGTCATGCCACCCCCCACAGCTATCGGAACCAACACGCAGGATTCGATCAAGAGCGGACTGCTACTCGGCACTTCTTCCATGCTGGATGGCATGGTTGATCGCTTTGCCCATGAGCTCGGAGGCTCGGTCAAGACGGTCATTGCGACAGGAGGTGCGGCAAGATATGTCGTACCGTTGATGCGAAACCACGTTGTTTTGCGTGATACACTGATATTGGACGGAATTGCACTTACAAAAATGCCGAATCTCGAATGATTGTCGCACAGCTGGTCGACTGAAGTAGTCCGGACATTACAGTGTCAACTCGATAAGATGGGCGATGCCGGGAATTGTCTCGGTCTGCCCGACCGTAACCGGGCTTAGCAGAGCACCGGTCGCCATGAACAACACTCTGCCCTTTTTATCCTCGTTCTTTAGAAGGTCGGGGATAATTTTTATGCCGAGCATCGAGCCGCCGCAACCACAACCGGAACCACCACATTCAACATTTTGCGTTTCAAGATCAAATATCACCGTGCCACAGTCGACATGATTGTTGATATTGACGCCATCACGGCGCATCAATTCACAAAATAGCTTACTGCCATGTTTTCCGAGGTCTCCGGTATAGATGACTGAATATTGTTCGGGTGTTGTGCCGGAATGTTTGAGATAGCGAAGTAGCGTGTCGGCGGCGGCAGGTGCCATCGCCGCCCCCATGTTTGTTGCATCCTTGATTGCAAGATCGATGACACGGCCAAACATTACGCTCCTGATAAAGGGTGGTCGGTCGTTGTGTGCTACCATAACGGCACCGGCGGCAGTCACTGTCCATTGGGCGGTAGAACTTCGTTTGCTTCCGTAATCTAGCGGTGTGCGGAATTGTCGCTCTGCACTGCAAAAATGACTCGATGTCACACATAGTGCATCTTGTGCAAAGCCACCCGCCACAAAACAAGCGGCGGTAGCAACGATTTCGGTTATGGTGGAGCAGGCTCCGAACATGCCCACAAACGGAAGCTGCAATCGTCTTGCTGTCATAGATGAGGCGGTGCACTGGCTTTGCAGGTCTCCTGCGAACATCAGTTCGGGTCGAATTTTTGTCTTTTCATATAGCTTTTCTACCGCGCGAAACTGCATCTCGGCTTCGGCTAGCTCCCAGCTTGTAGTACCGAGCTTTTCATCTTCATACGTTTCGTCGAAACCATATCCGTACGGTCCGCTCTTTTCCTTTTTTCCGCCTACCGCCGCCGTTGCGACAATCGAGGGTGGGTTTGAGAATTCTATCATAATGATTCCTTTTTTGTAAGAACGATATTGCGAAACTTGTGGGTCGCAATAGCAACACAGAAGTGACATGATCAAGAGGCGTTGCAATGCAGCATCTGTATATACTGCGAGAAAATGAAAAATAGGGAAAACGACCCGCTATACAATTATTTTCAAAATGATGTGATATATCAATCCAATTGACGAGGTGTAGAGAATCCCCAGCACAATGACAGGACCTGCGATCTGAAACATCCTGACCGCTACGCCGGTCAGCCATCCCTCTGCCTTGAATTCTATGGCAGGAGATGCTACCGCATTAGCAAAACCGGTAATCGGCACAAGTGATCCGGCACCGGCAATTCTTGCTAGTTTTGCATAAAGACCGAGTGCGGTAAGGGTTATTGAAAGCCCGATCAGCGATACCGACACGACCAATCCGGTCATTTGTTCGTCCATTTCGAAAAAGAAACACAGGTTGCGAAGAAGTTGGCCCAGCGTGCAAAAAGCTCCACCAACTAAAAAAGCAAAGATAAAGTCTTTAAGCCGTTTAGACGGTGGAATATTCTTTTTAACCATACTTTCATACGTTCGGTTGCTAGTTTTCATTTGAGTTGTTCCTTTCGATCTGCTCAATGTACATTAGTTGAACAACTATATTATACCCCGCCTTTGCCGTGCGCTATTCCGCAATGTTGCAAAAATGCGATTTTTGTGTTACAATTATTGCGATAAAAAATGCATTTCGAATTTGAAGAAACGACAAGCTGTTATAACTTTATGTATACTCGCTAGGCTGAATAGTTGTTGAAAACTTGTTGAAAGGGTTGAAAAACTCTGATTTTACGCAAATTTGATTTTTGATTGAAAATTATTTGATTTTACAGAGTGTTTAATTATATGGGGTGCTGTTTGAGCGAAAGAGAATTATCACCGTTTTCGTTGCCGGTTCCGTCGGCAGCGATTGCTTTTTGGAGTGGGCTGGTGCGCAAGAATTGCGATTCGCGAAAGGTGCCAAACGGAATAAAAACCATGTTGGTGGCGATTTTTCCATATTATTGTGACGAAGCGGCAGGTGGAAATGCCGCCATTTTCGCCACCCAGCAGGATTATCACCGAGTCATTGCACGGCTGATGGAACCGGAGCTTGAGAGGCTCAGGGAGCGATATTCTGAATATTTTTTCACGCTGTATGTGGATAACTCGCCGTTTCATGAGGTAAACGCGGCGCAGGAGGCCGGACTTGGGAAAAAAGGAAGAAATAATCTTCTTCAAAATGAACAGTTTGGTAGTTTTTTGTACATAGCCACCGTGATAACCGATGCACCGCCCGAACTCTTTTATGTGGTGCGACACCGAGCGCAGGAATGCATTGGTTGTGGAAAATGTGCCGAGGTTTGCCCCGGCGGTGCGATAGGGGAGAGTGTCGATCAATTCGACAGAACCCTTTGCGCATCATATATAAGTCAGCAAAAAGGTGAACTTTCCATCGAAAAGGCGGAAATTTTGAAACGTTCAGGGAGTATCTACGGCTGTGATATTTGCCAACTCATTTGTCCCGCAAATGTCAACTTGCCTCGAGGGCTTGACTGTTTTTGCGACGATGTAAATCCAAATTACTCGTCACTTTCGCTCGGCCGTCAGCTCAAAGGGAGGTCGCCGGAATGGAGAGGCGAGGCGGTCATTCGTCGCAACATTAATATTGTGGGAAAGAAAAAGTAACATGAGTTTTTATCGAGATCTGGAACGACTGAAGGAGACACTGCATAGCTTTTGCGTTCCGGCACATAAAGGACGGGCAGAGCCGAGAGGACTACACTCGCTCGACCTCACAGAACAGCCGGAGTCGGACAATGCCGCCGATCCTAAAGGCGCTCTTCGTGAGAGCGAACGACTTTGTAGTGAACTTTTTGAGAGTGGTGACACGCTGTATTGCACCTCCGGTTGCAGTACAGCGTTGAAAGCCGCCATAGGGTATACCTGCGGCTATGGAACAACACTGCTTGCGGCGGTGCCGACCCACCGCTGCCTTGCCGATGCCGCCGCTATCTTTGGTCTGCGACTGTCGTTTGTCGAGACGCAGGGCAACAAAATTGAGCCGCGTGAGCTTCGTACGGCTTTAGAAAAAAATAAGGTCACGGCAGTATTTTTTTGTTACTGCGATTATGATGGCAACATACTGAACCTTGCAGAGCTCATGACGGTTTGTCGAGAGTTTGGCGTCAAGGTCATCGTGGATAATGCGCATGGTGGATATCTTCGATTCTTGTCGAGAGAACATCGATTGTTTCACCCACTGTTACTCGGCGGTGACATTGTGGTCGACAGCGGTTCCAAGACGCTGGGAATGTTGACTCCGGCGGCGTTGATTCATCTCAAGGATAAAGATGCTGTCGATGGCGTGCGACGGATACTGAATATACTTTCCACCACCAGTCCGCCATATCCGGTGATGTACTCGATGGATCGTACCATTCGCGCCCTTTCGTCCGGAAAAATAGACTTTTCTGAGGCGGTTCGTCGGTCGCTTCGATTAAAAGAACGGTATGGATCGTTTCTGTTGCAAAACGATGAACCGCTTAAAATTGCATTTTCGCCCAGAAAAAACAACCTCGACATCAAACATGTCGAGGAAGTGCTTCGTTATTTTGGTATTATGTCGGAGCTTTGTAACGTTTCGAGGGTGTTGTTTATGCCGTCGCCGTTTAACAACGAGCGAGACTTTGCCGCACTTGAAAAGGCGCTCGACATGCTGGTAGCCGCCTCGTCACCAAACGATGATTATTACCCTGTGAAGCTTCCACTTCCGCGGTTGGTGCTCCCGACCATTACCGTCTTTCGCCGGATTGAAATGTCAGTCGACATCGATCAAGCGGTCGGTAGAATCTCTGCCGATACAGTCGCGCCCTGCCCCCCGGGTACGGTGGTGTTGTTTGCAGGTCAGGTCATCGAGCAACCCCATGTAGAATTGCTTCGCCTTGCAGGGATAAAGCGTGTAGCCGTTGGAGATGTGGCACGTTGATGACAGGGGAAATACTCTGGGAAAATCAGGTCGCGATTGATCGCTAAAAATTATTCATCGCCTAAAAATATTGCGCATTCGCCGACAATTCAAGTGCTTGATATTGTTGGGGGCATTCGGATAAGTTATAGAGATTATTGAAACGCAACCTCAATCGCCGCCGTACAGTCGATATCGAGCAGGTCGCTTTCGTCGGTATTGAAACTGACTTGATACAATCGAGCATCATAGGCGATGTGCCGCCGTTTGCTTAGCGTTTCAAAAAGCGGATGATTTGAATGGGCACCGATCATCACCATGTCGGTGTCGGTGTAATCAACGAGCAATCGGTCGAGCAAAAAGTCGATCTCTTCCTTTTTTGTTTGTTGCCCGAGATATATCCCTGCCGATGCGATGCCGACCGTTTGGTTTTTTTTTGGGAATTTGGGGTAGCCGAAAACTCCTGTCAGGAGATAGCGAAGAAGCTTGACTATGCCGCCATAGGAGCGTATTATATATTGTTTATACTCCCTTTGATCCAGTGCGTAGGCGATTGCGATGGGGTTTTTGTCCTTGTACAGCGCAAAGAAGCTTGCATTTTGCAGATCGTTTTGGAGTGGTGATAGCACCGAAAACTCGTGTTTTGCCGCCTTTTCGTGATAGAACTCCAGTGCCTCTTTTTCGGTGCATCTGCCGAATGTCAATCCTTTCAAGATGCGTTTTTTGCCGCCCGATTTGAATATAAAGGTGCGGTAGTCGCCGAGGTAGTGATATATCGGCATATTTTTACGCCTTTTTTCCAGCATTTTATGGACATAAGTATTTTCCGACAGTATGGTGGTGTAATAGTAATCCACCTGTTTTGTGTTGTCCGCAATCCAGCGATATGCCGCCGCAATGCCGGGGAATTTTTTGTGATACTGCGGCAGTAGCTTGAGGCCGGTCAGGTAGCCGATGTTTTTTTGCTCGCCACCGATAAAACCCTGTCGAATGACACAGCCGCCCATTCCGATTATTTTGTCTTGCTCGTTATCCCGAAGAACAAGGCAGACCGCCTCCCCTTCACGCAAGAGCGAAGAAACAGGATCTTCTCCCCGCAAAAACTGCACGCCGATATTGCCCTCAAAGCTCTGTGCCTCGAACAACTCTTTTATGCCGTGAGCATCTTCTTTTGCGGCATGGGAAAAACTGTATCTATTTTGGAAGCTCATCGAGATTCTCTCCGATGGGAATGTTCATTTTTTGATCTACCTCACCGCCGATTCGCAGGTTCATGCCCCAAAAAAGTGACCAAATTGCAGGGCTTGCGTGCCCCATTGCCTGGATTCCTCGCGGCATGACATTGTGAAAGCGAGAAAATTCACGGCGTGCCTCAAGACACGCTCTGCTGAGCGCTTCGGCGGTCAATTTTTTGGGACGAAAGGAAAGCTCGCCATAGTTGTAGTCGTCCTGCAACCACCAACGATCAAAGAGTAGTCGATCCTGTGCTTGCAGTCGGTCATACAGCGCTGTTCCGGGGAAAGGCAACAGGTGATTAAAAGCGGCAGTATAAAACCGATGTTTTTCCGAAAAACGAAGTGCCTCTTGCACCGTCCCCTCGTCATCCTCGTCGTAGCCAAAAACAAAGGTGGCATAGATTCCGATGCCGGCATCGTGAATTCGTTGCACCAGCTCGTCACGTTGTGTCTTGGTGATATTCACCTTTTTATTCATCTGGAGCAGGTTGTTATCATTCAGGCTCTCAAATCCTACAAGAATAATTTCACAGCCGCTATCTTTCATTGACTTCAGCAGCTGTGGATCGTTTGCAAGCGACAGCGTGCCCTGACTTGCCCATTTGATCTTGCTTTCTTTCAATCTTGGGAGAAGCTCTTTGAGATGGTTTCGATCCGCAACGAGATTGTCGTCCACCATGAAATAGTATCGATGGCGATGGAGATTGACATCGGCGATGATATGCTCAACCGGACGGCGATGATATTGGCAGTTGTAATAGCCGGAAATGGCGCAGAATTCACAGGAATAGCAACAACCTCGCCCCGTCTCCACCAGCGAGACCGGAAGATATTTCTTTTTGCCAAAAATTGAATGGTCGGGAAGCTTTTCGCTGTACATCGTCTCGCCGTTATATCGTTTTTTAGGATTTTTTGCGGCAAAATCGTCCATCACCTGTGCAAGTATTCCCTCGGCATTGCCGACGATTATGCTGTCGGCATGTTGCGCCGCCTCGTCCGGCAAAAGGGTCACGTGATAACCGCCCATCACCACCAAAACGCCTCTTTTGCGGAATTCGTCCGCAATTTTATAGGAACGTTTGGCGGTATAGGTCTCGACCGTGATCAGCACAAGGTCGGTCGGAGCATCATAATCAATCAATTCAAGTCGATCGTCGTACAAAATCGGCTCGACATAACTCGGGAGCGCCGCCGCCAGCACCGCCATGGTCAGCGGTTCCATCTTCCAACTGCCGATATATCGCTCTTTTTGCTTTTTTCCGATGGCGGGAAGTATCATTGTCAGTCTCATCGCTACACCTCACTCGGTATGTCGGAGTTGTCACACATCACCTCGGCGGTGTAATGCTCATATCGATCGGCATATTTTTTATAGCCGAGATTGAGCGGCAACGACAGCCACGGACTGTGTCTAAACGGGGCAAGGCGTCGCAGTATATTTTTTGTGTCGTACGTCTCTTTCCAGCAAAAAGTTATTCCGTCCATCAGCTGTTCCTGTGTCATCTTGGCAGGGCGAAAGACTACATGTTCCACGTCGTAGAGCGCCCAGTTATGTTGTGTTATTCGATCCTGTTCCTGTAAAGAGCGATAGAGCTCAGTGCCGGGAAAGGGGGTGAGTACGCTGTAACGAGGGAGATCAATTTTTGTCTTGAGCACCAGCTCTGCCGTTCGCTCAAATATCGAAACGTCCTCTTCGTCGCCGCCAAATGCAAAACAACCCTGTACCAATATTCCGTTTGAGTGAAGTTTGTTCATCAGTTCTTTATAGTCCAAAAAGCGATTGCTGACCTTTCGGACATATCCTTGCGATTCCTCGACAATGGATTCAAAGCCGATGAGCAGACCTTTGCAACCGCTCTTGCGAAAAAGGGTGATGAGTTCATCGTCAAGACCGACGGTGGAGGTCACGAGGCCGAGCCAATACTTTTTCAGCGGTATCATGGCGGTGAAAAGTTTTTTTGCATATTCTACGTCGGCGATGAGATTCACGTCGGGAAAAACGATGATCTTGCTTTTCAGGTCACGAAGCTCTGAGATGACCTCTTCGACCGGGCGAGGGTAGGTCACACGACCGAATGCGGCGGGATAGGCACAAAAGGTGCAAGGGTGGGCACAACCTCGAATAACCTCTACCGTTGCGGTGGTGATGTAACTGCCTTTTTTCAGTAGATGTCGTGATGGTATCGGTTTGTTTGCGATGGTATAGTCACAGTTCTGTCGATAAAGCCTTTTTAGCTCGTTTTTTGAAAAATCATACAGCATTTCGGGAAAGGTTTGCTCCGAAAAACCGGTCATCACGCTGTCGGCATGTTCTGCCGCCTCTTGCGGCATGAGCGAGGGGTGGACGCCGCCGAGCACCACCGTAATGCCCTTTTTGCGAAAATAGTCGGCAAAGGCATAACACCGTGGGGCGGTACCGGTTATGCAGGTCATGGCGATGATATCACACTCAAGGTCGAGCGGTATCGGCTCTACCGTCTCGTCGAAAAGCACCGTTTCGATATTGAGATCACTCGGCACAAGCGAGGCAAGACTGGTGAGGGTGAGCGGTGCGTATTGCAAGGTTTTCGTAAAAGAACCGTTATAGCGGTGCATCGCACCGGCAGGCGCTAAAAGAGCAAGTTTCATCAATCTTTCTCCCTGTTAAAAAAGTTACCGAATCCGCTTTGAAGCGACAGTGTTTCCGGTTTTATGTCGCCCAGCTTTCGACCCTTTGCAAGATAAAAATTAAGGTATCCACTGCGCACATCGCCATAGATGGGGCATATCTCTGCCTGTTTCAACTGACCGAGATCACGACAAAGTTTATAGTGATATCCCTCGCAGAGCAGTTCGTCAAAATGTTCTGCAAGTGGCAGAGCATCGTCGCCGTCCTCTAAAAACAGGACATATCGTCCGTCCTCATAGGCGACAAGACAAAAACGATTTTCAAAATTTTGAATTTTGAGCCGATTCAAAACGTCTTTGACAAACAGCTCGTTGAGTTTTTCGCCGTGATAGTCCGCCGTCTTGTCAGATCTTCCCATAAAGCGTAGTAGCGGCAGACCGGTGGCATCGTCCATCTCCTCTGCCATGACAATG
>CAYJJX010000008.1:0-26697 GCA_964370605.1 uncultured Oscillospiraceae bacterium | reverse complement strand
CGGTAAAAACCGCCCGAAGTGGTAAAAATGATCTCGTAACACTCTCCTTTTTCAAGTTCGGTATAGCGAAACAGCTTTTTGCTTTTCATATTTAGAAACTCAAAATAATGAGAGCGATAGCTGAGTATGGAAAGAGGTCGGAAGCCATGTGGAATGGTCATGAAAGCCTCGGTGGAGAGTATGCCTTTCGGCTGGATCGAAACGTTTTGAAAAATCTCTCTTACCGTCTTTGCACCGTCTGCCGCCGCGCCGTCACACCAACAGCTGATAAGTGAAAGACGGGGCCAGATGCTCTCGAAGTCGCGGATTTTAAGAAAAGGGGCAATGCCTTGCCTTTTTTTGGGGAGCAGCGGCAACAACATGTCGGCGTTTGCGGTCATGTAGTCGAGAATCAAAAGAAGATAGCTTGGGTTCCAGACCGATATCAGTGTCAAGTCTTTTTCTGAAAGTAGGGCAAGGGAGGTGTTGCGGTAAAAGGTCTGCATATCACTCGGTTCTCGAAGACTTTTGTCTCGCACCAGCACAAAGTCGGTCAAAAAACGTTCGATTTTGCCGAAATAGGCGGTGTCCTCCTCAAACCCGATCGGTATTCCGCCCGAGGTAACTTTTGTCTCGTGGGTGGGCGGTGTTATCGACCAATAGCTTTTCCCCCGCCGAAGCGACGGATAGTCGGTGAAAAGGCGATACAGCCACGGCTTTGTGCCATATAAAAACTCCTGTTTCAGGCCGGCGGTGTAGGGTATCAACTTTGATGCACCGCCCGAGCCGCCTGTTATCTCAAACATGGCGACCTTCTCGGCGGTCAAAACATTCTGCTCTCCTTTTGCCATGCGCTCGATATAGTCGATATAATCGCCGTAATCGGATATTGGCACCGAGCGTTCATATTCCTCCCGCGAAGAAATATCGGCAAAGCGGTGCTTTTTCCCAAAGTCGGTGTCTTTGTTTTTTGAAAGTATGCTTTGCAACAACTCCCACTGCACCTCTTCGACGCGGTGAAGATTGCGATAAAAACGGTTTGCCTCGCCTCGATAGAGCAGGGTGAGCAGGGTGGTGATCGCCTGTGATGCTAACCCCATATTATCGCCTCTTTGCTCGATTGATAGTTGTGTTTTCGAAGTGAAGTGATGCAGACAAGATCGTGTCCGAGTGTGTGACCGGGGTTTTTTTGCACGAAAAAGGCGGTGTGTTTGTTGTTGAGCTTTGAGCCGACGACATCTGCAACACCGCTTCTTAATCGGTCCTTTGTACTTTGATATTCCACCACGCCGCTGTCGCTGTTGTAGTCGCCGGAATAGCTCTCACCGAAAGCATCTATTATTCGTTTGAGTTCGGGCGGGGTCTCGGCATCACAGACAGGATAGAATTCATTGAAAAAGGTGGGCAGGATTTTATAGGTCTTATAGCCTTTGCAAATTAAAAACCAATAGAATTCCTCAAAGTCTCGGCTGTACCGCTCAAAAAATGTGCCGAACACCGAAAAGAGAGGATGACGAGTCTTCCAAAAATCCTTGTGGACGATGGTGTCGCCGGAAAAAACGCCGTTTATCACTTTCCCGTCCACATCAAGTCGAATGATCTGCTGTGTGGAAAACCCCTGTATAACACCGCTTTGATCAAACAGCACGATGCAGTAGTCTTTCTTTTCAAGGTCGCTTATAAATGTTTCATACACCATGTTTTCAAAAAACATGTCCATCAGCGAGAACATTCTTTCTTTGTCGGCAGTGCCGAGCTGCTGGGTTGGGACAATCTTTCCATCAAGTACCGACATGCTATACCTCCGCGCTTTCAGAGGAATCGGATAGCCCAAAACTCATGCCCTGCTTTTTGAACACCTCTTTGCGGAAAAGGGGGTTGTATAGCAGGTATGTGATAAAACGATAGGGGGTGCGCATGTTTGTCTTGAAATCCAGTGCCCTTTTGAAGATGGAGCCCTTGCTGTTGAACTGTGCTCGACAGCCAAACGATGTCTCGGTCAACTGTTGTGGTGTCATGTTTTTGGGGAGATAGGAGGCGTGGTTGAAGCGATAATCCTCATGCAACCACCATCTGCCGTCATACAGCAGTCGCCCCTCCTCTTTCATTTTTTCATAGAGCGGTGTCGCAGGGTATGGCATCAGAATGTTGAAAGCCGCAAAGGTGAACTTGTTGTCAATTGCAAATTTGCAGGTCTGCTCCAAACTTTGGGTAGTGTCGCCGTCATATCCTACCGTGAACGCCGCCCAGGTTTGTAGTCCATAAGAGCGAAGTTTTTGTATTTCTTCTCGATATTGTTTTTTTGCGCCGCCGACATTTGTTTTTTTGTTCATCTCCTCGACATTCTCGTCGTTGATAGACTCAAATCCGACTACATGGCCAAGGCAACCGCTCTTGACCATCAGCCTCATCAGCTCGTCGTCCTCCAGCATGTCCATGCTTGCCTGACTGACCCAGCGCACCCGAAGTGGAATGAGGGCACGAAAAAGTTCTTTTGCTTTTTCTTTGTTCGACACAATGTTGTCGTCCACAAAAAAGAGCAGTCGGCGCTTTTGTGCCTTGATCTCGGCAACCACTTCATCGACAGGGCGGCAGTAATGCTTGCCTTTGAAATATGCGGTGGAGGCACAAAAATGACAGTTGTTGCGGCATCCGCGCGAAAATTGCAGCAGTGTTATCGGAAGATATCCTTTCCCCTCAAAAAGATCTCGACGGGTCACCACACCTTTTTGTGGTATTTCACATTGCTCTGCGACATATCGTTTTTTTAGCCTTGACTGTCTTGCGTCCTCAATCATCTCGACCCAGACCGACTCTGCATCGCCGATGATGATGCTGTCAGCATGTTGCTCGGCTTCTTGCGGCAAAAGGGTAATGTGCATACCGCCCAGCACGACCGGCACACCCAACCGTCTGTATTCTTTGCTAATTTCATATGCGCGGCGGGCAGTGAACGTCTCGACCGTGATGGCAACAAGATCCGGTTTTTCGTGATAAGGTATCGCCTCACAGCGATCGTCATAAAGCTTTACGGTCACGTCACTCGGGGTCAGCGCCGCTAATATGCCGAGCTGAAGAGGTTCCATGCGTCCCTCGTCGACATACATGCTGTGTCCTTTGCGTCCGATATTCGGTTTTATCAAGGTCAGTGTCATCTATTCTCCTAACTTTGCACCCTGTTTTCGTCTAATTTCCAGCCCCGAAATGATATTAACCAAAAGAAAATACCACGCTTGCCTCAGGCCGAGTTTTATGTGAAACGGCAGACGGGCGAGAATATTTTTTGCGCCATAGAAGCGATATCGTGCCTCTTTGCAGGAATTTTTCAGCTGTTCAGGCAACATGCCGTGTGGCACAAATGCCGTGTCGCCATAACAAAAATCTTCACTTAGCCACCATTTGTCGCCGTGAAGCAGGCGGTTTTCGCCTTTTAGACGGTCATAGAGATTAGTCGAGGGGAACGGTATCAACGGGTTGAAGTTTGCAACCGCCAATTTTTGCTTTATCGCAAAGTCGCAAAGCTGTGCCGCGGTGTTCTCATCGTCTCGGTCGTACCCCACCACAAAGGTGCCATAGACCATGAAACGATGGGAATTTAGGTTCGCTATCGCCTTTTCATAGTCGTTTATCAGCAGATTTGCACTTTTGCCCATCGCCTCAAGGTTTTTGGTGTCGAGGCTTTCAAACCCGATCAGCACGCAGATGCAGCCGCTTTTGCGCATCAGCTCAAGCAGTCGATGGTTGGAAGCGATTTCAAGACTGATCTGGCACACCCACTTTTTTTTCAGCGGACGTATTGCGAAAAAAAGTTCCGCCGCACTTTTTTCGTCGTAGAAGATATTGTCGTCGATGAAAAAAAGAAAACGTTCTTTTGCGGCGGTAATTTCAAGTACAATGTCGTCAATCGGTTTTTGTTGCACCGTGCCGGGATACATGGTTTTTATACTGCAAAAATCGCACCTGAATTTGCAACCTCTTGAAAACTGCACAAGGCCAAGCGGAAGATATTGGCTTTTATAGAGGTTGTGGCGATTGGAGCAAAGCACCGACATGGCACAGCCTTTATTTCTTGCATCATAAACCTTTTTCAGCCGACCGTTTTTGATATCGTCGAGGAATTCCGGCCAGCTCCCCTCTGCATCGCCAAGCAAAACGGCATCACAGTGTTCGAGTGCCTCGTCGGGACAGGCGCTCGGATGAAAACCGCCCATAATGATGGTGTTAGAGTTTGTTTTATAACGTTTTGCGAGGGCGTATGCCCGTTTGGCACAAAAAGTATCAAACGAAAGCGCGATGACATCGCTGTCAAGGTGTTTTGGAAGATCTTCTTTGCGGTCATCGAGATACTGCGCCTTCACGTCGGGTGGCAACAGCGAGGCGATGATTTCAAACAGGACAGGGCGCAGAGCATCATACCCTTTGCCCTGTGACATGCCTACCTTTATGACGGTTATTTTCATCAAAACCTCAATCAATATCCGCAGAATTTGAAACCAACATTCGCGCCGAGCAGAACGGCACGCTCGATCAGGGCACTGTTATTTGCGTTTTTGGCACGGGAAAGCACCCTCTTCCAGCTGTAAGATTCTCGCCATACAATTTCACTGATCTCTTCGAGGCGCTTTGGGCTCATGTGTTTCGGTTGAAAAACGGCACATTTTTGGTTGTATTTTGACCAGTCTTTTGTGACGATTCTGCCCTGCGAGTCGAGATCGTTGAATATTTTGGAGCCGGGGAGTGGGGTCAGTATTGCGTAGCGCACCATGTCAAGGCCGAGGTAGTCTACCTTTTGAGGCATCTGCAACAGCTGTTCCTGCGTGTCGTGATCAAATCCCAGAACAAAACACCCGTTGACCGATAGTTTATAACTGTGCATCCTGTCGACAATCTCTTTATACTTGTCGGTGTTGTGGTAGCGTTTTTTCACGTCCAAAAGGCTGTCTTCACACAGCGACTCAAAGCCGATCAACACGCCGGTGCATCGGCTTTTTCGGGCGGCGGTGAGCAGTTCATCGTCAAATGCCACGTCTGCCGTAGAGTTGCACGCCCAGCGCACGTTCAGTTTTTCCAGCTCCGACATCAGCTCCAGTGCATATTCTCTCGGACGAAAGAAGTTGGGATCAAAAAAGATGAGTTTATCCGTTTTGAGTGAGCAAATTTCCTGCACCACGTTTGCAATGGGTCGGGGATTGCTTCGCCACATCTGGCTGATGGCGCAAAAGTCACATCGGTTGTCGCATCCTCGGTCGGCAACAATGGTGGGAATATTCAAACTTTTTCGGCGGTTTTGAAGGTTCCTTTTTGGAATGTCGATCAGCGCAGGGTCATAGTCCTGATCGTCATAGACCCTTTTGGTTTCGCCTTTTGCAAAATCAAGAAAAAACTGTGGCATGGAAACCTCACCGGCACCGACGATGATGCTGTCAGAGTGGAGCAAGACCTCCTCCGGCAAAGAGGAGGTGTGATAGCCACCGCAGACAATATGTGCGCCTCTTTTTTTGAACTCTGCCGCATGACGATATGCCTGATCGGACGAGGCGGTGTCAAAGGACAGGCCGACCACGTCATATTTTTCTTTGTCATAGTTCACTTTTTGGCAAATTTCATCACAGAGTGTGATGTTTGCGCTTAGCTCACTCGGCACGAGTGAGGCAAGTGTCGGGAGGGTGAGCGAAGGGTAGCTGAGCAGTTTTGAAAATGTTCCGCGATAGCTTCTATCTTCCGGGTTCCAAACATGTATAAAAAGTACGTTCATTACGTCGGCTCCCTATGTTCTTTTATTTAATTTTATCATATAAAAACAGAAAGTTCAACATACTGCGACATACTTATAATATATATGTGCAAATATAACTCTTTTTTACTCTTGAAGGAAAGGGTAAGCTATGCTATACTGAACGCGAAATGTGTGTTAATGTACTTCTGCTTTCAAAGATACAAAGAGAATATTTGCATTTTAGTACAAGCACAACAACGTTTTTATTTAGTTTATTATTATCGGAGAAGGGAACCAGGTTATGTCTTACAGCTATGGAATGGCGGCGCTCAATCTTGAGATGACCGACCGAGTACCGCGCACCGAATATTCGATACACAGTCATTGGGCTTTGATCGAGGCTGTGACGAAAATAAAGGTGAATGCAGACTCGTCGGCAGAGGATAAACTTCGTGCGCAACACGCTTTTTATGATGCGTGGAACTTTGATTTTGCGTGGGGTACTACCATCAACCATCACTTTCTCGGAGACTATTACACCGACATGGGCCATGCGGTGTATGAGCAAAGCGGTTCTGATTTTCGTGAAATGGGCGGTGCGGCATTTGAGGACATAGACGATGTATTGGCTTTTGACCCTGTTGCGAAGCTTCCAAAATACACCGAGGAAGAGTTGATCAAGGTTTTTGACGATGCATATGATATGAAGTGTAAAAATATGCCGGACGCAGTGAATATGGTCGGCACATATATCACCTGCATGTCGGGATTGATCGATATGCTAGGCTGGGATATGCTGCTCATGTCGGCAGGTGTTGATGCCGAGGAGTTCGGGCATTTGACAGAACGTTATGCCGAATGGATGAAGCCGTTTTATAGCGCCTTGGCGAAGTGTAAGTCACCGGTCATAATGGCACATGATGACATTGTCTGGACCTCGGGTGCATTCATCGCACCAGAGTGGTACCGTCGTTTCCTGTTTCCGAGCTACAAAAAGATGTTTGAGCCGGTGCTTGAGTCGGGCAAAAAACTGCTCTACACCTCAGACGGCACCTTTACGGAATTTATCGACGATATTGCCGATTGCGGAGTTCATGGCTTTGTCATGGAGCCGACTACCGATATGCAGTACATCGCCGACAAATACGGAAAAACTCATTCTTTTGTCGGCAATGCCGACACGAGAATCCTGCTGACCGGAACGAAGGAAGATATCCGCGCCGAGGTCAAACGCTGCATGGATATAGGAAAGAAATATCCGGGATTCTTCATGGCGGTAGGCAACCACATTCCGTCAAATACTCCAATCGACAATTGTCTTTGGTATCAAGAGTTTTATATGGAGATGGGAAAGAGATAGCACAACAAAAAAGATGAAGGGCGGCAGATGCCGTCCTTCATCTTTTTTGTATTTTGGAGTGGTTTGACTATATTAGTCTTTTGTGTTCGATATGTATCCTACGCCGATAATGCCGGGGCCTGCATGGACACCGATGACGCTGCCGATTTCACAGACGTTGTCGTGCGGAGATATTTCCAAAAACTCACAGAGTTCGTTCATCTTGGAGGAATCTTGTGAATAGCCAGCAATGGCGGTGAAGTTCTTGTCTCGGCGTGCCTCAATTTCGCTACAAAGGTAGTCGTAGGCTTTTTTGCTTCCCCGTTGTTTTCCAATGGTGGTGACGAGGCCGTTTTTAACACGGATGATCGGTTTGAGATTGAGTACGCCGCCAACGAATCCTGAAAAGCTGGAGATTCGACCGCCCTTGACAAGATATTCCAGTGTGTCGATGGTGGCTGTGATTTCAATGTGCTCCGAAAGATATTTCAGACGTGACACAATGTTTTCGGCACTCTCGCCGTCGTCTCTCATACGACATGCCTCGCGTATCAAAAGCTGATTTCCGATGGTTACCGACCGCCCGTCAACGATAAAAATATCGTCACGACCGCTCTCCTCTTTTGCAAGACAAGCGGAGTTGAATGTACCGCTGAGCTCTTTTGAAATCAGCAAGACGATGATAGTATCGTCTTTGTATTGCTCAAATATGTCGGCAAATTCTGCAGGACCGGTCAACACGGTGGTGGGAGTTGTGTCGGACGCTGCAAGTTTTTCATAAAATTCAGAGGTGGTGATGGTGATTTTGTCGATGTATTCATCATCTCCAAAATAAAGTTTCATCGGAATCAGATGAAGCCCCATACTTTTTGCTTCGTTCATAGGGATATCGCAGGTGCTCTCGGTAACTAACCTAATCATAAAAGACAAATCCTTTCTCGTTATATCTGATATTCTTTATTAACTTATCTGCGTTTTCCTCGTTTTGCGGCGGTAATGACGGTTATCTCATCACGGTTGAAAACTCGTACCGCGGCTTGATTTTTCAGTTTTACCTTAAGGTTGCCGGAGATAACGTTACAATCGATAATGTCACCTTCGCCGTCCGGAGTGGAAACAAACGAACCCACCGCGGGGGTTATGGTGTTCAGATGTTTATATGCCTCGTGCTCATAGCTCAGACAGCACATGAGGCGGCCGCAACTGCCGCTTATCTTGGAGGGGTTGAGTGACAACCCTTGTTCTTTTGCCATCTTGATGGAGACCGGCATGAAATCGTTCAAAAAGCGATTGCAACAAAAAGGTTGACCACAGACAGCAATTCCGCCAACCATTTTGCTCTCGTCACGAACACCTATCTGGCGGAGTTCGATGCGAGTATGAAATGTTGAGGCAAGATCCTTGACCAGTTCGCGAAAATCCACGCGACCTTCTGATGTGAAATAGAATAACAGCTTGCTGCCGTCAAAGCTCATTTCACAGTCGACGAGATTCATGCTGAGTTTGTGTTTGACAACCTTGTCGAGACATATTTCAAAAGCCTCGGCCTCTTTCTTGCGGTTTTGCTTTACACGCTTTATGTCGTCGTCGGTGGCTATGCGCAAAACTTTCTTTAGTTGTTTGTTGAAACCCTGCGACGGTGGGTGATTGCCCTGCGTCACATGCCCGCACGACTCACCCTGTACGGTCTCAACAATGACCCACTCGTCCGTCTTGATCTCGGCTCCGTTTGGATCAAAATAATAAGGGCGTCCGCCTTTTTTAAACTCTACTGTAATAACTCTATTCATTAAATGCCTCTTTTATATCTTCACACAGGACGGTCAAAACCGTTTTTCTGTTGACGTTTCTCTTCAAAAGTGCCGCCGCTGCATTAGTGGCGGAGTTTGCCTTGTAGCAGGAAATATATTTTTCCGTGTCGCCGTATCTTTTGTCGGCGGCGGCTAGAAAAAGCCGTGAAACGCAATACAGCAGATCCCTAACCTCGGAGCGCTCGTCGTTGTCTTTGCCGCAAAGTGCCAACAAAAGAGCGTAGTTTGAGTCTCTACCGCCCTTGATGGCGCTGTCTGCCGCATCGCCGCTTCGCAGTAAAAGGTTCCGCTGTTTTTTTCTCTCACCAAACCGCCTGATAGAGCCGAGTCGACCGCCAAATGCGGCAATGATCAATTCACTCTCTCGAGCGGTTAGCTTCATTTTTTTTACATAGTTTTGTGTTGTTTCCTCTGAAACAGGCGAGATAGTGTATTTTGCGCACCGTGACACTATCGTTGCCGGTAGCTCACCCACCGAAGAGGCGGTGAGGATAAAAAGCAAACCCTGCGGCGGTTCTTCCATTATCTTGAGCAGGGCATTGGCGGAGCTTCGGTTGAGACCTGCGGCATCCTTGACAATTACCACACGCCCTTTGCCGTCGAGCGATGTTTCATATGCTCGCCTGCGCACCTCTCGCACTTTATCGATCTTGATGTCGCCGGAAGCGCCTTCGCCTTCTAATACCATGACCTCGCTACTCGGCTTTTGGATAAAGGCCTCGATGTCATTTGCATCACTGCACAGATGGTATGCCGCCAAAATTCGAGCCGCAAACCCTCGGCCGCACCCGTCAGGCGCGACAATCAAACTCGTTTTACAAAGTGTTCCCTCCGCCTTTCGATGTTGGAGAGAACGATAAAACTCATCGTTGTCAAGCAGTTTCACTATATCTTTATAAATCTTTCGACGTTTGTCACAAATATGGTAGCACCGCCGACCATAACCTCAAGAGGATATGCCGCCGATACGCCGGGTCCAAATGTCGTGCCGCTCGGAATAACTTCGGTGTGTTGTTTTGCACAGCCGGAAATTACTTCGATGACGTGATCAACCTTTTCGTCGTCGGTTACTATGATCAAAGTCGTGTTGCCTGCCATCAAAAATCCACCGGAAGTAGCCATTCTGGTGACGGAATAGCCGGCAGTAGTCAACAGGTGCGATACTGTACCTGCATCGTCTTTGTTCACTATGGCTGTTATCATCTTCATAAGCATCCATCCTTTCTGATGTTTTGCACCTCTCGGTTCAAAACTCTTTGTTCGAATCGGGAGTTCTCCCCTTTTGCATAGGAAAAAAACAATAAGCACCGTGAAGCACTGAAAGTCATCTCTCCATAAACATCTATATTACCATTATATACAAAATTGTAGCAAAACGCAAGTTTTTTAATGTAATATTTTGTTATGTTTTAACCTCCATAGTTCGACTATAAAGGCTTATCATTGGCAAACATAAAAAAGTATGGTACAATGACTGTGAAATGTTCCGTTTTTGGAGTTTAGAATCAGGATTGTTAGCCATTAGCATTGTGCCGTAGTCAACCATCTTGATTATTGTGAGTTTGTTCTCGACTAAAGGCCGCAAAATGGGCGGCAAGAAATTTACGAAAAAGAGGAATTAATTATGAATCTTTCGGAAAGAGAGATACGCTCTTATCTCGTTTGCGAAAACGATCTGCGTTTTCGTCTTTTTGAATGCGTTGGATCTACCAATACCATAGCGAAAGAAAATCGAGACGAGCCGGAGGGGCTGGTGATTGCAGCGCAGAGTCAAAGCGAGGGGCAAGGACGTTTCGGACGCAAATTTCACTCGCCCGAGAGTGGACTTTATACCAGTATATTGCTGAAACCCAAACTTGACGGCACTGAAGTCGGTTTTATCACCGTGATCGCCGCCGTTGCGGTCTGTATGACCATTGAGCGCCTCACCACAGAAAAACCGGGGATAAAGTGGGTGAATGATATATTGCTCTTCGGGAAAAAGGTGTGCGGTATCTTGACTATTGGAGCACTGACGCCGAGTGGTGCATCGGAATATGCGGTGCTCGGCATCGGAGTCAATCTGTCTTGTCCGAAAGACGGTTTTGCACAGGACATTGCCGACATTGCTGGTGCTGTATTCCATGAAACCGATCCGGGCATGACAAACCGCTTTTTAGCAGAGCTACTGAATAATTTCTTTGCGCTTTACAATGAGTTTGACCGTGTAGAAATCGCCCGACAGTATCGGGATCGAAGCATTGTCATCGGTCGAGATATCAACGTATCACAGGGCAACGAGACATATTCGGCACATGTCGTTGACATGGACGAAAGGTGCAATCTTATTCTTAGATGTGACGATGGCGTCGAGAAAAAACTCTTTTGCGGCGAGGTGTCTATACGTTTGAAGTAAGAGTAGGTTGTCGGAAAAGTTTGACGCCTATGAGAGGCAGTTATCGCTAGGGCTCCTTTGACAAACAACCTTGAAAAGACGTTTGTATAAGGCGAGATCTGCATTGTGAGCGCAATTTGCATATTCATCGGATTTGGCATTTAGAGATATTTTGTGGTTTTTGGGTGCTCTTTTGATTATTTTACTGTCGTTTATCCGGTTCTACATATTTGAAACAATATGGGGCGTGATCGTTCATTATTCCGACCGCCTCGAGATAGGAAAAGCAGGTCACTGTACCCATGAATTTGAATCCACGTTTTTTTAGATCTTTTGCGACCCTGTCCGACAGCTCGTTTCGGGTGGTTATCCCGTCAAACGGGTAGTAGACTACCTTGTTGTCGGTAAAACTCCAAAGATATTTTGAAAAACTTCCGAACTCTTCCACCACCGCAAGATATGCCTTGGCATTTTGGATGGTGGCGACTATCTTTGCCCTGTTACGGACAATGTCTTTGTTTTCCAGAAGCTGTGCAATTTTTTCATCGTCGTATTGCGATATTTTAGCGGCATCAAAATTATCGAATGCCACTCGAAAAGCGGCACGCTTTTTTAGTATCAACAACCAAGATAGGCCGCAATGAAAACTTTCCAGCACAAACATTTCGAAAAGATGTGCATCGTCACGCGATGCAATCCCCCATTCATTGTCGTGGTAGTCGATATAAGTCTGTGAGTTTTCAAGGTTTGGCCAGTGGCATCTTTTCATAATTGCTTTAGTCCTTTTATGATTTATTCTTATAGTCCGAATACGGTGTATTCGCCCGATTCATACAGTATTGTGAGACTGTCAAACCGCTCCGGAGAACCTTCTGCGAGCAGATAGTCAACATCGTGTTGCAAAAGTGTTTCGCGCAAGGTTTCATCGGCAAGATTGCCGTCAAATACACGCTCTGACGGTTCGACGAAGCGTCGTTGAGAAAGTGCGGTTGCCTCATAGCCACCCTCGTAATCGGTCATCAGCAGGGCGGCATCGTCGGTGTTGTCTCGGATATAGTAGAGTGCATTCAAAAGCTGGGGATCCATCATCTCCTGTTCGTCATATTCAATATAACCGAACCCCTGCAGTTGCAGGACGGTACCCTCATAGATTTTTACCGAAAGGTTAAATGCACCGACAGCAACACTCAGCACCACGAAGACAACGGCAAGTGCACCTTTTTTTCGTGCGAAGGAGCGAAATATTGTCACCGATCCGACTGCAAATATTACGACGATCATAGGTGTAAAGGCATTTTGCAGGAAAAATGTTGCCAAAAGTCCAAAAGAGGACAGGAGTAAAAAACTGATACGCAACATTCCGCTGCCACGAAGATTCGTTATTGACTTTCGGCCTTCCGAAAGAAGAGGGAGCATGATAGGAAAGACAACCATGATAATGCTGAGTATTATTGTGATCGGGAGCAGAATATAGTAGACGACGATAGAAGAGGTATAACTGTTGCGAAGAAGTTGATCAAAAAGTTCGCTTATCTCAAACTGCTCAACAAATGTTATGGTAGCGACAAAATCACGGCACAGCAGGGCAAATAGCGCACCGAATCCAAGTAAAAGGCAGTAAATACGCAGATAAAATCGTCCGGTGAAGGTGTAAATGAGGGCGATAGAAAAGATAATGAGAAGGAGAAAAGCGGCATAGAGAGGCAATGTGATACAGAGGATACAAAAGACGCCGAGGCTTGGCAACAATGTCGTGAGAGAATAAAGTCGTGAGCCAGTGGTCTTTGTTATCGCGGCAGACATTGATAGCAAAGCGGCAATAAATGCAATGAGCAAAAAGCTGTATTCAGGCGAGACAATCAGTCGTTCGCTCGCAAAAAAGCCATCGTCCAGCATCGGAATACAAAGCGGAGAGGCGAAAAAGAAAACAAGTGTCGCAAGCAGTGCACGATGTCGATTTTTTAGATATCGATCGGCAAGATTATAGACCGAAATAGCCGAAAGGCAGAGAAGAAAAAGAGGCAGATAGAATGCAACGGTGTCATATACCGGCACGCCGACAAAATGGCTGACGGCGGCACTCAAAAGGTCAAGGAATTCAATGGTTTGAGGTGGGGAGGAAACTATCGACTCGCTCGGCAGCAACAAGACCGCTTCTGCCGCCTTTTGATAGACCGAAGAATCGGCGAGAGGCACAAGATCGAATTTCGGCAGTGCAACCATAGGAAGGGTCGATATAGCAAAGAGTAAAACAGGAATCGACAACGCTAGCCAGTGGCGGTGTATTTCAGGACGATACTCGCCGCCGAAAAGCTTGAAAAGACCCAGAGCACCAAGCAGGAGCGGCACGCCGTAAAATACTGCAAAAACTTCGCTCAAAAGCGAAAAAAGATAGCAAAGAGCGAAAACGGCAGAGCCGACGACAAAGGCACTCGGAAGAATATTTTCTTTTTGATTGCAGGAAAGACAAATAAAAACCCCGGGTAATATTATACAGAACACGACGACAAATGCAACGCTCGCCGCCGCAACAACCGAACCGCCGCTCCATAGAAGGAAACAGCAGAGTGTGACGACGGCGACAATTATAATAGGCCGTGACCTTAAAATCCTGTCAATCATGTGAGGAGAACCGTGATTTATTATCTGTCCTTCCAATTGTAACGGTATTTGGGACAAATGTCAATCGACTTTTGACCACTGTCTTTTAGACCGAAGTTTTGATAAAATATATCGCCGTGTGCAAAAAACTGTTTATTTTTATTTGTGTTTGCTATATAATAGTAACAAAAGATAAATTTGAAAGGCTGACATGGCTATGAACAAGAATGATCTGCTTAGCGGTATCAAGAGAGTGCACTTTATCGGAATCGGCGGCTCCGGTATGTTGCCGCTTGCCGAAATACTGAACGGATTCGGTTTTCAGATAACCGGAAGCGATATAAACGAGGGTAGCACGATAGACATACTTCGAAAGCTTGGAATCGAGGTGCAAATTCCGCATAAGGCACAATGTGTGCACGGTGCAGACCTTGTCGTCTATACCGCTGCGCTACTCCCCGGAAACGTCGAGATGGAAGAGGCAAAAGCGAAAGGCATTCGATGCGTCGAGCGCAGTGTGATGTTGGGCGCCGTAGCCGATCGTTATCGGGTACGGGTATGCGTTGCAGGCACACATGGGAAAACGACCGCGACCTCGATGATAACGCAGATGCTTTTGATGAGTGATATAGATTATGCCGCAGTCATAGGCGGAAAACTGCCGTATATCAACAGCTACGGCAAGCACGGCACCACCGATTCCATCGTGGTGGAATCGTGTGAGTTTTCTAACACTTTTTTGCAACTCCACCCGACTACGGCCATAATTCTCAATATAGACCGGGATCACCTTGACTTTTTCGGCACGATGGAAAATCTCAAGCAGTCGTTTCGTAGCTTTGCACACAGTGCTGAACGACTCATCATTGCCAACGGTGACGATGAGAATACCTTGGAGGTAATAGAGGGTACCGACAAAGAGGTGATGACATTCGGAACGGGCGACGGCTGTCATGTTCGCGCGGTCGATGTGCGTGTTGAGCCGAGTGGTTTTTATAGTTTTGAGGTGCATCATCTCGCAAACCCTGTTGGAAGAATAACACTTTCGGTGCCGGGCCGACATAATATTTATAATGCACTCACGGCGGTAGCGATAGGAATCTGTGAGGAGATGAGTTTTGCCGATATCAAAAAGGGTATCGAGGCTTTCAAAGGTGCAGGCAGACGCTTTGAGATTTTGGCAACGGTGGACGGTGTGACCGTTGCGGACGATTATGCACATCATCCCGCCGAGGTCAAGGCAACACTTGAGGCAGTGAAACAGCTCAACTATAAGCGTGTGATCGCACTGCATCAGCCATTCACCTACTCGAGAACAAAATTGTTGTTCGATGAATTTGTTGAGGCACTAAAGATTGCCGATGTCGTTCTTTTGACCGAGATTATGGGTGGTCGTGAGGTGGATCCGGGAGACATTACCGCCGACATGCTTGCAAAGGCGATTGGATGCGATTGGTGTGAGACTTTTCAGCAGTCGGTCGAGTATTTGAGCCAAAGGGTTCAAAGCGGTGACCTCGTGATTTCACTCGGATGCGGCGATATCTATAAAGCGGCAAACATGCTCGTGAAAAAGTTAGAGGAAAAGGGAGAGTAAAAATTCATGGAACGCAGAGTAGCCGCAGTTCACGACCTTTCCTGTTTTGGCAGGTGTTCACTGGGTGTGGTGTTGCCGATAATAAGCGGTTGCGGTGTCAACTGCGGTGTCGTTCCGACCTCGATCCTCTCGACGCATACCGGCGGTTTCAAACAGCCACTCAAACGAGATTTGACCGACGACATGTTGCCGATTGCTCGACATTGGAACGATGAAGGAATAGTGTTTGACGGTATCTATACCGGATACCTAGGCTCTTCAAAGCAGTGTGAGCTGTTGCCGGAATTGTTTTCGTTGCTTCGCTCACAGGCCTCAAAGGTGTTTGTTGATCCGGTCATGGGGGACGGAGGAAAGCTTTATAACAGTGTGCCGAGAGAGATGGTAGACGGTATGCGCAGGCTTGCGAATTTTGCCGACGTGTTGCTTCCAAACATTACCGAAGCGTGTCTGTTGCTGGGTATACCGTATGAAGCGCCTCCGCATCGATTGCAGTTTATTGATAGCCTGCTCGAGGGACTTTGTGGACTCGGTGCTCGGCAGATTGTGCTCAAAGGTGTGAGTTTTGACGAAAATAGTATCGGATGTATTTATGTCACCGGCAAAAAGAGGGGAGACTATTTTACTGAATTGGTCAAATCAGACGGCGGTTTTCATGGTAGCGGAGACGTGTTTGGAGCGGTTTTGGTCGGCAAAATGATTTCCGGCTGTGACATTGATATGGCGGTGAGGGCGGCGGCAGATTTTACAAGTTCTGTCATTGTCGCGACTGCCAAGTCGGGATCTGAGCGGCGAAACGGCTTGCAATTCGAACAGTTTCTTGCACGACTAAAAGATTAGTTTGTATAATCGATGGAAAAGGCAGAGTGTCAAAAGATAACGGCAATGAAAAGGCAAGTCAAGTTTGGAAAACAAGTTTTCAAAAACTAAGTTTTGTTCCTTTCAAACGGAATGCGTTTGAATTTTGTCACTTGAGTGACAAAACCGGACAAAACCTTAAGAAAGGAATGGTCACAAAAGTGGTGAATATAGTTTTGGTTGAACCACAGATACCGCAGAACACCGGGAATATTGCACGAACCTGTGCCGCAACGGGCGCGCGACTTCACCTTATTCGCCCGCTCGGTTTCGAGATTGATGATAAAAAGCTAAAACGCGCCGGACTTGACTATTGGTCGCTGTTGGATATTACATACTATGACAATTATAGGCAGTTTGAAGAGCAAAATCCCGATGCAAAACCGCTTTTCTTCACGACAAAGTCTCGACGGATTTATACCGATTTTAGGCTCGATGACAACACATATCTTGTGTTTGGACGAGAAGACAAAGGACTTCCGGAAGAGCTGTTGGAGCGGCATAAAGATCGAACGGCGCGTATTCCGATGATAGAGAAAGC
This sequence comes from uncultured Oscillospiraceae bacterium, assembly GCA_964370605.1. Taxonomy (GTDB): domain Bacteria; phylum Bacillota; class Clostridia; order Oscillospirales; family Ruminococcaceae; genus CAYJBH01. Next base: position 9,887 of record CAYJJX010000008.1, on the reverse strand, counting down.
GAGGAGCCTTAATCTTTCAAATTCGGTAGCCGTGGCAGTGTTTGAACAGCTCAGACAACAAGGATTTGCAGGAGAATTTTCGAAACAACAACGATTTGAATAAGATGAAATTGTGCCGGGGCACAATAATATGACTGTTTTTATGAAGGGGATACAAATTATGACAAAGAATATAACAAAAACCGCAATAATTGCCGCGCTTTATATCGTGGTCTCGCTCGCATTTTCGTCGCTGACCTACGGGCCGATTCAGCTGCGTTTTTCCGAGGCTCTCATGTTGCTTTGCGCATTTTCCGTGCCGGGAGCAATAGGGGTGACGATCGGATGTTTTATCACAAATCTTTTCAGTCCCTACGGAATGATCGACATTTTTTTTGGCACCGGTGCCACACTTCTTGCGGCGACCGGCGGATACCTTTTGCGCAAAGTTAAGTTTATGAAACTTCCGATCCTATCGGCTTTTTGTCCGGTGGTAGCTAACGGAGTTGTTTTGGGCATTGTTCTGTCCTATGTCCAGATCGGCAGATTTGACCCATCGCTAGCAATACTTATCGGTTTGCAGGTGGCAGCCGGTGAAGCGATTGCATGCTTTGTGCTTGGTTTACCGCTCTATAAAGTTGTGGAGCGACTGCGATTATTATAGGTCTGCATTGCAAGGATTGCATTGACTTTATGTTGATTTAGCTGTATAATGAGCACTGTATCAGCATTTGCGCCTGTAGCTCAGCTGGATAGAGCAATGGCCTCCGACGCCATGTGCCGCTGGTTCGAATCCAGTCAGGCGTACCACGTCGCTGTGAGCTTCACTAAGTTCACAGCGGCTTTTTTGCATAGCAAAAAAATCACTGCTCACACCGCTGCGCTACAGCTCCTTTTCCGTACAAAGGCACGCTAACGCTAACACCTTTGTACGGTTTATGTTCGTTCCCAGGCGGGCATTATCAAACTAATGCTACAACTCCTTTTCCGCACAAAGGCGTTCGCTTATCGGCTACAGCTTGCAAGCGCGCCGCTGGACCCAATTTGATTTTGGGTTCAGCGTTTTTCTATTGTTTAATTACTCTTTTTGAAAAAAAATCTATTTTAATTGGACAAAACAGCTTAACTTACATTTCAATTTGTCTGCGCTCTTTCTAAATGAAAGGGTACATTTGTTTCAAATTTGTTTTCTGTATATGAGGTGCGGAACAATTTCGGTTTGCAAATTTTTTTAAAACGTAGTATAATTTTTTCAGTCGATAAAACGAGGAGGAAAGCGAATGGGATTTTCACCGAACAACCCTGATTTATTTGTTCTTGTTGCAATTGTAATCGCGTTTGTGATTGCACAGTCGGTATTTTTTACCGTAAGGGCATGGCGCAGAGGAAAAAGTCTCGGTATTTCGGCCGATACCATGAGACGAGCCGCTGTCTCCAGTGCAGTGTTCAGTATTGCACCGGCACTTTCAATATTGCTTGGAATATTTTCTCTTTCGAAATTTTTGGGGTTTGCCCTTCCGTGGCTTCGTCTTTCGGTGATCGGAGCAATTACATATGAATTGCCCGCCGCCTCCGCCGCCGCCGTCGCAACCGGTACCAGTATGAGCGAAACGGTCACCGATCCCTCGGTGTTTGCGGTTATAGCATGGGTAATGACACTCGGAATCATTCCGAGCCTTATACTGGTGCCTATCTTCGGTAAAAAAATTGAGAGCGGCCTTATAAAACTTAAAAACAAGGACAGTCGCTGGGGAGGCATCTTCATGGATGCGCTTTTCCTCGGAATGATATCGGCGTTCCTTGGCATGATATTTGCCGACGTAAGTGAAGGGCTTCAAGGATGGATACCGGTTTTTGTTATGCTGTCAAGCTCTATGTTGATGATTATTTGTGGTGTGTTTGTAAAAAAATATGAAATCAGGTGGGTGAAAGATTTTGCAATGCCTATAAGTATGATAGGTTCCATGATTCTTGCCATACCAATAACCTCGCTGGTTAATACATTTACGGCGTAAAGGGCAGCAAGGCAATAATCAACATTCAACCCGACTCAAAATGAAAGAGCCTTTGTGCCTTTCAAACGGAATGCGTTTGAATTTCGTCACCGAGTGGCGAAACAGGACGAAACACAAGAAAGGAATGGTCATAGATATGAAAAACAAATCATTCGAGGATGCGACACACTTTTATGGAAGAGTGTGGATGTTTTGCGCATTTTTGTTGATAGTTTCGGTTCCGATTTACATCTGTGTCAGGTACGACGCATGGCCGCCGATAACTTCGGTGCTGTCGGGGTTGCTGGGAGTCGCGCCTATATTTTGGACGGTTGCCGTTATTGAAGTGATCACCTATGTGCCGATGCTTGGCGCGAGCGGATCGTATCTCGGATTTGTTACCGGTAACCTTACAAATCTGAAGCTTCCGGCATCTCTTGGCGCAATGGACTCTGCAAAGGTCAAAGCGGGTACGCCGGAGGGGGACGTAATTTCCACCATTGCAATCGGCGTTTCTTCGATAACCACCACGCTGGTTCTAGCCGCAGGCGTGCTTCTGTTGGCGCAGCTTGAACCGCTCCTTCAATCACCGTTTTTGCAGCCTGCATTTGAAAATATTCTTCCATCACTTTTTGGTGGTCTTGCCGTCGTTTTCGTCTCCAAAAGCTGGAAGATAGCCATGGCACCCATGATTTTTATGCTGGTTTTGTTTATCGCAGTGCCGTCTCTTGCCGGTTCGGTTTCGGTTTTTGTTCCGGTAGGCTCGCTGATTGCGCTTGTCGCCGCAAGGATAATGTATAAAAAGGGAATAATCTAGGGCACCTCGAAGGTTGAAGATGCATGCTCAACCGATTTTAGTGAAAGGAATGTCGTAAAAATGTTGATAGCTGTTTTTGTAATAATTGCTGCATTTGTTTTAGTTTTGCTTGTGAGGGCGTTATTATTTGCGCCTGAAAAACAGACCGTGACACAGGTTGAGGATGTCAAGGTGGACGAAGAAAAAGCATGTGAAAGTCTTCGGGAAATGATTCGGTGTAGGACGGTGTCAGAAGGTGAAGACTATTCGGAGTTTGATAAATTCAGGCGGCTATTGACCGAGCGATACCCAAATGTTGCATCCAACTGTGAGCGAAAACGCTTTGATAAAACCGCTGTTTTTTATAGATGGAGAGGAAAAAGCGCCGAAAATCCAACCGTTCTTATGTCCCACTATGATGTTGTTCCGGTGAATCAAGAACAGTGGTCAAGAGACGCTTTCGGTGCCGAACTTGCCGATGGAATAATCTGGGGCAGAGGAACTCTTGATACCAAGGCAACTCTTTGCGGCATCATGGAGGCTGCCGACAGATTGATCGCAGAGGGTTTTGTGCCGGAAAACGACATATATCTTGCCTTCTCGGGGGATGAGGAAATTGGTGGAAACGGCCAGCCATCAATTGTGGAGTACTTCAAGCAACAAAACATCAAACCGGCACTGGTGCTGGACGAGGGCGGCGCCGTTATGTCCGGTGTTTTTCCGGGCGTTGTCGGAAAATCCGCGCTTGTCGGAATATCGGAAAAAGGGAAGCTTAATGTAAATTTAACGGTGAAATCTAAAGGCGGACACGCTTCCTCCCCGCCGCGAAGAACACCGATTACCGACCTTGCAGCGGCGGTTATTTCAATACAAAAACATCCGTTCAAGTTCAGGTTGAACCCTGCGACCCGTGCCATGTTTGACACGCTCGGACGGCATTCAAGTTTTGGGTACAAAGTTATCTTTGCGAATTTGTGGTTGTTTTCACCACTTCTCGACCTTTTCGGGCGCATGGCCGGAGGAAGCTTGAATGCACTTTTGCGAACAAGCTGTGCCTTTACCGTCATGAAAGGAAGCGATGCAAGCAACGTGATTCCGCCAAAGGCTTCGATCACTGCCAATCTTCGTATTATCAATGGTGAAACTATCCAAACGGTGACGGAACATTTGAGAAAGTACGTCAATAAATACGATGTGGAGATCGATGTTTTCGGTGGCGAAAATCCCTGCAAGATTTCAAAAATAGGCACTAAAGAGTGGGGTGTGGTTGCTGAAACAATAACAGACTGTTGGCCGGAGGTAATCGTTTCGCCATATTTGATGTATGCGGCAAGCGACTCGAGACATTATGCTTCCATCAGTGACAGCATATATAGATTTTCGGTTATAGAGATGACCAAGGAACAGCTAAACACCATTCATGGCAACGATGAGCATATCACTTTACAGCAGTTGACAAAAATGGTTGAGTTCTATCTTCGATTTATTAGCAAACGTTGAGCAGTGCCCGATTAGGATGTTAGTCGGGTTGCTGACCGTCATGTGCGAGCCATTTGCATTCGGTGAGTTCCAGGTTTGTGAAGACTGCTTTGAATGACGAGTTTTCCGGACTGCAGGCATAAATTCCGAAAGATATTTCGTCCTTTACATTGAACATATGGCAAACTCGCATCTGCTTGAATGTTATGCCATCGGAAGAGCATTCGATGCAGAAGTCGTCCTCTCTGCGGCTAAGTCGATACCACATGGATTTGACATCGGCAGGAATTTCGGTTGTTGCCCAATCGGAATATCCGTTGTTTGTAACGACACTGCCCAAATGCTGAAACTCGTCTGTTTCGTATTCGATGGAGCCTTTAATCCAGTTGTCACTATCGAGATACACAACAATACCGCATTGATCAAAGCGGTGGTTGCTCTCGAATTCGGTCTTGACTTGAAAGGAAAAGAACTTTTCCGAAGTCTCCATCTGCAAGACAGGCGCATTGTCGTTTCTGAAATGATAGTAGGTCCTTTGCCACAGATCGGTGTGAGGTTTTGTGGTTATCTCGATTTTGTCGTTGTCGATCACAAAGTGTTTCGGCTCTCTTGTCCAGCTTAGCTTGCTTAAATCAAATTTCATTTTGAGTATGTTGTGATTAGCCATAATTATTACCAATCCTTTCTTCCACTTCGGGTAGCCCGTTTTTTTGTGTCTATTATATCATTCGCAGCAAGCGATTTCAAGCAGCGGTTTTTTCGACACAAAGAGAATGTTAGCCGAATTTAATAACGGGACAAAGGTAGAAGATCTGTGATATTGATTTGTACAATTTGTTGCGAATAGTGCGATGCTATGGTATAATGATATCCAGAATGTTTAGACAAAGGCGTGATAACACGAAAGGTTGAAAATGAACTATAGCTTTGAACTGTTTGGACAAACCATCTATTCTTATAACTTTTTTGAGGTGTTGGGATCGGTTGCCCTATTGATAGTTACCTTGATAATAAATAAAACCGGACTTGTCGGAAGGATCAAGACGATTCACCACATTGCAATCTGGTTGATTTTTATTGTCGGTGCGAATTACGGGAGCATGGCCATGAGCTATGTCGTCAATTTTTTTAAGTATAGTATCAACGATATAACCTCGTTTGACTCGTTCATATATGCGCTTTCGAATACTCCGGTTGGACGCTTGTTCTATGGTGCGGTTATTTTGATAGTCCTGCTTATTTGGATTTACTGCCGTATTATGGATTTATCGTTCAAAAAATATGTAGGTCAAATCATTCCCGGTGCTGCGATCTATATGGCGTTTTTTCGTATGGGTTGTCTTTTCGCCGGATGTTGCTATGGTGTCCCGTCTGACTTTGGGTATTGTTTTCCGATCGATAGCCCAATTGCGCCATCCGAAATTAGACTCTTTCCGACACAGTTGATTATGATCATATTTTCGGTAGTAATATTCGTCGCCATAATAATATTGTTACGCAGATGGGGCGAAGAAAACTCCTTCTACGCACTGCCGTTCTTCGTGGTCTCCTATGGCGTGATGCGCTTTTTTCTCGACTTCATGCGCGGCGATGTTCCGCTTGAGATTTTTTCGCTGTCGGTAAACCAGTGGGCAAGTCTTGCTTCCATCATAATTGTTGCGGCATGGTGGGTTTGGTACAAGAAAAAATACCTAAAAAAATAGAATACGCTTGATGAATCCTTTGCATATTCTTACATACATTTTTGACATCCTGTATTGACAAAATAGTAATACAATGATATACTGATGAAAATCTAATATTCGTTTGTGTGAGATTAGGGAACAAGGTTAGATTCCTTGACAGTCCTGCTGCCGTAATGATTTAGCACTTTTTAGGCGAAAAGCCAACCACTGAGTTTTTCTTGGGAAGGTAAAAGTGCAAACATATCTGAGTCGGAAAACCTGCCACATAAATCCGAACCAACTTCACAGGTAATGAGGTTGACGGTGCAAAAGATGCGTGGCGTCTTTGTGTTGTTTTTTTGCTCGACCTGTATGGGTCGAGTTTTTTGTTTTGATATATAGTGGGGTTGTATACTCCGTTTTAATAAGAACCATATAAAGGTGAAAGGGATACTTCAATGAAAAAGGGATACACCCAAATATATACCGGAAACGGAAAAGGAAAGACCACCTGTATGCTTGGCCTGACCCTGCGTGCCTGCGGAGCCGGAAAAAGTGTGTTCATCGGTCAATTTTTGAAAAATGGCGAGTACAGTGAGATTAAGGCTGTGAAAAATTATCTCCCGAATGTCAAAATCGAACAGTTTGGAGCCGGTGGAAAATGTTTTGCAAAAGGTAGCGAGACAGAACACGACATTCAGTCGGCACATGCCGGTTTTGAGCGTGCGTTGGAGGTCGCTTCGTCCGGTGAGTATGATGTGGTCATTCTGGACGAGATAAACGTCGCCGTGCAGATGGAACTTTTGAGCGAAGAACAACAGCTCAGGCTGATGAAAGAAAAGTCGGATAGTACCGAGCTGGTCATGACAGGGCGATATGCCACCGAAAAGGTGATGGAAAACGCTGACCTTGTCACCGAGATGACCATGATAAAACACTACTTCACAAAAGGTGTCAATGCGCGTGTTGGCATCGAGATGTAGAACATAAATTGTGGAGGGAAACGCTCTTCGCAGAAAAAAAGGTTTTGAGCCGCTCAAGTGAGAGGACGCTTGAATTTCGTCACCATGTGACGAAGCAGATCAAAATCATCAAGAAAGGAATTGGAAAGAATGAAAAACGCAATGAAAAAATTGACAGCTATAGCCATGGGACTGCTACTTGCAGTGACAATGGTAGGTTGCAACACAGCAGCTCCGAGCGAGTCGGCTCCCGATTCATCTTCGGCAGCACCGAGCGAGTCACAAAGCACCGACACTTCTGAATCGGAAGCTCCGGCAGAGGCAGCAGAACTGCTCGATCGTGCCGGCATGCCTTATGAAGTTCCGGCAAGTGCAGAGAAGATCATCTCGCTGTCGCCCGCCGCAACCGAAATCCTTATAGGCCTTGGACTTGAGGCGAACATTGTCGGTATAGACAACTATTCGGTAGATGCTTTTGAAAATCAAGACGCTACTGCCTCAATGGAACTTTTCGACCTGATGGCTCCCAGCGCAGAACAAGCAGTTGCTTTGGAGGCAGACATTATTATTTCGTCCGGCCTGAGCTACTATGAGGGTGGAAACCCGATGGCAGTAGCCGCAGAACACGGCACATTTGTCACCGACATTCCCACCGCTTCAACCATTGAGGGAATTCGTGGTGATATCCTCTTCATTGGATCTATCACAGGAAAAGACGCCGAGGCGGCTGCACTTGTCGCAGACATGGACGCTCGTATTCAGGCTGTCGTAGACACTATCGGCGACAGTGCAAGCGGTGAGAGCGTATACTTCGAGATCGGAAGCGCACCGGCACTCTACAGCCTCGGAAGCGGCACATTTATTAATGAATTCATTGAGCTTGTCGGCTGTACAAATGCACTCGGCGATCAAGAAGGCTGGCTGTCGGTCAGCGAAGAGACAGTTGTCGCCGCAAACCCTGCTGTTATCTTCACCAACGAAGGCTATATCGATGCTCCGGTTGACGCTTTAAAAGCACGTGCCGGTTGGGATGTAGTAAGTGCAGTATCGGAAGATCGTGTTTTCTTTATCAGTGCAAACGCTTCATCACGTACCAGCCAAAACATTGTCATCGCTTTGGAAGAGATGGCGACGGCTATCTATCCCGACCTGTTTGCATAAAGGATAGAAGCAAAACAAGCTTAGAAGAAAAGGTCTAGGTCAAGTGGTCTAGATAATTACCACGACTTGAGGTCGGAACAAGTCTTGCCTTTCCGGCAAGCAAAAGTGAAAATTTCCGTCACATTCTTGTGACAGAAACGGACAATACTTCGAAAGGGATGTCCTAATAAATGAAAAAGCTCGGGCTGCTGACAATACTCGCAGTCGTCTGTGTAACGGCGATAATACTGGCTATGGGGATCGGAACCGTCCCCATAGCGCCGTTGCATACCGTAGATGTAATATTATATGAGTTGTTCGCAAGGTTCGGATATGAGTACATGTCTGATGTGCCGGACACTGCTATTACTATACTCGCCGACATTCGCATACCACGTGTCATGCTCGCATTTATCTGCGGCAGTGGTCTTGCGGTCGGAGGCGTTTTGATGCAATCGGTTTTGCGCAATCCGCTCGCCTCGTCCTATACGCTTGGCGTATCGTCCGGCGCGGCGGTCGGTGCAACGCTCACAATACTACTCGGACTCAGCGTATTCGGCAGTTTTACTCTGCCGGCTTTTGCGCTGTTTTTTGGTGTTTTGACCGTTTTTGCCGCTATTGGCATCGCCACAAAACTGGATCGAAATCTGCAGAATAACACCATCATTCTCACCGGTATGGCACTGTCCCTCTTCGCAAATGCAATCATAACAATCATCATGTCGCTCTCCCGAGAAGATCTGAAAGAGATGATGTTCTGGCAGATGGGCAGCTTCGCCCTCAAATCAGACAGTTATTCCATTGTCGTGTTTCCCATTGTCATTGTCGGAAGCATACTCGTTTTCTTGTATTCAAGGCAGATGGACATTCTCAGTCTGGGTGATGAGCAGGCACAGACGACAGGTGTTAACGCAAAAAAGATGAAAGTATTTTTACTCTGTGTCGGTGCTGTATTGACCAGCGCTATCGTTTCGGCGGCAGGAATCATCGGTTTTATTGACCTGTTTACTCCCCACGTCGCCCGAAAGATGTTTGGAGCATCGCATCGCTATGTAATTCCGTCATCTATGCTACTCGGCGGTGCCTTTATGGTGCTGTGCGACCTGATTGCTCGTACGATGATACCACCGCTGGAACTGCCTATTGGTGCAGTGACGGCATTTTTCGGCGCACCGTTCTTTATATACCTTTATTTTGGGAAAAGGAGGACTAAAGGATGATCAGGCTCGAAAACGTTTGCTGTGGCTATTCAAGTGATGTAGAGATACTACACGACATTTCGTTTGAGATGAAAAGTGGTGAGAATCTTGTAATAATAGGGCCGAACGGTTGTGGAAAGACGACGCTATTGCGCGTGATTGCCGGAACACTCCCCTACACCGGAAGTTGTAAAGTCAATGGCGACGAGGTGAAGACGCTTAAAAAACATAACTATGCAAAAAAGGTGGCGCTACTTTCCCAGTCGACAGAGATATACTTCAACTATTCGGTATATGATACCGTGATGATGGGGCGATACCCACATCAAAAAGGACTTTTTGCCTCCGTTTCAAACAACGATTTGAAAAAGGTGGAGGAGGTTTTAGAGCGAACCGGACTGAATGACCTGCGTGAGCGCGAGGTGAATTCGCTGTCGGGAGGCCAGCTCCAACGCGTTTTCCTTGCCAAAATACTGGCGCAGGATCCCGAGATTATTTTGCTGGACGAACCGACAAATCACCTTGATATGCGATATCAACTCAGCTTGACCGAATTTTTGAAGGAATGGAGTGCACGAGAGGGGAGATCGGTTGTCGGAGTCTTACACGACATAAACCTTGCCATGAATTTTTGTGACCGCATCATGCTGTTGCAGGATGGAAAAATTGTTGCC
>CAYJJX010000007.1:0-111468 GCA_964370605.1 uncultured Oscillospiraceae bacterium | reverse complement strand
TGCAAATGTTGACACCGATGTAATCATACCGGCACGATATCTGAACTCCAGCGATGCACAGGAACTTGCACAACATGCGATGGAAGACATTGACACCGAATTCGTAAAAAAGGTAAAAGAGGGGGACATTATCGTCGCTACCGACAACTTTGGTTGCGGTTCTTCCCGTGAACATGCACCGCTTGTGATCAAAACCTGCGGCATCGACTGTGTTATCGCAAACACCTTTGCCAGAATTTTCTACCGTAACGCCATCAACATCGGGCTCAACATTGTGGAGTGTCCCGAGGCGGTTGCCGACATCGAGGCCGGCAATGACGTGAGCGTCGATGTCGAGAAAGGCATCATCCGCAATCTTACAAAGGGTAAAGAGTACAAGACTGCACCGCTACCCGAATTTGTTCGCAACATCAAGGAAAAAGGCGGACTGCTTTTGTCCGTAAAGTAGAAAGGAAAACCAAACTATGAATTTTAACATTGCACTGATAAAGGGTGACGGAATCGGTCCCGAAATTGTCGGCGAGGCAATTCGAGTACTGGACAAGATTGGCGAAAAATTCGGTCACACTTTCAGCTATACCGAGGCAGAGGCTGGCGGCGTTGCAATCGACGCTTATGGTGAGCCGTTGCCGCAAAAGACGATTGACACCTGTCTTGCCGCCGACAGCGTACTGCTCGGAGCGGTAGGCGGACCGAAATGGGACACTCTGCCCGGCAACCTTCGTCCCGAGCGTGCTCTTTTGGGTCTGCGCAGTGCGATGGGTCTTTTTGCAAACATCCGTCCTGCGGTGCTTTTCGACGAACTGCGTGAAGCTTGCCCCCTCAAACCGGAGTTGACCGAGGGAGGTCTTGACTTTGTGGTGGTCCGTGAGCTTATCGGTGGAGCATACTTTGGCGAGCGTGGTCGCCGTGACAACGGTGAGCTTGGCGAGGCGGCATACGATACCATGATATACAGCGAAAAAGAAGTAGAGCGCATCATGAGAGTCGGTTTTGAACTTGCCATGGTACGCGGCAAAAAACTTTGTTCGGTTGATAAGGCGAACGTGCTGGAATCCAGCCGCCTGTGGCGTGAAGTCGCACACCGTGTTGCAAAAGAGTTTCCGGAAGTAGAGTATTCCGACATGTTGGTTGACAACTGCGCCATGCAGTTAGTTCGCAATCCCCGTCAGTTTGATGTTATTGTGACCGAAAATATGTTCGGTGATATCCTGTCGGACGAGGCCTCAATGGTTACCGGTTCTATCGGTATGTTGCCCTCTTCTTCCCTCGGAACAACCAAGAAAGGTTTGTATGAGCCAATCCACGGTTCTGCTCCCGACATTGCCGGTAAAGGTGTTGCAAATCCTCTTGCGACCATTTTGTCTGTTGGTATGATGCTGAAATATTCTTTCGGACTGGAAGAGGAGTCAAAGGCGATAAACGATGCGGTGACAGCGACGCTTGCAAAGGGTCTTCGCACCGCCGACATAGCAAAACAGGGAGAGAAAACTGTCGGTAGCCGTGAGATAGCGGATGCCGTTATCTCAAATTTATAGTCATTCAACCCCGAAAACCAACACGTCTTCCGGTAATCTTGTATCGTTTTTCAAATTGAATAACTATATAATCAACCGATTCGGAAAACGTGATGTTTTTCAATTTACCTAACCATAAAATTATTAAAGAAGGTGATTTAATATGATAAAGTCAATGACCGGGTTCGGACGGTGCAGCAAGACCCTCGGCGGACGGCTGATAACAGTGGAACTTCGGTCGGTAAATCATCGGTATTTTGAATATTCCTGCCGACTACCTCGCAGTTACAACTTTTTAGACGAAAAGATTAAGGCGGAGGTGTCAAAAAGCGTGTCACGTGGCAAACTGGACGTGAATGTGTATATTCAGTCGGTCGAGGCGGCGGACGTAACGGTCAAGACCGACATAGCACTTGCCGAGAGCTATAAAAAGGCTTTTGAACTGCTTTGCACCGAGCTTTGCATACCAAACGATGTGGCGGCCACCACCTTTACTCGCATACCCGACATATTTGTGCCGGAGCGTGTGGTCTGCGATGAGGAGGCGGTCACTGCCGATGTGTTGACGGTTTTGCACCCTGCCCTTAGCGAGCTTTGTGACATGCGAGAGCGGGAGGGAGAGAAACTCCATGATGACATCGTTTCCCGACTTTCTATGATAGAGGAAAGTGCCAAAAATATCGAGGGGACAAACGGCGAGCGTCAGAAAGAATACTACAACAAGCTTTTATCACGACTGCAAGTTTTGCTGGACGATCATAATGTCGAGCAATCACGGCTGGTGACCGAGGCGGCAGTATTTGCCGACAAGACATCGGTCACGGAAGAGACGGTGCGAATTTCATCGCATGTCAAACAGTTTATGTCCATCATGTCGGGCGGTGAGTCGGTCGGACGCAAGCTGGATTTCTTGATTCAGGAGCTTAACCGCGAGGCGAACACCATCGGCTCAAAGATATCGGACAGCGAGGTCACCATGACCGTAATCGAGATGAAATCGCAGCTTGAAAAGATTCGAGAACAGATACAAAATGTTGAGTGAGTCATGCAGTTATTAAACATAGGGTTCGGCAACTATATTTTGCCGGAAAGAATAGTGTCGGTGACGGCGCCCGATTCCGCACCGATAAAGAGAATGATATCGGATGCGAGAGAGCAAGGTCGTCTGGTCGATGCCACCTTTGGCAGGAAAACAAAGGCGGTGATTGTCACCGATTCAAACCATGTGATTCTGTCCGGTCTTGCCATCGACACCGTGATCACAAGAATTGAGGGCATCGAAGAAGAATAGTAGCATGGCAGAAACTGCCCATAAAGCAGAGCAAACCGAATACTCGCCGCTGTGCGACAAAAAAGGCACAAAACAACGGGAAAGGTCTACTCATAAGTTTGAAAATAAACATTCAAACTCAGAGCTATGTTTCTTACAAACGCAAAGCGTTTGAATTTCGTCACCCTGTGACAAAAACGGACAAACCATCAAGAAAGGAATGGTCATAATTATGCAACAAAAAGGGCTTTTAGTGGTTATATCCGGTCCGTCGGGTAGTGGAAAAGACAGTATTGTCGCAGACATGCTATTGAAGATGCCGAGTCTCAAACAGTCGGTATCGGCGACCACTCGTGCGCCGAGAGAGGGTGAGAAAGACGGTGTTGACTACTACTTTTTGACAAAAGAGGAGTTTGAAAGTCGCATCGAAAACGGTGAAATGCTGGAGCATACCAGCTATGTCGGCAACTATTACGGCACACCGAAAAAAGAGGTGGAAAGACGTCTTGCAAACGGCGAGATTATTTTATTGGTAATTGAAGTCGACGGCGGAATGCAGATAAAAGAGATGATGAGGGATGATTCGCTACTGCTCTTTATTCATGCTCCGTCCATGGAAGAGCTGAAACATCGACTTGTGTCGCGCGGCACCGATTCGGCAGAGTCGATCGAGGCAAGACTGGAGCGGGCGTTGCAGGAGATGCAGTTTTCCCGTGAGTATGACCATGTAGTGGTGAACGAGACGATAAATACCTGTGCCGACGAGCTGTTAGACATAATAGAAAAGACAATAAGGCGTCTGAATGCTTGATCGGTTTTGTGTTGTAGCTGTCGAGGGAGCAACCCACCGTTTTGACAAGCCATACAGCTATCGGTTTGACAAATTCAGCGATGAGGGTGACCTGCGAGGTCGCTTTTGTATGGTTCCGTTCGGTCGAGGCGACCGTCCTCGTTTAGGGGTAATACTCGGGTTTGAAGAGAAAGACCCTACCACGCAAGGGTTGGAAAAGATAAAATCGTTACAGGCAGTATCTCCGCCCGAACACGCTTTGACTGAGGAGCAGATAAGCCTTTGTGAATTTTTAAAAGAACAGTATTTTTGCGGTTTCTTTGATGCTGTAAGGGTGGTGATTCCACTACCGTTTCTATATAAAATAGAGAGCAAAGACGGGGTGCACCGGCTGGTCAGACGCAAAAAGAGCGAGCCGAAGTCGGTGGAGGTCTCTCCTCCTGTTTTGAAAGAGCCGATAAACCTGTCAAAGTCTCAGCAGAGCGTATTTGATGCCATCTGCCCCAAGGCGGATAATCCCGATTCTAAGCCGGCACTGCTATATGGAGTGACCTCCAGTGGTAAGACGGCTATATTTATAAAATTGATTGAGCGCCTCACCGCAAGAGGAAACTCGGCAATGCTGTTATTGCCCGAGATATCGCTTGCGACCCAGATGGCAAAGCGATTTACCCAGCTGTTTGGTGAGAGTGTGGCGCTTGTCCATTCTTCCCTGTCGGACGGTGAGCGTGCAATGTATTATAAAGGAATCGCCGAGGGAAAATATAAAATAGTGGTCGGCACACGCACCGCCGTGTTTTCGCCGATGAAGAACCTCGGAATAATTATCATCGACGAGGAGCAGGAAAACAGCTATAAAAGCGACCAAACACCGAGGTTTTCCACCGTGTCGGTCGCAACATATCGTGCACGGCAGGCAAAGGCATTACTTCTTTTGGCATCCGCCACTCCCTCCATTTCGGCATATTACTATGCCGAGAAAGGGCATTTTCATTATTATGAACTGCTGACAAGATATAACGATCTGCCACTTCCAAAGGCGGAACTCTGCGATCTTCGCACACTGCGTGAAACGGGTGAAGTTTCGTCGGTGGGAAGTTATCTTTCTTCCGAGATAGATAAGAACCTAAAGTCGGGCGAGCAGACCATCTTGCTCCTCAACCGCCGTGGTTATCGGACGGTAGGCCTTTGCAAAGAGTGTCGCAGTGCCAAAACTTGCGGTTCCTGTTCTGTTCCGATGGTACTGCACAAAAAGCGACAGCAACTGCTTTGTCACTACTGCGGTTCTTCGGAAGATCCGTCACTTGTACGGTGTAATATTTGCGGCGGCGAGCTGATATTCTCCGGTGTCGGCACAGAACACGTTGAGCTGGAACTAGCCGATCGATTTCCGGATGCCGGAATATTGAGAATGGATACCGATTCCGTCACCGCCAAGAATTCACATGAGCGTATGCTTGCAAGTTTTGGAGATCATGAGGCTGATATCATGGTCGGGACTCAGATGGTTGCAAAAGGACTTGATTTTGAAAAAGTTACACTGGTCGGTGTTCTTTCGGTGGACAGCCTACTCTATGCCGATTCCTATCGTGCCTATGAAAATGTTTTTTCACTCGTCACGCAGGTGGTGGGGCGTAGCGGTCGAAAAGGAGGCGAAGGTCGCGCGATAATCGAAACCTTTAATCCCGATCACTGGGTTTTGCAACTTGCGGCACAGCAGGATTATAAAGAGTTTTACAAAAGAGAACTCGAGATGCGCGAGCTGGGGCTTTATCCGCCTTTTTGCACACTACTTCTTATTAGTTTTGTGTCAATTTCAGAGGAAAAGGCACAGCGAGTGGCAATAGCGTTTCGAACGGCGATTAAAACGGCACATGGTAAAAAAGAGAATAGTGATATACCGCTTCGTGTGCTTGGCCCTGCAAGTTATAATGTGGCAACAGTTGCCGGAAAGACGAGGGTGAAGCTGACCTTGAAATGTCGCAATTCCGAGCGGTTCCGAGACTTTTTGCGGGAGGTGCTTGCCGAAATGGCAGACAAAAAAATCGACAGTGGAGTTTCGATATACATCGACTTTAACAGTCGCGAAGAACAATAAAATCAAATGGAAGGATAACATACAAGATGGCACTTAGAAATATTTTACACGATGGAGAACCGACGCTTAAAAAGCGCTCGAGAGAGATAACCGAATTTAACGACCGCTTACATGACCTGCTGGATGACCTTGGTGAGACGATGTTGGAGGCGGGTGGTCTCGGGCTTGCGGCACCGCAGATTGGGGTGCTCCGACGTGTTGCAGTAATTCTTGACGAGTTTGAGATTGAAGACTCTGACGAGATCGGCTATGAGATAATAGAGATGGTCAATCCGAAAATTATAGCAAGTAATGGTGAAGTTGAGTCACTGGAGGGTTGTCTTTCTTTCCCGGGGTTACACGGAACGATTACCCGCCCACAAACCGTAACGGTAGAGGCACAAGACCGTCTCGGAAATACTTTTACCATAAAAGCACACGACATATTGGCGCGTGCGGCGTGTCATGAAATTGATCATTTGGACGGCATAACTATATCAGATAAGGCGGAGAAACTTTATACCGAACAACAGATCGAAGACAAGGTACACGAGGCAGCGGAGAAAAGCGAACAGTGAAGATAGTATTCATGGGCACTCCAGTGCTGGCGGCAAAGACACTCGAGGCGATAGCCCGGGCGGGTCACGAGGTGGTAGCGGTCTATACAAGACAGCGCAAACCGGTGGGGCGCAAACAGATATTGACACCGACACCGGTTGCCGAGGCGGCAGAGCGGCTTGGTATCATCTGTCATGAGCCGACTACACTGCGAAACAGCGAAGAGGAGCAAAGGATAAAAGAACTTTGTCCCGATATCATTGTGGTGGTGGCATACGGACGGATTTTGCAAAATGAGATAATAGAAATGCCGAAGTACGGCACGATAAACCTTCATGTGTCACTGCTTCCGAGCTATCGTGGAGCGGCACCCATTCAGCGTGCGATCATGGCGGGAGAAAAAGTCGGTGGTGTTACGGTTATGCGCATCGACGAGGGGATCGACACCGGAGACATAATATCAAGCGAGCAGTTTGATATCGGTGAAAATGAGACCGCAGGCGACATATTTTCACGCATGGAGCAGGTCGGAATTCCGCTTTTATTAAAGACATTATGTGACATAGAAAAAGGCGATGCGAGCTATACTCCTCAAGACCATGAGAAGTCGAGCCACGCACCGCCGATTCAAAAGACGGAACTTGTCTGCGATTTTGATATGAGCGCCGATACGATTCACAACCTTACACGAGGGGTGAACCCTTATTTAATGCCCACCATATCGCTGTGTGATGTGATCTGCGGCATCGGCGAGACTCGGGTAAGCGATCAAACCGGAGAGATAGGGGAAATTTTGTCGGTCAAACCGCTAACCATCGCTTGCGGCGAGGGTGCGATTGTTTTGAGCAAACTAAAGCCGCAGGGCAAAAACCTGATGGACGGCACCGCCTTTGCGGCAGGGCGGAGACTGAGAGTAGGGGACAAGGTGAAGTAAAGGCGATATTTGTTTGTCGGATGACCTTATATAGTCATTCAACCCCGAAAAACGATCAGAGCTTGTCGGAGGGTGTGTTGATATTCACATTGAAGGACTATTTTTATAGTGACTATCGCACTGCCAAAAACCTCTTTACGCACTGTGCAAAGCCCTCTCCGCTCTCTTTTTCGGCGATATAGGTCGGCGGATGGGTGAGCTTATCCAAAAACTGTTTGATATTGGCAACCGCACAGCTGTGCGGAAAGAAAGAGAACATGGGCTCGTCGTTCGGTGAATCGCCGAAGAAGAGCACCTGTTTTTTTATGTCGATTTCCCTGAGCACTTCGGTCATAAAGAGCTGTGCCATCGATAATTTGTCATAGTTTCCAAACCATGCGTTCACATGAATGGAACTGACCTTTGCGACTGCGCCGTGTTCAAGGCAGATGTCTTTTATCCGTTCTGCCGCCTCAAAGCCTAGGTGCGGCGGTTCTTCACCAAAGTCGATGGCAAGGTCATATATGCGTGAAAATTGATCTTTTGCCACTCGACACCCCTCAACAGACGATAAACACGCCTTTTCCAAATCGAAAAGGCGTGTTTTTATGTCGGTTGAAACTTCTGGGTGGGTGAAGGTGCGGCGAAGCCCATTCTCAAGGTAATAGACAAATGCGCCGTTTTCACCGATGACCGCCTTGACCGGCCATTGCCTCACGATAAGATCGCACCAGCCGGCAGGTCGCCCCGTCACCGGAATGACCGCAATACCACTCTCACTCAGCTCCCAAAGCGCGGAATATGCCGCCGCCGACAGTTTGCCGTCGGTGGTGATGGTGTCGTCAATGTCACACATTACATATTTTATGTCGGACATCGCCTGTTTCGGCATTTCGGCAAAGGGTTTGATCAAATTCATAACTTGTTATCTCATTCGTGTTGCAATTTGTTCTTTTATCATTCCAAGGAAGTCGTCTATCGGTTTGACACCGCCGAACTCCTCGTTTCGTGGGGAGCGAACCGCAACGGTGCGATCTGCCATCTCTTTGTCGCCTACCACCAAGATATACGGTATCTTTTCCAGCTGTGCCTCACGGATTTTATACCCCATCTTCTCGTTGCGATAGTCGGCACTGACACGGATATCTGCCTCAAATAAAAGTTTTTCCAGCTCTTCGGCATAATCGTGATGGCTTTCAC
Source organism: uncultured Oscillospiraceae bacterium (assembly GCA_964370605.1). Classification (GTDB taxonomy): domain Bacteria; phylum Bacillota; class Clostridia; order Oscillospirales; family Ruminococcaceae; genus CAYJBH01. The sequence continues at coordinate 103,143 of CAYJJX010000007.1, read as the reverse complement.
TGATGGGGACGATTCGTACCTGTTCCGGCATCATCCAAACCGGAAGAGCACCGGCATATTTTTCGATGAGCAGGGCGAGCGTACGCTCATAGCACCCGATGGAGGTACGGTGTATGATATAAGGTGCGTGCGGTGCACCGTCTTCTCCTACATACTCCATCTTGAACTTTTCGGCAAGTAGCATGTCAATCTGTATTGTGATGAGAGTGTCCTCTTTACCGTGGACATTCTTTATCTGTATATCTAATTTTGGGCCATAGAATGCCGCCTCGTCAATACCCTCGACATAGTCAACGTCAAGATCTTTCAGAATCTTTTCCATCGTGCTCTCGGCAAGTTCCCATTGCTCCTTTGTGCCCTCATACTTATCGGTGCGATTGGGATCCCAGCGGCTGAAACGGTAGTTGCAATCCTCTTCCAAACCGAGCACTCCCAGCATATAGCGTGCAAGTGTCAGACAGCCGGAAAATTCTTCAGCTAGCTGGTCGGGTCGAACGATGAGATGTCCCTCGCTGATGGTGAACTGACGCACGCGGATAAGCCCGTGCATCTCGCCCGAGTCCTCGTTGCGGAAAAGTGTGCTGGTTTCGCCAAGGCGCATCGGCAGGTCACGATAACTGCGTTTGCGGTTAAGAAAAACTTGGTATTGGAACGGACATGTCATGGGGCGAAGGGCAAGGCAGGAGGCCTCATCCTTTTCCGGATCGCCGATGATGAACATGCCGTCACGATAATGGTCCCAGTGTCCGCTGATTTTATAAATGTCACTTTTGCCCATCAGCGGGGTTTTGGTGAGAAGATAACCTCTGCGCTGTTCCTCGTCCTCCACAAAGCGCTGTAAAAGCTGAATCACCCGAGCACCTTTGGGGAGCAATACCGGCAGTCCCTGACCGATAACGTCGGCGGTGGTGAAATATTCCAGTTCACGTCCAATCTTGTTGTGATCACGTTTCTTTGCCTCTTCCACGGCGGCAAGATATTCACGGAGCTTTTTCGGGGTGTCGAACGAGGTGCCGTAAATTCGTTGCAACATCTTGTTTTTGCTGTCACCGCGCCAGTATGCACCGGTGCTGCCTGTAAGCTTTATAGCAGTGACAGTGCCGGTATAGGCAAGGTGGGGGCCGGCGCACATGTCGCAGAACTCACCCTGTTGATAGAAAGATATAACGGCATCGTCCGGCAGTTCTCGCACCATTTCAAGCTTGTACGGTTGATCCTTGACAAGCTCTATGGCTTCTTCCTTAGTTTTTTCAAAACGCTCCAGCGGAAGGTTTTCTTTGACGATTTTCACCATCTCCGCCTCAATATCGGCGACAATCTCATCGGTGAATCGTGTGTCGCAGTCGATATCATAGTAAAAGCCGTTTTCAATGGAAGGACCGATTGCAAGCTGTGCCTCGGGAAAAAGGCGTTTGACCGCCTGGGCAAGAATATGAGAGCTGGTATGGCGAAAGGCGTCTTTACCCTGTTCAAACTCCACCTTGCTCTTGTCGTGCAATAAAATCATAGTACCGTTTCCTTTTCTATTTATTATAGATATTATATGAATAGTTATTTTACCACACTTTAAAGATTTTTGCAAGAATTTGGTGTAAACAAAAGCTTTTATCGCGTTTTTACCATCATACTATTTTGAAATACTGTGCCGCAAACACAAAACGTTCACAAATTATATACAAATCCCCCATTGACTTTTGTTCTAAACAGAACTATAATTACGTCAACAGATAAGTTCTATTTAGAACAAAACCGAAGGAGGTACAGACCAATGATAAAACTTAAAGATTCGTTTATGGAGTTTATGAGTTTGAGAAAAGAGCATTTTAAAGGGCTGATGAACAAGACAGACTTAACCTATCTTGAACTTGAACTCTTACAATTCTTGGCAACAAACCCTGAGCGCAATACCCTGACAGATATTTTAGACTCGAACAACTACACAAAGTCTCATGCTTCGACCGCCATCAACAATCTTGCTAAAAATGGGTATATATCAAAAACTCCATCACCCGACAACAAAAAGGTATTACGGTTGAACCTGTTGCCGAAAAGCGCATCGGTTATTGATGAAGCACAAGTGTGCATTTCGAATTTTCGTAAGGTAGCTTTCAAAGGTATATCGGATGAGGAGCTGGGTATGGCAATAAATATAGTTAAAAAGGCGGTAGAAAATCTCAAGGCTGATCAAAATAAATAACAGTAAAAACATATAGGAGTGAATAATACCATGACAACAATAATAGTTTGCATCATTGCCGGAATCGGTGCAGGGCTCGGTACAGGATTTGCCGGAATGAGTGCGGCGGTGGTAATCACTCCCATGTTGATTACTTTTTTAGATATGAACCCGTATGAGGCGATAGGCATTGCGCTCGCTTCCGATGTGCTGGCAAGCGCAATATCCGCCTATACCTATGGAAAAAACAAAAACATAGACATAAAGAACAGCAAAACGTTGTTGATAAGTGTATTGATTTTCACGTTTATCGGTGCATTCATAGCAGGACTGGTGCCGAGCGAATCGATGGGTAACATCGCTCTTTACATGTCACTGTTTATGGGAATAAAATTCCTTTTGAAAAAGGAGGACAAAGAAACAAAGCCTTTGATTCGCAAAGAGAACAAGCTGAAAGCCATACTTCCGATTCTTTGCGGTGCAGTAATCGGTTTCATATGTGGATTTGTCGGAGCGGGCGGTGGAATAATGATGTTAACCCTAATGACAACGGTGCTCGGATATGAACTGAAAAAAGCGGTCGGAACCAGCGTGTTTATCATGACCTTCACGGCACTTTTTGGGGCGATGTCACACTTTACCATACAGCAGATAATACCCGATCCGGTGGTGCTTACCATCTGTATGGCCTCGACCTTGATATTTGCACTGCTCGGCTCAAAATTTGCAAATCGATCAAAACCGGCGATTCTGAATAGAGCGACCGGACTGGTGCTCACATCACTGGGCGTATTCTTAATTTTGTCGGAACATGTATTGGGAAATGCAGCGATGTAAATAATATAGTTGGTCATTTAATTCAAGGACTTTAAACAGAAACCCTGATTCTTTGAAAAGCCACAACCATGGCACGGTTTTAAGAAAAACATAACATCACTATACATTAATTATAAACGAAAGGGTTCAAAATGAACAAGGATTCAATAAAAATCAAAAACAAAAAATCGTTTACTTATTATTTACTCATCGCATTTGTCGTAATTTTCGTGCTGAATATGCTAATATCGATTTTTTTCGCACAATCACAGATCACTCCCGTTACATATGATGCATTTCTCAACGATCTTGACTCCGGAAAAATTTCTATGGTGCAGGTAATGGAGGATTCAATACTTTACGGCATTGAGATAGAGAACATCGGCGAAGAAGATCCGCAGGTAGATCTTTATTCTACTGTAAGAATGCAAGATTTCTATCTTGTCGACAAACTATATGAGGCGGGGGTTGAGTTTACCGAGTCCCTACCAAAAGAACCATCATTTTTGATGAACATAATCAGCACAGTGATCATGATTGCTATCTTTGCAGCGGTATGGATATTCATTATGTCAAAGATGTCAAAGAAGATGGGTGGGAACTCCATGTCGTTCGGCAAATCAAATGCAAAAATATATGCCGAAACCAAGACCGGCAAATCGTTCCAAGATGTGGCAGGACAGGAAGAGGCAAAAGAGGCACTCGCCGAGGTGGTGGACTTTCTCAACAATCCGAAAAAATATGCTGACATAGGTGCAAATCTCCCCAAAGGTGTGTTGTTGGTGGGCCCTCCCGGAACGGGTAAAACCCTGCTTGCAAAAGCGGTAGCAGGCGAAGCAAAGGTTCCGTTTTTCTCGATATCCGGATCTGAATTTGTGGAAATGTTTGTCGGCATGGGTGCCGCAAAGGTGAGAGATCTTTTCAAGCAGGCGAACGAAAAAGCCCCCTGTATCATATTCATCGACGAGATTGACACAATCGGCAAAAAGCGTGACAGCGGCGGCATTGGAGGAAACGACGAGCGGGAACAGACACTCAATCAGCTCTTGACCGAAATGGACGGCTTTGATGGACAAAAAGGTGTCGTGCTGTTGGCGGCGAGTAACCGACCCGAGATACTTGATAAAGCACTCACAAGACCGGGACGATTTGATCGACGAGTGCCGGTTGAACTGCCTGATCGCACAGACCGTGCCGCAATATTGCAGGTGCATGGTAAAAATGTGAAGATGGCACAAGACGTTGACTATGAAGCGGTTGCACGGGCGACATCGGGTGCGAACGGAGCGGAGCTTGCCAATATTATTAATGAGGCGGCACTTCGTGCAGTGCGAGATGGCAGAAGCGAGGTTGTACAATCCGATCTTGAAGAAAGTGTAGAGGTCATCATTGCCGGTTATCAACGTAAAAATGCCGTGGTATCGGAGCAGGAACGCAAGATCGTTTCCTATCATGAAGTGGGACATGCGTTGGTCGCGGCACTGCAAAACGACAGCGCGCCGGTCCATAAAATAACAATTATTCCCCGTACCTCAGGTGCACTTGGATATACCATGCAGGTGGAGAGCGATGAACGCTTCCTAATGAGTAAGGAGCAGGCGCTTAATAAGATTGCAACCTTTACGGGCGGACGGGCGGCAGAGGAACTGATATTTAAATCAATTACTACCGGCGCTTCGAACGACATAGAGCAGGCGACAAAAATCGCAAGGGCGATGATTACCCGTTATGGCATGAGCGAACAATTCGGAATGGTAGCGCTGGAGACGGTGAACAACCAATATCTTGGTGGCGACAGCTCCATGATATGTTCCCCCGATACCGCAAAGTCGGTAGACGACGAAGTGATAGATATTATACATAAGCAATACGAACGGGCGATGGAAATCTTGAAAGAGAATGAGCAAAAACTACATGAAATCTCTGCATATCTCTTGGAGAAAGAAACCATCACCGGCGAAGAGTTTATGACTATCCTAAAACAGTAAAGAATGAAAGGAACAATTATGAAACGCACAGCATTATCAATACTTATTATATTATCGCTTGTACTGACTACAAGTTGCAGTTCTGACCCCGACTATGGATTGCAGGTCACAATGGTCGCACCCTATGTCGATGTCAATATGCTCGAAGACTATGGGCAGACACTGATGGTGGGCGAACAAGCTGTATCGGTGCTCGGCGAGTCGATAGTGCCTCTGAGTGAAGAGGAGGAAAATACCGGTGAAGAAAGCGTGGAAGAGAGTCTCGAAGAACTAAATAACAATTCGATGGAGATGATGGGTACTGCCGGTATGATGAAGGTTACGGCAAGGATTGCAAGCAAAGAGGTCGATGTAATATTATCAGATTATGAAAATGGTCAAAGATTTGCCGCAAGCGGATCGTTTATGCCGCTTGAAGAATTGTTTACCGAGCAAGAACTTGCAGAGCTCGACGAATCGCTATTTGTAAGCTATGAAGAGATGGACGATGAAGGCGATCTCACCGGAGTCGCTCTTCCGGCATCGGGAATCGACGTGTCGGGCGTAGAGGAGTTGACACAGTTCATGGTCACCGATACGATTATCTGTCATGTAGTGTCAAACAGTGAAAATGTTGACGTTGCTAAAGAATATATGCTGTCCTTGATAGGCTAAATCGAGACAGGACGGTGGGAATACATGTCCATCTCTCGAAGGCTACCGAAATCATTCGGTAGCCTTTTTTTGTTTATATAAAGTTAGTTGAAGGCAGTTGCGGTTACGATTAATAACAAGCATGTGACAAATGTGTGATAAATGTGTTGACAAATTACCACAAAATTTGGTATCATATTAAGGTATAGATATAAGGGAGTGTTCCGTTAAATATATACGATACAGACAAAACAGTACGGAATAAACGAAAGGAAAATGAATTATGCCACCGATTTTAATCGTGGCGGTAGTTATAGTTGCGCTAATCGCCATTGCAGCGGCGTTCTTTCTTGGTGCAAGCTATCGTCAAAAAAGTGATGAAAACATTCTTGGAAGTGCAAAAGAACAGGCAACAAAACTGCTCAACGATGCCATAAAACAGGCGGAACAACGCCGCAAAGAGGCAAGTGTTGAGGCAAAGGACGAGATTTTCAAGCTTCGCAGTGAAGCGGACAAAGAAATTAAAGATCGCAGAAGTGAAATTCAGCGCGGCGAACGTCGTCTCGACCAAAAGGAAGAGGCGCTGGATCGTCGTATCTCGACGCAGGAGAAAAAAGAAGAGGATCTTAGGACTCGCACCGAGGTGTTGGACGCACGTCTTGCCGAGATCGAGCAGATCAAAGAACGACAACTCTCTAAACTGGAGCAGCTTGCCGGAATGTCGACCGAGGCGGCTAAAACGCTTCTGTTGCAACAGTTGGATGAGAATTTGACCCATGAAAAAGCGGTGAAAATTTCTGCATATGACATTCAGTGCAAGGAGGACTGTGACCGTCTTGCCCGTGAGCATATCTCTGCCGCCATTTCAAGATGTGCCGCCGACCATGCGAGCGAAGTCACCGTCTCGGTCATACCGATCGCAAATGACGATCTAAAGGGTCGCATCATCGGTCGTGAGGGAAGAAATATCAGAGCGCTTGAAACCGCAACAGGTGTCGAGCTTATCATCGACGACACGCCGGAGGCGATTACCATCTCCAGCTTTGATCCGGTTCGTCGTGAGGTTGCCCGTCAAACCATTGAAAAGCTTATTCTCGATGGTCGTATCCACCCCGCAAGAATCGAAGAGATGGTGGAAAAATGTCGTCGTGAAGTCAATCAGGTCATCAAGCGTGAGGGCGAAAAAGCAGTCATGGACGCCTGCGTCAACGGACTGCACCCCGACCTTGTCAAGCTGATCGGACGACTGAAATACCGCACAAGCTACGGTCAAAACGTGCTCAAACATTCGCTTGAAGTGTCGTTCCTTTCGGGACTTCTGGCAGCAGAGCTCGGAGTGAACGTTCCACAAGCACGCCGTGCCGGTCTTTTGCACGATATCGGAAAGGCACTTGATCACGAGGTGGAGGGAACACATATTTCCATCGGTGTTGAGCTGGCAAAGAAACACAAAGAAAATCAAGCCATAATTCATGCCATTGAGGCTCATCACGGAGACGTTCCGGCAACTACACCGCTCGCGTTTATCGTCATGGCAGCCGACGCTATCAGTGCGGCACGACCAGGCGCAAGACGTGAAAATCTCGAAAGTTATATCAAGCGTCTTGAAAGTCTCGAAGAGATTGGAAAGAGCTTTGAAGGCGTTGAAACCTGCTTTGCGCTGCAAGCGGGTCGTGAAGTTCGAATAATGGTAAAACCGGAGAACATCACCGACGATCAAATTGTCATCATGGCACGAGATATCGCCAAAAAGGTCGAGGATGAACTCACCTATCCGGGACAGATCAAGGTCAATGTTATACGTGAAAGTCGTGCGACCGAGTTTGCCAAATAGGGCAGGCGTGAAACAATATCTGTAAGTACAAAATTAATTTAAGAAATATATATATAAGCGGAAAGGAATTAGATCAATATGAGCGTTATGGTAGAAACTTCGGCTCGCCACATTCATGTGAGCAGTGCCGACCTTGAGACACTTTTCGGAGCGGGATATGAGCTGACCAACAAAAAAGAGCTCTCCCAGCCGGGTCAATATGTATGTCATGAGCGTCTGACAGTAGTCGGACCTAAGCGAGAGATAGCCGGAGTATCTATTCTCGGCCCGACACGCCCTGCAACACAGGTCGAGATATCTATGACCGATGCACGCAGTATCGGTGTAGCGGCTCCGATTCGCGAGTCCGGAAATGTTGCCGGTTCGCCCGGTTGCATTCTTAAAGGTCCTGCCGGAGAAGTAACCCTTACCGAGGGTGTAATCGTTGCCAAGCGTCACCTCCACTGCACTCCAGAAGATGCCGAAAAGTTCGGCATTGCGGACAAAGAGATCATTAGCATTTCTTGTGGTGCTAACGAGCGCAACACTGTGCTCGGTGACGTTGTTGTACGCGTCTCCGGATCCTTTGCAACTGCCGTACATATCGACACCGACGAATCAAACGCAGCCGGTGGCCCGTCTGTAGGCGAGATCATCAAAGGATAGTAATAACACGGAATGGTTTAATGACAAATATAGCAATTTTAGGTTTCGGAATAGTTGGCAGTGGTGTTTACGACCTGCTATCTGAAAATGGTTTCGAAATATCAGAGAAAACTGGCGTAAACATATCAATAAAACGGGTGTTGGATTTGAGAGATTTTTCTTCCCACCCCTGCAATGCTGTGTTTTCAAGCAACTTCGATGACATTATAAACGACGATGAAATATCCGTTGTCGTCGAGACGATGGGCGGCACCGAACCCGCATATAATTATGTGAAATCCTGCCTGCTTGCCGGCAAAAGTGTCGTAAGCTCCAACAAGCAGTTGGTAGCAGAGTATGGCACCGAGCTAATCGACATTGCAAAACAGAAAAACGTTTGTTTTTTGTTTGAGGCGAGCGTCGGAGGTGGAACACCAATGATATCGCCGCTTCATCGTTCTCTTGCGACCAATCGAATCGGAGCTGTTTATGGGATTGTAAATGGCACCACAAACTATATACTCGGCAGAATGCAAGAGGCAGGCCTCAGCTATGATGAGGCACTCGTCGAAGCGCAGACAAGAGGTTTTGCAGAGGCAGATCCCTCCGCCGACATCGACGGAATAGATGCACAGCGTAAAATCAGCATTCTTGCGTCGATAGCGTTTGGCAAATACCTCGACCCATCACTTGTGCCGACCTGTGGCATCCGTGATGTTAGTGAAAGCGATATTAAGACTGCACAAAAACGTGATATGACCGTAAAATTGATTGCATATGCGAGAATGGACGGACATAAACTATACTGTGGCGTGTCGCCGCTCTTGGTGCCGAAACAGCATATGTTGTCGTCGGTAAACGGTGTATATAACGGCATGGTTGTCAGCTGTAATATGCTTGGAGACGTATTGTTTTATGGTCAGGGTGCAGGCGGTGTTGCTACCGCAAGCGCCATCGTGTCCGATGTACTGGAGTGTGTGACCATCGGTAGCTCGGTACATGATACACTCAGCTGGGGTAAGGACGGATATGTCGAAATTGCTCAGCCGGTAACACCCCTTTCACCCCTTTCCGATGTGGCGGTACTGTGATGTATGCAGTAGAAGTAAGTGCCACCTCGGCGAATATCGGCTCCGGCTTTGACAGTCTCGGACTTTCTTTGAGCATACACAACCGCATTATGGCGGAAGAGTATGACGGGATTGAGATAACGGCGGCTCCCGGCGCAGCTAAGGACGAAAGAAACTTAATTTTTTCTACTATTAAAGGGCTTTATGAAGAGTGCGGCAAGCCTTTAAAAGGTCTGCGTATCATCGAACAACCTGCAATTCCTTCTACAAGAGGTCTTGGTTCTTCATCGGCATGTATCGTGTCGGCACTTCTGCTTGCAAATGAAATGCTGTCACATCCGCTCAGCGACGATGAACTTCTCAACATGGCGACCGACATTGAGGGACACCCGGACAATGTTGCGCCCGCCCTTCTCGGCGGTTTTGTGACCGGAGTTTTTGACGGCGGCAAGCTTTATTATCATCGCAAACCGATCAGTGAACACCTTTGTTTTGTGGCTTTTGTGCCACCTTTCAAGCTCTCTACCGCAAAGGCGAGAGCGGTGCTTCCAAAGACTTTGCCTTTCAGTGATGCGGTTTACAATATCGGTCGCAGTGCGCTTGCTACGGCGGCATTTTGCGAGGGTCGATATGATCTTCTTGAAATTGCGACACGAGACAAGGTGCAACAACAATACCGATTGCCGCTGATACGCGGCGGCAAACTTATGTTTGACCTTTGTCCGGAATGGGGAGCAAAGACGGTTTATATCAGTGGTGCAGGACCGACCATTATGGCGGTTGTTACCAAAGATAACCTTAAAGAGTTTTTGGAACACGCTCAGGAAGGGCTGGCAAAGCACAAAGAAGTTAAGGATTACAGCATAATGCGGCTATCGCCGTGTAACGATAAACCTAGGGTACGGAGAATAGATTAGATGGCAACAATAGTACAAAAATTCGGAGGGAGCTCCGTTGCAGACAAGGACAAGGTGTTTCGTGTGGCTCGAATTGTAGCGGAGACATACGACAAGGGCAACAGTGTTGTAGTCGTAGTATCGGCTCAAGGAGATACTACCGATGACCTTATTGAAAAGTTTGATGAGGTTACCTCAAAACCGGCTCTTCGTGAGCGGGATGCGATGTTGGCGGCAGGAGAACAAATGTCGGCAGCGCTACTTGCGGCGGCGCTGATTGAGATGGGATATTCAGCGGTATCGCTGACAGGTCGTCAGGCCGGTTTTCATACCGATCGACACCACCAGCGAGCGAGGATTACTCGTTTGAATCCGGAGCGAATTGAAAACGAACTTGCAAAGAATCACATTGTAGTGGTTGCGGGATTCCAGGGTGCAAATAGCCTTGATGACATAACGACACTCGGCAGGGGAGGCAGTGATACCAGTGCGGTGGCAGTGGCGGTGGCGCTGAAAGCAGATCGTTGCCAGATATTCACCGATGTCGAGGGTGTTTTCACATCTGATCCGAGGATTGTGAAGAACGCAAAGAAACTTGACGAGATCACGTTTGACGAGATGTTGGAGCTTGCCTCGCTCGGCGCACAGGTGCTCAATAACCGCTCGGTCGAACTGGCAAAAAAATTCGATGTTGAACTTGAAGTGCTTTCAAGCAAAACAAACAACCCAGGGACAATAGTTAAGGAGGTAACTGACGACGTGGAAGGTATGTTAATTAAAGGTGTTGCTAAGGACACAAATGTAGCGGTTTTCTCGGTAATCGGTGTGGCGGATATTCCGGGCACCTCGTTTAAACTCTTTTCCTATCTTGCACAGCACAAGATCAATGTCGACATCATCTTGCAGAGTGTCGGTCGCGAGAATACTAAGGATATCACCTTTACTGTTCCCGCAACCGAGATTGAGATTGCCAAGAAGATGGTCGAAGAATTCTGTGCTAAGCATGATGCAAAAGGCGTGGTGGTTTCGGAAGACGTTGCAAAAGTATCGATTGTCGGTGCAGGAATGCAGAGCCACAGCGGTGTAGCTTCCAGAATGTTTGAGGCTCTTTATGAAGCCGGAATTAACATCAGGATGATCTCCACAAGTGAGATCAAGATATCGGTGCTTATCAACAAAGCAGAGGTGGAAAAGGCAGTCATTGCAGTGCATAACGCATTTGTTGACTAACGTTTGTATAATCGGCAAAAATCGGTATAAACTAACCTTGTATCTGAAAAGGTATGAGGTTAGTTTTTTGTTTCGATGATGAAAAGGAGTGATAGTCATTATGAAAAGAATGGTAGCAATTATGACAGCGGCAGGCTTTTTGGCGCTGACCCTTTCGGGGTGTAACATGAGGGAGGAGGATATATCTTCTTCCATTGCAGTGAATCCTGCACCGTCAACTGATTCGATGATAACCGACTCGGCAGGCTCAAACACCGACAGTGCGACAAGCGATTCCGGCAGTGTCGGTGACAGTTCTGTGCTGAATACCGGTGATAACTTGCAGGACGACAGTACGGCTGATCAAGACAGTTATGCCGTCGAGGTAGAGAACAGAACCGGCAGCGACATCTATGGATTGCAATATTCCATGACAGGCAGTGAAGAATGGGGCGAAGACTACGCGAGCGACATGCTGGCGGACGGAGATACGGCTACCCTCAACATCCCAAGAGGCGATGACGGTGAGCGCTTTGATCTCAGGGGCTATGATAACGAGGAGATGACAGGAGTAGGTTGGGTGTTTCCTGAGATCGACTTCACACAGGATGGTCGTCTGATATTGGATTTTAAAGACGACGAACCTAACCATCAATATGAATAGCTCGCAATAAAAGAAGTGCATGACCGCTTGCAGTCATGCACTTCTTTTATTGTTTTTTTTATGATACCGCTCCGGTCACGAGTTCCGGCACAAGAATATCGAGTGTAAGGCTATCATATTGCGAGGTATAGGTTATATCAAAGGATGCAATTTTTTCGTCCAACATCTCGGTGAGTTTGGTCGTAGTCCATGCGTTTTGAAGGTCTGCCTCATATGCTGTGATAGATTCGGCAGTGATGGGCATTTTTTGCAAAATATGATAACCGTAATCGGTAGGTACAGGGTCGCTGATGTCGCCGACTTCCATGGCATAAGCTTCGGTCTCGAAAGGCTCGACCATTGTTCCGTAGGTGAAGAAGTAACCGCCTGGAGAGGACTCAACACCGGGATCTATGTTATATTCTTCAATCAAAGCATCAAAGTCTTCACCGTCACGAGCACGATCGGAAATAGCACTTGCAAGATCTAAAGCGGTTTCGTATGGCTCACCGTCTGCGTCGGTTGCACCTTCAAGTGAAGTATCGTCAACAAGAATGTGCTTAACCAGTACATAGTCTTCTTCTGCGATGGTGGCAAGATCGTCGTCGGTAGCCTGCATAGTCCCGTTTTCACCGAAATAGTATTCAAAGGCTTTGAGAGAAACTTCTTGTAAAAGAAGTTGGTTTTCATAGAAGTGCTGTGAAGTGTATGATTGCTCCAATGCGGCAGTAAGTGTTTCTTCGCCACCGTTTTGAGTCACGAACTCATCCCAAGTTGTGTTTAAAGTTGTTTCATCCTCTTCGGTAAGGGTGATGCCGGCATCGGCTATCAATTGCATCATTGCAACTTCACGGATAATAGCGTCGGCCGAATATTCTTTAATGGAATCGTAGAATTCTTTTGACTCGTCACTGCCGTCCAACACATATGAGAAATTACCGCCTGTAAACTGCATGATGTTTGCCATGACGGTATCGGTATAACGCTCACGGCTGATGCCGAGGTCGTTTAATTTGATGATATAGGTCATGTCGTCGAGTTTATCATCGGTAACTTTTCCGGCAGATGCGTTAGTGCCATACGGGTCAAGCATTGAGGTCTCGGTAGAACATGCGGTGAGCATCACAAGCAGTACCGAGAGAAGAATAGCGGTTACTTTTTTCATTTTATAAACTGTCCTTTCTAATTATATCCAATTTTGCAAAAAAGAGTGTCGTCTAATTGTAGATATTGCTATATTGTAAATATATAGCCACTGTGTTATAATATTCTAAACGTAACATATGTTAGAAGTGTTAAATATACACAGCTTTATAATTATAACATAAATTTAGAAGTTGCGCAAGCATTTTTTGGAGTGGAGGCATCATGTCTGCGGTAATCGAACTGAACAATCTCTCGAAATATTATGGTGGGAAGTGTGGCATTGAAGATGTCACATTTTCTGTGCAGGAAGGAGAGATGTTTGGATTTATCGGTCCTAATGGCGCGGGAAAATCTACTACCATACGCACCATGCTTTCATTGATACGCAAAAGTGGCGGCGAGGCGAAGATTTTTGGGCTTGACTGTCACAACTATCGGACCGAGATATTAAGAAGTGTTGGCTACCTTCCGAGCGAAGTGTTTTACTATGACAGAATGAAAGCCAAAGACCTTTTGAGCTATGCTGCGAGTTTTTATCACTTTGATTGCAAAGAAAATATTCGACGACTCGCCGATGCGTTGTCACTCGATTTGAATGAACGAATCGAAAACATGAGTTTCGGCAACCGTAAAAAGGTCGGTATTGTGCAATGTCTGTTGCATAGCCCTAAGTTAATTATACTTGACGAGCCGACCAGTGGACTGGATCCACTGATGCAAAAGACCTTCTTCGAACTGCTTGCAGAGGAGAACAAACAGGGCGCTACCGTGCTGATGTCTTCTCATGTGCTGGGAGAAGTTCAGCGCGCTTGCGACGCTGTTGCCATCATAAAAGATGGCAGGATAATCAGCGTCGAGAATCTCAATAAACTTACTGCAAGTTTTTACAAAAAGGTACATATCATAACAAAACAACAACTTCCGTCTGACTATCGACCGATCGATGCCCTCGACGTTGAACGCGGAGAAAACAGTATATCGTTTGTTTATCGTGGCGATGGCAGTTCGTTGATAAAGAATGTTTCATCACTTGACATAGCCGACATCGTAATACAAGAGCCGACACTGGAAGAAGTGTTCATGAACTACTACGAGTTCGATGCCGATGACCTACTTGAAGATGGACTGTTCGGTGAGCGAAAATCGTCTGGACTGTTGTCACTTCCGATGGAGGTGATCCAGAATATTCCCGATACCATTCGATCAATCGTGTTTCCCAATAACGATACTGTCGTACGCCGTCCTACCAATATCGAAACGGCCACACAGACTTCTGCCGATTTTGCAAAACAAGCGCCGCCGAAGAGTGAACTTGACCTTTTTTTCGACGATGATGTAATGCCAAACGCAACCGATTACCCAAGCCAAGAAAAGGCACAAGACACCATGCCGGTGGAGGGCGAAGCCGGCGAAGAAGTTGTAAGCGGTACAGAGGAAACCTTGTCAGAAAATCATGATATCGTAGAAAATGAGAGCGAAAGTGCAAGTGAGAAAGAGGCGGACTCCATAGATTCAATTGAAGAGACCGATTTTGAAGAGAAAGAGGTGGCTCTGGAAAAATCAGGGCAGGAATCGCCAGATGAAGTTTTTGATAATGCTGATGTGAAAAACGAGGAGGATGCGGCGCCGGAATCGATTGAAAATGCCACCGCTGACGTAGAAGAGTCACGTGAGGCGGCAAATGAACCCGAAGAAGAACCCGAAGAAGAACCCGAAGAAGAACCAAAGGAAGATATTAAGGACGAGACAAAAGAGGCAGAAGCCTTAAAACCGGTAGAAGAGGGTGCAGACTCTATAGAAGAAAACATTGAGGAGCTTGTGCCAAAGAAAGAAGCCAAGTCAAAATCGAAGTCGAAGTCGTTACCGAAAGGTTTTGTGGTCGTAGAGGAAGATGAAGCGACAGAGTCGACCGACGAACAAGATGAAGAGAAGAAGGGGTGACGGCGAAATGAGAGTCTACCTTCGTGAATTTTTTGCAGAATTTCGAGCTTTTGTCTATTGGACTATTGGAATTTGCGTGCTGTTGATATTTTTCATGGCGTTTCGTCCTCTTTTAGCCGAGAGCGAAGAGTTCTTTTCTGTCTACATGCAGTCGATGCCACCTGAGTTTGCCTTGGCATTCGGTATTGACATAGAAACCATGTTTGAGCCGATAGGATATTATGTGTTCGTTTCAAATTTTGTTTTGCTTGCCGGTGTGATCATGTCGTGTGGTATTGCACTTTCTATATTTTCGCGCGAAAAGAGAGCCTCGACGACCGACTTTTTATTTACAAAACCGGTCAGCCGTCTCTATCTTTTTCTGACGAAACTTGCAGCAGGCGTGACAATGTTAGTGCTGTTTGCAACAGCGTATCATGTGACGTTGTATATAGTTTATACCGATGAAGTCACATCGATGGTCCACACAAATCTTACGCTTGCCTATTTTATGACTCAATTGATATTCTTTGGGATCGGAGTACTTCTGTCGATGCTTCTTCGTAGAGTTCGAAGCGTTTCCGGTCTTGCAACTGTGGTAGGGTTTGTCGGATATATAATGACAATGATGAATAATACGCTCGGAATTAGCCTGCGATTTTTTTCGCCGATGCAATATTTTAATATTGGATATATGGCACAAAACGGTATATTTGAGATCGGATATGTCCTGCTTGCCATTTTGATGTCTGTGTTGCTGATCGGCGGAGCCGGATATATTTACTGCACGAAAGATGTGACGGAGTAGCGATGAACGTATTTATAACAGAATTCAAGTCACTGATTAAGCTTATGATCATTTGGAGCATAGGCGCAGCGGTGCTTATCACGATGGGAATGGCGGAGAGTAGCGGCGCGCAGGGTATGTCGAGCGAAGAACTTTCCTCCATGATAAATATTATTCCCGATGTAGTACTCGCCCTGTTCGGAATGAGTGATGTAGACCTCGGATCACCGCTCGGATATTTTTCTATTATCTCGTACTATGTTGCGGTAATCAGTGGATTGTACGGTGCGTCACTCGGCGGTGGCGCAGTCTATCATGATCAGATGATGAAAACGGGAGAATTTCTTTATACCAAGCCATATCCCAAAGCGCTGATTCTTCTTTATAAGTTGGCCGCACGAATCTGCATATTTGTCGGCTATATAGTGATCCTCGATATTGTCTCGGTCATAGCACTGAACTCGGTTCCGGGAGGCGAGGAATATGCGCTACAGACGTTGCAATTCAATCTTACCAGCCTGAATACGGGAATTATTATGTTCTGTGTTTCGGCGTTTGTTTCAACCTTATTGCGACACGGACACGAGCTAGCCGGTGCCGTAAACTATATTGTTGGCATTTTCTTTTTGACCGGTTTCCTGTTCGAATTAACAGAAATTGAATTTCTCCGTGTGCTCAGTCCGCTGAAATACGTCGTCTTTAACGATGTTATGAAAGGAGAGATTGAATACGGCCTTATGTTTGTCACGAGCCTGCTGTCGCTCATTTTTATCGGGCTTGCGCTCCTTGTTTTTACCAAAAGTGAGGCAAAGTGACCTTTTGCGCCATCAAAAAACTGTTGCCAAAAGAGGAGTTTTGTTATATAATACCAGTGTGGGATTGTATGATAAAAGGAGATATATGGCGGTCCGACCGAAAGTTATGGGAAGCATCATCCTGTCTGCGGTCGTGATTTTGGTGTTATTTTGTAGTTGTTCCGGCCTTCCGTTAGCGACTTCGCAACAAATCGAAACACAGCAGCCGCGGTATCAAGAAAATGAAACCCCAGACGAGATAACCCTTGCCTACGACCCTTCTCAAGGTTCTAATCCTTATCTGACAAACTCGCTCGTTGTTCACCAACTCGCTGGACTTCTATACACCTCGCTTGTGGAAATTGATGAAGATCTCAACACAAGAAATTTGCTTGCCGACATGATTTCTTCGAACGAGGAAAACACGGTCTTTACTGTGCTGATAAAGAACGGCAGGACATTTGAGGACGGTGCCGAAGTAACGGCACAGGATGTAGCTGCATCACTAATAGCGGCGCAAAACAGCGATGCCTATGTTGCAACAATGCAGAATGTAGATTCCATCATATTGCTGGATAATGAGATTCAAATTGAACTTTTGACGCCGGACGCTTTCTTTTTCTCGCTGCTTACCATGCCAATATTAAAAAGCGATGAAGTAGGTGCGAAAAACCCAATGTCATCGGGCGAATACAGACGCGAGGCAGACAGACTGATTTTGCGCGATACGAGCAGTGGTCTTGAACCAGTTACAATTTCGCTCGCCGATATGGCGGGAGCAAGTGCAGTGACCCAGGGACTCAATGCCGGACGAATATCGGTTCTGGACACCACGCACATATCGGGTTTTGTTCCGTATGAAAATCTTTCCGTTGCAAGTTATCCAACCACAAATCTTCTGTTTATCGGTTTTAATGACCAATCTGAGATATTTGGATCGTCAAAGCAGAGACAGGCGGTGTCGCACATGATGCCGAGAACAGACATCGCAAAAAAAGTTTTTTTTGAAAATGCAGATGTTACGCACTGTTTGGTGCATCCTCTATATGGGTTATGTGATTGCACAATTGCAGATACCACGGCCGAGTTTGATAGCGTAACGATACTTTATAACGGTGCGATTGCCACAAGGCATTCCGTGATAGCGCAGCTAGAGTCGGCTTTTGCAGGATTCGGCATTGCGGTGAACGAGCTGGTTGCCGACGATTCAGAGCATTTCAACGAATTATTATCGCAGGGTGAATATGACCTTTATCTTGCAGAGGTGCTGCTTCCCGACAATCTGGACTTTTCTTTTTTTATTGACGAAGACAGTTCGACACAGCGATTGGTTGCAGGGTATAGCGACATGAAATCAAGCCGAGATACCGACATGTTTTGCAATGCATTTTCGGCAGAGATGCCGATTGTTCCGATACTTTTTGAGCGTGGGACGGTATACTACGACGATCAGCTGTATGGTTTTCTACCAAAAAATTCAGACCCCTATTTCGGCCTGTCCGAGGTAGAGTTTTTGAAATAAATACTCCAACAATCGCACTAGTGTGCAGAAAGGAACGGTCATATATATGATTAAAATTGCGAATTCCAAAGGCAGTATACAGATAAGCGAGGATTATCTTATCTCGCTGTCTGCGATGGCGGCTCAGAGCTGTTTTGGGGTGGCAGACATGGCGGATGCCGGTCGAGCCGATGTTCTGAAAAGCATCGTGTTTGGAAAGAACCACACCGACAAAGGTGTACGAGTAGCGGAACGAGACAACAAGTTATATATTGAAATTCACATCGCGGTGACCTACGGGCTTAATATTTCCGCCATAGTTGCGAGCATAATACATAAGGTTCGTTACACGGTAGAACAGGCGACCGACATAATAGTTGATGAGGTTAACGTTGTCGTGGAAAGTGTTAAAAGTGAGTGACAATCACACAGAAGCATAATCTATCAGTACGAGAAAGGAACAAACATACAATGACAGAGATAAGCGGACAGAATTTGCGCCTGGCGATGATTTCAGGTGCGAATAACATACAAAATTTTCGTAGCGAAGTGGATGAACTCAATGTTTTTCCGGTACCGGACGGAGATACCGGCACAAACATGAGCATGACCATTGCCGCCGCCGCAAGAGAGCTTGAGAATCTTGACGATGATTGCGGTGTCGATATTGTTTCCAAGACCGCATCTTCGGCGATGCTTCGTGGCGCGCGTGGCAATTCCGGTGTTATTCTTTCGTTGCTGTTTCGCGGTTTTTCAAAGGCATTGGTCGACAAGAAAACCATGTCGGTGCAAGAACTGAAAACTGCACTACAGTCGGGTGTTGAAGCGGCATATAAAGCGGTTATGAAACCTACCGAGGGTACTATGCTTACCGTCGCAAGGGTGGCGAGTGAAAAGATTTCGGTGAGTGAAGAAACCGACTTTTTGAAACTTTTCACCGAAATGTGCGGCTTTGCAGAGCAGGCACTTGCCGAGACACCGGAGCAACTTCCGGTGCTGAAAAAGGCAGGAGTTGTCGATGCCGGAGGAAAGGGTCTCGTCATGATATTTGACGGCATGCGTCGAGTGTTTGCCGGAGATGGCGTCTGCCAGCCGGAGCAAAAAGACCATAAAGCGGCTTCGGTTATTGCCGGAAAAGGCGTGTTTGCCGAAGAGCTGTTCAATGAGGAGAGCGACTTCGGATACTGCACCGAATTCCTGATCAACAAAGAGGGAGATGTCTCTGCCGAAAAACTTCGCGCCTTCTTAGAGACAACAGGCGATAGTGTCGTGGTAGTAGACGACGACGATATCATTAAGACGCATGTTCACTGCGACGATCCCGGTAAGGTTTTGTCCCACGCCATAAAATATGGCACTCTATCTAAAATCAAGATCGAAAACATGGGCGAGCAGTATGAAGGCCGCAAAAAACAGGGTAAAGGCATTGCAAAGCAGGCTCAGGCCGAGAGTAGCCAGAGCAAAACAGTGTTCCGCTACGTGGCTGTTGATCCGGAAACAGAGTACGGCTTTGTTGCGGTAGCGGCAGGTGACGGTCTTCGTGACTTATTTATCGAGCTCGGTGTCGATGCGGTTGTCACAGGCGGTCAAACAATGAATCCTTCCACCGATGATATATTAAATGCGGCGCAGTCGGTGCCGGCAAAGAACGTGTTTATCTTGCCAAACAACAAAAATATTATTCTTGCGGCAGAGCAGGCAAAGAAACTTGCAGATCGCAATCTTGTAGTACTTCCAACTACATCGGTACCGCAAGGTGTTTCTGCTATGCTCAGTTTTGACCCTGAGGCGAGTGTCGAGCAAAACGCTACCGACATGGGACTTGCTGCGAGTGCAGTTTCGACAGGACAGATTACCTTTGCGGCACGTGACAGTGACTTTGATGGTCACAAGATCAAAAAGGATGAGATTCTTGCGATGGAAAACGGCAAACTCAGCTTTACCGGAACAGATGTTGCAGCCGTACTTACAAAACTAGTCAAGAACATGGTGAATAAAAACAGCGCCTTTTTAACAATCATGGCAGGTGCCGACGTGGATGAAGAGACGGCAAACACCACCTTCAATGCCATCTGTGAGAAACTACCTAAAAGCGTCGAGGCAAGCCTTGTGATGGGCGGCCAGCCGGTTTACTATTACATAGTTTCGGTAGAGTAGTGGACATTCGGTTTCTGAAAGGGGTCGGAGAAAAAAACGCCGTCAAGTTGCAAAAACTCGGCATCGAGACGGTCGATGATCTTTTGCGCCACTATCCGAGAGCCTATATTGATTATACCGACATAAAGGAGGTTGCGACGGCAGAACCGCATCAGAATGTGGTGTTGCTGCTTACCGTGATAAAAAAACACCCGCCACGCAGAATTGCAGGCGGGCGTAACCTTTTTAGATTGGATGCAGAGGACGAGTCGGGAGTTATAGAGCTGGTCTATTTCAACAATCGTTATAGTTACGAGGCACTCCATGAAGGGGAAGGATACTATTTTTACGGTCGTGTTACGGTCAACTTTTTAAAGCGCTCCATGATATCGCCAAGCTATCTTGCAAAAAGAGAGGATCTTGCACTGGAGCCGATATACCCTCTCACGGCAGGCATCACCTCAAAATTTTTGTCGCGGCTCATCCGCTCGGCGCTCGCTCAATGCGGCGATGCGTTGGTTGACGAGATTTTGCCGCAAAAGATGAGGGATCGATATAATCTCGCAGAGCGAATCGATGCGGTGCGTGCGGTACATTTTCCGCAAAATCTCGGCGAGGCAGAGGCGGCAAAGCGAAGGCTTTCTTTTGACGAACTGCTTTGCTTGCAGATCGGACTGTCACGGCTTCGTGAAGAAGACAAACGTGTCAGCTGCGCGGCGATGACTTCGGTAGAGATGGAAGAATTTTATTCCGCCCTGCCGTTTGTGCCGACCGCCGCCCAACAAAAGGCGATCACACAGATAACAAACGACTTTCAAAGTTCTGTTCCGCAAAATCGGCTGTTGCAGGGAGATGTCGGCAGCGGAAAGACGGTGGTAGCAGCGGCAGCGGCATATTTTACCGCGAAAAACGGCTACAAAACAGCGCTCATGGCGCCGACAGAGTTGCTGTGTAACCAACACTTCAAGACCTTGTCGGCACTGCTGGCAACGAGCGGCATTGAAATTTTAAAGTTGAGCGGAACTACCAAAGGCAAAGAGAGAAAAGAGTTGTTGCAACGGCTAAGAAGTGAGGAGCCGTGCATTTTGGTGGCGACCTCGGCGGTGCTGTCAGAACCGGTTGAGTTTGAACGTCTCGGATTTTGCATCGTGGACGAACAGCATCGTTTCGGTGTGCGTCAGCGCTCGACCTTGTTTGCAAAGGCGGATAATCCGCATGTCTTGGTAATGAGTGCGACACCTATACCAAGGACGCTGGCACTGCTCATATACGGTGATCTCGACATATCGGTACTGGACGAGATGCCAAAAGGACGAATTGAGATAAAAACCAGACTTGTAGATACCGAAAAACGCGCGCGGATGTTCGGCTTTCTTGACAAAGAGATAGAGGTGGGTCGACAAATATACATCGTGTGCCCCGTCATCGACGAGAGCGACGAAGGATTACAGGATGTTGTCGGTTATCATAACGATGTAGCAAAAGCACTGCTGCCATCAAGACGGATAGGTCTTTTGCACGGAAAACTCACAGCGGCACAAAAGGCACAGGTGATGCAGGAGTTTGCGGCGGGGGAGCTGGATATACTCTGCGCCACAACGGTGGTGGAGGTCGGTGTCGATGTGCCAAATGCGACGGTAATGGTGATAGAAAATGCAGAACAATTTGGACTTGCTACTCTTCACCAACTTCGTGGCAGGGTCGGTCGTGGTTCTTTTGAAAGCTGGTGCTTTCTTGTCAGTGATAGCAAAAACGAGCAGACACTGGAGCGGCTTCACCGAGTGGTCGCCACCGCCGATGGCTTTGAACTGGCACGTTTTGACATGGAGTCACGTGGCCCCGGCAACTTTTTCGGAAGCGAACAACACGGCTTGCCGCCTCTCACCGTGGCAAGTCTGGCACGCGATGTGAGTATACTGAACATGAGCACCGAGGCGTTTGGAATACTCAAAGAGACAGACCCGATGCTTAAACTGCCGGAACACGCACGGCTTGCCGAAGAAGTAAAACGATTGGTCGAGCGTTTCGGCACCACTACCAAAAATTGACAGACTTTTGTAGTAAAATTGTAATAAAGCCGCAGGAAAGATAAAACGCAATAAAACGGCTAAATAAAAGGGGATTTTGCGTTTTTTGTATATTAACGCGATATTGACAAAAACTATCTATCATGATATAATTCTCAAAGGGTTTTGTAAAGTGGTTGTAATTGAATAGAAAATTTAGCACCATAACGGTGATGTTTTTATCAATAATCTTACTTTTGTCGGCCTGCTCGGTGCAAGCGGATAGCGATAGCTTGTCACAGTCTGCCTCACAGAGCTCTGTAATACCCGAAGATTCGACATCACAAAGTGATTCGACACAGCAGCCGAGTGAGCCGGAGATAGTGATAAATCCTTATACCGGTGAGCTTGCCGATGAGAGCTTTGATCCCTATGCACGGGCTGTCACTGTCATGGTGAACAATGTCTATCAGTCACTACCTCAAAGAGGGTTGAGTGAGGCGGATATAATCTATGAAGTGGTGACGGAAGGCGGCATCACAAGGCTTATGGCGGTCTATTCGCAAGGGTATGATCTTCCGACCATCGGACCGGTGCGGAGTTCACGCGATCAATTCGTTCAGCTGATGTTGTCGTATGAACCGCTGCATGTCCATATTGGATCAAGTGTGACCGCAGATCACATTCTCGAACTCTATAACTATCAGGAAATGGATATTGACGGTCAAAACATTTCCGATATAGTCTGGTATGATGAAGAGCGAGCGGATACTCTTTCTCAGTTATATGAAAATGTGGGCGAACACTGTTGGTTTACCGATGGTGAGTTGATAGAAGATGTCGTGGCGCAAAATGGATACAGCGACAGGTTAACAGATCCGATATCACCTGTTTTCAATTTTTTGCCTACTGGCGAGGAGCGAGTGCTCGGACTTCCCGCCACCGATGTTCATGTGAAATTCAGCGATTATTCCCATTCTGACTTCGTCTATGATGAAGTGAGCGGAAAATATGACAAATTCATCTATGGTGAACCGCAGATGGATGAGAATGTCGATGAACAGCTTGAATTTGAAAACGTCTTTATACTTTTCACCACCATTGATACCTACTCTGACGGTATCCTTGCAAATGTATCATACAGTTTTGGTGGCGTGGGATATTATTTTAGCGGTGGAAACTACGAATCAGTCCACTGGCGCAAAGGTGATGTGAACCAACCTCTTCGAATTGTTTCGGTCGACGGGCATGAAACGCCTATCGATATAAACCCCGGCAACAGTTTTGTCGGAGTTGTCGATCTTTCTCATTTCGGAGAGTTTGAAATAAAATAAACAAGAATCGACTTATGGTCGAATGGCAGGAAAGGAATGGTTTTAATCTATGAAGAAATTATTGGTACTTATGCTCTGTATAGTGCTTGCGGTGACAACTCTTGTCGGTTGTTCCGAGCGTGCGCCGGAGAGTGAATCGGCACCGACCGACAGCGCAACCAGCGAGCCGGACTCCACTTCGCAAGAGCCGGAGCCGGAACCGGAACCGGAGCCGGAACCCTACTATGCAAGCCCCCTAACCGGTATTGAAAATGATGCAAATTATCCGATCGACCAACGTGTAACTGCGATCATGGTAAACAACCGTGTTGACGGTCTGCCCCACTCCGGTGTGAGCGAGGCTTCCGTTTGCTATGAGATGGTGACCGAGGGCGGTATCACACGATACATGCTGTTGTTCGATGATTACAATACCATTCCGCAGGTTGGTCCGATCCGCAGTGCCCGTCACGGACATGTTCAATTCATGTTGCCGCTCAACGCAATCTACGTTCATGACGGAGGAAGTACTCCGGCAAATGAGATGCTCAGGGTATATGAGTGGGAAAACGGCGACGTTAATCCGGGTGGAGCGGGATACCGTGTCGACCGTGGACCGTCATATCCTTATGATGAGACAGAATATACCAATGCTGAATATCTTTCTGCCGAGCTTGAAAAAGATAAATATGATGTAAGCGGAGCGCCCCGTATTCCGATCACCTTGCACGGTTTTGTCCACTATGATGATCCACCCTATATCCCGACCGATGGCACTGCAAACCAAGTGTCATGGAAGTTCTCTGCATCGTACGACGGATTCTTTGAGTACAATGCCGAAACAAATAAATATGAAAAGAGCCAGTTTGGAATCAAACTCACCGACGAAAACAACGGCGAGCCTTTTGCATACGAAAATGTTTTGGTGCTTTATACCACGGTTGCACCACACGGTGATGGCACAAGCGGAATCGTTGAAATCGATCTCGGAAGCGGTGGCGTAGGTTATTACTTCTACGGCGGACACTACCAAGAAATTCTATGGCGCAAAGGCGCTCCGACCGATCCGCTGCAAATTTATTCTTACGACGGCAATGAAACACCGATTCTATTAAACGTCGGTAAAACATATATTGCAGTAACAGATCTTGCACTTTATGATTCTTCTTTCCGAATTGTCGGTGCAGGCGATGCCTCGATGGATTCCGGAGCGAATGCCGATGCTGATGCTGCGGCAAACGAGACGGATGTACAGGAAGGATAGTCAAAGTCGCATGACTTTTGGAAAAATCAAAACGGTTCTCGTTAAAAAACAGTAGTAACGCCACAGTCACAATACAACAAAGAAACGGTTATAATTTATGATACTAAAAGAGCACAGCAAATTTTTGAGAGCAATTCTGCTTTCGGCTTTGCTGTGTTTTTTTGTGTCTTGCAGTTCTGGCGAAGAGCCGAGTCCTGATTCCGAGTCAGAATCGGTGCCACCCGCACCGTCCGCCTCGCTTGAGACTCCCGACATAGTGCGTTATGATATCAATCCGTTGACCGGTCAAGCCCCTGTCGAAGGCCTTGCCGAGGGTACACGTCCGATTGCGGTCATGGTGGATAACATTGCCGCCGCACTGCCGCAGACCGGATTATCACTTGCCGATGTCATCTATGAAATGGAGACAGAGGGTGGAATCACTCGATTCATGGCACTTTATTCCGACCCGAATGCCATAACTGCCGTCGGGCCGGTTCGTTCGGTGCGAAATCAGTTTGCGGAATTTGCAATGGCGCAGAATGCCATTCTTGTTAATATCGGCTCCAGTAGCTATGCCGATACACTCCTCAACTATTACGGTTATCAAAATGTTGACGGCATCTATCTCGGTGAAACCGCATTTGTTTTCGACTCCCCGAGGGCGGCGGCGGTCGGCAATACCCATGCTTGGTATACCAGCACTCAGCTGATCACCACCGGAATAACCACAAACGCAATAGCAACAACGGGTGGATATTACCCACTTTTTGAGTTCAGCGAACAGTCCGGCACAGTCCTTTCAGGTGGAAACAGTGCAACAACGGTCAAGTTTGAGTTTTCGAATGTTGCAAATGGAGATTTTGTTTACAATACCGAAACAGGGCGTTATGAAAAATTTTATGCCGGTACTCCACAGATCGATGCGCTGGACAATTCTCAGCTGAGCTTTGATAATTTATTTATTCTTTTCTGCGACGTGTCACTTCAACCGGACGGTTATGTAACAAATTTTGCCTTGACACAGGGCGAGGGCGTCTATGTCAACGGCGGAGAATATATTAGTGTAACCTGGAAGAAGGGCAATCCTGACGACCAGCTAAAGCTATATGATGCCGAAGGCGAGGAAATCACGGTAGCGCAGGGCAAATCATACATTGCAATGGTGGCGAATACCCGCCAAGACACGCTGGAGATAATATAGATGAAACGCATTTTGGTGGTCAACGGACCTAATTTGAATAGGCTCGGCTGTCGTGAGCCGGACGTGTATGGTGCCGAAACACTGCCCATGCTCTGTGAGCGCATAAAAAAAGAGGCCGACAACCTTCACGTTGCGGTCAGCTTTTTTACCAGCGATATTGAGGGTGAGCTTTGCACCGCTATCAACACGGCACCGGAACAGTATGATGCGATAATCATAAACCCTGCGGCATACACTCACAGCTCGGTTGCTTTGCGGGATGCTATAAAGACGGCAGGACTACCTACCATCGAGGTTCACATATCAAATGTATACGCGCGAGAAGAGTTTCGACATCACTCACTCACAGCGCCGGTATGTATGGGACAGATAACAGGTCTCGGGTTTGACGGATATATTTTGGCGCTATACAAGCTCTGCACAGCCGTCTAAATCCACCTTATTGTTTATACAATCGGTATAAAATTTTTCGATTATCACGTCACAGCGTTGCTGTGGCGTTTTATTATTCACCTCAAAGTCACAACAGGCATCATAGAGCGGTTTTCTGCGTTTAAACAGAGCCTCTATACCGTCACGCTGTGAAACAGGTCGCCCTGCAAGCGAGAGTTCAGACAGCTCACGGGTCACCTGAAACACCATTCCGCTTCGGCGAAGCCGTGAAATGTTGTCAGGGTTTTCTATAACGCCGCCGCCGGTGCTGATCACGCAGCCGTTTTCTTCACAGAGCTCGTTGATAATCGCAGTTTCCAGTTCTCGAAAATAACGCTCTCCCTTTTTTTCGAAAATCGTGGGAATAGGCACACCTTCACGCTGTTCCAAAACGGTATCGGCGTCGATCAATTTCATGCCAAGTTGTTGTGCAACTAGCCTGCCGACGGTGGTTTTTCCACTGCCCGGCATACCGATGAGAATGATATTTGAGCCGTATCGCCGATAGTCGGCATATGCACGTCCAAACTCAGAAAATCGAGCAGGTAGGTCAAAAAAGAGCGCAAAACCCGCCACCGCCTGAGCAACCAGCATTGCATCACCGCCCACCGCCTTTATTCCGAGGCGCTGTGCACGGTTCATCAGTTCGGTGCGATATGGATTTGCTATAAGGTCAACGACCGATTCAAGCTTTGGGAAAATCTCCGGCTCGACAGGTATATTGTTGTTGCGTCCAAACAGTCCAACCGGTGTTGCGTTGACAAGAATTTCGGTGTCGGTCAGCGATGTGACATTTTGATAGTTATAGTTACCGCTGCGAGATACCGTTATCACTTTTTTTGCGCCGAGATGTTCCAACACTCGCACCGCAGTGCTTCCCGCACCGCCACTGCCGAGCACAACACAGTTTTTACCCAAAACATCGATGTCATAAAACTTGAAAAGGGTGATAAGGCCGACAAAGTCGGTATTGTATCCATACAGTTTTCCGTCACGGCGGCAGATGGTGTTTACGCTCTCACACAGTTTTGCAGTGGGTGAGACGCTGTCACAAAACGGTATCACATCTTTTTTATAGGGGATTGTGACATTCAAGGCATGATAATCTTGCGACTTGATAAAATCGGGCAGTTGTTCGTTGGTCAGTTCATAAAGCTTATAGTGCGGATTACCGAGAATCTTGTGAATGGTCGGCGAATGGCTGTGGGTGAGCTTATCTCCGATAAGCCCGACGGTGAGATTGTCAAGATTGCCCGGGGTATCGGTATAAATATGATGTAGCGGTTTGTTGTTCATGCTGTTGAGCTTTCCTTATTTGTAAAGTGTATATCGTGTACGTAGTTTTATTTTATTTTATTTGCCGACAGCATTAAGTCAAGCAATACGCAAGCGACTGCCGCCTCAACCACCGGAACGGCACGAAGCACAATGCAGGGATCGTGGCGACCTTTTATTGATAAGGTCTCGACCTCGTTACTCTTAATATTGAGCGTCTGTTGCGGTGCCGAGATGGAGGGGGTGGGTTTGAATCCGACACGAAGAATGAGCGGAGCACCTGTTGTGATTCCGCCAAGGACTCCGCCGGCGTTGTTGGTGGAGGGTGTCGGCTCAGAATTTTTGAGAGTATAGCTGTCGTTATGGACACTTCCTCTCATATTTGAGGCTTCAAATCCGATGCCGAACTCCACGGCACGCACCGCCGGAATTCCGAACAGTACTTTTGATAGCGCACTCTCTACGCTATCAAATATTGGGTTTCCGATGCCACTCGGCAGTCCGACCACCGCACATTCAACAATGCCACCGACCGAGTCGCCCTCCTTTTGAGCCGCCTCGATCGCCAAGATCATCTTGCTTGCGCTCTCGTCATTGAGTGTCGGGAAAGGCTTGTTTACAGTAGATTTCAGTGTGTCTGCATCAATTGTCAAGGGATCAAAACGCTCTCCCGCAACTCCGGCACAAGTCGAAATCTGTGCGCCAACAGTAATGCCACGGCGTGCTAAAATTTGAGCCGAAACCGCACCTGCAAAACAGAGTGGCAATGTCATACGCGCCGAAAAATGCCCTCCTCCCGAAAGGTCGGGGTTTTTATATCGCTGGCGAGCGGTTAGATCGGCATGTGACGGCCGTGGAGTGTCAACAAAAGCGTTGTAAGAACCGCTGTCGGTGTTGCCGTTGCGAAAAACAGCGGCAAGAGGTGCACCGCAGGTCACGTTGTCCACCAGTCCGCCAAGTATCTCAGGGGTGTCTGCCTCCTTGCGTGGGGTGGTCATCTTTTTTCCGCCTTGACGGCGAAGCAAAAAGGTCTGCACCGCCTCAAGATCCACCGCCTCACCGGAGGGTAGACCGTCCACCACCACTCCGACACCGCCCGAGTGGGACTGACCGAAAATCTGTACATTTAAAAATTCACCAAAGTTAGAGGACATAAAGTTGCTCCGTTTCTTTTGTATTTTTGTTGCTGTGATACCATTTTGCTGCTATTTCCAGTGCAAGTTATGCGCCGCCGAGCAGTTTGTAGTGATCAAAAAATTTGGGGTAGGACTTATCGACCGCACCGGCATCTTCAATGACCACCGGATTTTTTGTCATGGTTGCGGCGATTGCCGCCGCCATGGCAAGGCGATGGTCGTTGTGTGAATTGATCGTTCCACCCACAAGTCCCGTCCCTTCAATGACAAGGTTGTCGTCGGTTGCCTCGGCGATGCCGCCGAGATTGCGGATCATCTCTACCGTAGCCGCCATGCGGTCGCTCTCCTTCAGTTTCAATCGAGCCGCTCCGGTCAACACGGTAGTACCGCTTGCAAACGCTCCGACGACCGAGAGTATCGGTGCGAGGTCGGGGCACTGGCTGATGTCGATGGCAAGACCTTTGAGGGGTTTTGCCTTAACCGTTACCTTGCCACTGTCGCTATAAGAAGTATCGGCACCAAATCGTTGCAGAAGATTTATGATTACACTGTCGCCTTGCAAGGTGTCGGGGTATTTTAGCCCACCGACCGTAACTTCACCGCCGATTGCACCTGCGGCAAGCCAAAAAGCCGCATTTGACCAGTCACCCTCGGCATGTATTGCACCGGGTGAGACAAAACGCTGTTCGCCATCGATGACAAATCCGAGCGGTACCTTGTCAATAGATACACCGAACTGTTTCAGTGTCGAAATGGTCATGTCGATATACGGTGCAGATTCAAGGGCAGTGGTGAGAACAATACGACTGCGTTTTTTCAGATGGGGCAGTGCGAACATCAACCCGCTGATAAACTGTGAGCTGACATTACCGGCGATTTCATAGTCACCCGGTTTCAGTTTTCCTTTTATAGTAAAGGGGAGGGTGTCGGAACTGAAAGAAGCTCCGTGTGATTTCATGACCGTCAACAGCGGCTCCATCGGTCGCTGTGCGAGACGCCCCTTTCCGACAAAGGTGACATTTTTATATGCGGCAGCGGCAAGCGGAGTCAACAACCGCAGTGTAGTTCCGCTCTCGTTACAGTCGCAAACGGGTTTTTTCAGAGTGTCCTGTCCTGCGCTGAGCGAGAGTTTATAGCTGTCATCTGATAGCTTTGTCGGTGTGATGTCGGCACCGAGTGAGTTTAAACATGCGATCGTTGCAACAATGTCGGCAGAAAGAGCGTTGCAATAAATATCCGCCGCATCTTCACAGAGTGCAGAGGCAATGAGGATTCGGTGCAGATCTGATTTTGAAGAGATGGCGGCAATACTGCCGACGAGCGGTTTTTGTTTGGTTAGAGTTACATTCATTTTATGAAAAATTCCTTATATATCAATCGATGAAAAAGTTTCGCAGTTCGCTCACAGATATTTTATGAAGAAACGGCTCACCGATATCTTTGAGCAAGGCAAGACTCAAACTGCTCTTTCGCATCTTTTTGTCGTTTACAAGATGTGGGAGGAGTTGATCAATCGGATAGGGGAGAGCGCAGTCAATACCATGCGCCTCGAGTGCTGTTCTCAGACGCTGAGAGACACCTTTGGTCGTCAATCCGAGACGCTCGGAGCACCGAGTAATCTCCACCATGCCCACCGCAACCGCGCGACCGTGTGAGATAGCATAACGACTTTCGGCCTCGATGGCATGGCCGAGGGTGTGGCCGAGGTTTAGAAGTTGCCGATCGCCGTTATCAAGTTCATCTCGTTCAACATAGTATCGTTTTACCTTGAGCGAGCGTTCTATTATATAGTTGTAGTCAAGTTCATCAGCTGGAGTTTCAAGATATTCAAAAAGCTCCTTGTCAAGGAGTGCTCCCGATTTGATAGCTTCGGTTAGGCCATTTTGCAATTCAGCTATCGGAAGTGTTTTTAACAAGTCGGTGTCACACATCACAAGATGAGGAGGATAGAATGCGCCGACATTGTTTTTTTGTCCTGCGTGGTCCACCGCCGTCTTTCCGCCTATCGAGGCGTCAACCGCTGCAAGAAGCGATGTTGTTACGGTGGCATACGGCATACCACGAAGATAACTGCGCGCGACAAATCCAACAAGATCTGAAACGACTCCACCGCCAAGCGCCCCCAAAAGATCACCTTTGTTAATATTATTTTCGGTCAAGAAGGTGACAATATTTGCAAATGTATCGAGGTTTTTTTGATGTTCACCCGCTTCAAATATATATCCGAGCACCTCGAAGCCGCCGGACTGCAAGCTGTCAGACAGTGTGGCCGCATACAGTGGTTCTACATTAGTGTCGGTAATAACGACCACACGTGACGGCTTAAAAGTACGAGCGGCAATCTCTCCAAATTCGGACAGAATGCCGTTCGAAACAAATATATCGTATTTAATTGAGCTGTTGACAGTCAGTGTCATAGATGATTGTTCCCCTTTTCTGAAATATGTGATGAAGACTCGACAGGCGGCACTGCTTGAAAAACGTTATACTGCTGTTCAAGCAGTGCAGTTATATTTAGTTTATCAAAAATTTTTGGTTAGCTCGCTCATTAGCTTAATTTGTTTTGCCATAATGTCAAATTCATCGATGGTAATTGATTGAGCTCCGTCACAAAGTGCGTTGCTGGGATCGTTATGAACTTCAATGATCAGCCCGTCAGCACCACAAGCCACCGCAGCGAGCGCCATCGGACGAACGTATTTGGATATACCAAGCGCATGGCTGGGATCGACGATCACCGGAAGGTGGGTATGGGATTTGAGCACCGGTACTGCGGAGAGATCCAGTGTATTGCGTGTTGCGTTTTCAAAGGTGCGAATGCCACGTTCACAAAGGATAACGTTCTTATTGCCGCCTGATAGAATGTATTCGGCGCTCATAAGCAGTTCATCAAGGGTGCTGGAAAGCCCACGTTTCAACAAAATCGGTTTGTCGATCTGCCCCAGCTCACGAAGAAGTTCAAAGTTTTGCATGTTGCGCGCACCAACCTGTATCATGTCGACGTTTTCGAACAGCGGCAACTGAGCCGAATCCATAATTTCCGATACGACCGGAAGGCTGTTTGAATGGCCTGCATCGGTCAGGATTGGAAGTCCCGTTTCTTTAAGACCTTGGAATGCATAGGGTGATGTGCGAGGTTTGAATGCACCACCACGCAGCATGTCGGCTCCGGATGCCTTGACCGCTTTAGCCACAACAGACATCTGCTCACTGCTTTCCACCGAACAAGGCCCCGCGATCAAACCAAAATTGCCGCCGCCGAATTTTGCCGCGCCCACCGACACTACCGAGTCGTCGGGATTAAATTTTCTGTTTGCAAGCTTGTATGGTTCGGTAACACGTCGAACCGCTTCGACAATGGGCAAAGCCGCAATGTGGTCGATATCGACACGAGAGGTGTCACCGATGAGACCGACGATAGTGGTCTCGATTCCTTGGCTGATATTGAGCTGTAAACCTTGACGGGTCAGCCAATTTTGAAGATCCGAAAAAGACTTTTCGTTATTTTTACTATTAAGTACAATTATCATAAGGTGTATGCTTTCCTAATTTTATAATGCGTTTAAGATCTGTTGTTATTAAATATGCCATACTATATTTAAGGGACGGGTCATCAATAATTTGGTGACAGGAGTGTATTTTATTTCCAAAGTCCGTTTTTGTATGTGCCGTCTTGGGTTGCATCCGACAGAAATTTGACTACGGCCGGACGATCTTCACGATAGGTCACACCGTACCATCTTGCGGCACAGTCCAGAACCTTGACGTCACAGAAGTTGATTTTCTTCATATATTCGATGGCGAGAGGAAGGAAGTATTCTGATTTGAGGGGGTCGTGGTTCGGATCGTTCAAGAACTCGATAAAACCTTGCTCAAGCGGACGGAAAATTTCATCTGAAAAACCCCAAATATTCATGGAAACGGGAGTAGAGCCGGGAATCTGTACCCACTTATCGCCGTCCTCATATGCGATACCGCCGTCGCGCATCTCTATTTTTGTTCGCTCCACAATGGATTCCAGCACGCTGTTGTCGTCCACAACACAGACACCGCGTGACACATGTCCACTCTCAGTAATGGTGTTTTCAAGGCGATATCCGGTCATGCAGTAATGCTGCACCGCATCGGTTTTATTACGGTTTTTCATGAACTCGAACATGGTTTCAAACGCTTCACGGCCATAAAAATCATCTGCATTGAGAACGACAAAGTCACCTTTGACAACATTTTTGGTGCACATCAATGCATGGGCCGTTCCCCACGGTTTTGTTCTTCCCTCCGGCACGCTGAAACCGTCCGGCAGGTCGTTCATGTCCTGAAAAGCATAGGTGACTTTAACACTTTTCTCAATACGGTCACCGATGGTAGACTTGAAATCTTCAAGATGTTCTTTACGAATAATAAAACAAACTTCGTCAAAGCCGGCACGTACCGCATCAAATATCGAGTAATCGATAATAAACTCACCGCAAGGTCCAACCGGGTCAAGTTGTTTAAGTCCGCCGTAGCGAGAGCCCATACCTGCCGCCAAAATAACTAAAGTCATAACTCAATCTCCTAAAATCTGTTGTTTTTTAACAATAATTTACTATGCAGAAATTATAGCACAAAAGTCATTGAAAATCAAACAAAATTGTGCTATAATTTATTTCAATAGGGAAATTCCAGTAATTTCACTCATACATAATTTTCATTAATATATTAGAAAGGTATGGTCACTATGTCCGATGGAATTAAAAAAATCGGTGTATTAACAAGTGGGGGTGATGCACCCGGAATGAACGCCGCTGTTCGTGCCGTTGTCAGAACTGCTTTATCAAAAGGCTATCAGGTTATGGGCATTAAGCACGGCTATAACGGACTTTTGCAGGAAGAAGTCTACGAGATGAATGTCCGCAGCGTTTCCGAGATTATCCACCGTGGCGGAACTGTGTTGCATACTGCTCGCTGTCTTGAATTTCTTCAGCTTGCCGGTCAGCAACTCGCTGCGGCGAATTGTCGAAAATATGGTATCGACGCTTTGGTGGTTATAGGCGGCGACGGTTCCTTCCGCGGCTGTATGGACATGGTCAAGCAGGGCATAAACTGTGTTGGCGTTCCGGCAACCATCGACAACGATATTGGCTGCAGTGACTATACTATCGGATATGATACTGCCATGAATACTGCTATCGACTCTATCGATAAACTGCGTGACACCACCCAAAGTCATGATCGTTGCAGTGTTGTTGAGGTTATGGGTCGCAACTGCGGACAGCTCGCACTGAATGTTGGAATTTCCACCGGAGCACTGTGTACTCTCATTCCGGAAGTTAAGTTTAATCTGCAAAAGGACGTTGTCAATCGTATGTTGTTTGCAAAAGGAACCGGAAAAAAACACTATATTATTGTTGTGGCAGAGGGAGCCGGCAAGGCCTTCTATCTTGCACAAAAAATCCAGCAGCTCTCCGGAATTGACAGCCGGGCGACAGTACTCGGTCATGTCCAGCGCGGAGGTTCCCCAAGCCTGATGGACAGAACTATGGCAACCCAGATGGGCTATCATGCAATACAGGTTCTGGAAGAAGGAAAACAAAACCGAGTTGTTGCACTGAAAAACAATGTAATCGTCGATTATGATATTCCGGAAGCATTGAAGATGAAGACCGAAATACCGCCGCTTCTTTTGGAAGTAGCGCAGACGGTCAGCCAGTAAAATTAATTCATAATAAAAAATATAGCGGTCACACTCAAAAGAGGTGACCGCTATATTTTTTGTATTGTTTTCTTTAATACTTACTTGTAATGCAGGCAGATAAAGAATCAACCGTTGTATTTTGCGACATGAAAATTCGATATATCGCATATAGCATTTACTATTTTATGAAAGGTTATTCTTCATCGAAACGATGCTCAAACAAGTGTTTTGCTTCCTCGATAACCTTTCCTTCCAACTGTGAGGGAAGTGGTTCATAGCGAACGAATTCGAAGGTATAACTTCCGCGGCCGCCTGTTAAGCTACGGACAAAAGTGGTGAAATCATGCATCTCCGACATGGGGCACTCCGCCTCGATAAGTTGATGGCCGGTATCATCGGGCGCCATTCCAAGAACTCGTCCGCGACGTTTATTCACTTCTCCCATTACATCGCCAGTGTTGTTGTCCGGCACACTTGCACGAAGAATTCCTACCGGCTCTAAAAGCACGGGAGATGCCTCAACGAGGCCTTTTTTATACGCTGCCGTTGCGGCAAGTTTGAATGCCATTTCCGAGCTATCGACAGGGTGGTATGATCCATCTACCAGTGTTGCTTTCAGACCGACCATCGGATATCCTGCAAGCACACCATGCTGAATAGCGGATTGCAACCCCTTTTCCACAGCGGGGAAATAGTTTTTCGGAACGCTTCCACCGAAAACTTTTTCTTCAAAAATCAAATTCTCACCGTCGTGTGGTTCAAACTCAATCCAAACATGCCCAAATTGACCGTGGCCGCCTGTTTGTTTTTTGTGTTTGCCCTCTGCCTTTGCCTTTTTGCGCACCGACTCACGATAGGCAACTCGTGGCATGTCGAGCGAGGTTTCAATTCCGAATTTGCTCTTTAGTTTTGCCACCGTGATTTCAAGATGCTGTTCGCCGAGACCGGAGAGAACCTGCTGGAATGTTTCCTGCTCATTCACAAAAGTCAAGGTGCAATCCTCTTCAAGCAGGCGATTGATGGCTGTGCCGATTTTGCTCTCGTCTCCTTTGTTCTTTAGGTGCAGTGCCATGGAATATGTTGGAGTCGGGAAACCAATTTCGGGGAGTGTATAGATATTTCCGGGGGCACAAAGTGTATCGCCGGTCTTGGTGGTTGCGAGTTTTGTGATAGCACCCATGTCACCGGCTCCGATTTCAGGGGCATCAATCTGCTTTTTACCACGAAGGAACAGCAGCTTTCCTAGCTTTTCAACCTCACCTGTGCGGCTGTTTATTACCTGACTTTCATGTTTTAGAACGCCTCTTATGACCTTGATATAGCTGAGTTTGCCGACAAAAGGATCGGCAACTGTCTTGAACACCGAAACCATAAGCGGACCGTCGTCGCCACAGTCGACCTGTTGGTCGTTGCCGTCTTTGTCTAGGACATTGATGGAATATTTAGCAGGGGAGGGGAGCAGAAAACGTATGTCGGACAACATCATGTCCAGTGCTTCCATCTTGACGGCGGATCCACAAAGTATGGGGGTAATTGTGCCGCTCTTGACGCCGGTCTTTATTCCGTTTGTTATCTCTTCTGTTGTGAATGTTTCACCGGAAAAGTATTTTTCAAATAGTTCTTCGTCTGTCTCGGCGACTGCTTCATACATGGCGGTTTTCAATCCGTCCAAACGGTGGGCAGTGTCCGGCATCTCGACCGCCTGAGGTTTGCCGTCGGTATAGCGATATGCTTTGTCTTCAATAATATTAATGTAGGTGGTGGTGCCGTTTTCCGTTACCGGAACGACGATAGGGAACGCGTTTGCACCGCAGAGAATCTTAATCTCTTCTAATGTCTTATAAAAATCGGCGTTTTCCACGTCGGTTTTCGAAACGAAAAACATGCTGCTCTTTTGATTCTTTTTTGCAAGTTCATATGCCTTCTGTGCGCCGACCTGCAAGCCGTCTTTTGCCGAAACGACAATCAATGCCGACTCACAGGCACGTATCGCCTCGTGTACTCCCAGCTCAAAGTCAAAAAGTCCCGGTGAATCGACAAGATTTACCCGAACATCGTCGAATTCGATAGAGGACATTGAGGTGGAGAAAGAAACACCTCTTTTTTGCTCCTCCGGCTCGAAATCGCTAACCGTGTTTCCGTCCTCAACCTTGCCCATTCTATCGATAGTTTTGGTAGAGTAGAGTAACGCTTCCACCAGTGTTGTCTTGCCACTTCCGGCGTGGCCGACCAGCGCAATGTTGCGCAATTTCTCGGTTGAATACTTCAAAATAGTGCCCCCTTAATAATAATATTTCATTTAGTATAACACATATTTTCGATATAATATATTAACATAATGTATAAAAAAACACTACTTGTTTTGTGTAAATTGTAGCACTTTTATCGGACGAATTGTCTTGAAACTGCCGCATATTCATTGACAAAAAGCACCCAAGGCTGTATAATCATGATAATAACATCGACAAAAGGAGCAGACGAAATGGACAGATTGCTTGCGATAATTGAAGAGAACGGACGCATCAGTATTGAAGAATTGGCGGTTCTTTTGGATTGTGAGGTTATCGAGGTTGCAAATAAGCTAGATGAATATGAGCGTGAGGGCTATATAAAAGGCTATCGAGCGATGATCAATCATGACAAGTTGGATGGTGGACGTGTTCAGGCTCTTATCGAGCTTAAAGTTGCACCGAAAAAGGATGTTGGCTTTGACGATGTTGCGCGTAAAATATCGGAACTGCCGGAGGTGGATGGAGTTCAGCTTATCAGCGGTGGTTTTGACCTGTTGATTACCCTTTCCGGCAAGAGCTTTCATGAGATTGCGAGTTTTGTGTCGCGTCGATTGTCGCCGATTGATTCGGTGCTTTCTACCGCTACCCACTTTATATTGAATACTTATAAAAAGGACGGTGTAATTTATGCCGATCTTGAAAAAGATGAGCGAGGGTGGAACCTATAATGGATTATAATAAACTGCTATCAAAAAGAGCAAAAGGCCTCAAACCTTCCGGAATACGAAAGTTTTTTGATGTCGCCTCGACACTAAAGGACTGTATTTCACTCGGTGTCGGCGAGCCGGACTTTAAAACGCCGTGGAATGTCCGACAGGCGGGCATTGAATCGCTGCAAAAGGGGCATACATTCTACACATCAAATCAGGGGCTTATTGAACTGCGCAGATCTATATCAAGCTACATGCAGCATCGCTTTGATCTCGAGTACGATCATGCAAGCGAGGTGATTGTGACGGTGGGAGGAAGCGAGGCGATCGACATTGCAGTAAGGGCCATTGCGAATCCCGGCGATGAAATTTTGATATGTGAACCCTGCTTTGTAAGTTATACTGCCGTTGTCGAGCTTGCAGGTGCTACCGCCGTACCGCTGGTTACACGAGTAGAAGACGACTTTAGGCTAACACCCGAAGCACTTAAATCGGCCATCACCGAAAAGACGCGTATGGTCATTCTCTCGTTCCCGTCCAATCCGACCGGTGCTGTCATGGAGCGAGAACATCTTGAAGGTATAGCGGAGGTTCTTCGAGGGACCGATATACTGGTGTTGAGCGATGAAATATACGCCGAGCTTACCTATACCGGCAACAATCATGTTTCAATTGCGAATTTATCCGGCATGAAAGAGCGGACTATAATTGTCAGCGGCTTTTCCAAAGCATATGCCATGACCGGCTGGCGACTTGGCTATCTCTGTGCACCTGCACCGCTGTGCGAGGTCATGAACAAGATTCATCAGTATGCGATCATGTGTGCACCGACCACCGCGCAGTATGCTGCCATTGTGGCGCTGGACGAGTGTCATGATGAGGTCGTGAAGATGCGTGAGCAGTATAACGAGCGCAGACGTTTGATGGTGAAGCGCCTCAACGCCATGGGACTCGATTGCTTTGAGCCTAAAGGTGCATTTTATATTTTTCCCAGCATAAAGCGCACCGGCCTTTCCAGTGAAGAATTTTGCAATCGGCTTTTGCATGAGACAAAGGTGGCGGTGGTGCCGGGAAATGCATTTGGGGACAGCGGAGAGGGATACGTAAGAATCAGCTACTCATATTCCATCAAGCATCTTACGACGGCGTTAGATCGCATTGAAGGGTTTTGTGAGCAGCTGATAAAATAGTATATTATTATTTTTGCTATATTTAGTCGAGTGTTGAAATATAGAGCACCGCGAGTGCGATGGAAATGACCGACAGCACGGCAACTCCGACTAAACTCTTTTTGGTGAGTTTTAGTCGCTTCACCGAGAAGCTTCCATATCCAAAACGCAGACAGATCGGAGCCATGACTCCGAGAAACAGTGTCAACAGAACACCTTCAATCGGGAAAAGCACAAGGTTTTTGACGATTCTCGGGACATTGAAGACGGTATATGATTTGCCGAGCATGACATCGTAATAGAGCATCATGACGGGTGTGGTGAGCACGATGTTCACGAGAAAGCTGATGCTGAACCGGGAGGCGATGACCCTTGCGGGGGTGAGTTCGGCACGGTATAAAAAGAGCGCAAAGAGAAGTGAGCCTGCCATTTCTATAAATATAAAAGGGAAGAAGTACGCACCGACCGGAAACAAGATTGCTCCGATAGTGTCGGAAACGGCGGCAGAAAGTGTGGCGACGACAGGGCCGAATACCATTGCACCGAGTGCGTTGACAAAAAAGGTGATGTTGATACGAAGATCGGCGGTGATCGGGATACCGAGACTGCGCAGTGCAATCCGCAGGGCAATCATCAGTGCGGCGAAGATAAGTATCCTTGGATTTTTCAGTTCCGCAAAGGAGAGTCTCCAATAATCTGCAGAGAATGGTGTCTTGAATTGTTTTTGTTCGAGTGGTGACATATGTTTGCTTCCTTTCACTGTTTTGCATTTTCTTGACAACAAAAAAATGCCCTTTTCAGAGCAAGCATTCTCAAAAAGCGGTATCATAAAAGATATACACCTATTGATCAGCGGGCGCAGAATACAATCGCAACTTGACGTTTTCGTCCGCAGACCAACTCCCCATGTCGGCGGCACTTGACGCTGTATTCCTACTCTGTCGATGGTTATTCTATCATATTATTTTAGCTTTGTCAAACTGTGGAAAGGACAAAATTCTATGAAAAAGTATATTTTATCACTCGATTCCGGCACGACGAGTTGCAGAGCGATTCTGTTTGATCATGGCCAGAATATTGTTGGTGTCGCCTCAAAGGAGCTTACCCAATATTATCCGAGTGCAGGGTGGGTAGAGCATGATCCACTTGAGATTTATGCCGCGCAGTATGGTGTGATGGTGGAGGTAATGATAAAAAACGGCATCTCGGAAAAGGAAATTGCCGCCATCGGCATCACCAATCAGCGGGAAACGGCTGTGGTGTGGAACAAAAAGACGGGAGAGCCTATCTATAACGCAATCGTATGGCAGTGTCGCCGTACGGCAGACTATTGTGAGTCGCTGAAAAAGAGGGGGCTTTCGGAATATATTAAAGAAAAAACAGGACTGGTCATCGACGCATATTTTACCGCTACCAAGATTCGATGGATACTGGATAATGTTGCGGGTGCGGCAGAAGCAGCCGATCGAGGCGAATTGCTTTGTGGCACTGTTGACAGCTGGCTTCTCTATAAATTTTCCGGTGAACACAAGACCGATCGCACCAATGCAAGTCGCACTATGCTCTTTGACATTCATGACTGTTGCTGGGATGACAAGATTTTGAACGAGCTAAATATACCAAAATCCATGTTGCCACAGGTCTCTGCCTCCGGTTCGCTATTCGGTGAGATAAATATTTCCGGAACTAAGGTGCCGATCACCGGTATAGCCGGAGACCAACAGGCGGCGCTGTTTGGACAGACCTGCTTCAAAAAAGGAGACATAAAAAATACTTACGGTACCGGTTGCTTTATGCTGATGAACACCGAGAATATTATATGCAATAGCAAAAACTCACTTGTGTCAACCATAGCCGCCACCGTAGGCGATGAGGTACAATATGCGCTGGAAGGAAGTGTTTTCACCGGTGGTGCGGTAATCCAGTGGTTGCGTGACGAGCTGGGTCTTATAAACGAGTCGCGCGACGTTGAATATTTTGCACGAAAGGTTCCCGATACCGGTGGGGTTTATATTGTGCCTGCGTTTACCGGACTTGGAGCGCCACACTGGGACATGTATGCAAGAGGTTCCATTCTCGGCATGACTCGCGGCACCAACCGCAATCATATCATAAGAGCGGCAGAGGAGGCAATCGCCTACCAGTCGGCGGAATTGTTACACTGCATTGAACAGGACACCGGGATTGCGGTCAAGAGTCTTCGTGCCGATGGCGGTGCATCTGCCGACAGTTTTTTGATGCAGTTTCAGTCCGACATACTTGATGTTGATGTCATTTGCCCCACCGTACGAGAAACTACCGCACTTGGTGCGGCACTACTTGCAGGGCTTGCAGTGGGTTTTTGGGACAGCCTTGACGAGGTGGCACGCTCTTGGGAGCCGGAAAAGGTCTACAAGCCGGACATGACCGTAAATAGAAGAGAAGAATTGCTTTGCGGTTGGCGACGTGCGGTAGAGCATACTAAAGGCTGGTTACTGTAAGGGAGGACAGCAGTCTTCGGTATGCCCACATTATGAACGCATTGGCTAAATCAAAAACGGTTTCGATTATAAGGATTTGGCTAGGATAAATTTTAATAAAGACGATCAAACGAGCGATCACCATCGATAGTGGTAATCGCTCGTTTTTGCTTTATATCTGATTTCTGCTCTGTTATCCCGTATGTGTGCCGTCCTTGATTCCGAGCACGATTTCTTCGACGTCGACAAGAAGGTCGACGCTCACATAAAATGGCATCGGCTGGCCGTTTTTGATTGCGCCGTATTGACGCTCGTTTATACGGTAGAACTCCATCGTATGGGAACTGCCGTCCGACTTGTTGATGGTGAATACATATTGTACATCCGACATGTCCGGCTCACCTTCAATGGCATTTGACATGGTGGTCGAAAGAATAGCAAGATATATATCCTTAGCAAAGTCCTCTTCGATAAACTCGCCGTCTAGCAAAGCGTCTGTGCTTGCACTGCCTTCTTCGTCTTCCGGTTCGATGTGGGTCAGTTCCATTGTGTTTTGTGTGTTCGGAGTCACAATATCGACACTGTCGACATCTAGGATGTTATGCAACCAGAGAAGTGATGACAATAATACTGTATAGTCTATGTCAAGATAGGGGAATGCCGAGGTGGGGAATGTCACGACCGAGTCTATGCCTGAAACGGTGGCATAATAATGTGTTTTAGCCTCGTCAGTATAGTCTCCAAGTGTTATGGTAAGGTCACCATTGACCGTGATGGTTGCACGGGCAGTGTTTTCATCTGTGGCAGTGTTTTCTGTCGTATCAACGCTTGCTTCATCATCGGTTGTTGTGTCGTTGGAGGAAGCTTCATCGACGGTATCTTCTGCCGCAGGTTCAGAACTCGCCACCTGAGACTCTGTCGTTTCCGATTGCTGTAAATCGGCTGCAAAATCGTTCGGTATGCCATACTTTTCAAGGTCGGCAGGATTGTCCTCTACGATCTCACTGAAAGCAAGGGTTGTAAAGAAGGTGAAGACATCTTCTGTCAGCACGGTGTCATTAGCTTCATGCTCAACCGGTGCAGTCATGCTGTAGTAGGAAGCGAATTCCTCCGGTTCGGTATTGGTAGTTATTGAAATATCCGGTCCATTTTGTCTGCTGAGAGAGAACGATTCAAAGGTATCTGCCTCGGTGCCTGTCTCATAGCTGAAAACCAGGTAATCACGGAATTGATGTCTTGTACCGATTGCAAGGCCTGCATCGGCAGCAGAGATTAGCCAGACTTCATCACTGTCGGCTAGCTTAGCATAATAGTCCGACTCGCCGGGAGCGGCATCGCCGACTAGATAGGTGATGGTTTCGGAGGTGGCCTCAACCGTAACAGTGGCGGAG
This sequence comes from uncultured Oscillospiraceae bacterium, assembly GCA_964370605.1. GTDB lineage: Bacteria > Bacillota > Clostridia > Oscillospirales > Ruminococcaceae > CAYJBH01. Next base: position 60,724 of record CAYJJX010000007.1, on the reverse strand, counting down.
GGTGTATCGAGCCCGTACTGCGCATGGTCGGTGGTGGCAATCGGTTCTGCTTCGGTCAACACACTGATCAGTGCTATTCCGGCAGAATATACTGCATCGTCAATATATTTGTGTCCGTCTTCCTCGAGGCTGTAAACAGTGCCCTCATCACCCTGTGTGACGGAGATGGTATAATTGTCTTCGTTTTCTACCGTGATCGACTTTACATCTTCAGAATCGAGGTCGATAAGGTAGTTGAGTTCAACCGATGATATAGATTCAGGGGTCGATTCGGTTGGCTCTTCTGAGTTCATCAGCAAGAAGTATGCCGCTATCACCGCCACTAAAAGTACTACGGCAACAATGATTCCTGTGTATTTTTTCATTAGCGGTTCTTTCTCCTGATAAATATGACGATACCCATAGCTATAAATGCAAGCGGCAGCAGTATGACAAGGATTACCAGCAATATCATAGAAGTATCGCCTGTGATAACCATTTGCGGGTTGCCAAAATCAACGGCTTCGACCAGTACGGCATCTACCGACGGATTCATGAAGTCAAGTGAAGCGGTCAGGAAGTTGCTGTTTTGGAACGCACTGTTCTCTAGCATGTATTCCGATATCGACTCCCAAGAAGAGAAGAAAAGAACATTATGCGTAACACTCTCGTTGTTGATATATTGGACATCCTGTGAGAGAGCTACGACCGAGTAAGGGGCGTCAATCTCTTCTTCTGTGCCTTCCAACGTTGCAGAAGCGGAGGATTGGGCGAGTGAGGTAACCTGACGGTAGCCGTCTTGATCCCAAAGAATCTCAAGATTTGTAGCACCCGGGATTACAAACGCATCGGTGGTGATCTGCGATGTGATGTCATGGCTGTTCAGCTCGGCAACGAACATGGCAGCATTGGCGCCTGCTGCGCGCTCTGTGTCAACGATGACACCGGTGCCGGGGGTTACTCCCCACTCGGAAAGATAGCGGCTTAGACGCTCCAGTTCACCTGCTTGTAAATTGTGTACATATATCAAGTTGTTAGAGATAGAACGAGTCAAATATTCGTTGAGTTTAGCAATCTCCTCTTCGGTGAAATCGGTGGTCGGGGCATTGATTACCAACATGTCGATATCTTCTGGTATTTCTTCGTTTATGAGGGCGATCTCGCTGACATTATAGCTGTTTGAAACGAAAGTTTCGGTTAGTACAGCATTGTCAACTATTTCGCCGTGGCCTGTGATGAAAGCTACACTCGGGAGCTCCTCGGTGGTAACATAGTGTAAAGTGGAGGCGAATTTACGATCTGCTTGATATCCTGAGATGTATTCCTGTTGTGATTCGAAGTCGTAACTGGTAGCGTACAGGTCGTTTATCGAGATAACTTGATCACGTTTAGAACTTTTCATCACGATACTTCCGGTGACGATATCGTCTGCACTGTTGAAGTTGTTGCGAAAACTCGGGTTTGTGAGAAGATCGACATACTCGAGTGAAAGCTTACCGCCGGAATAGCCAACCATCTTTTTCAAAAGCTCGTTTGCGGTGTTATAACCGGAATTAGCTACAACCTCGTCCTCCGGCAACATAATATACACTTGGATCTCTTCTGTGAGACCTTCCAGCATATCGATGGTAGTATCGGAAACGGTGTAAAGCCCTTCGGCCGTGATATCTTGTTTTAGGTTAAAGCGCTCGGTCAACGACTCGACCAAAAGGTTCAGCACGATGATAACCGCAATAACAATGACGGCGAAAAGCACCGAAATGCCGCCGTGTTTAAACTTCTTGGAGTTTAAGAATTTTTTTATACTCATTGTTCCTTTATCCTTTTCATAGCAATATTACTTCTTGAGAATTGAAACTCGGGGGAATCGCTTTTACATCTATGCCCAGCGTTTCTTTTCCAGTACACGAGTTGTCAGGAAAAGGAAGATTACAATCACGCTCAGGAAGTAGAAAATATCGGCAAGGGAAAGAATTCCGCCTGTGATGTTTGCGAATCTCGAGAAGATTGAGAGCCAGTGGATAACACTCTGGAATATCGGAACCTGTACAAAGTTTGCAAAGGTCGGAAGAATGTATATCGCAAAGAAAATTACATAGCTCAATATGGCGGCAATAAGTTGACTTTCGGTCAGCGACGAGATGAAAAGTCCGACCGCTACAAAGGTGCCGATTGCCAGAATCAGCATGAAATAGTTTGCAAAAATCTGCCAATTTGCGGGAGTACCGAAAAGTGAGATTACAAGCGGGATAGCCAGTGTTCCGACGGTAGCAATTCCGATGACGCCCATTGCGGCAAAAAACTTGCCGAGCACGATATCGGTGACGCTGACGGGACTGGTCAAGAGCAACTGATCGGTCTTGTGTCTTGCCTCGTCAGAAAGCAGTTTCATGGTCAAAAGAGGAAGGACAAACATCAAGGTTTGTACTAAAAAGCTGAAAAGACCGGTGATATCACTGTTTTGCGACATGATGTTAAAAAAGAAGAATACAAGATATGCCAAAAAGATGAAGACGGCACAGAAAACATAGCCGAGGGGTGAGGTGAAAAAGCTGCGGAAATCTCTTTTAAAAATAGCTAACATTATTCCTTCTCCTCCTTCTCGGTTTCTTGTTTGTTGTCTTGCTCCTGCTCTACCGGTTCTTCTAGTGCAATGGTTGAGCTTTGTGACGAAATTGGAATGTCAGTTGCATCGTCGTCGGTAGTGAGTTTCAAGAAGATGTCTTCGAGTGAAAGATCCATCGAACCGAGTCCCATTATGGGAAGTCCTGCCTTAGCAAGTCCGAAGAATAGGCGCTCACGGATATCGACATTTTCGTCCGACTCGATAAAGAACTCAACAATGCCGTTCTCACGCTCGCCGGCACAGCTACAACTCTTGACATTTTCTATAGATTTAATTACCGATTTCACCGCGCCTTCCGTTCCTTTGACCTTGAGCGAGAGACGGTGTGCTCCGGTGAGTGCCGATGCAAGTGTTTCGGGGGTGTTGTCGGCAACGATCTTGCCGTTGCTGATGACTAAAACACGTTCACACACCGCTTGAACCTCAGGCAGAATGTGGCTGGAAAGGATGACGGTTCTTTTCTTTCCGAGGCTTTTGATAACATTACGAATCTCAATGATCTGGATCGGATCAAGACCGACGGTCGGCTCGTCCAGAATGAGAGTATCGGGATCACCGATAAGCGCACCGGCAAGTCCGACACGCTGTTTATATCCTTTTGAAAGGTTTTTGATCACACGCTTATAGACATGCTCAATGCCTACCTGTGCACACATATCGTTGATGTGCGCTTGCTGATCCGGCATTTTTACCTTTTTTAATTCATATACAAAGTCGAGATATTCTTCAACCGTCATCTCAAGGTACAGGGGAGGCTGTTCCGGAAGATAGCCGATTCGTTTTTTCGCAGCGATCGGATCCTCCAAAAGGTCAATACCATCAATCTTTACGCTGCCTGCCGTTGCCGACAGATAGCCGGTAATAATGTTCATAGTTGTGCTCTTGCCCGCACCGTTTGGACCGAGAAAACCGACAATCTCGCCGTCACCGATAACAAAACTAATATCGGATACAGCTTTCTTGGGTCCGTAATTTTTGACAAGGTTTGAAACTTCAATCATTTCGCTTCACCAAAAACCCTTTCTATAACTTACATAGGGACATACCCCTTTGTACAACCATTATCTATTTTACAACCTAAACCGTTTGTAAGTCAACAATTTTTTTGTGTTTTTTTTATGAAATATAACAATTAAGGCCATATGATACAATAATACAGTTGACTATAACGTCAAAATAGAGTAAAATTATTAAGGTCAGCTTAATGCTGTCAGAAGATGTTTGTTTATTTAATAATTTAAAAAGAGAAAGGATTATTTTACAAGTATGGAAGCGTTATACGAGAATATTTTCAACATCCACTGGCAACAGGTGGTTATGTGGGCTATCGGTGCGGTGCTTATTTACCTTGCCGTCAAGCGAAATATGGAGCCGACATTGTTGCTTCCTATAGGTTTTGGTACAATACTATGCAATCTGCCGCTTTCCGGTGCGGTCACGCAGGGCGAGCAGGAGGGAATACTCAACACACTGTTTGACATGGGCATTGCAAACGAGCTTTTCCCACTACTGCTGTTCATCGGCATCGGTGCAATGATCGATTTCGGCCCACTGCTCACCAATCCGAAACTTCTTTTGTTTGGCGCAGCGGCGCAGTTCGGAATTTTCTTTACGCTAAGTATGGCTTCCATCTTTGGTTTTGAACTAAAAGACGCAGCCTCTATTTCAATCATTGGTGCGGCGGACGGCCCGACCTCTATCTATGTTGCAAACTTCCTTGAGTCAAACTATATCGGTGCTATCGTCGTTGCGGCATATTCTTATATGGCGCTTGTTCCGATAATTCAGCCCCCTGTCATAAGGGCAATCACCACCAAGAAAGAGCGCCTTATCCGTATGCCCTATGACCAAAAGAGCGTTTCAAAAACAACAAGGATTCTATTTCCTATCATCTTGACCATGATCACCGGAATAGTGTCTCCCAACGCGGTTTCACTTATCGGCTTTTTGATGTTCGGTAACCTGATCCGTGAGTGCGGTGTTCTCAATTCGCTTTCCGACACGGCACAGAATGTTCTTGCAAACCTAATCACTCTTTTCCTCGGCATAACAATTGCCGTCAAGATGCAAGCAGAGCTGTTCCTGACATTTGAGACACTTCTCATATTGGTTCTTGGACTTATCGCCTTTGTTTTTGACACTATTGGCGGTGTTATGTTCGCAAAATTACTCAACCTGTTCTCAAAGAACAAGATCAACCCGATGATCGGTGCGGCAGGAATCTCGGCGTTCCCGATGTCGGCAAGGGTTGTCCACAAGATGGGTCTTGAGGAGGACAATCAGAACTTCCTGCTCATGCACTCACTCGGTGCAAATGTCTCGGGTCAGATTGCCTCGGTTATCGCAGGTGGTCTCATCCTCAATCTGGTAGCCTAACATAAATCTAAGTTATATATAAAGGAACAAGACATGAATATTGATTTATCGACCCTTTGGGTCACACTGCCCATCATGGGCAAGGGTATGCTCGGTATATTTATCGTTACGGCGGTTATCATCTGCGTTATATTCCTGCTCAACAAGATCCCGACAGAAAAAAACAGCCCTGAGCAGAAATAACAAGAAGGAACATACCCCATGAAATTAGGAATAGATATCGGATCAACCACGCTGAAATGTGTACTCCTTGATGCCGATAATAACATTTTATACAATAGCTATGAACGCCACCTTTCTATGGCGGGGGAAAAGCTATTGCAGGCGCTATGTGAGGTGAAAAAATATACCCAAGGCGAGCCTATCGAGGTGGCAATCTCCGGCTCTGCCGGCATGGGAATTGCCACTGCATTAAACGTCGATTTTGTTCAGGAGGTCTACGCCACTAAGGTGGCGATAGGCACACTTCAGGACAATGTCGACGTTGTCATTGAACTTGGAGGAGAGGACGCTAAGGTGCTGTTTTTGACCGACGGACTAGAGGTCAGAATGAACGGCTCTTGTGCCGGAGGAACCGGTGCATTTATCGACCAAATGTCAACGCTACTGCATATCACTCCGACCGAGATGAACGAGCTGTCAAAGAATCACGCCAAGATATATTCCATCGCCTCACGCTGTGGGGTGTTTGCAAAGTCAGACATACAACCGCTCTTGAATCAGGGTGCAAGGAAAGAGGATATCTCGGCGAGTATATTCCACTCTGTTGTAAACCAGACCGTTGCAGGCCTTGCACAAGGCCGCGAGATCGGCGGCAAGGTGGTCTATCTCGGTGGTCCGCTCACCTTCCTGTCAGAACTGCGTACAAGTTTCGATGAAATTCTTTCGGTACAGGGCATCTGTCCCGAAAATTCACTGTATTATGTCGCCATCGGCACAGCCTTGATGGCAAAAACTTCCACCGACGTAGACGCTCTGACCGGGCTGATCAACAGCATTGGAGCCGAGGCAAAATATGAGACCTCCAGCCCGCTGTTCACCTCAAAAGAGCAATACGATGAATTTATCGCACGTCATGCAAAAGCGGTGGTTAAACAGAGTGAGAACGGCGGTGATTGCGGTGTGTTTATCGGAATTGATTCCGGTTCCACCACCGTCAAAATGGTAGCAATCACAGAGCGGGACGAACTGCTCTTTACCCGATATGCCTCGGGCGGCGGCAATCCCATTACCGTCATCAAAGGCTTTTTAGAAGAATTCTATGCAGAATTTCCAAAAGCGACCGTGCTGTCAAGCGCAGTCACCGGATACGGCGAAGAGATGATGAAAGAGGCGTTTCATCTTGATTTTGGCATTGTCGAGACGGTTGCACACTTTATGGCGGCGAAAAAATTTAATAATAACGTTGATTTTATCATCGACATTGGTGGCCAAGATATAAAATGTTTCAGAATCAAGGACGGCGCTATCGACGATATTTTCCTCAACGAGGCATGTTCCTCCGGTTGCGGTTCCTTTTTGCAGAGCTTTGCGAGTGTACTCGGATATTCGTCAGAAGAATTTGCAAAACTCGGACTTTTTGCCGACTCTCCGGTTGACCTTGGCTCTCGCTGTACCGTCTTCATGAACTCGTCGGTTAAGCAGGCGCAAAAAGATGGTGCTACGGTGGAAAATATTTCAGCAGGTCTTTCGGTGAGTGTCGTAAAGAATGCGCTTTATAAGGTTATCCGCGCGGTAAGTGCAAAAGAGCTGGGCGAAAACATTGTCGTGCAGGGCGGAACATTCCTGAACGATGCGGTGCTTCGAGCCTTTGAAATGGAGATCGGCGCTGACGTTATCCGCCCCAATATTTCGGGCATGATGGGTGCATACGGTGCGGCGCTCTATGCCAAAAAACACATGAGCGAGCAAGGTCATACCATCACGGCACAGCAGCTGGCGGATTTTATTCACACAGTAAAATCGGTAGTATGTAAGAGGTGTAGCAACAACTGCACCCTAACCGTCAACTCGTTCAACGATAACCGAAAATTCATCGGCGGTAACCGCTGTGAAAAGCCGGTGACAAAATCAGAAGAGCGCAACGACGATTTCAACCTCTACGCACAAAAAGAGGCGATGCTTGAGCAATATATGAACAAAGAAATGCCGAACCGACGTGGTCGAATCGGTATTCCGATGGTGCTCAACATGTATGAACTTTTGCCGTTCTGGTCTGCGTTTTTTGAGTCTCTCGGCTTTGAGGTCGTCTGGTCGGGATTTTCGGGACACGGACTTTATGTCGAGGGACAGCATACAATACCGTCCGATACTGTATGTTTTCCCGCAAAGCTGGTGCACGGTCATATCGAGCGACTTTTGAAGCAAGGGGTCGATGCGATTTTCTATCCCTGTATGACCTACAATATCGACGAGAAAAGGGGAGACAACCACTATAACTGTCCCGTTGTTGCATATTATCCCGAGGTGGTACATGCCAATATTCCTGCGATTGAGCAGGTGAAGTTTATTTATGATTATATCGGCATTCATCGTCCCGATGACTTCAGCAAAAAGATAGCGGCGATATTGTCTGCAAATTTCGGTAACATTCCGCTTGCAGAGGTAAAAGAGGCGACACGACTTGCATTTTTAGAGCGCGATGTTTTTATTGAGAAAACAAGAAAGCTTGGTGCCAATATTGTCGAAAGAGCGAGAAAGGAAAAACGCCCTATAATGGTGTTGGCAGGTCGCCCCTATCATCTTGATCCGGAGGTTAACCACGGAATCGACCGACTGGTATGCAGTTGCGGCGTCGCGCTGATTACAGAAGACTCAATATCTCATCTGGTTGAGCCTACCAAGGTGACGGTGCTGAACCAGTGGACCTATCACTCTCGCCTATACGATGCCGCGAGTTATGTAGGCACGCAGTCTGATATGCAGTTAATACAGTTGGTATCATTTGGATGTGGGGTTGACGCCATTACAACCGACGAGGTGAGGGCGATACTTCACAGGGCGCAAAAGATATATACCCAGATAAAAATCGACGAGATTACAAATCTCGGTGCAGTAAAAATTAGAGTACGCAGTCTGCTCGCCACCATCGACTGAGGATAGGAAGGATACAGATCATCATGCAGGAAAATACCCAAAGGGTAGTGTTTACCAAGGAGATGAAGAAAGAGTATAAAATACTTATTCCCGACATGCTCCCGATTCATTTCACAATAGTAGCGAAAATTTTCACCGACTACGGCTATAACGTAGAACTGCTAAAAAACGAAAGCAAGGCGGTGATCGATGCGGGCTTGAAATTTGTGCACAACGACACCTGCTATCCGGCACTGCTTGTCATCGGACAGTTTATCGATGCACTGGATAGTGGGCGCTATGACGTGAACAAGACGGCACTGCTTATAACCCAGACGGGTGGAGGTTGTCGTGCTTCTAACTACATCCATCTTCTTCGCAAGGCATTGGCACGTGCCGGTTATGGACAGATTCCGGTAATTTCACTTAACCTTTCCGGCCTCGAGTCAAATCCCGGCTTTAAGTTTACCTTCGGTATGCTTCGCAAGACGCTTGCCGGAATAACGTACGGTGATCTGCTTATGCTGCTCAAGAATCAACTGGAACCATACGAGGTAAATGCAGGTGAGGTGAACAGCACCGTCGAGGGGTGGATAGATTATCTCAATGAGCAATTCCACAATAAAAAGGGTCTGTCTTTACGTGAGATGAAAGCACTGCTTATACAGATTGTACAGGATTTTTCTAACATTCAGATTGAACGCACCGAAAAGGTCAAGGTGGGAATTGTCGGTGAGATATATGTAAAGTATTCGGGGCTTGCCAATAATTTGCTGGAAAAGTTTCTGCTTTCACAGGGCTGTGAAGTCATGGTGCCGGGTCTGATGGGCTTTTTGCTTTTTAAACTCGACAATCGCATTGAGGACATAAAACTCTACGGCGGAAGCAAGATAAAACTCATGTTTTTGCAAAAGCTAATGAACTATTTTACTGACATAGAACAGGCGATCATCAGTGCGGTTAAGAGCAACCCAAGTTTCACCCCACCCGGTGAATATAGCCATCTCAAACACTTAATAGATGGCGTTGTCGGTTATGGCAACAAGATGGGCGAAGGATGGTTGCTCACTGCCGAGATGTTGGAACTCTGTGAGCAAGGTTACAGCAACATCGTCTGCGCACAGCCGTTTGGTTGCCTGCCGAATCACATTGTCGGCAAAGGCATGATCCGAAAGATCAAGAACATATTCCCTGAATCAAACATTGTAGCCATCGACTACGACCCCGGCGCCACCAAGGTGAATCAAGAGAACAGGATAAAATTGATGCTGGCGGTTGCACGTGAGGGGTAGGTGGAAAATTCGTAGTCATGTTTTGTTATGATAAATCGAACCACTCAGAGCAACTTTAATAATTCGTTATAGAAACCAAAAAGCGCACCCCGAGCTGTCAATCGCATCTCGGGGTGCACTTTTGGACATTTATAGTAGTTCAACTAGCTATGCTATTGGGTTGGAAAACGTTATAGCGTTTTTCAAGTTGATTGATTATATATAGCAGCTACCGCACAAACGCAATAGCTGCTATATATTTTATTTATGGTATAGTAACCGGAACTATGCCTTGTCGACTGATCCGAACAGCTCCATCTTCTCGATGACTGTTTTCTTGATTGCGGCGGTGCCGGGTGCAAGAAGCTTACGGGGATCAAAGCCTTTGCCCTCTTGATCTTTGCCAGCCTCAATGTACTCACGAGTAGCAGCGGCAAAGCTGAGTTGGCACTCGGTGTTGACGTTGATCTTGCTGACGCCGAGTGATATAGCTTTTTTGATCATGTCTTCTGGGATGCCTGTTCCGCCATGCAGAACGAGAGGCATATCGGGTACAGCCTTTTGAATAGCGGCAAGGGCATCAAAATCAAGGCCTGCCCAGTTTTCTGGGTATTTGCCGTGGATGTTGCCGATACCGGCTGCGAGCAGATCAATACCGAGCGATGCAAGCTGTGCACATTCTTCAGGATTTGCGATGTCGCCGCGTCCAATGACGCCGTCTTCTTCGCCGCCGATTGATCCGACTTCACCCTCAACTGTGATTCCAAGACTATGTGCATATTGTACGATCTCTTTTGTCTTTGCAATATTCTCTTCGATAGAGTAGTGTGAACCGTCAAACATGACACTGGAGAAGCCGGCCTCGATACATGCCTTTGCCCCCTCAAAACTACCATGATCTAGGTGAAGTGCAACCGGAACTGTGATTTTCAGTTCTTCCACTGCAGCATTAACCATAGCGGTGATGGTCTTGTAACCGCACATATATTTTCCGGCACCCTCTGAAACACCGAGGATAATCGGCGAGCGAACTTCTTCAGCCGCTTGCAGAGCCGCCTTGATCCATTCCAGGTTGTTAATGTTAATGTGACCAACAGCATAGTGATTCTCATGCGCCTTTTTTAGCATATCGTTTAGATTTACCAACATATTGAATTCTCCTGTTTAATTCTTAACAAGATTATACAGCATTTTACCACAAAAATCAATCTCAATTTTGAATTTTCACAGTTATGTATAAAAAAAGAGAGAAAATCGTGATTGTTTTCGTGCGACGAAACCGATTGAGTGCCTATGTCAATTCTTGACATAGGCAAAAGAGTAACGAAATTTCAATACTATAATGTGATTATTTTTTGTCCATAGCCGCAACAATTCGACCGACAATTAAAGCGCCGGCGGTGGTTATGAGCAGTTCCGGTAGCATGTAGGAGCCGTTATACACGAGGTTATAGACATTGAAAAGTGCATCTCCGCTGAAATTTCCGATTGCCCAACTGCCGATTCCAAAGCCATCGGCAGAAAAATATTCTTGAGCATATTCGATGCTTTTCCAGAGGACAACACCGCTGATAAGATGGGATATGTAGCGCAGAATAAGTACAAATATGGTGCCGGCCGCCATTGCAAGAGAGGGGTTTTTGATGCGGTTTTTGAATATTCCACCGAGTCCTATGACGGTATACGGTAGGATGTAATCTAAAAGTAGCGAGAGAATGACAGTGTTGATTGCAACGCCTATCGTGACGAATCCGCCGGTGACGAGTTGGAGCACGCTAAATGCAAATCCGGTCAAAAGTCCCCATTTTATTCCGTGGCGATAGCTCACAATGATTATGGGTAGCATACTGCATACAGTGACGCTTCCGCCGTTTGCCCAGATGCCCTCGAATTTCGGGAAGAAGCTGAGCATTGTTGCGATGGCAAGAAGGATAGCCGATTCCACCAGTGTTCTTGTTTTGCTTTTCATTTTTTTGTTTTCCTTTCTATTGTTGAGCTTAGCAGTTAGGGAGCAAATAAACAATGAGTTCATATTACTTCCTAATGGTTTAGTTTAACAGGGATAAAAAAATACGCCCTCGAACACACCGAAGACGTAAAGTAAACTTCCTACGCCGGCATTATCCGGATCAGGTTAAAGGGTCCGCAGAATTCTGCATCTCAGCCCGAAGGCACCCCTGTTCTATGTTGCATATTGTATAACGGATTGCAAAGTTTGTCAAGTGGAATTTTTTGGAAGTAATAAGGTAAATTATGGAAACGGATAGATTGCAACGTCTGGGGTAGGCTCTTTTGTGGCCATTTATATCGTCAAGTAGCTTACTTCATCTCGGCACGTAGCTTTTCGATTATCTTTTTTTCAAGGCGGGAAACGTACGATCTTGAGATGCCCAAGATATCACATACCTGTTGTTGTGACATGGGATGACATCCGCCGAGGCCGTATCGCAATCGAATAATTTGACGTTCACGTGGCATCAATTTGTCTGAAATAGTGCGATAAAGTTTTTCGACTTCTTCCTTTTTTTCGGCAAGCTCACTGACCTCAATTTCATCGGCAACACAGTCTTCTCGAGTCAAACCGTTTCCGTCCTTGTCGTTGTCGATAATATCGCTGAGATAGACGGTGTTTTGTGTCTTTTTGGCGCCTCTGAGGTTCATGAGAAGTTCGTTTTCGATACATCGTGCCGCATAACTGGAAAATCTTCCTTTTTCCAACTTGAAGGTGTTGACTGCTTTTATCAGTCCGATAGTTCCGATTGAAATATAATCGTCAAGCTCTTGCGATGAGTTGTGGTATTTTTTGGCTATGTGTGCCACCAAACGGAGGTTGTGGCTGATGAGCAGATCTCGCGCCTTGAGTGAACCGGACGACCACTCTTCGATCGCCTCGCGTTCTTCCTTTGCGCCAAGTGGTTTTGGGAAACTACTGCTTTCAAAATGTAAAAAAAGGTAGAGGATGTTTTGTGCGACATAGGAAAACAATTGCATGAACATTATAACCGCCTTTCGGAAGATGTCCGCTTGCAAATTATTATGTTACATAAAAAACAATTATGTCAGACCGTGTGTTTGTTGTACGATCGATCCGACATAATTGTTAGTATTTAGCGGTGGTACTGCAGATGTTTGTGTTGCTCGATGTTGTTGGTAACCGGTCGGCACACTGATCTACACTACGTTTTATGATTAGTTAGTTGTTTGTAATGGTTGACAACTGCACCGAATGCAGAAACTTACTCGAAAACCGCAAAAGGTTTTTTATCATCACGGAAAAACAGAGGTATCTGCTCGAGCGGCGCTGCGACCTTGATTGTTTGCCCACCGTCAAATTGCTCACCTGTCCAAGCGTTTGTCCAGCTTGCTCCGGCCGGCAGATAAACATCGCGTTCACGTCGAGTTTCATGCATTATCGGCGCGACCAACACATCTGCTCCGAACATATATTCTTCGTGGTCGTTCCAAGCGTTGCAATCGTTAGGAAACTCATAAAATAATGTCCTCATTACAGGGTTTCCGTTCTCATGCGCCTGTTTCATAAGATCGGTTATGTAGGGTCGCATCCGTTCGCGCAACATGATGTAATCGGTCAATATCTTTTCGTTGTCTGCTCCAAAACTCCAAATTTCATTGGGTGCTCCGGAATGGCAAAGAGCGCCGCCGGTAGTGCCAACCTGTGGTTGTATCGGTTGACGTTTGCCGTGAAGCCGCATGACCGGACAAAATGTGCCATACTGAAACCATCGCACCAATAGTTCGTGGAACTCAGGTTTGTCGGTGTGTCCGTTTAAGAATCCGCCTATGTCGGTCGTCCACCAAGGAATTCCGGCGATACCCATATGCAGGCCTGCGACATATTGGTTGCGGAGTGTCGCAAAGTTAGACTGTATGTCGCCGCTCCAAACCAGTGCCCCGTATCTCTGCGATCCCGCCCAGGCACAGCGAAGAAGGTTGACAATGTTTTCTTGACCCTGTGCCTTCATTCCGTCGAAAAAGGTCTTGGCAAACAGGGCAGGGTATATGTTTCCTATCTGAACGTTTGGACCAAGATGATAGCGATAGTTGTCAAAGTCGTAGCTGTTGTACTCCGGCTCCGCCTCGTCCAACCAAAAGATTTTGACACCTTTGTCATAATAGTTCTTTTTAGCTTTTCCCCAAACATATTTTCTAGCTTCGGGGTGGGTGGCATCATAATGTAGAGTATTGCCCATATAGTCCATCGAAATTCGTATACCGCGATCGGTACGAATAAGATAGCCGTTTTGTCGCATCTCGGCAAAGTTTTCGCTTTGATAATCTACCTGTGGCCAGATGGATACCATCAACTCCATCCCCATTTCCTTCAATTCGGCAATCATTGCATCGGGATCGGGCCAATAGGTAGGATCGAACCTCCAATCACCTTGATAGGGCCAGTGGAAAAAGTCTACCACTATGACCGAGACCGGCACACCTCTTTTGTGATAGCCACGAGCCACTTCAAGCAGTTCTTCTTGCGTCTGATAACGCAGTTTGCATTGCCAAAACCCCATTGCATAATCCGGCATCATGGGAACGGTGCCGGTTGCACCGGCGTATGCGCTGATGATCTGCGCCGGGGAATCACCTGCGGTAATCCAATAGTCGAGCAGTTTGGTGGAAACCGCCTCAAATGAGGTTACGTTCATGCCAAACACGGCCCTACCGATTGCAGGGTTATGCCAAAGCAATCCATAGCCAAGTGACGAATAAACAAAAGGTATGCTCGCCTGCGAGTTGCGGTGCGCAAGTTCCAAATCCATTCCCTTTAGGTTGTAGTTTCGAAACTGATATTGCCCCATGCCATAAAGCCGCTCGGCCTCGCCAATCGACTCGAATCTCATGGTGAGGTTATAGTCACCTCCGGGGATTGCACGATAATCTCTGCCGTCAACCATCAAACTGGAGCAGTGCTCAGCCGTCGTGTCCTCACGGTTGCGGACATACTCCTTCAATAAGAGCTCGTCCTTGTCGTTGAAAAAAGATATTAGCCCAAGCCGTGAAACTTCAGCGCGAATTTTGCCGTTTTTTATGGCGGCCGATCCGTCTTCGTTGATTTCTATTGTCGCATCACAGTCTTGTTGCGGCAATAGTGCCCAGTCGTTTAGCGGCATTTCAGGCCCTTTTGTGCCTCTGATTCGAAGGCTGTTTTTCCCCCAAGGCTCAATCCATAGCATTTCAGAGTCAAAGCTGAAAATCAATCTGTTTTTGTCTTTAGTAAAACATGAGTGCATTTTTTCTCCTTTATTACGCAAGTAAATATCATCATTGTCAACACTGGTTTATTACATTTTACTATGGCATAAACAAACATGCAAACACCATTTTTGACTTTTTTGTCCCAGAATTCCATGTTGTATAGAAATATTGACGTCAAACTATTGACTAATAAACACTAGTGTGATACACTGCTTATAACACAGTAGTTCTGAAAGGAGTAATACGTGGATAAAAAAACATTTTTGCGTGAGCTTCGCCATGGCATGTGGTTGCACCTGCCGAAAAAGAAGATCGACGAAGTGATTTTAAGTTATGAGCGCTATTTTGCCGAGCATCCCTATGAAAATGAGGCGGAACTTGTCAAGCGGTGCGGAGATGTGAGACTGATTGTCGGCGAGCAACTCGGCGGATTTGTGACATCGAGATTGCCGCTGAGGATTGTTTCGCTTTTGCTTGTTGTGCTCGCGGCACATTACCAAATATTTGAAAGAGAAGCGTACAGAGTGATAACGGTGCCACAGTTCTGGATTGCGGTTGACACTCTGTTGATCATATTTTTCGGAGCAGTACTTTGTCTCGTCATGGGGCGAGCGACAATAAGACTTGACGTTATTGCGTGGGACAGGGTTAGTAAAAGAGGCTATTTTATTAAACTGACGACAACATTTATCTTAACTTTTGTAATTGGAGTATTGGTTACAGCATTTTCTATGAGTATAATGCATGATGTCAGAGTGTTTGAAACGGTAGACAGCATGTTGCATATTTCGCCTAGTGAAATCGGATATGTTTTTGTAAACTGGCTTACTGCGCTACACATATTGTATATTTCTGCGGCGGCATTTTTTGCTTTGATGAGTGTAAGAACAGGGTTTTATGCGATTCCGTTTGTATATATATGCATTGTTGGAAGTTCGTTTTTCAGCTCTCTTATTGGGCTGATTGGAGGTCTAAACTCACCGGATGAGATCGACAGAGCGATAGAACAGTACAAAGGGGATTTGACGTTCGAGCTGATTGTGCAATATTCAGTGGCTACGGTATTTTGTGTTGCTGTTCATTTATTGCTGTCAAAAAAAGGGGGCGCAAGTGTTAGCTCAACTTAAAAAAGGTGTGCTGGAATTTTGCGTTTTGAACATTGTTTCGGATGATGAATACTATGGTTATGAGATCATGAAGATGGTGCTCTCGGTGTTTCAAGACACAAGTGAACAGACGGTATATACCATTTTGCGACGATTGCTCGCAGATGGTTATACCGAATGTTATTCTAAAGATATATCAAATGGACCGCCGAGAAAATATTATCAATTGACCCCAAAAGGGCGTGAATATCTCGCCAAATCCTATAATGATTGGGAATATGTCAGTGACTGTGTTTCCAAATTTTTACATTGACAAATATTTACAGTAAATTTACAATATATGGAAAACCACACCAATTATTTTGTTGCACCGTCGTCATAATTCAAGGAAGAGGTGACTTTTTGAACCGTGTAATAGCTGCATCCGGTCAGCGTCATGATTTGATGGATCGTTGCTCCTTCAAGCCGCAGTGCGGCTATGGCACTTCTTTTTGTGTTTTCATCCATAGTTGCAAGGTCGGAAGGGACAATTCCAAATTCTGACGAGAGCACTCTCCAACACCGACGCTCGATATCCAGCCGGCGCTGTATTTTGAGTTTTGGTGCGGCATTCTCGTCCGTGAACCATTCGGCGGAACGATTTTCGAGATATTTCAGCAATCTTGTCTTTGCTTCGCTTTGATTAGCATCAAAAAGATTGAGCAGAATCGATGTGTCGACCAATGGACCGGAAGGTACTATATAGGTGTTAGCGCTACTATGAGGATAGTTTACGGCACCGACACTGAGTCCAAGGCGCACAGGATCCTGTAAAACAAAGCGGCACAGTCGTTTGAGTTGGTCATCGTCCTCGACGATTTCGCTCTTGAATCGACCCGCAAAAACAGGCCCCCTGCGATTGTATCGTGAGTTATAGTATAGTGCATAGCGGACGCTGATTGCCTTCATGAATGCACCGGGCTGAGCCTTCAGCTCTTTACAGACAATGTGCGCATGATCAGGAAGTATGCAATAACAAATTACTGCAAAATCTTGGCGTTCGACACGATCGGTAACGATCGATAAGAAATACCTGTAATCGTTGGTATCGCGGAATAACGGGCTCTCGGTACAACCCTTGATAATGATGTGATAGATTGCATCTTTTTTTGTTTTTCGAGCAACTCTCGCCATATTGTTACATAGTCCTAATGATCGGTTGATTTTATTCTAATACATATTGTCGAAAAATGCAATATATTTCTTTGCGTCCCTAAAATATTTTTTTCGTGTGGTTGCATTACTCAATAATATATGCTAAAATTGTATAAAGCAGTACCGAACTGTCAAAGCTCTGAAAAGGATGGAAAGAACAGATGTCTGAAAAAACTGTAATGGTGACATACAGCGATATACCGCTGGAATTTGATACTCTCAGCGCAGTCAAGGTACGGCATTATAAAAGCGATAACGAGCAGATATACTGTTATGCACGGTTTTATTGTCTCAAAGGTGCTTTGGCGGTGGGTGTGAAAATTTTTGAGCGTGCGGATATTGCCCAAAGTTTGATAACGTTACGCACAGTGAACGACGACCAAGTCGGCGGAGTTGAAATTGAGTTTGGATATCTTAAAAGTCCGAAGGCAGTAATGCTTGATTCTTCGGAACAAAAAGATATCGCCGCACCGAATGTTAATTACCTTTCGGGCGACGACAATCAGGGGTTTTATTGGGGAGCTGAATTTATTGTTTCACAAGAACTGCTTGCACAGGCTGGAATAGAGCTTCAAGAAGGAAAACTGTTTCTCGCGAATCTGTTCATTTCAACAAAGCAGGGTGGTGTCGGTTCTGCATTTCGCGGTGATTACGGTAATTTTTTGGTTGTACCGTATTGATATTCTGATGAAGAAAATGAAGATTGAAAACAAGCTTTCAATCCAACTTTAATTGGAGAGAGTCTTTGTATTTTCCAAACGCATGTTAGAAAGGAATGGTCATATTTATGAAAAAGTGCTTATTCGGACTTGTGATATTTGCGGCGATTATTGTTGCGCTTGCTACGATTATTGAGAAACCAAATTATATTGAGCTGGACTAACCTATTTTTTCGCAGCCGTTTCGAGTAGACGTTCAATCTGTCCTTTTTCGGCGGTGACAAATGCGGTCTCATATACTTCATAGATGACCATGCCGAGCGGCAGGTCGGAAGTCTTTTTGAGGTTTTTTACCATGGTATGATCCACCGGCACCTTGTTACTTTCTCGTTGTCCCGAGAAATAGACTGCAAGAGCGGCGGCATCGTTTAACGTTGAGTTTGGGATATCGTTGCCTTCGCTCATAACTACAACGTGTGAGCCGGGAGCGTTCTTTACATGAAACCAATGATCCTTGCCTCTGGCTGTCTTGACCGACAGCTTTTCATTTTGCATATTATTTCGCCCCACCAGAATCAAGAAACCGTCGCAAGATATAAACCGCAAGAAATCGGCAGGCTTTTGTTTTTTGTTTCGCTGCTTGTAGTTCTTGAGATATCCCGCCTCCTTCAATTCGCGACGAATTTCAAGTAACTCTGCCTCGCTGGCAGCGGCGGCAGTCTCATATTGCACCGTTTTCAGGTATTCAATTTCAAGCATACCCTCTTTTATCAGACCATCGAGCATGCGAACGGCGGTCTGCTTTTTTTTGTAATCATTATAGTACTTCTGACTGTTGGCAGAGGGAGAGAGACGGCGATCAAGCGGTATGACCACCGTTTCACCGGTATAATAATTTTCCAGCGCCACCGATGCATCGCCTTTAGAAAAACGATGGATGTTTGCCGCAAGCAGTTCGCCGAAAAGTCGACTTTGTTCACTATTTTCGCTTCGCTCCAGCTCGTCACGACGTGCCGATAACTTTCGGATGCTTCTATCCAACAGCTGTTTCACCTGCCGTGCCAGATTGCCCGATTTTTGGCTGAGACGAAGCTGATGTTCACGATTGCTGTAATAATCCTCAAGTAGCGAGCTATAATCGTTATATGGAACCAAAGTATAATCACTCGGAAACTGTACCGGAGTAAAAAAGCAAAATTCACACGGCTCGCCCTTTTCGTTTTTCACCATTACAGGTGGACGAGCGGAATTTGCCTCTTGCTGGATATCAAATATAGCGTTTGCAATCTTTATGGGATCGGGTGTATTTTCGCGCAGTTCAAGTCCGCTTCGTTTGATTATCTCTCGTGCAACGACCGGACCGATGCCGTTTACACTACCCATGATGGCTCGTTGTGGATCGTCACCTTGTAGTATCTTTTCGGCAAGTTCTGTTGGATCAGCATCAATAAAATAGGGACGTGTTGGTTTTGGTGGAAAAGTATAGGCAAGCCCCGGTAGCAGCTGTCGTTGATCGCTAGCCTCAAAATCTATGCGTTTGAGTGCATCGATGATTTTCCCGTTTTCTTCATATAGCACAAGATTAACATATCTTCCCATTAGCTCGGCGGCAACGGTAATGATACGACCGTCACCAAGCTCATTTGTGGCGGCCACCTTGATATTGATAATTCGTTCCCCGTGAACCGATTCGACGTCGACAACCCTACCACCGCTGAGATGTTTGCGCAAAAGCATACAAAAAGAGGGTGGCGTTTCAGGGTTTTCAAAGCTTGAGTCGGTCAGGCCGATACGTGCTCCGCCGCTTCGCAGGCAGATGAAAAGTTTGAAACTGTCTGTTCTGGTACGTAAAGAAAAAACAACCTCCTCTTTCGAGGGCATAAAAATTTTATCCAGCCGCACACCTTGCATCTGTGCGGACAGCTCTTTTGATATTAAAGATAGTGTAACAGCATCGAGTGCCAAAAAATCACCTCAACAATTCGGTCGGTTCGCCCTCTACCGCCGAGACAAAAAACTCGACATCGGAGTGGTCAAACATAGAATAAAGTTTGTCGTATAGCAGTTCTACAATCGGCCATTCAGTCGCAAAATGTCCTGCCTCAATCAAAGAGACACCAAGCCTTGCGGCATCGAGTCGATCGTTGTGTTTTGCCTCGCCGGTAAGAAGACAGTCGACACCGGCATCATATGCCTCTTGGATTGCAGAACTGGCACCGCCTACAACGGCCAACGTTTTTATACTGTCTGCACCGTTTACAAAACGAGGGGTATAGCCAAGAAGTGTAGATGCTTTTCGTGCTAGTTCGGCGGTAGTATATTCTCTCTTTAGTCTGCCGACTCTTCCTACTTCGTCAAAAATTTCGGTCTGTTCCATGCCGAAAAGTTCCGAAAGACGGTCGTTGACTCCGCCCTCGGCGGCATCAAGATTTGTGTGCATTGATATACAGGAAATACCATGTCGACAGAGTTGGTATGCCGGATCGGTATGATGGATAGAACTCAGCGGTTTGAAGATGACGGGATGGTGTGAGATAATCAAATCGGCATGGCGGCTGACCGCCTCGGTGATTACCGCCGGGGTAACGTCAAGACAGAGCAGTGCGCTCTCAATCTCTTTTCCCGAGTCGACCAAAAGGCCGCAGTTGTCCCAATCGCATCGCAGTTCCATCGGCGCGATACGCTCCAGCGCCGCAAGAATTTGTTTTATTTCAGCCATATATCTCCCCCAGTAGTAGGGTATATTGTTTTTTGCCCTGCACGACAGGATGGCGGGTATATACAATTCCGCTGTCGTGCATCCATTGTTCTATGACGGCACTTTTACATGCCGGAAGCAGTACAAGACGTTTAGTAGCGGTGAAGAGCCAGTCACAATTTGAAAGAATTTCTACCATGGTGATACCGCTCATACCGGAGATGGTGACAAGCTGTGCCTCGTCTGATCGAATATTTTGCAATCCGTCCGAAAGACGAGTAATAATACTGCAACCACGCTGCATGGCAAGTTTTTCCGCCTTAGCAAGCGGAAGTTCATTCTTGTCTGCCGCCACGATGGTAGCAATGTCTGTGTTTTCATACAGCCATACAGCAAGCTTGCCGTGATCACAGCCGATATCGCAAAGGCTTTTCGGTGGCACGACATCAAAGGAAAATTCATCATCAGTACTGCTTTTGCAATAGCCGCAAACACCTGCCGCTACGGCCGCCATGCGAGAGCGGAGCAAAAGGGGTTTATTTATCATTTTGTGTTGACTTGTCGTCCTCTTTTTCACTATCTTCTTCGTTTGATTCTGCCGCTTTATCGTCATTCGGCTCGGTATCGGCAGTGCCTTCTGCCTCTTCTTCGGCCTCGGTGTCAGCGTCATCGCTGTCGTTGGTATCTAAAGACTCTACCTCGTTATCTGATTCCTCTATGGTTTGCGATTTGTCGCTGTCTTTTTCGATGTCCGCCTCTTTTTTTGCTTCTTTCGCCTTCTTTTCGTTTTCGGTGATAGAACCCTCGAAATATGGCAACAGCTTAAACATCGGGCGATTGCGAAGTTTTTGGTTAGAGTAGAACATGGCCAGCATGATTGCCGACACAATACAGATTGCAATGGCAAGCAGTTGAGAGACGCGCGCATTGAGAATCATGAGACTGTCGGTACGAAGTCCCTCGACGAATGAACGCTCAAGGCTGTAAAGGAACAGATAAAGCATAAATATCTCGCCGTTGAATTTACGATGTTTTGCGTATATTACAAGACCTATGAAACATAGCAAACACCAGATTGATTCATAGAGAAATGTCGGATGTACCGGTGCGGAGGGATCGACGGTGATGCCGGAGGCGGCAAGTGTATCCATGACCGAAGCAAGATATCTGTTTGTGCTTTCACTGTACATTCCGAAGATAGAGTCGGTGTTGGTGCCAAAAGCCTCTTGGTTGAAAAAGTTTCCCCAACGACCGGTTGCCTGTCCGATGGCAAAGCCGATTGCGGCTATGTCGAACATCGGGAGCATCGGGACTTTGCGCAGTTTGCAAGCAAGCACACCGACGACAAACGCACCGATAATACCGCCGTAAATGGCAAGTCCGCCGCTTCGTATATCGATTATTTTCAAAAAGCTATCCATCGGAGTAGGGGAGAATATAACATAATATATTCGTGCGCCGAGCACACCGGCGATACCGGAGATGATGATAACATCAAGTCCACGGTCGGGATCAATGCCAAAACTTCTTGCCTTGGCATTGAAATAGAGGAGTGCAATAATTATACCGACTACGATACAAATGCCGTACCAGTATATATCAAAGCTTCCTATACTAAAAGCCACTCGGCTGATCTCGAACTCGAGACCGAGGGCTGGGAATGAGACGTTGTTCATGGTTTGTTGATCCTTTCTTCACTGAAATGTATGTTGTTATCCTTCGATCGGATGCACGATAACGGTGGAACTGCGCTCTTCATCGAACATTTTGTTAAAGACGTTGCTGACCTCATCAAAAGTTATGTCGGCACAAATGCGCAGTTCGATAAACGGTTCACGCTTTTTAAAGAATGCACCGCTCATCATAGTGGCGACATCCTCCGGACTGTCAAACTCGCTGACATAGTCACCGAACAAACCTTTTTTTGCGACTTCAAAAAGTTCTTTTGGCAACCCCTCTGTTTTAAGTCGTTTTATTTCCTCTTTCAGCAGCTTTTCTACCGTTTCGGGTGAGCGTGTCTCGGCGGCAAAGATATAGCAGAGATAGTCTCTTCCCGACAGAAATTCACAGCTAAGGTCATGCGTGATGAGGCCTTCATCGTAAAGCTTTCGATAGAGAGGAGTCATACTGCCACTTATCATTTCACTGATCAGCGTGCCGATGATTTCACCTTTTGCGGAGTTTTCAGGGGTGAATGCCGTCTCTTTATATCCGATGCCGATCTGCGGCAGACCAATTGCCATATGGAGTTCTTTGCGCTTTAGTGCAACCGTATTCGGTTCGTCGGAAGTGATGCGCTCGACGCTTGGTTTAGGTTCGCCTTCGGTAAGTCCTGCACGTTTACAAGCGTCAAGCACTTGATCCTTTGTGATATTTCCGGCGACCGACAGCACCATGTTGGAACCGGTATAAAAAGCGTCGGTACAGGAATAAAGCACGTCGGGAGTGATCTCGGAGATGCTCTCGATCGTTCCGGCGATGTCGTCTCTAATCGGGTGGTTGACATAAAGCGATGAAAGTACGCCAAAGAAGAGGCGCCAGTCAGGGTTGTCGTCATACATCTTGATCTCTTGACCGATGATACCTTGTTCTTTTTGAACGGTAGCCTCGGTGAAAAAGGGGCGAGAGACAAATGACAGCAGAATGTCAAGCGACTCGTCGATATTCTCGGTGGCTGTGAAGAGATAACAGGTTTTATCAAAACTGGTGTAAGCATTGGCAGAAGCACCCGTTTTGGCATAGAGAGAAAAAGCGTCTCCCTCTTCGTTTTCAAACATTTTATGCTCTAGAAAGTGGGCAATTCCGGCGGGAAGCGATACTTCACCGTTATCGCCGATAAAGCGACGATCAATCGAGCCGAAATCGGTGCCGTAGATGGCATGAACGGCGGCAAAATTTGGCATGGTGGCGACATATACGGTCAAACCGCAGGATAAAACAATCTTTTGGGCAAGATCGTCATAAAAGCTTTTCAAGTCGGGTTCTCCTTTATTCATTCTCTGTTGTGCCGGTCAGTGTATAGCTGACCGCAGGTTTCAGCATGGAAAGCAGGCGTTTCACATCGGCCGGAGTAGCAGCGTTGATTATCTCTTTAGCGTGCTCGATGGTGGTGAAATCCTGTTTGATAATTCCGGCAAAACACCACGATTCGATAGCGGCAAGGCTGTCGGCGGCGGCATTCAGCTGATTGATAAACTGACGTTTGGCATCGTCAAGCTCCGAGAGTTCTACCTCGGTTTCGGTCAATTTTTTCAGTTCTTCATCGATTGCCACCAGTGCGCGCTCGGCGTTCACGTGTTCTACACCGCTGTCTACCGTGACAGTAGAGGTAATGGTGCCGAATATTGCGACACAGTAATAACAAAGGCTTTGTTTTTCTCTCACGTTGACAAAAAGACGGGAGGTGGGGAGCGATCCAAAGACCGCACAAGCAAGTCTCATGCGTATTGCCTCGTCGGGAGAGAGTATCTCGGC
The DNA here is from genome assembly GCA_964370605.1 of uncultured Oscillospiraceae bacterium. Classification (GTDB taxonomy): domain Bacteria; phylum Bacillota; class Clostridia; order Oscillospirales; family Ruminococcaceae; genus CAYJBH01. Next base: position 37,049 of record CAYJJX010000007.1, on the reverse strand, counting down.
GACGTTATATATCTTGCATATTTTGCCCTGCGTGGTCGGCAGTGCCTCGCTGAAACTCTTGAATTCCGACAGCTCCTCGGCAAAAGGAGCAGGGAAAGACACGGGAGCACGCTCTTTGCCGCACAGGAACCCTTTGAGCTCTGCGGCTACCGCATTGGCATCTGCACCCTGCACTATCACCTCAATCTGGGCGGATTTGACCATGTCATGATAGACTGCGGTCAGCTGCTCGGCAGTTACACTTGCGACTTCGTCGATATATCCGTTCGGCTCGACCCCGTTTGGAGAATCACCAAAAAAGCGTCTGCGTGCCTGACGCACACAGTAACTTCTTTTGTTATTTTGCTCACTCATCAAGAGATCATAGAGTTTTCCGCTTTCTATGGCGAGTACCTCGGACGAAAAAAGCCCGTTCTCAAAGCAAGGGCGAAAAGCGACACCGATAAGCAACCTTGTATACTCGGCATATAGGTCGATATCTTGTGTCGCGAACTGCTGTTTAATACCTCCGACACCGATGCTTATCACTCGGTTTGGTCCTTGAGTTGAACTGTCGGCGGAGAGTGAGGCGCCGTAGAGAGAGGACAGCTTGATTGATAGCGCTGTCATGTCGGGGCAGTCCTCGTATCCGCGTTCCAAAAGATAGGGCAAAACTGCATAGGCGGTGGCGGTTTCGCGGTTGCTCGGCATTATGAAATTTAAAGAAATGCGGCAACGCTTAAATTTGTCGGCAGGCATCTCGGTTAAAAAGACGCCCGGTAAAATCTGTGTTCTCGGCAATGAATGTTCCTTTCTTGTGTGGAGTGATGCCTATTCTATCGTGATATACTGAGTCAGATTTCGTTGCAGACTTTCAAGCATACCCTCTTTGTCACGGTCTTTGAGATAACAGTCAACCTGTCCGCCGATCTGCACAAAGTTGAACAGAAGGCGAAGCACACGGCTTTGTACCGAAAGACATTCGAGGCCGACCAGTATTACAAGTTGCACCGAAATAGGGTTTTTGAGGTCTGCCATGTTACCAAAGTTGACAGGGTTTTTCAGTGAAGCGACGGCTATAAAGTTATTCTTACATCCGGTATGAACGTGCGGTATTGCTATTGGAATATGCATATTCAACGCTGTTGGTTCGATCTTTTCACGGTCGAGAACGGCGGGTTTGAATTCCGGTTCAGCATAGCCGGCCTCTATTGCCGCATCACAGAGCATAGAGATTACTTCTGCGTCAGTTGTTGCCTCGATGTCGACAAACATTAATTCTTTGCGTGTGTAAATCTTTAACAAAACTTTAAAAATCCTCCCAAATATTGCGGTGTTCAAAACCGCGTTTTTGCACTCGATTTTTGACGTATAAACATATTATAACAGATTTGTTGGTCAATTAAAAGCGGTTTGAAAAAATAATTGCAGAATTTTCATATAAAAATGAGCAAAACACCCAAACAGCGCGCACGCCGAAAGGGTGTTTTGTGCAAAATAACTTAAAGTTGTGACAGTTTTGCAAAACTGTCGGCCAAATTGACGTACAGATCTTTGTAGATGTTATAAAATCCTTGATACTCAGAAGTGTTTTCCGATATTGGTTTTTGTGTTGCCTTGGGACGAATCAACGCCTCGCAAGCGGTAGGAATATCAGAGTATACCCCACAAGCGACCAACGCAAGGATAGCGACACCCAGTGCCGGACCTTCTTCTGTCTCGTTGATTACGACTTCGGTGTTATAGACATCCGCCATCATCTGGCGCCAGATGTCGCTCTTGGCACCGCCGCCGCAGGCATACATTTTATCCGGCTGTATGCCCATCTCGTTGATGACATCGAGGCAATGACGTTGGGAGAAGATTACGCCTTCCATTATTGCACGAGCCAGATGATACTTCGAGTGTATTCCGGACAGCCCGAAGAAAACGCCGCGCGCTTTTTCGTCCAATATAGGACTGCGCTCGCCCATAAGATATGGGAGGAAGACGAGGCGATCTGCGCCGATCTTGACCGCTTCGACCTTGGTATCAATTTCTTTATAGTTTTCCCCTTCAAAGCTGCAAAGGTTGTCACGGAACCATTTGAGCGACATTCCGGCAGAGAGGGTACAACTCATCACGGTATATCCACCCGGCACGGCAGAGCAGAAGGTATGGACACGGCCGCCTTTGTCGATCTGTGGGGTGTTTGAGTGGGCGAAGATGACACCGGAAGTGCCAATGGTGGTGAATGCGTTGCCCTCGCTCACCACGGCAGTGCCGACGGCGGCAGAGGCGTTATCGCCCGCACCGTAGCAAACGATGGTGCTTTCTGATAGTCCGGTCAGTTTTGCCGCTTCGGCGGTGACTGTTCCGGCGACCTCGACCGACTCTTTGCAGGGAGGCATAAGTGCCGGATCGATATTCAGTTTCTCCAAAACTTCCTGTGACCAACAACGGTTTTTCACATCGAAAAGGTTGGTGCCGGAGGCATCACTCGCCTCTTGCGCATAAAGTCCGGTCAGCTTATAACGGACATAGTCTTTCGGCAGGAGAATCTGGTGGCACTTTTCGTAGAGTTCCGGCTCGTTCTCACGAACCCAGAGAACCTTTCCGGCGGTAAATCCGGTAAGAGCGGGATTTGCGGTGATTTCGATCAATCGCTCTGCGCCGATTGTTTCGGTGATTTCACGGCACTGTTTGGCGGTTCTTCCGTCACACCAAAGTATTGCGTTGCGCAGTACCTTGCCATCTTTATCCACCATGACGAGTCCGTGCATCTGCCCCGAAATGCCGAGGCCTTTTATGTCGGCACTATCGACACCGCTTTCGGCGATAACCGATTGAATGGTTTTAACGGCGGCATCCCACCACAGGTCGGGGGCTTGTTCTGCCCAGCCGTTCTGCGGTTGAATGAGGTCATATTCGACGGTCGCACTCGCCATTTTTTTTCCGACCTCATCGAAGAGCACCGTCTTGGTGCCGGACGTTCCGAGGTCGATACCTAAAACATATCTCATTACTTTTTCAGTCCTTTCGTTTAAATATTGTCGGAGGTGCACTTTTCGGTGCACTTCCACAGGCCGTCAAAAAACCTTGCAACGCTCTTCTAAAAGTGAAATTTGGCGACATGTGCGGCAAATTTCACATCAACAAATGGCTTCGCAAAGGCATTTGTGGGGGAGGGTACCGGGAGGGGATGTATCCCCTCTCGGCAGAGTGTCGACTTTTTCGACACTCTGAGGAGGTGCACTTTTCGGTGCACCCCCGATAGGTTTTAATGAGAATTATCCGAAAAATACTGTGTTTACGATGGATTCAAGGTTTTCCTGACGTCCCGAGCCGGGAAGTGCAGGCGCACCTTGTTTTTCTGCATAATCGGCAAGCTCTTCAAGACTTGTGTCACCGGCAACGATCTTTGCACCGATTCCGGATTTGTAGCTTGAGTAACGCTCTTCGACGAAACCATCAATTCTGCCGTCTTCAATGAGTTTTGCTGCCTTGATAAGACCGAGGGCAAAGCTGTCCATTCCGAGGATGTAGCCATAGAACATGTCTTCAACATCATAGCTGGCACGACGGTTTTTCGAGTCAAAGTTCAGACCGCCCTTTGTCAGACCGCCATACTTGAGGATCTCATACATTGCCATTGTAGTGTCATAGATGTTGGACGGGAACTGGTCGGTATCCCAGCCGAGGAGCAGATCGCCTTGGTTAGCATCGACCGAGCCGAGCATACCGTTCATTGCGGCTACGCGAAGATCATGTTGGAAGGTATGTCCTGCAAGGGTAGCATGGTTAGCTTCGATGTTCATCTTGAAATCTTTATCAAGACCATGTTGGCGAACGAATGCGATGGCGGTAGCGGCATCGAAATCATACTGATGTTTCATTGGCTCTTTCGGCTTCGGTTCGATGAAAAAGTCACCGGTGAAACCTTGTTTGCGTGCATAATCTACCGACATTCTCATCAGGCGAGCGATGTTGTCTTGCTCAAATTTCATGTCGGTGTTCAAAAGAGTCTCGTAGCCTTCACGACCGCCCCAGAAAACATATCCTTGACCGTCGAGTTTGATGACGATGTCCAGTACCTTTTTTACCTGAGCGGCGGCGGCGGCAAACACGTCGGCAGAGTTGGAAGAACCTGCGCCGTTCATGAACCTTGGGTTGGAGAACATGTTGGCGGTACCCCAGAGAAGCTTTATGCCGGTCTCATCCATCTTTGTTTTGATGTAATCAGATATTTCGTCCAGTCGTGCGTTGGTCTCGGCGATGGTAGCGCCCTCCGGAATAACGTCAACATCATGGAAACAGAAGTAGGGGATACCAAGTTTTTGCATGAACTCAAAGCCGGCATCAACCTTTGCTTTTGCGTGGTCCATTGTGCCTTTTTCAGAGTCAAAGCTCTTGTCGGCAGTACCCATGCCGAACATGTCGCTACCCTCGGCACAAAGGTTGTGCCACCATGCCATGGCGAAAGGCAGATGCTCTTTCATGGTTTTGCCCATTACAACCTTGTTCTCATCATAATATTTGAAAGAGAGTGGGTTTTTTGAGGTTGGTCCCTCATACTTGATTTTGTCGATTCCTTTGAAAAATTCTGACATAGTTTTGCCTGTTCCTTTCTGCACATTTTGTGCGGTTGTGACGGAGTGCCACAACTTAAATTTGTGTTCTAATAACTTATTGATGCGATAGATATTTGATTTTAGCGAAAACTTTGCTTTATCTTGATTTCATGTTCAAGAATATATTTGCCGGCATCGGGCTTTTGCCCGAGGACCAGAAAATCCAACATAATCTGCATCGCCTTTTCTCCCTGCAAACGAGGGTTTTGGCAGATGGTAGCGGCAATGACTTCGTCGTCAAGAAGTTGTCGGGCAGTCTTGGTTGCATCAAAACTGAGCACCATGATGTTATCACGTTTTTGTGATATGAGTGCCCTACACGCTCCGTTTACACCACCTGCGGCGATAAAAAGAGTGTCCAGCTCTGCGTGCTCGTGTAACAATCGATTTGTCACCTCAAAGGCAAGAATGTCGTCGTCCTCGCAATAGACAGTTTTTGCGACATGATAGCCGTTTGCAAGCTCGGATAGAAAACCCTGTTCTCGCAGGCGGTGACCATAAAGTTTTTTTGATCCGTTCACGATTCCTACCGTGCCGCCGCTCGGTCGAAGAAGTTTGACAATACCGGCGGCGAGTGCGCCACCCTTGTGGTAGTCGGTGCCGACATATGCGATTCGGTTGGTATCTTCGATGTCGGTGTTGAGGTTGACGATCGGGATATCCAATGAGTCAAGCGCCTGTTTGACCGAAGGGTGATCGATTGGTGTGATGACAAGGCCGGTCATAACCTCTTGAAGTCTTTCAATTTCGGCTACCTGCGCCGACGCATCAAGGCTATCCATTCGGCATACTTCTGCCGAGATGCCATAGTGCCGAAACTCTTTAATCATTTCGTCGATACCAAGCAGAACATCGTCGAAAAACGGGTTTTGTCCGACACATAGAATTACGGCGACAAGATGATTTTTTTTGCGTGCCGCAAGGGCTTTGCCCATTCTGTTTGGTTCATAGCCGAGTTCACGAGCACACAAACGCACTTTGTTTGCGGTCTCCTCGTTGACTCTGCCACGATTGTGAAGAACCCTATCGACCGTTCCTCGTGACACACCGCTGACGACGGCCACCTGTTTTATCGTAACTGACACAATGTCTCCTTATACGTTTTGCGTGCACCTGCACACAAGCATATTTTATACTATATATTTTATTCTGTCAAGTGTCTGGTTTGTAGAAATGCAACCGACGATTTTGTGTGTTTTAGACAAAATCATACAAAACGAAAACTAACACAACCTGCCGGATGAAAAATAGTAATCGAAAAGCAATGACAGAATAAATAAAAGTCAGTAAATTTTTACTGGAAAATCCTTGTGTTCGAGTTAAATATATGATATAATTTATCGAAATTGGGAAGAGATGCGGTTTGAAAATTCAAAACTTTGCCGCAACCGCACAGACGTGCAGAAAGGAACGGTCATTTTCATATGGCGAAAATTTATTATCAACAGGATTGCAACCTCTCCATGTTGGAGGGAAAAACTATTGCGGTTATCGGATACGGTAGTCAGGGGCATGCTCATGCACTCAACGCAAAAGAATCGGGATGTAATGTAATCATTGGTCTGTACGAGGGCAGCAAGTCTTGGGCAAAGGCTGAAAAACAGGGCTTTGAAGTTTTCACAGCTGCTGAGGCGGCAAAAAGAGCCGACATCATCATGATATTGATCAACGACGAACTGCAGGGCAAGCTTTATAAAGAGAGCATCGAGCCAAACCTTGAAGAGGGTAATATGCTGATGTTCGCCCATGGTTTTGCCATTCATTTCGGTCAGATTGTTGCGCCGAAGGGTGTTGACGTGACCATGATTGCACCGAAAGGTCCGGGTCACACCGTGCGCAGTGAGTATCAAGCAGGAAAAGGCGTGCCGTCCCTCATCGCGGTACACCAAGACGAGACCGGCAAGGCGTTTGATCGTGCACTTGCCTATGCACTTGCAACAGGCGGAGCAAGAGCAGGCGTTCTGGAAACCACTTTCCGTGAAGAGACCGAGACCGATTTATTCGGTGAGCAGGCAGTTCTCTGTGGCGGTGTTACCGCCCTGATGCAGGCAGGCTTTGAGACCCTTGTCGAGGCAGGATATGAGCCGGAAAGCGCATATTTTGAGTGTATTCATGAGATGAAACTCATTGTTGACCTTATCTACCAGTCGGGTTTTGCAGGAATGAGATACTCCATCTCCAACACAGCCGAGTACGGCGATTATATCACCGGACCCAAGATCATCACCGACGAGACCAAAAAGGCGATGAAAAAGGTTCTCACCGATATTCAAGATGGAACATTCGCGAAAGATTGGTTGAGCGAAAATGCTGTGAACGCACCTCACTTCAAGGCGATGAAGAGAAGATCGGCAGAGCATGAACTCGAGAAGGTCGGCGCAGAACTGCGAAAGCTGTACAGCTGGAGCGACGGCGACAAGCTGATCGACAACTAATATAAGCTTAAGGGCTGTCGCTATAACTAACATGTTAGCGACAGCTCTTTTTTGCAGAAAGGGTGGATTTTGGACGGGTTGATCCTATATCGTAATATTTCAAACGATGCGATTGTGGCGGCGTTGACCTCAAAGGAGGTAGATAAAGGCGATGTCATGGCCGCCATCGGAGAGCTTGTGGAGCTGACCGACCGATACGGTTTTTGCGGAAATCTATGGCATTGTTATTTAACATTTTTGCTCGTGAGTGCTGAGAATAGATACAGTCTTGCCTGCGAGATGCGAGGCGAGCAAAGCGGAGGTCTTGGCGAGCTTGCGGCGCTTGACCTTGAGAAGATCATGTTGCTTTTTCAAAGCAAACCGAAGAATATTGCAGATGAGGTAGTGAAGAGCATTTTTGATTATGACAGGGCAAACGGAAGTGAAATTGCGGTCGATCCCGAGTATTCGCTTGCGATAAATACCCTTGCAAATCACCTTGCCCAAAGCAAAGATGTTGCAGAGTTCAAGGGGGTGATCTCACGGTTTTACGGCGAGAACGGCGTCGGAGTGTTTGCGTTTTTTCGTGCTTTTCGTGTGGAAGAACAGGAACTGTTGCCCATCAAGAATACCGACAAGATAACGATGAACGACCTTGTCGGATACGACATACCAAAACAAAAATTGATACAAAACACCGAGGCATTTTTGCGTGGTGATGCGGCGAACAATTGTCTTCTTTTCGGAGGAGCGGGAACGGGAAAATCCTCCTCGGTCAAGGCACTGCTCAATGCCTACGGTGCTAAAGGGTTGAGGATAATAGAGCTGCAAAAACATCGCCTCAAGCACCTGAACGACATCATTGTGCGGGTGCGTGCTCGAAACTATCGTTTTATCATCTTTATGGACGATCTGTCGTTTGAAGAGTTTGAGATCGAGTATAAATATCTCAAAGCGGTTATAGAGGGCGGTCTTGAGAAGAAACCGTCCAATATGCTCATATATGCGACCTCTAACCGTCGTCATCTGATCAAGGAAGACTATTCTGACCGAGACAGCCTGCACGGTTTTGACACGGTACAGGAAAAAATGTCGCTTGCGGCACGGTTTGGCGAGACTATATTTTTTGACACACCGGACAAAAGAGAGTTTGAAAACATAGTGCGAGAACTTGCACACCGTGAGGGGCTATGCATGAGCGACGAGCAACTGCTTCTTGCTGCAAACAGCTGGGAAATGTCACATTTTGGCAAGTCGGGTCGAACCGCTCGCCAGCTGATAGATCACCTCAAAATTACTTCTGTAAAATAAGATGAGATTCTTCACAATGTTTTCACATAGAATGTGCATTTTATGCTTGAAGTTTCATGTAGATGTGGTATACTTGTAATGGTAGAATACCCAAGATATTACCCATACGAAAGGAAAACAGCAAATTGTCAAGCGACTTATTTGGATATCTGGTGAGAGCCATCGTACTTCTCACCGCAATACCGATACATGAATCGGCACATGCTTTTGCCGCCTCAAAACTCGGTGACAACACCGCAAAATCTCAAGGACGCATTTCTCTTAATCCGGCAGTCCATTTTGATCTAATGGGCAGTCTTTGTATGATTATTGCCGGAATAGGCTGGGCGAAACCGGTGCCGATAAACTCTTACAACTTCAAAGGCAACCGCAAGGTAGGAATGGCTCTTTCGGCGGCTGCAGGCCCTGCCTCAAATCTTGCGATAGCACTTGTTTCAATTATTCTTGCCAAAGTATTTTTGTTCTCGGGCGGATATGATTCATCGGCGATGCTGTTGAATACACTGTATATTATTTTTATCACCATGGCGCAGATCAACATCATGCTCGCTATTTTTAACCTTATACCGATTCCGCCTTTTGATGGTTCTAGGATTTTCAATCTCTTTTTGCCGGAAAGCTATTATTTCAAGCTGATGCAGTATGAACGCTACATTTTTCTCGGACTTTTTGTAGTGCTTATTACCGGCATACTGGACGTTCCACTTAGCTTTTTGACCGGACTTATTTTCAACTTTTTTAATTTCATTACCGGTTTTGTGGACATGATTTTTGGAGCTATCGCCTAAAGATGACAGAACTTACCTTTAAAACTCAAGACTTTGAAGGCCCTCTTGATCTGCTGTTGAGTCTTGTTGTGAAAAACAAGATGAGCCTTTTTGACATCGATCTATTGTCTCTTATCGATCACTACCTTGAAGTGATGGAGGGTATGCAGGAACAACGGTTGGAAGTGGCGAGCGAGTTTATCGAGATGGCGGCACAGCTTGTCTATCTCAAGTCGCTTCATCTGCTCCCAAGAAGTGACGAAGGTGAACGGTTGAGGCAAGAGTTGACCGGACAGCTGATAGAATATGCGCTTTGCAAAAAGGTAGCGGCGCAACTCGGCTGCATATCTCAGGGTATATTTCACGTGGTACGTAGCCCTGCAGTGGTAGAACTGGACAGTACATATCGACTCAGTCACAGCATACATGAGCTTAGCCATGCGCATAGTGTTGTAATGGGGAAAACCACTCGACGTATGCCGACAGAAGAGCAATTCGACCCCATAGTTACAAAACCGATGGTTTCGGTTTCGTCGCGTATCAAGCATTTAGTGCGCACACTGAAAACCGGAGCAAAGCGGCTGGTTGAATTTTTTCGGCACAGTGAAGACCGAAGCGAGAGCGTGGCGACCTTTCTTGCGGTGCTGGAATTGTTGCACGATGGCAGTATTAAAATAGCAAAGAATGGCGGCGTAAAGCTGACAGGACGCATAGACACAAGCAAAGGAGAGAGCGGTGGACGTTAACCAGTATAAAGGAGCGGTCGAGGCGATGTTGTTTGCCTGTGCCGAGCCGGTTGCAGCCGTTCGCCTTGCCGAAGTGCTCGACATTGAGACCTCGGTGGTTAATCTTTTGTTAACGCAACTGCGGGATGGATATGCCGAGCAGGACCGAGGGATGGTGCTTTTACAGTTTGACGATCGCTGGCAGCTTGCCACCAACAATGCGTATGCAAGTTTTGTAACCGATATTATGGATCGTCGTCGCAACATGCCACTCACACCATCGGCACTTGAAATTCTTGCAGTCATTGCCTATAATCAACCGGTATCACGACTTTTCATCGAACAGGTTCGTGGAGTGGATTCTACCTCCGGCATCTCGACACTCACTTCAAAAGGATTGATCGAGGAGCAGGGGCGCTTGGATCTTCCCGGCCGCCCGATTGCCTATGGGACTACCGACGTATTTTTGCGCACATTTGGGCTGACTTCGCTTGATGAACTGCCAAGTATCACAGGAGAGAACGAGGTATTTGAAACGCAGGAGGAGATGTAGCTTGGCAGGACGGAGGCGATGATGGAGATTTTGCTGACAATTCTGAGTATAATCGGAATTATTCTATTGGCAATATTGTTGTTAATCTTGATTTTGCTTGTTACCCCTGTCGGTGTTAAGGTCAGCTACAACAGCGGCTTTGAAGAATTTTTGTTAAAGATAAAAATAGGTTTTCTTGAAATTCCGATAAATCTCGGCTCAAAAAAGGTACAAAAAAAGGTGGCGAAAACCGCCAAAACTGCGGCAAAAGAGACGGAAGAAGAGGCGAAAAAAGAAATTCGAGAAGTTTCGACCGACAGCAAGGGAAACAAGAGAAGCCCGCTTGAGATATACAAAACGATAGAACCGTTGTTGCAACATATACCCGAGGCGATGCGCAGAGTGATCGAGAACATATATTTTAGCGACATTGTGATAGTTTGGTATATATCGGGCCCCGATGCAGCCAAGACCGCGATAAAAGTGGGGCAATGTTATGCAGGATTCCATGCCGCGATTGCACTGTTGACACCTCCTTTCAATTTCCGATTCAAGCAGATTGAATTTCTGCCAAACTATACGACCGACAGCCAGCTTTCAAGCAGACTTTCCGCGGTGGTCACCACAACGCTCTTGCCACTCATCATCACCGCACTTTGGCTTTTGACCAAACTCAAAAAGAAACCACTCCAAAAGGCGAAGAAGAAGAATAACAGCAACGGAAAGGAACAGGTAGCATTATGAATCAGCACCCGACAGTAGAACTTGTAAATGTAGCCATCAAGCAAATTTCAGAGATGGTGGACGGCAATACCACCATCGGAAACCCCATTACAATGGCGAACGGAAGTGTTATACTGCCCATCTCGAAGGTTAGTGTCGGCTTTGCCTCAGGAGGTAGTGACATTCCGACAAAGGTTGTATCAGAAAAATTCGGCGGAGGTTCCGGAGCCGGTGTTTCGGTGGTGCCGGTCGGATTTTTGGTCTGCACCAACGACGATGTGAAATTGTTGCAACTTGCCGACACTTCAAACAGTGTTGACCGACTGCTGAGCATGATGCCGGAATTGTTGGACAAGCTGAATGGTATCATAAACAAGACAAAAGATAAAGACAAAAACGATAAGGAAGAATTGAATGGCTGAGGTTCGTATCCAAAAGCTCATGTCAGAGCTTGGAGTTTGTTCCAGACGAGAGGCAGAAAAACTCGTCGGAGCTGGTAAAGTCAAGGTGAATGGTCACCCTGCACATATCGGTGATAAGGTAGATCCACAAAAAATTGTGCTGATGGTGGACGGCAAACGTGTGCATATACCGAGGCGAAGCGAGTTTTATTATTACATGCTGAACAAGCCAAGGGGCTACATAACTACGCTGAATGACGAGCTGGGACGACGCTCTATTGTCGACTTTACGAAAGATCTTCCGGTGCGGGTGTTTCCCATCGGTCGCCTTGACAAGGACAGCGAAGGCCTTTTGCTTTTGACCAACGACGGTGGCTTTGCAAACCTGCTTACCCACCCGTCACATGAGATCAAAAAGCTCTATCGTGTGACCGTCACCCCACATGCCGACGAGGAACAGATTTTACATCTTGCCACCGGCGTTGTGCTGGACGACGGCATCAAGACTAAACCTTGTTCTGTCAAGGTGCTGGTAGACGAGCCAAACCGTACGGTTTTGGAATTTTCCATAAAAGAGGGACGCAACCGCCAAATTCGTCGCATGTGCTCTGCCGTGGGACTTCAGGTGGTTCGGCTGTCACGAAAGGCGGTAGGTCCGCTCAAGCTTGCCATGTTGCAACCGGGCAAGGTGAGACCGCTTAAACCGTCCGAGGTGATTGCACTTCGCAACAGTGCGAAAAAATAAGATAATAAAAAGGATAAATACAGGCTATGATAAAAATGACGGCGATAAACGAGCCGGAGATGGTTGAGTTTTTCAACGACGGAAGGTTCGGCGGTGAACTCGGCGGCTATATTGCGGCAGGGGAGAGCGGAACGCTCGGAACACTGCTTTATCGACAAAATAAAGATAATACCGAGATACTGACCATCGATACCGACGACCTCGAGGTTGCGGAAGGGTTATTGCGTGCAACAATTTTTAAAACTTTACACTCCGGTGCATTGACTTTTTCCGACAAAAGTATTATAATTTGGGGTGAGGGTTTTTCTTTAGAGAAAGACCGCGCATATAATATAGAAGAATTTTTTTCAAGACGGTGCGCGTCGGGCTGTGAAAAATGCAAACAGTCTTGCACCGAGGCGGTTTAGAAACCGAAAAAAATCATAAACATGCAGTTTTGTGTCACGTTCATGAGACTGCCAAGAGGCACAAGATGTGCAGAAAGGAACGGTCATATAAATGCCAAAAACTAAAGAAGAGATATTTGCTTCATTTTTTGATGACGGCAAATACACAGCCATGTTTACACAGAAGAGCGCTGCTCTTTCGGTGGGTGTCGGAGTTGTCTCCGGTGCGCAGGCTGTGGTCATCGCACAAAACAGCGAGGCTCTGGACAGTGCAGACATGAAAAAATGGGCGTCCGCTATTAAACTCGCAGGGGAGACAGGTGTTCCGGTCTTCACATTCTACGCATCGTCCGGTGCGGTTATCGAGGGTGGCGTTGCTCCTCTTCTCGGATACTCCGAGATTCTGAACCAATCCGCTAAAATCAGTGGCGTTGTGCCGCAGGTTGCCGTTGTTGTTGGCGTATGCGGTGGTAACTCCGCACTGCTTGCCGCAACCTCTGATATCTGTGTGATGAGCGAAGAGGCAGAACTTTTCTTGACTCCTCCTTACACCAGTGCCGCAAAAGGCGACAAGACAGCAGGCGCAGGTAGCGCAAAGGCCGCTTCCAAAAGCGGTGTAGCACACATCGTTGTATCAAACTATGATGCGGCTGTTGAATGTGCAAAAAAACTTGCCGAGATACTTCCCCCGAACAACATGACCGTTACCTCAGTGTTTGATTTTTCTGCACCGACGGCGGCATTCAGCACCTCGGGATATGCTCCGCTTAAAGGCGTTCAGGCGCTCGCAGATGCCGACAGCATCGTGCCGATGTTCACCGAAATCGAGTGCGCATTTGTAGCACTCGGCACCGTTGAAGGCACCGTTACCGGCTTTGTTGCCACCGACGACAAAAAAGAGGTTGGCGAAAAGGGTGTGGCAAAGATCGCACGTTTCGTTCGTTTCTGCGACATCTACAACATTCCGGTTGTGACCGTTCTTTCGAGTGAAGGCTTCAAAAAGAGCTCAGAAAACGACATGGCAGGCGGAATTCGCAGTGCCGCAAAACTTGCCTCGACATACAGCGATGCCACTACCGCTAAAGTATTGGTCGTTGTAGGCAAAGCCATCGGCGCATCGTTCACCGCTTTCAGCGGCTGTGACATCACCGTTGTGACCGATAAGGCTATGGTAGCAACACTTGAGCCTACCGCCGCCGCTACAATCCTTTATGCAGAGGAGCTCAAAGCTTCCACCAACATTGCAGCCGACACCGATAAATTTGCAAAACAATATATCGATACCTTCTGCAATGCTGACGCTCTGAATAATGCCGGTGTATGCGATATTCGCTGTGCCGAGGCAGAGCTTCGCAGTGTTGTAGCCGATACACTTTGTGTACTTGCTACCAAGCGCACCACAAGATTCCCGAAAAAATACGGTTCCGCACTGTAAGAATCAACGAATAATGTAGCCATAAGCTATTGAAATTACAAACAATTAAAGAAGAGGTAAAATTGATATGAAAAACTATAAAATCACCGTTAACGGCACAACCTATGATGTAGGCGTAGAAGAAGCAGGCGCAAGCTCTGCACCTGCCGCCGCTGCAGCTCCCGTAGCTGCCGCCGCAGCACCTGCAGCACCTGCCGCTCCTGCCGCAGCACCTGCCGGCGCCGCCGGCGCAGTCGCTGTCGATGCACCGATGCCGGGTAACATCCTCGATGTTAAAGTGGCTGTCGGCGCCGCCGTCAAAGCAGGCGATGTTCTGATCATTCTTGAGGCCATGAAGATGGAGAACGACATCACCGCCGCTCAGGACGGAACCGTTGCATCTATCAACGTTAAGAAGGGCGACACCGTTAACTCGGGCGACACCCTTATCACCTTGAACTAATTACCGCCGTCACGAAAGGATAACAATTTAATGGGAAAAGTTAATATTACCGAGGTTGTACTGCGTGACTCGCATCAATCATTGATTGCGACCCGTATGTCGACCGATGAAATGAAAGAAATTCTGCCCGTAATGAACAAGGTCGGATACTTTTCGGCCGAGGTTTGGGGCGGTGCGACATATGACGCATGTATTCGTTTTCTGGACGAAGATCCATGGGAGCGTCTGCGCACCATAAAGAAGGGTATGCCGGACACAAAACTGCAGATGCTGTTCCGTGGTCAGAACATGCTCGGCTACCGTCATTATGCCGATGACGTGGTTTACTACCTCGTGCAGAAATGCATTTCAAACGGCATCGACATCATCAGAATTTTTGATGCGCTTAATGACATTCGCAACCTTTCCACCGCTATCAAGGCGGCGAAGAAAGAGGGCGGACACGTTCAGGCGGCAATCAGCTATACAAAAAGCCCGGTGCACTCCAATGAGTATTTTGCAGAATATGCAAAACAGCTGGAGAATGAGGGCGCCGACAGTATCTGTATCAAAGATATGGCAGGTCTGCTTGATCCTTATGCCACCTTTGAGCTTGTAACCGCACTGAAAAAAGATCTGAGCATTCCGATCGATATTCACTCACATTACACAAGCGGTCTTGCCTCCATGTCTATTCTTAAGGGTATCGAGGCGGGTGCTTCTATCATTGACACCTCTATCTCACCGCTGGCTATGGGTACTTCCCATATGGCGACCGAGACACTTGTTGCGGCTCTTGCCGGAACACCATATGATACAGGCCTTGACCTGAAACTTCTTAACGAAGTTCGTGACTTCTTCCAGAAACTTCGTGAAAAATATCTGGACAACGAACTGCTTTCACCGAAGGTTATGGGCGTTGATGCAAACACCTTGCTGTATCAAGTGCCGGGCGGTATGCTTTCAAACCTCATCAGCCAGCTGAAAGAGGCAGGTAAATCAGATCAGTTTGAAGATGTTCTCAAAGAGATTCCGCGTGTGCGTGAAGACAGCGGTTATCCGCCGCTGGTAACACCTACCTCCCAGATCGTCGGAACACAGGCTGTGTTCAACGTCATCATGGGTGAGCGTTACAAGACAGTCACAAAAGAGTTCAAGGCAATGGTCAAGGGCGAATACGGCAAAACTCCTGCCCCTATTTCGGATGAGTTCTTGAAGAAAATTCTCGGCGACGAAGAGCAAATTACCTGTCGTCCTGCAGATCTTCTCACCGATGAGCTGGATAAGCTCAAAGAAGAGGCGGCAAAATGGTCGCGTCAAGAAGAGGACGTGCTCACCTATGCTCAGTTCCCGCAGATCGCAGAGAAATTCTTTACCAGTCGCAACAACAAGATTGTTGGAGTCGATGCGGCACATGCAAGCGTGGAAAACAAAAGCCACATAGTATAATTTTCACATTAAGATCGGGTAACTTTGTTGGTTGCCCGATTTTTTTCCTATGAATTTGCGTATAATATAGCATTCAAGTTGAAAATATTGCCTTTGTCGGGATAGAAAAGTATATATTTGTTTGTTTTGTCAGAAAAAAGCGAATTTGAAAACCGGCTCTCATTCTAACATTAGTTGCAAGTGTCTTTGTATACTTTGAGCGAAAAACTACTTGGATTTTGCTGCTTAATGAAGATCGGATAATACATCAAGAAAGGAATGGTCATAAACAATGAAAGATACTATTATAATCGGTGCAGGACCGGCAGGCCTCTCAGCCGCGGTATACGCTGTTCGAGCAGGTCTTGACATTATGCTAATCGAGGGCAACTATGTCGCCGGAGGACAGGTACTCACCACCTATGAGGTGGATAACTATCTCGGGCTTCCCGGCATTAATGGATTTGATATGGGAGTTCAGTTCAAAGATCATGCCGAAAAGATGGGTGTTTCGATAACTACGGCGACTGTCGAGTCCGTTGAAAAGAACGGTGATGCTTTTTCGGTTCGCTGTGGCGGCGAAACCTACGAGAGTAAGACGGTGTTGATAGCAACCGGTGCAATCAATCGGAAGCTTGGTGTAGAGGGGGAACAGCGACTGCAAGGCAAGGGGATTTCTTACTGTGCCACCTGTGACGGCGCATTCTATAAGGGACAAACCACAGCCGTAGTGGGCGGCAGTTATACCGCAGTAGAAGATGCGATATATCTCTCGGCAATATGCGAAAAGGTATATCTTATCCACCGTCGTGACAAACTTCGTGCCGGTGCATATCTTGAGAAGAAGTTGTTAGCCTGTGAAAACGTCGAGATTCTTTGGAACCAAAATGTGGACGACATTGTTGGGGAACAGAAGGTGAGTGGGATCAAACTCCGTGCGAACGATGGCGCACAGTCAGAGCTATCGGTCGGCGGTGTGTTTATAGCGGTAGGCACTACCCCACAAACGGAATTGGTCAAGGAATTGATAGAGCTGGACGGCCATGGTTATGCGGTGGCAGGAGAAAACTGTGAAAGTTCGCTCGACGGACTCTATGTTGCAGGCGATCTGCGCACCAAACCTCTTCGTCAGATTACCACAGCGGTTTCGGACGGAGCCACTGCGATCACAACTATTCGCCATAAATTATACGGTTATTGATTGTTGATAACACGATATCAATAAATGAATGTCAGCAGTTCTCACATTATTATGTACAAACAAAAAGAGGGTTACCCGTGCGCCGCACAGTAAAAAAAGAAAGGAAGCATGATTGTTATGAAAAAGCTGTCGATTATTATTTTGTCCACAGTATTACTTTTAAGCCTTACAAGCTGTATAAATATCAACCTGCCGAGTGATGGCGGTGGCAATTCTGAAAGTCCAGTTTCACAGTCGAACGACTCAAACGATGCGAGCGAGTCGCAAGAAAGTGACGGTGCAAAAGCATCGTCCGACCAAAGTGAATCGAGCGAAGAATCAGAGCCGGTTGCCGCTTCTTCACAGTCACAATCTGAATCTGTAGCATCAGAAACCGCTAAAGAAATCTATAATATTGAGACTCTTTTTGCACAGCTTGAGGGTTTTTGGAACTCTCCGACCAACAAAGAGTTTGTGGTCATTGAGCGAGGCGAAGACGGCACGCCGACAATCCTGCCCGGTATATTTGATGCCGGTGGATTTTTGCCGCTGAACTGGGTGGAACTTCAACACGTTGACGGCGATACATATGAACTTCAAATATATTCTCCGAGGGTGGACATGGGTGAGATGGGTGTCATGGAAGAGCAGGACTATGCGATCACCGTCACATATATCGAGGGAGAAGACGTTGTCTTGATCGACGATGTTTATTATACCTATGCCGGCACAACCTTTGACGACGCGTACAAACTCTATCAAGAATACGGTATCGGGTAGTCGATTTAAAACGCTGACAAAATCACTGTAACTTGTGATCAAGAGATTGAGAGTGTGAAAAAATGCGTGACAGTAATAAGGTTACTAGCAGTCTTTTATCGAAAGAAGAGTGGGAAGTCATTTTGAACTTGTCCACTTCATCCGATCAACACTCTTTTATCGAGACTTCGCAAGAATGCCTCGATGATGCAAGGACTAATGCATACGGGATGAAATGGGACTTTTATGGTATTTATCTTGAAACAACTCTGATAGGCTTTGCCATGCATGGTCGCCAGACGTTTCGTCTGTTGCCGTTTTCAATGGTTTGGCTCGATCGATTTATGATCGATAAAAAATATCAGGGTAAAGGATACGGCAAGCTGGCGATGCAATCTATTCTACCGAAGATGCGAAGTGGTTACCGTTGCAAAAATGTATTTTTGTCGGTTTTTGAAGGCAACATTGCAGCGATAAGCCTGTATGAAAAGCTCGGATTTCGAAAAACGTTGTTCAAAGAACCAAGCGGCGAGCGTATTATGGTGCAAAAATCGATGCCGCGTGCAGTCGAAAATCGGTGTGACGGATATCAAGCCAAATGACTATATATTCAGTAAAACTCCTGCCCTAAAATTTAGAGCAGGAGTTTTTGTTGATATGGTTTTGCCTAAGTCGATGCGATATTTACACCGCGGAAATGTTTGGTCAAAGTCGACAGGAATTCAAGTTTTATGAAAGCAGATCTTTCGATAGGATATGCTCACTTTAACTGATATACGGTGCAGGGTCAACGGTGGTACCGTTCAGTATAATCTCAAAGTGAACATGTGAGCCGGTGGAGTTTCCGGTGCTTCCCATGTCGGCGATATGCTGACCTTTAGCTACCGAGTCACCGAGCTGAACATGCAAGGCGCTGTTATGTGCGTAGCGAGAACGAATACCGTTTCCATGGTCGACCATGACCTGGATTCCATAACCTGTATTGGCGTATTGGACCAGGACAACAATACCGTCATCGACCGAGTAAAGCGGTGTTCCGATAGCGCCCCAAATATCCATACCATTATGGGCGTACGATCCGCTGAATCCACGAGATATACCGCCTGTTCCGGGACCGGTCGGCCAGACCATTGAACCGGTTCCGAGTGCCGGACCGTCATAGTTGATACCGCCCGAGCCGAGCGCTGTACCGACCAATAACACCTCTGTTACAGGTTCTTTTACCACCTCGACGCTGACAATGTCTACCGAAACTTCGACGCCGTCGATATATGTAACATCGGCAGTAACTCTGTTAAGTCCGGCTTCGCCTTCGACTTGAGTTTTCACCGTTGCGAGTGATAAGCTAGCGTCTGCCTGACGCTCAATGGTAAACGGAACCTCTTCATCATAGACAATCTGTTGAACTTCTTTTACGGTGAGAAATGAAACATTACGTTTGATGGTGAGCTGGTCGCCCTCGCTCAAGTCTTCAAGATCAATATCGGGGTTTAGGGCCGCTAACTCTCCCGAGGTAATGGCGAATTTAATAGAAATGTCGGCGGACGTTTCGTCACGCAAAACGGTGTACACCTCGGTGGTCTCGCCGGTAGAGCTGGATATAAGGTCTTGAATTTCACTGTGGTCCACGACACTTTCGGTAAGGAATAATCCGTCCACCATTTCAACGTCTTGGACAAAGTCAACCGAAGAATTTTCTGTGTTTCGTGTATAGCCGTTTAGCAGTGAGTTTATATCATTTTCCAGCTGGATTTTGTCCTGTGTAGCACCATAGAATTGTCCGTCGACAAACAATCCGGTACTCTCTTGGATCGATTCACCAGACGAGAGAATGAGGTTATTTGCAAGTGAGGTGGTATCTTGCGTTTCGGTATTGTTTGGTAAAGCTTCTGCAACCGAAATTGCATAGGTAGGAGCAACAGACCACTCGGTGTCGTTGCCTTGATACTGAATTCGAGCGCTCACCTCTTGTCTTGCCTCGTCCATGACCTTTGAGTTTTCAATATAGCCGAGACGTTGGTCGTTGTTTTGGACTTCAAGCACAAAATTATAACTGAAAACAGTGGTAGCGGTATAGATGAAAGCCGCCAATGCCGCGATAGGAAGAATGTAGCAGAACGGATTTGAGGTGAGATGGATATGTTTTTTTATTCCGGTTTTTATGTAGCCGCGAATACGAATTGAAATGTGTGAAAAGCCGTAGTGACGTTCCTTGACCGAAATATCTTTGACCGTCTTAAATGCACGGACAACTGTTGCGAAAGGTGCAAAGAAGTCACGGATAGAATAACTGATCAACCCAAAAAATCTTCCGAGCGATTTTCCGAGACCTTCAGCGATAAAATCGCCGATAATGCCCGATAGCACCACAATGTTACGCATTATCTTAACCATGGCGTATTCGGTGGCGAAACCAAGTTCGTAGAGCAGATGGACAAAACGCCCTATTAGAGAAAGCTCATAGACCATACCGCCATTTTGAAGCAGTATGGTTCCGGACAGGGCATAAAGGTTGGTGTTCTGTCGCTTGGCTTTCTTGCCGTTTGCCCCGGTTATGGGTTTTATTTTGGTGGAAAGTTTTTGCTTTTTCACCTTGTGTTGAAAATTCATATATATTAATTCACAGTTAATTCTTTTTAGCGCAATGCCTTTGATTATTATAGCATTAATAGTAATGATTGTCAAGTTTAGGGGGACAGACGTCATCGCTGTATACCGTAAGGATAAACTTGAGGGGGAAAACATCTATTGCTGTGGTTTTACCGTTATCGCAATTGATTGTTGGGCATCAACCGCAAAGGAAAGCTCAATAACCCCTGTCATTCTCTCGACATGTTTGATTTCTTCACCGTTCAAAAAGGTGGTGTATTTTTTGTCCGGCGGCATGACTATGATGCAGGAGGTATTAACGTGTCTATCAGAATAGAGTATCGAACATTCTAAGGCTGTGCCGCTGAAGTTATATTCAGTTATTACACCATCAAAACCACAGGTTACCTGACCTAGCTTGTAGTATGCTTGATACCACAAAAGTACAGGTGTCGATAGACCGGAGAAATGATGCCAACCGGCACCTCTACCTGAGTCCACAATGAAATGTTCGAAACAGTTATATGACTCCCCGACTTCTTTTTCCCAGGTTTTGAGTCCGGTATCGGCTATTTTGAAGGCAATATCGGTATAACCGTAGTCAAGTGTGGCCTTGAAATAAAACCATTGATGAGGCATCCATACCGCTCCGTTCCAATACCCGTCTTTGCGATAATATCCGGCACTTTTATCCACGGTGGAAAGTCCGATGTCGGTAAGAATATGTTTGGTATCAGATAGGTTAGCGACAATTTTATCGCGCTGGTTTTCGGTGAGAATCCCGGCAATCATCGGAGAGGTACCGTCAAGACCTTTGTTGAAGTTTTCACCGTTTTTATACCGCATTATTTCGAGGGGATTATAATTGTCGTCATGTAGCAGGTAACCGAAATAGCCACTCTCTTCGTCCCATGTGTGAGTTTGTATTGCGGTGGTCATACGATCAATATCGTCACAATATTCTGAAATATCGTTGATGTTTAGTAATCTAGCTACGGTTTTTAGTATTTTTGCACATCTAATCATGTGTGAGGTGGTAGAGACACAGCACACTTTTTCGGTAAGCTTGTTTATATGGACATAATATTGTGGAGGATAGTCGTCCCAACCGGCAGAGTTGTAAAAGTATGACCAGGTATTGAGAAGACCGGAATTAAAACGAGCAGTGTCTGAGCTTGCGAGTTTTCCTATCATGAATAAATAATATTGTTTTAGTCGTGGGTAGAAAAAGGCAAGCAGTTCCTTTGACTGCGTCCGGTTATATATCTCTTGTAGCAGATAAAATTGAATAGGAAGAGGCGTGCCGTGATGAATAAAAGCATTCTCTTCGTCGCCTACCTCGGTTACATACGCGTTAAGACAATCGACCGCCCTTTGGATATCACATGTGGCAAGCCCGAGTCCGCAAAAGCCGGAATCCCACGTATAGAGAGAATCCCACCATGTGCCGGGGGTGTTATGCCTAATATAACTACGCTTTGTATATATCGGATAAACGGTGTTTACGAGGGTGGTCGCCGTCATAATGTCCTGACTGAACTTGAAGCGTTTGCCATTTGCGGTAGGAGAGGTTTGCAAAGCGGCTTTTTGCCGTTCCTGTTTTATAGTTCGGAACTCTTTTTTGTTGTTGAGTATAGACCTTAACTTTTGCTCAACCTCCTCTTTCGATTTTCCGGCACACACCGCGCCGTAAACGGTCCTTTGTGAGTGAGGCTCCATCGGGATTGGGCGACAAAAGATGTTGGCAAAAGTTCCTTTTTTGTTTCCGAACAAGATCTTGCTGACATGCTCGCTACTCATTACTTTTAAATATGAGTCAAGCTCGTCGTTCAAAAGATAGCGTAAATTAAAATGCAGAAAATCCCAACAGACGCCGTAATAATAATCGCTGTCACGATATTTCAACACCAAGATATTGTTTTCGGAGGTGGTGGGAGCGTTTTCGGTAGCTAAATCAAGAGGGATATGGTGCGACAAATCGGTTGGCTTGGCAGAACCCATCTCATACCCGAGAGGCTCATGTCCAAGCGCTTCTTCTTTTATATTGATGAAATCGGCGTCGTTGCTTTCACATACAATAAGACAATCAAGCAAAATCTCTGAGTCAGACGCTCGGAGTGTGAAATCTTTTTCGCCGGAAAGGGTGATGGGGGCGCCGAAAAGTTGAATGTCGTCAGAGGGAGCGACGGCTATCTTGCCATTAATTGCACCACAGAAAGTCAGTACACCCTCTTTGTTTGCATGACATCGTACAAAAATGACCGGGTTTTCGTACTCTTTGCTGTTTTCAAATAAAAAGTGTAAGACATCGCCGTCCTTTTCACCGATAAGCACCGCCGAACCTTTGTGATATCCTTTTTTTCGCACCTCGCCTCGGCGCAGTCCGTCCGCAACCAGTGAATCGGTAGGACGAATGACACTGCGGCAAAATTCTTTGTAGTCGAGTGCATGAATAAGCTCTGACTTTTGCGGAAGTTCATACGAGATCGGATGGACAAACTCTTCGTTGTATTTTGCGTTGAGCAAAGGGTAGTGTACCGATGCCATATAGTGCAGAACCAGGTTGTGTTTGCTATCGGTGTTGTTGACAAAGTCGGCAGAAATGAGATAGGCATCATCGTCAATTTTAGAGTGCGAAACATCACAAAACACTTCATCTTTCCATTCGATTTCATGACGAGTGGAGAAATATTCATAGTTTGGAGATGTCTCACGGATATGGTAATTTGTTTCGTACATAGCGTTAGGCAGCTCGACTTTTCTGCGATACATGCCGGGGAAAACAGAAAGATCAAACCTCAAACCAAGGTCGTTATTTGCAATATGTGAAATGCCTTTGTATTTTTTGGAATATGGCCCCCAGTCGGACAGTTGTAAGTCGTGAAAATTAGCTTTGAATTTCATGATTACCCTCGCATTACTATCGCAAAAATCAGTTTTTGCAAAATTTTGTCTGATTGATTTTGCTGTTAGATTCATTTTATCACTTATTTATTTATTTGTCACTAATTAAAATAATATATTTGATATTTGATAAATTGTGTAGTATAATTAAAAAAATGTGATATAAAGGATTATAGAGGGAGAGTATGAAAAACAGTTCAGTACGACAGATCGCAATGGCAGCGCTTTTTATAGCCATTGGTTTAGTAATGCCATTTTTGACGGGTCAAGTGCCTTCAATAGGAAATGCACTTTTACCGATGCATATACCGGTTTTGGTTGCGGGATATGCATGCAAAAGCAGATACGCACTTGCGGTTGGGTTCATTACACCGCTGCTTCGCTCCCTCATTTTCGGTATGCCACCGCTGTTTCCAACGGCGGTTGCAATGGCCTTTGAACTTGCGGCATACGGATTTTTGACAGGCATTTTTTACCTGTGTTTCAGCGGCAAGCTAAGCAAGATTGTATCTATATATGCCAGCTTGATTCTCGCAATGCTAGCGGGTCGAGCCGTTTGGGGTGTTGTTACCATGTTGCTGGTCGGAGCACAGGGAGGATTTTCTTTTGCCCTTTTCCTACAAGGCGCGTTCTTGAGCGCTATTCCCGGAATTATATTGCAATTAGTGCTAATTCCCGTGCTGGTCATCGGTCTTGAACGTGCTAAGGTAATCCGTAATGATTGATGCGTCAAAGCTGCTTGTTGAACAGGTAGTAAACTACCCCGAAATGCAGCCTCAGGATGCAGTGAAACTCCTGTACCAAAAGAATTTCGGATGCGGTCATATGCTTTCAAACAATGCCGATTATGCCGAGTTTATTTATGCCGAATCATCTTCTTTACAAGAGCCGATTGGATGGCGAAGTGAGAACATCGGAATATATTCAAGGCTATACCTGCCATCACCTCCGGATCGAGTTTTTTCCTCTGTGCTTGCAAAGCTCTTTTTGAAGAGCGGAGACCTACCTCATGAGATGAGCGGCTTTCTTGCCGACCTTGAAATCCTTAAACGTTTGGCAGCCGGCAATAGGTTCTCTTTTTCAGCCGAAACAGTAGACGATTATCTCAAACAGTACAGTGAAAACGGATATCCGGTAGTCAGTCACTCCGCACAATACAAACAGCATTATTTCCCTGCATATCGAGTCATAAAAACAGAATATGTTCCCTTTATCGACTTTTTAATCCGACTTGAGGGGCTTATCCTTAAAAAAAGCGATGCTGTCATAGCAATTGAAGGCGGCAGTGCTACCGGAAAATCTCAGCTGTCACGATTACTTCACGAACTATACGACTGCAATATCATACATACAGATGATTTTTTTCTACCACTTGATATGCGGACAAACGAGCGGTTTTCAGAGCCCGGTGGCAACGTTCACTATGAAAGAATCGAACAGGAAATCGGAAGAAAACTTTCTTATGTAAATGAGTTTTCATATTCAGTCTATGACTGCTCGGTCAACGAATGTGTAGGTGAGCGCGCGATTCGCCCAAACCGTCTCACTGTGGTAGAAGGCGCATATTCTACCCACTGCAATAATCATATCCAATACGATTTTTGTGTTTTTTTAGAGTCGGATTATGAAACACGAATTCGGCGCATTGAAAAGCGAAACGGTGGTGCAATGCTTCAAAGGTTTATAAAAGAGTGGATACCGATGGAAGAAAAATATTTTGAACACTTTGGAGTGCGAGACCGGTGCGATATGATCATCGGGACCTAAATTATTGGTGACGCGTCCCTGAGTTATTGAGCTGTTTCGCTTGTGCAATCGCAATGCTTTTCCTACAAGTCACGGCAGTGTGTGATTTCAAAGAAGTTTGACCATGTCAAGCGATCCACCGGGATTCATGGCGTGAAAAAAGAAACGGAGCAATAAGTTATGCAACAGAAAATGGAAATATTGTTCACAAAGGCACAAAAAAGCGATGCAAAGGCAATCCTTGAATATCTGAATATTGTGGGTGGTGAGAGTGACAATCTTTTGTTTGGCGCAAACGAGATGACATTGAGTATCGAGGAAGAAGAAAAATATATAGAAAGCATTAATTCTCAGAAGTCGTCTGCCTTGTTCATGGGAAAAATTTCGGGAGAGATTGTCTGTGTCGGAATGGTTAGCTCGTCACCGAGACCGAGAATCGCTCATCGAGGCGAGGTTGCATTGTCAGTTAAAAAAAGTCATTGGGGAAAAGGCGTCGGCAGTCTCTTGCTTGAGCAGTTGATCAATTTTTGCCGCAGTAACGGTGTGACTAAGATTATGACATTAGGTGTCAAGGCAGAGAACGAGAGCGCTATAAAGCTGTACAATAAATTTGGTTTTGTTGAGGTGGGTAGGCACAGAGATTATTTTAACATCGCAGGGTGTTTCTATGACGAAATATTGATGGACCTTCACCTTTGAATTTTGAATACTGAAGCATGTTTTGTAAAGACGAGACAATAAAATAAAAAGCTTGGCCTAAATTGAGAGAAAAATGAAAAAACAGACCATACTGAATTTCTATCCGATTACGAAAGGTTTTCGCAAAAACTTTGCGATATCCTTTGTTTTCGTCATTCTTTCGGTTGTTTTCAGTTATCTCACTCCGCAGGTCGTGCGACTCATCATCGATTCGGTAATTGGAGATAAACCGTTTGATCTACCACAATTTTTGGTGAACATAATCGAGCGAAACGGAGGGCGTGACTTTCTTGTTCAAAACCTAGTCATCTGTGCGATCGCATCGTTTTTGCTCTCTACCGCCTCTGCGCTGTGTGACCTCGGTTCCAGAATTAATCTTGCAAAGGCGGCGGAAGGCTCGCTTGAGACGCTGAGAAATCTCTTGTTTGGGCATATACAGCGTTTGCCTTATCGTTGGCATGGTGAGCATCAGACGGGTGATATTATTCAGCGCTGTACCATGGACGTCGAGACGCTTAAGGTGTTTGTAACAGAACATCTTCAAGCGCTGGTGCGAACAGTTTTTTTGATTGTGATAGCGCTGGTGCTGATGTTTGCGATGAACCCACTGCTTGCCACCATTGCATTCATATTTATTCCGATAACATTGACCTATTCTTTGGTGTTCTACAAGCTGATTGGAAGTCGATTTCGTTCTGCCGATGAATGTGAAGGAGAACTCAGCTCGGTAGCGCAGGAAAATCTGACTGCGGTACATGTTGTGCGTGCGTTTGGTCGAGAGCGTCATGAGGTGAAGAAATTTGAAGAGCGCAACAATGAGTTTGCTGATCGATGGATTAACCTCGGTGTCGTGATGGGTCTCAATTGGGGTATCGGTGACTTTATCGGTTTTGTTCAGATTGTTTCAATAATAACCGGAGGAACAATACTGGCTGTCAACTCAGTGATAACGCTTGGTGACTTTGTCGCCTTTGTATATTACAACTCCATGCTTGTATGGCCGATACGCCAGCTTGGCCGGATATTGTCGGAACTGAGCAAGTCCACCATTAGTGCAAGAAGGCTCTTTGAGATTCTTGATTCAGAGGAAGAGAAGAGTTGTGAAAACCCCGTCGAGGCCGACATGGCAGGGGATATAGAGTTTAGTAATGTGTCGTTTGGATATGATGACAAAACAAAAGCGGTAAAAGACATAAATATAAAGCTGAAAGGCGGAGAGACGCTTGGCATACTCGGTGCGACCGGAAGCGGGAAGTCGACATTGGTCAGTTTGCTTGATCGTTTATATGAACTGGACGACGATGGGGGATGCATCACGATAGGCGGCGTAGACATTCGAAACATCGACCGTGAATATCTGAGAAAACACATCGGAATAGTGCTACAAGAACCGTTTTTATTCTCCAAGACATTCAAAGAAAATATTTCGGACGGTGCCGGAAATGATGACATTGATCGGATAAGAGAGTTTGCCGACATTTCGGTCATCGATAGCTCAATAATGTCGTTTGCAAATGGTTATGACACTATGATAGGCGAAAGGGGTGTGACCATCTCGGGCGGACAGCGTCAGCGTGTGGCAATTGCGAGAATGCTATCTCAAGAAACGCCGATCAAGATATTTGATGACTCTCTTTCAGCGGTAGACATGGAAACCGATGCAAAGATTCGTGAAGCAATAAATACAAGGATCAAAGGCACGACTATTATAATCAGTCACAGAATTGCGACGGTCATGAATGCCGATATTATCATCGTGATGGAAAAAGGGCGCATCATTCAAAGAGGAATCCACAAGAGCCTTATTAAAGAAGATGGAATTTATCGTCGCATATATGAAAGCCAGAGTGCAAAGGAGGACTAGTCATCAATAACAACGAGCAAAAAATAGATACACGACTGTCCGCTTTGAAAACATGGCGGTCGGTTCTTCCGTTTGTCATGCCCTACCGCGGCAAGATAGCGTTGCTCTGCGTATTCATGCTGTTAGCAGCGGTGGTCGATGTTGCAATGCCGCTATTGAGCGGTTTTGCCGTGGCGCAATTCATTTTACCTCAGACCACCGAAGGATTGGGATATTTTGTGCTGTTTTGTGCTGTGCTTATCGTCTTTCAGGTGTTCACCACGGTGATGATGGCGAAAACGGCAGTGGGTGTAGAGATGGGTGTTTCTCGAGATTTGAAAAGTTCTATGTTCAGGCATCTGCAAACACTTGGCTTTGACTATTTTAACACTACTCCGGTAGGCACGACGCTGGCACGTGTGATGAGTGACACCATGAGGATCGGCACCATCTTTGCTTGGAGTCTTGTGGATATCGTATGGAGTATTGCAAGCGTCGTCGGATATATAATAATGATGTTCAACATCGATTCTGTTTTGGCGGCTTTGGTAGTTACGGTCATACCGTTTATAGCAATTACGACCTATGTTTTTCAGCACAAAATACTGCTTGCAAACCGCAAGGTTCGTGAGGTGAATGCCGAACTCAGCAGGGGATTTAATGAGGGAATATCGGGAGCAAAGACTTCTAAAACGCTGGTGATTGAACATAAAAATTTAGAAAGATTCAAGACCACCACTTCGGACATGAAACGTAGTTCGGTTCATGCTGTCATGTTAAACGCTTTTTATATTCCTATCGTCGCCGCGCTCACCTCGATAGCTGTTGCAATGGTGATGACTGTCGGCGGTGATATGGTAATCGGCCACACCCTCGGAATCGATGGGCTGACCGTGTTCATTAACTATGCACTTGTCATAGCTCATCCGGTCCAACAGTTGGCACGCACCCTTTCTACATTGGTGGCGGCGCAGGTGAATGTTGAGCGATGTGAGCATCTGCTTACCATCCAACCGATGGTAAAAGACAGTGCCGAGGTTGAGAAAAAATACGGAACTACCTTTGATCCGATCACCGAGAACTGGGAGGAGATAAAGGGGCATATCAAATACGAAAACCTGACGTTTATGTATCATGACGGCGTTGAAAATGTTCTGGAAAACTTCAACCTTGATGTTCCGGCCGGAACGACCGTCGCCATCGTCGGTGAGACCGGTGCAGGCAAATCGACACTCGTCAATCTGACTTGCAGATTTTTTGAGCCAACCGAGGGCAGAATCTTGATCGATGGGGTGGACTATCGAGAGCGAAGCATTCTATGGTTGCACAGTAATATCGGCTATGTTCTTCAATCGCCGCATCTGTTTTCCGGTTCGGTGATGGAGAATATTCGTTATGGCAGATTGGAGGCAACCGACGAAGAAGTTATCGAGGCGGCAAAGCTGGTCAATGTGCACGAGACTGTGATGGCTATGAAGGATGGGTATAACAGCGAGGTCGGAGAGGGTGGCACGCATCTTTCTACCGGCGAAAAGCAACTCATATCTTTTGCAAGAGCCATCATTGCAAACCCTGCAATATTTGTGCTGGACGAGGCGACCTCTTCCATCGATACGAAAACTGAGGAATTGATACAGGAGGCGATCGCAAAGCTACTTGGATCAAGAACATCATTTCTTATCGCCCATCGGCTTTCCACCATTCGCAAAGCGGACATTATACTAGTGGTGAAAGACGGAAAGATTATAGAAAAGGGAACAAATAAAGAGCTGTTACAAAAGGGTGGCTATTATGCCGATCTTTACAACAAGCAGTTTGCCGAAGAGGCAACTGAACATATATTAAACGAGGAATAGGAGGGGATATGTGCGGAATAGTCGGATATGTAGGGAATGCCGGAGCAAAAAAGGTAATAATAAACGGGTTGAAAAAACTGGAGTATCGAGGCTACGACTCGGCAGGTATTGCGATGAACATCGACAATATGATTTCGGTGAAAAAATGCAAGGGCAGAATGTCGGAGCTGGAAGCGTTGGTTGGTGACCCGTCTTTTGATTCCGGTGTAGGTATCGGCCATACCCGTTGGGCGACACATGGAGAGCCGTCGGACGAAAATGCACATCCACACAACAGTTCCGATATGCGAATTGCGGTAGTGCATAATGGAATAATAGAAAATTACGAAGAGCTTCGTAGCTTATTGATAGAAAAGCATGGGGTG
The DNA here is from genome assembly GCA_964370605.1 of uncultured Oscillospiraceae bacterium. GTDB lineage: Bacteria > Bacillota > Clostridia > Oscillospirales > Ruminococcaceae > CAYJBH01. The sequence goes on along the minus strand of CAYJJX010000007.1, from coordinate 7,231 downwards.
AAGTTTTCTTCTGACACCGATACCGAGGTTATTGCTCATTTGCTCGGAATATATTATGATGGCGATCTCTTGGATGCTATGTATAAGGCGGTGGATCAGATGAGAGGGGCTTATGCCGTTGCGGCGATAGCCGCCGATGAGCCGGACAAGATTGTAGCGGTGAGAAAAGACAGTCCGATGGTTGTCGGTTTGTCGCATGATGCAAACTATGTTGCTTCCGATATTCCGGCGCTTCTTCGCTATGTGCGTGAAATATATCTGATAGAGAACAACGAGACGGTGCTTCTCACAAAGGATAAGGTCACAATATTCGATGCCGCGCGTCGACCTATAAAGCGTGATGTTTTCCATGTAACTTGGGACGCCGATTCGGCAGAGAAAGACGGGTATGAACATTTCATGCTCAAAGAGATCAATGAGCAACCGCACGGACTGGACGAGACACTGCGTCGTCGACTCGATGAAAATGACAACATTGTTTTGGACGGAATAAACCTGACGGCAGAGGATATTGAAGGGTTTGATCGTGTCTATATAATAGCTTGTGGAACTGCATATCATGCAGGGCTAATCGGAAAGTATGCAATCGAGAAGTTTGCAAAGGTGCCGGTTGAAGTCGATGTAGCCTCTGAGTTTAGGTATCGTGAGCCGTTTTTAGACGATAAGACACTGTTTATTGCAATCAGCCAATCGGGCGAAACCCTTGATACTCTTGCGGCCTTGCGCTGTGCTAAGGAGGCGGGAGCAAGGATTATGTCCATCGTGAATGTTGTAGGCAGTTCTGTTGCAAGAGAGTCGGACGATGTGTTTTATACCTGGGCCGGTCCTGAAATTGCGGTAGCCTCCACCAAGGCATACACCACCCAGCTGATGTGTCTCTATCTTGTTGCCCTTTATATGGGGCGGTTAAAAGGTGTGCTGAGTGATGTAGACTATTGCGGTTTTGTAGCCGAACTCAAAGAGATTCCGCAAAAATTGCAGAGCATTCTGGACGATTCGGATTTGATTCGGACGCTCGCCAAGAGTCTTTACAAAACAGATCAAGTGTTCTTTATCGGTCGAGGAACCGACAGCAGTGTCTCGTTTGAGGGTTCGCTCAAACTCAAAGAAATATCATATATTAACTCTTTTGCGATAGCGGCTGGTGAATTGAAGCACGGTACCATCGCACTGATCGAGCAGGACACATTAGTGATTGCGCTCGCAACCCAAAAAAGGCTGTATGAAAAAATGAAATCGAACATACAGGAGGTCAAGTCTCGTGGTGCTAGGGTAGTGGGTTTGACCAGTGCAGAAAATGTCTCTATAGAAAATAACGTGGACAATGTGCTCTATATCCCTGAGTGCTCTGACGAGTTCACTCCACTTTTGAGTATCGTTCCACTTCAAATTCTTTCCTATTATATAGCGAAACTCCGTGGTTGTGACATTGACAAGCCGAAAAACCTTGCCAAGAGTGTGACGGTGGAGTAGATCAATGGAACCGACGCGAAAAGAACAACTGAAATATATGGCACGGTATCTGATTTGTGAGCGACATGATGCGAGTGAGATACTGATACCGCATGACGAGCAAGAGATTTGGGAGCTGGTGCGATCGCTCATGAACGTCCGACCTCCGGACTGCATCGACGATGAATTTTTGCAGGTACAGGACAGCTTTCTGACTGCCGAGACACAGCGACGTGGCGTGGTGCGACCGTTTGAAGAAGGCACTATATATGCAAACGGAAGAATAGTGCTTTGGCAGGGGGATATTACACGGCTTGCGGTCGGTGCGATTGTAAATGCGGCAAATTCTGCACTTCTGGGGTGTTTTATTCCCTGTCATGGCTGCATCGACAATGCGATACACAGCAATGCCGGAGTTCAACTCAGGCTGAAATGCCGTGAATTGATGGAGCGACAACAAAGCGAGGAGCCGACCGGACGAGCAAAGATTACGCCCGGCTACAATCTTCCATGCGATTATATTATACATACGGTGGGACCGATTATATACGACCGACTGACGAAGGAACAGGAACTTCTTTTAGCAGACTGTTATCGCTCCTGTCTTTCTCTCGCACTGCAAAGCGGCATTGACTCCATCGCCTTTTGCTGTATTTCGACCGGTGAATTTCGGTTTCCGCCACAGCGAGCGGCAGAGATTGCCATCGAGACGGTCAAAGAGACGATAAAGGACAATGACATAAAGGTTATATTCAATGTTTTCAAACAATCAGACTATGAAATCTACCGACGGCTTCTCGGAGTATTCGGCTAGGCTACGAGAACTCATTGACGAGTCGGACACGATAGTTATCGGAGCGGGAGCAGGACTTTCTGCCGCTGCGGGTCTGCTATATAATGGAGATCGGTTTTCTCAAAACTTTCCCGACTTTATCGAAAAGTATCACTATCGCGATATGTATTCGGCAGCATTTCAGCGCTATGATTCGCCGGCAGAACACTGGGCATATTGGAGCAGACACATCGATCTCAATCGGTATGAATTTGTGCCGAATGAAGTGTATCGTACTCTATATTATCTTGTATCGGATAAGGATTATTTTGTGTTGACTACCAATGTCGACCACTGTTTTCAAAAAAGCGGATTTGATAAAAAGCGACTTTTCTATACTCAAGGCGATTATGGGTTATGGCAGTGCTCTGTGCCATGTCATCAAAGCACTTATGACAATGAGGATACTGTCAAACAGATGGTTGCAAGGCAGGGCGGCATGAAGGTGCCGAGCGAGCTTTTGCCAAACTGTCCGAAGTGCGGTGCGCCGATGAGCATGAATCTTCGAAGCGATTCTACCTTTGTGCAGGACGACGGCTGGAGTGATGCCATGAATAGATATGAGAGATTTATATCGAGCCATCGAGGCGGCCGTGTGCTTTACCTTGAACTTGGAGTGGGCTATAACACCCCTTCAATAATTAAATATCCGTTTTGGCAATATACCTATCAAAACAAAGCGGCTCGATTTGTCAGTGTCAACATGACCGAAGAGGCTGTGCCGAAAGAAATCATGGATCGATCCCATCTTTTGATTGGCGATATACGATCGATTTTGACAGATCACTAATTTATGGTAGTTATCTAATGCTTTGTATAAATACGTTAGGGTGATGCTAACGTTAATAATGGAAACAACAATATAAAGGAGAGTTTATGGTCAAGATTTGTTTTGTGGGTGCGGGAAGCAGTGTTTTTGCAAAGAATGTTTTGGGCGACTGTATGTGCACCGATCCACTTCGTGATGCACAAATAGCGCTTTATGACATCGACGAAAAAAGACTTGAAGAAAGTGCCGAGTTGATCCGAGGCATCAATGGAGCGGTGAACGACAATAGAGCAAGCGTCACAACTCATCTTGGTGTAGCGAATCGCAAAGAAGCGCTTCGGGGAGCCGACTTTGTGGTGACCGCCATTCAGGTGGGTGGCTATGACCCATGTACTATAACGGATTTTGAAATCCCAAAAAAATTCGGTCTTCGTCAGACGATTGCCGACACTATTGGTATCGGCGGCATAATGAGAGCACTGCGCACCATTCCGGTTTTTGAAGAGATAGCAGAGGACATCTGCGCCGTGGCTCCAAATGCATATCTGCTCAACTATGTCAATCCTATGTCTGCCATCACCGGATTTGTGCAACGCTATACCGGTGTCAGGACGGTGGGACTTTGCCACAGCGTGCAGGTGTGTGTCAAGGCACTGTTTGACGGCCTTGGGATCGAAACACCGCCCGAAAACACCACCTCGCTTATTGCCGGTGTCAATCACATGGCATGGTTGCTGGAACTTCGCGATGAGAAAGGTGGCGACATGTATCCGCTGGTAAAGGAACTTGCGGCAAAGAAAAATGCAACCGAAAAGCATGACGACATGGTTCGTTATGAATACATTCGTCGCCTCGGCTATTACTGCACCGAATCAAGTGAACATAATGCGGAATATAACCCTTACTTTATCAAATCACGCTATCCGGAGCTCATCGAGAAATATAACATACCATTGGACGAGTATCCTCGACGCTGTATCTCTCAGATAGAAAAATGGCAAGAACAGAGTGCAGATCTATTGAAGGCTGAAAACCTCGCACATGTTAAGACACATGAATACGCCAGCGATATAATGGCGGCTATGGTTACCAATGTTCCGTTGAAGATCGGTGGCAATGTAATCAATAAAGGTTTGATAGAAAATCTTCCTTATGATGCATGTGTCGAGGTTCCGTGTCTTGTGGACAGAAGTGGTGTAAATGGAACCAAGGTTGGAAAATTGCCACTTCAACTTGCGGCGATGAACAGTGCCATGGCGATGTCGCAGATGCTGACCATAGAGGCCCATGTATCAAAACGTAAAGAGGCGGTCTATCATGCCGCTATGTTAGATCCTCATACCGCGGCAGAATTGTCAATTGATGATATTGTTGCACTTTGTGACGAATTGATGGCGGCACACGGCGACTGGATGCCGAAATACAAATGATCTGATTCGTATCGGCAAGGTAATGCAAAAAGCAAATGCCGTTACCGTTCACCTTGCAATTGCTTGGTGAACGGTATAATACAGAAACGGAGAGTAATGGATCGACTGATAAAGTTATTATACAATCCCGAAAAGATTGTTAAACCTTCCGAAGCTCACGGAGATATACCGAATACAAAAGAGATTTTTCTAAGGGTGTTCAAGGTTGCATGGCCGAGCACCCTTGAGGCATTTTTGGTTGCACTTGTAACAATGATGGACACCGTGATGGTAAGTGGATTGGGAGAGAGCGCTGTCGCTGCCATTGGTTTGACAGCACAACCAAGGTTCATAGCTTTGTCGATGGTGATGGCAAACAATGTTGCGGTAAGTGCAATTGTGGCGAGGAGAAGAGGGGAGAACAATCAAAAAGCCGCAAACCTTACGCTTCGCAATGCGCTTGGCTTGATTTTGATAATTACGGCACTGTTTAGCGTTCTGTCGGTTGCTTTTGTCGATCCGGTGCTTCGCTTTGTAGGCAGCAATGCAGATACCCACGCGATGGCGAGTGAATATCTACAGATCATCATGGCAGGGCTTGTTTTTCAAACCGTTACACTGACTATAAATGCCGCACAGCGAGGGAGCGGCAACACTCGCATCGTGATGCGATGTAACCTTGTGTCAAACGGGGTTAACCTTATTTTCAACTACCTTTTGATACATGGGAATTTTGGGTTTCCCGCTCTTGGAATTGCCGGTGCCGCCATTGCAACCGTTATCGGAACAGTGGTAGCGATGTTGATGGCGATAATTTCTGCTTTGCCGGGCAAGAATTTTGTCGAGCTCAGTAGTCTGAAATTTTTCAGTTTTGACAAAGCGACACTAAAGGGTCTGTTTAAAGTCTCTCTTCCTACATTGGTAGAACAGCTTTTCATGCGTTTTGGATTTTTAAGCGTCGCAATCATTGCCGCGAGTCTTGGAACAATTGCCTTTGCTGCAAATCAGGTGGCAAACAATATCACAATGCTATCTTTTTCGTTTGCCGATGGCCTTTCAATTGCCGCTGTTGCTCTGGTGGGGCGAAGCCTCGGAGAGTTGCGTCCCGATTTCGCAAAGCTATACGGAGCGATGTGCCAGCGCATCGGTTTTTGTGTATCGGTACTCTCAGCCATAGTTTTCCAATTGTTTGGCACCGCAATATTTCGCCTCTTTTCTGACGACGAACAGATTTTGGAATATAGCCGGATGTTGACAATAGCAATGTCGATTACGGTGTTGATGCAGATCACCCAGTTCATTTATACAGGTTGCCTTAGGGGTGCGGGCGATAATCGTTTTACCGCTTTCATTTCACTTATCAGTGTTGCCATTGTGCGTCCACTCGCGTCTTATTTATTCTGCTATACATTTGATTTAGGTCTTACCGGTCTTTGGATTGGGCTTATCATAGACCAGACGGTCAGAATGTTGTTTGCTTCATTGAGATTCAAACAGGGAAAATGGACCAAGATAAAATTGTGAAATAATCATGATTTATGCCGTTACAACTTTGTAACATCAATCGTTACGAGATTGTAACAACCTGCAAATCCAGTAAACAAGCCGTTTTGCGCAACAGTTGAAACAACAGCGCAAGACGGTTTTTGACGTTTTGCACAAAATGTTTGATTTTTTATGTGGAAATCGCACAGTGCATACAGCCGATATATCAATAGAATTACAGAGTAGCAAAATCTATTTACTTACCGAAATTGCCGTGTTATTATATGGTCACGGTCAAAGAGACCACGGCCAACAAGGCCGAAAGAAACAAGTAAGCAAAATGGAGCGGGAGGCTCCGGAAAGGGATTCAATTATGAAAAAGATTATCACATTGGCTTTAGCCGCAATCCTCGCAGTATCTTTGATAGGATGTAGCGAAGACGCCGTAACACCGGAAAGTTCATCTGCACCTGCAGAGGTTGAGACTGCTGATGAGAGCGTTGCTTCTGACGAAGCTGCTACAGACGAAGCAACAACTGAAGAAGCTACCGACGAGGAAGCAACTGACGAGAGCGCTGCTTCTGACGAAGCTGCAACTGAAGAAGCTACCGATGAGGAAGCAACCGACGAGAGCGCTGCTACTGACGAAGCTACCGACGAGGAAGCAACCGACGAGAGTGCAGCTACAGACGAAGCAACCGACGAAGAAGCAACCGACGAGAGTGCTGCTGAGTAGTATCAAATCACAAAAAGAGCGAGCCATGTGCCCGCTCTTTTTTGTTGCAAAAAGAACGATCATAATTTGCCGCGACAGCTCTTTCGACAGTAAAAGATACTTTTTGTTGCTTTTTGGTGTCAAAAAGCAAATGAACACCTGTAAACAGACTCTAATAGGAATTGATAGTAAGCCCAACAAACCCAAAACATAATAAAGATAATAAAAAAAGTTTGCCTAAAACACTTGCATTATTTTCGCATATGTAGTATAATACTTTTTGCGACCGCTATTCCCATATCGTTTGGGCGGCGGTTAGGCGATAGGACATACTTTGCAAAGAGCGTATGGACGGCGCAAGGGATTGAACGAATATATGTTTGTCTAATGTATATTAAGTAATTCCGCTCTCCCTCTGGCTACGACGGTGACGTCGACTTTGCCGAATGTTTCGCCGATACAACTGACAGGGGTCGGTTGGTCGGTTTTTACTATGAAAAGTTATGAAACGCAAGGCGGCTTGTAAAGAAATTGTCAACGATTTTATAAGGAGGCAGTTTAATGGCGGC
>CAYJJX010000006.1:0-112959 GCA_964370605.1 uncultured Oscillospiraceae bacterium | reverse complement strand
GGCAGGTAAGTCTATCGGCAAAAAAGACCTTGCGTCTATCGCAATGAGCTATGGTTATGTTTATGTAGCACACATCGGTATGGGTGCAGACATGAACCAGACCATCAAGGCGATCAAAGAAGCTGAGAGCTATCCCGGCCCGTCCATCATCATCGGCTACTCACCCTGTGAGATGCACGGTGTCAAGGGCGGCATGGCAAACAGCCAGCTGGAAATCAAGCGTGCTGTACAGGCAGGCTACTGGCATCTGTTCCGCTTCGATCCTCGCCGCAAGGCAGCGGGAGAGAATCCGTTCATCATGGACAGCAAAGCACCGACCGAGAGCTATGAGGACTTCATCAAGAGCGAGACCCGTTATACCCGTCTTGCAATCTCCTTCCCGGATCGTGCCGAGGCTCTGTTCGACAAAGCGGCAGACACCGCCAAGAACAGATACGACTATCTAATGAGATTGTCAAATCTGTACTAAGGCACAGTTTATTCCATAATACAAACCCCCTGCGGTTCCTTACGAGCCGCAGGGGGTTTGTATATGCTTATTTGACAACAGTTTCAAGGCTTATACGATTCGGTTGCTAAAACTTCATTTTAATTGTGTTCGCGTCAACCGGAATATAGTAATGCAGTTGCACATGCTCTACGCAGAACGGCATTCCACAGTTTTAAAAGGAGTTTGAAGTGGTTTCGTTATAAAATTTTTCAGAAACATCTTGACAAAGTGTTAAAACGATGCTAAACTGTTATTATGATACATGAACAGTTGAAACAGTGATAACAGTAGAGCGGAGATAAAGTGAATATAATAATTTCAAACTCAAACAATATTCCTATCTATGAACAGCTTTATGATCGGATAAAGACGCTCATAATTTCGGGGGAGCTGAAAGAGGGGGAGGCTATACCGTCTATTCGCAATCTTGCAAAGGATTTGCGGATCAGCGTCGTGACGACAAAAAAAGCATATGACGAGCTGGAGCGGGATGGCTATATCAATACAGTGCATGGCAAGGGGTCGTTTGTTGCAGGAATGAATACCGAGCTTTTGAAAGAAACACGACTCAAAGAGATTGAGCAGCATATGCAGAAGATTTTGGAAATTGCTCCTTCCTGCAATATAGCTGAAGATGAGTTGATCGAAATGTTCCGTTTGCTTAGCCTAACGGCTATGGCAGATGAAGAATAGCCGAAAGAAGCGACGCAAGATACTGTACGTTAATCTATTGTTTTAAAGAGAAGGTGGTGCGCTATATATTCACCGCATGAAATGAAAGGAGAATAATTTTCATGAACACAGTCGAGATAAAAAACCTGACAAAGAGATACAACGATTTTGTGCTGGACGATATCAGCTTTGACATTCCGACCGGAAGCATCGTAGGTCTGGTCGGTGAAAACGGTGCAGGCAAGAGCACGACCATCGGTGCAATCTTGAATACTGTCAGTTATGATGGCGGTAGTATATCGGTGTTCGGCAACAGCAATCTGGATAAAAGCTTTGACGAGGCAAAACAAGATATCGGAATCGTCATTGATGGTGCGGCTTTTCCGGAATCGTTTACGATAAAGGACGCAAAATCGGTGTTGAAAGAAACTTACGACAAGTTTAACAGCAAATGCTTTGATGGCTATATTGATACTTTTAATCTGCCGCTAAAAAAGAAGTTCAAGGAGTTTTCAAGAGGCATGTTGATGAAGTTTAGCATCGCCTCCGCGCTGTCCCACAGTCCGAGATTGTTGATACTCGACGAGGCGACTGCAGGGCTTGACCCGTTGGTGCGTGAGGGGATTCTTGACATTCTGAATGAATATACCCGTGACGAAAAAAACACTATCTTGATCACCTCACACATTGTGAGCGACCTTGAAAAAATCTGCGACTATATTGTATTCATTCATCAAGGAAAACTGATAGTCAACGAAGAGAAAGACCTGTTGATGGAAAAGTATGCACTGCTCAAAACCGATGATATTGAATCAATTGCGCCGGAGGCGATCGTTCGCAAGAAAAAGACAAGCTACGGATATGATCTTTTAGTGCAAAAAGATAAAATACCGAGCAGTTTTCGCACCGAGTTGACGACGCTGGAAGACATAGTTATATTTTTATCACGATAGAAAGGAAATAACATGAAAGCATTGCTGATAAAGGACGGATTGATCATTTCAAAAGACATCGGACGAATCCTCATCTTTGTCCTCATTTTTTCTACCTTTTTACAGAACTTCGTAATATTCGCCATTATGATCGCCGCCTTATTACCGATGAACACCATCGCCATCGACGAAAAATGCGGTTTTGACAAGCTGGCAAGAGTTTATCCCTTTTCAAATGTATCACTCACGCTCAGCAAATATTTAATCGGCTATATTTGCATTGCGATAGTTGGTGGTTTGTCGTTTGCCGCACAGTCGATTATTGCCGGGCAACCGGTTTATGCAATGTTGCTCGGTATATTTGTCGGTAGTGTTGTGACTGCGTTTAGCCTGCCTTTTATCTTTAAGTTTGGCATGGAAAAAGGTCGCGTTGTTTACATGGTAATAGCGGCTCCGATATTTGCATTGATCGCTATATTACAGACCACTGACGGCATAGATATACTTATGTATTTTGACAGTGCATTGCCTTTGTTATCGGTAGCTATAGTGATAAATGTATTGTCTATTGTTGTGTCGATTAAGTTCAATGAAAAAAGAGGATAACTTTTCGTCATAGTCTTTCAAGCTGAATGGCCATATATGCATAGCAAAATTAAGAGCATCAAAAATCCGGTCGCTTGCCGGAAAACCAAAAGAAGAGAGTAGATATTTCTACTCTCTTCTTTACTATTTTTATTGTGAGCGTCGAGTCGCTTACTGGAGAAGTTGGAGAACCGATTGCGGTTGGGTGTTTGCCTGTGCAAGCATTGCCTGTGCGGCCTGTACCAGAACTGTGTTCTTGGTGTATGCCATCATCTCTTTCGCCATGTCTGTGTCGCGGATACGGCTTTCAGCGGCGGTCATGTTCTCGGTGGTTACGCCAAGGTTTGCGATGGTGTGCTCAAGACGGTTCTGCATAGCACCGAATTCTGCACGTTGTTCTGAAACCAATTCGATAGCATTTTTGATGACGTCGATTGCTTTTTGTGCCGTTGTGATCTGGCTGATGTTAACAGCTGTCAATTTGAGAGCTGTTGTATCCATTGCGGTGAGTTTAAGCTCAACAAACTGTGCCGAGGTGTCACCGATTTGGAAGGTCATTTTAGCCTGTGCGCCGTCGAGGAGTGACAAGCCGTTGAAGTTTGTGAATTTGGCGATTCTGTCAATTTCGTCGTTAAGGCTTTCGATCTCTTTTTGCAGTTTGTCACGGTCGGTGTCTTCGTATGTGCCGTTGGCGGCTTTGGTTGCGAGCTCGGTCATACGATTGAGCATGCTGTGAACTTCGGTCAGAGCGCCTTCAGCTGTCTGTATAAGCGAGATAGCGTCCTGCGAGTTAACCTGTGCAACCTCAAGACCTTTGATCTGAGATCTCATTTTTTCCGAGATTGCAAGACCCGCGGCGTCATCGCCTGCACGGTTGATCTGATAACCGGAAGATAATTTTTCAAGGTTCTTTGCTACTGCGCTGTTGTTGACGCCGAGTTGACGGTTCGAGTTGATCGCCATAATGTTGTGTTGAATAATCATAATTTTCTCCTTAATCTCTCGAGAGAAGAATTCCTTTTCTTCTCTTTATTCGACGCTCTCTGCGTCTCTGATAATAACATCGCACCGTATCAAAAAAACTTTAGCTTTTTTTCAAAAAAAATATTAATTTTCAAAAAAACTATGTGTTTTAGCGGAAAAAAGCATATCGTTTTGCAATTTCAAGTAGTCCTTCACCCTGTGCGAGCATGTCAAGTTGACGAAGCGCTGGGTTGGAGAGTGTTTCTGCACGCTCATAGAGAGGCATCAAAAACGGAAGTTCTCCAAGGCCACGATCTTGCAATCCTTCTTTAGCGACATCCAGCAGCTCGAGCAGAAAATTTGAAAGCAGTTCGCTCGGTATCATTTCGGTCAGCCGGCCGGTTATTGCCAATCTGCGCAGTTCACGATTCCCGAGAGTGTGGAGTCGATTTTCTGCAAGAAATTTACAGGTGAGTTGCCATGCCTTGGTAGCGTTGTGGCATATTCCTATATTGAATGCACTGGGGCAAAAACTCTCGCTCAGAGGCTGCGTACAATCTCCACGCATTTCTAATACATTATATAGGTTGATCGTGACACGCTCGACATTGAAAAAGGCATTCAAATCCTCTGATGTTCGATTTCCTTGCTCAAAATATTCTTTTAAGGCAATAGGTTCGAAACAGGAATAATCATAGCCATCTCGTTTGAAACAGAGCTTTTTATCGGTGAAATAATCGATAAGATGTTCGATGTCTTCAAGCCTCGTGTCGCAGAGTCCCGTGTTCGGAAAGCCGGAGCCTTCCCAGTTGAAATCCCTTGCGCACAGAGTGTTCGCTTCGTAGGACACGTCGGGAGGTAGGTTTGAAGGATCGGGCAATGAATTTGATAGGAGAAGACCTTTTGCGAAGTCGACAAGGCACATTACGTTGTAAGCTTCGACCAATTGCTTGCCCGGAATCTCGATATGTGTCTGTACCGACTGCATATTCAGTAGGTAATATTTGGGGTCCTTTTGGGGACAGTGATTTTCTATGAACCGACGCAATGTGTCGGTATAGTTACTTCGAGTATACTCGATCTCATTTGGCATCATAGGGTTGGTGCCTATTCCGCTGATGATGCAGTCATGTTTACCATAAAATTCTACCGCGAGATCAAGATAGCGATAAAATCGATCCGCAATCTCACCGATGGCAATAGCTTTTGCCATAGAAAACTCGATGGTTGCATAGCTATAATCGAACGAAATGCTGTCACCTTCTTTGCTGTTCACCCTCATAATAATGGGTGAACAGGTGGCTTTTTCCTCGACGAAACGACCGCCGGCAATCAGTTCATTCAAAAACTCGACACCTAGCTGTTTTGAGTTTTTGCTTCGGTCGACAAACAGGATAGGTAACTCCAGTTCAATACCGATGTATTGCGCTTCTTTACGGAAAAACGGCGCAAAAAGCTTTTCTTCCACGAAATCACGTGCACTTACCTTTTCAAACATACGTCTCCTCATGCTTTCTCAAATGTTTGGAACAGCCTACCATAATGGCGGCAAGGGTGAATAGCGTTATGTTAATTATGAACGGAAGGCGGGTATCATAATCATACAGCCAACCGAACACAGCGCCAAACGGAGCGGAAAACCCGATCATGGCGGCTGTGTATACCGCATAGATTCGCGAGCGGTTCTGTTCATCGACGTACAGTACCATCAATTCATCCTTTCGCGGTGCTATGAAGGAGTAGGCGCTCGCCTCAAGTAGGGTATAAATAATAATCGGAATTAAACTGCCGGCGCTACCGAAAATGAGGACGATATGGCTGGTTATGTAGAGTGCCGATCCGATTAGCGCACCTTGCCACATGGTTAGACGATGGACTACATTTTGGAGTTGCAACACGAAAAGTAACATCAACAGCGTGCGAAGAATTGGGAAAAAACCGACCAGTTCGTCTGAGATGTCGAGCGTCTCGGTCACATAAAGCGCAAAAAAAGAGGTGGTAGGGATGGCACAAATTTGAAATATTGTAATGAAGCCGACCACAAAAAGCATCTGTTTTGAAGTGAAAACTTTCCTTATTACTCCCTTATATCCGGCGAGCATCTCACGGAAACTGACGTTTTTCGTCTCCTCCAATCGCCGCAATCCAAGTTGGGTTTCGTTGCCAAAGCGGAAGAGGATGACAAACTTCATGAACATTGAGATGGCGGAAAATATGTATATGGCACGCACCGCAGGAACAACACCGTAGTTTGCGACCAGCAGGATCGAAATTGGGGAAAAGAAAACCGAGAGCATTCCGCAGATCTGAATGAGCAAAAAAGCAGTTCGGACATATCTCGGCTGACAGTCTTCAACAAAAAGGCAGGTCCAAGACACATGTGAAACAGACACGAGTGAGTTGATAACTGCACCGACCACAAACCACCAGAAGTTTTGCGAAAAAGCCCAGATTAGGCAGGGGACAGTCCATGCCAGAATGTCGGCGAAAAAAGTTGTTTTGCGTCGTCCGAATTTGTCGGTGATTATGCCACCAGCCAGTGATAAAAACACCTGCAAAAACATTGAAATGCCGAGTACAAAGCCAATTTCTCCGGTCGAGAGCCCAAGCTGCCGCATGTAGAGCGATTGAAACGGAACAAATATAGAATAGGGTATGAACCAGAGCGGTTCGGTTAAAATAGATATTCTGGAGTTGGGGTTTAAGTTCTTCATAGTAACGAAAAGGATGTGGTTTTTTATCAACTTCAATATAATACCCCTTTTCGACTAATCAAACTTATTCATGGTATAATATACCATATTTTCAAACCATTTTCAAGTATTATGTGAGCCGATGCTGAATAGAGTCGAAATACCTCGAGTAAAGTGGGTCACAGTTTTAAAAATGATAGAGATGAATTTTCTGCATTTAGCACTAAAACGTGCATGAAAATAGGCAATAACTAACAAAATATATTGACACAAAAGTATATGTATGCTAAAATTAATCCAAGATTTTTTGGAGGGTAAAAAGATGTACACACGCGCAGATTTGAAGGCTACTGCAAAGCAGAATTTGAAGGGCAACCTTATAATGCTGATTTTGGCAATACTTATCTGTGGTTTGATTACCGCGATACCGATTGTCGGAATAATTGTTGCTCCGGTTCTTTATATCGGCATGATTTATATGATTATCAATGTGTCAAACGGACAAACTGCCGAGATTGGCATGGTGTTTGAGCGCATATCGATACTGGTTAAGTCATTTGGCCTTTACTTCATGATCGGCCTTTTCACCATGCTGTGGTCGATGTTGTTCTTTATCCCCGGTATTATCAAAGCGATATCCTATTCGATGGCTCCTTACGTAATGGCCGAGAATCCGGAAAAGGGTGTGTTTGAAGCAATTGACGACAGCAAGCGCATGATGTTTGGTCATAAAATGAACTACTTTGTACTGATGCTCTCTTTCATTCCGTGGGCACTGCTCTGCGGCATTACTTTTGGCCTTGCAACACTATATGTTGGACCGTACATGCAAGTAACTGTTGCGAATTTCTACAAGCAAGTCAAGGCACTTGATGCAGGAACCGTACAAAATGCAGCCTACGCAGCACCACAACAACCCCAATATCAACAACCGCAATACGCTCAGCCTCAGTACCAACAGCCTCAGTATCAGCAACCGCAGCAACCCCAGTATCAGCAACCGCAACAACCCCAGTATCAGCAGCCGCAACAGCCTCAGTATCAACAGCCGCAACAGCCTCAGTATCAGCAGCCGCAACAGCCGCAAGATCCTCAGCAACCCATGCAATAAGCAGTTATACATTATCATCCCCCACCTTTGCAGGCGGGGGATTTTTTATGGTGAATAATATATAATCGTTTAGGTTAGATAATATGTCGCCTCTTAACCAAAACTGATAATTATAATCGTGTGGTTTGAAGGCGAAAAAAATTCGGTGTATGTCTCGCCGAGCGTTGGTATGGCTATTCGACAAAATGATAACGGCTTATCGATTGAAGAACATGTCCGAAAGCTTGGAGGGCAGTCGGGTTACCTTGTAAAGACCGCTACTGCTTAATTTTTCGTACTCATGGTAATATTTAATTAAGGGATGGTGTTTGCTCTGCGCCTCGCTGCCATACAGTTCCCTAAATGAATATTGTTCGTTGCTTGACACGGTTACAAGCTTATCCTTTAGTGCAATACACTTTGCATCTCGCATAACATTCAGCCAAAAATATGGGTTGATTGATGATATTTTTTCATCGCCGAGCCGGTTGCGAAGAAAATTTGTTTTAAACATTGCTGTCGCAAGGCAAAGGTTTGCTACCGCTACGGTAGCAGGCGGAATGACACCGATCAGCCCATTTGGATCAAAATCATCGCCATCCTCCGAGACTGCTCCGCAAAAACAAATGTCGGCGCCTGATGATTGCAGCAAAGCGAGCTGTTTAGCTATGCGGTTTTGAGAGTTAAAGTCGGATAATCCCAAAAAAATTACATACTCGCCCAATGCCTGTGAAAGCCCACTTTTGAAATCACAGTACAAATATTGAATATTCTCTTCTTTTTCATCGTTGCCATCGCCACCGATGATGGTCACATCAAAGTTCATCATCACATTTCCATAACAAAAATAATATAATCTTTAATCAGTATATCATAATAAAATTTGTTGTCAATACACGGTTTTTGTGATATACTAAACGTATACAAGTCAATGAACAGGAATTTAATGAGTAAAGAAAAATTTAAAACCTCCATAGGCGGTCAAGCACTGCTGGAAGGCATAATGATGAAGAGCCCGACAAAGGGCTGTATGGCGATACGTCAGCCGAACGGTGAAATATATATAGAGCAGTGGGATATCGAGCCGAAAAAGATTGCAAAATTCCCATTTATCCGCGGTGTTTTCATCATGGTATCCACCTTGATTTCCGGCTATAAATGCCTGATGAAGAGTGCGGATATTTCCATGACAGAAGAAGAGCAAGAGGCAGAAAAAGGGAAGTTTGAACGCTTTGTGACCGAGAAACTCGGCAACAAGTTCGAGGCGATATTCGGGATTATTTCGCTTTTACTCGGAGTAGGCCTTGCCACACTCCTTTTCATGGTTTTTCCGACATATATCACAGCCTTCATAAACAACTTCTTGCCACTCGGTGATTTTCAAACTATCGTCGAGGGTCTTTTGAAGTTGGTCATTTTTGTGGTATATCTGGCGCTTGCCACCCGTCTTAAAGAGATAAAAAGGACGTTCGGCTACCACGGTGCGGAGCATAAGACCATCTTCTGCTACGAGGCAAAACAACCGTTGACGGTCGAAAATGTGCGCAAGTTCAAACGTCATCATCCACGATGCGGCACCAGCTTTATGCTTATCGTCGTCATCATCAGTATAGCTTTGAACTCAATGTTGAGCTGGGGCAGCCCGTTGATACGTATTGCGTATAAACTTTTGTTGTTGCCGCTTGTCATCGGCATATCGTATGAGATTATCAAGCTTGCAGGACGGTATGATAATATATTTACCCGCATCATTTCAGCACCGGGACTGCTACTGCAAAACCTCACCACCTTTGAGCCGGACGATGAAATGATCGAGATCGCTATCGAGGCGGTGAAACCGGTTTTGCCGGAAGACGATAAAGATGCAAGCTGGTAACAAGATTCTGGCCGACATGGCAAAAAAACTGTCGGCGGTGTGTGATAATCCGGAGCAGGAAGCACGGTTAATATTTTGTGCGGTGGCAAAACGAGATCCCAGAATTCCGTCCAAAGAGGCGCTCAGCGATGAGCAAATCAAAAGAATGACCGAGATGATCGACAAGCGCCTTGAGAGAATTCCGCTTCAGTATATCTTGGGTGAATGGGAGTTTATGGGTATATCGCTCAAGGTCGGAGAGGGAGTGCTGTGTCCGAGACCGGACAGCGAGTGCGTTGCGGAATATGCCATAGAATTTCTGAAAAACACTCACAGTCCGGCGGTGCTGGATCTCTGCGCCGGAACCGGAGCGCTCGGACTTGCGATAAAGCGTTTTGTGCCAAGCTGTGAGGTGACGGCGGTAGAGCTATACCGTGAGGCCTTTCATTATCTTGATCAAAACGCGGCAGGAACTATAAATACGGTTCTTGCAGACCTGCATGACTATCACAGTCGGTTAGAGAGTGAAAGTGTGACCTTGATCATATGCAACCCACCGTATATCCCAAAAGAAGAAGGAAACCTTCTCGAGCCGGAACTTTCCCACGAGCCGCCGAGCGCACTTTTTGAGCCGTCACCGCTATATTTTTATCATAAAGTAAGTGAGCTGTATTATTCAAAAATCGTTTCGGGAGGCTGTCTTGTTTTTGAGATAGCCACCAATACCGAACAGGCGGTAGCGGATATATTGAGACAATGCGGATTTTCGACCGAAATGATCTTTGATTACAATCACACCGTGCGAGGTGTGGCAGGGATAAAAAAATAGATGCCGGACGGTTTTGTCGTGCGAATTTTGAAAGGAAGAGCGGATGAGAAATAAACTATGGGAGCGGCTGACCAGCCCCGAAACTTTGTCGGCACTGATCATCGTGTTTTTGGGGGTTGGATTTTATGTGATGCTTCAAAATCTCACACCGGTGCTAAATTGGCTTGATTTGGCGCTGTCTACTATCTCGCCGTTCATATATGCCTTTGCCATCGCCTTTTTGCTCAACCCCTCCGTCAAGTGGTTTGATAGACGTCTTTCACGCATAATAAAAAAGCGAATTAAGTTTCGTCAAGCACTCTCCATTACCTTCACATATCTTATCGCTTTTTTGGTTTTGGGTCTGCTCGTTGCGATGGTCATTCCGCAGGTTGCACTCAGCTTTGTAAACCTTTTTAACACGCTTCCAACCTATCTTGGCAATCTTTATTCTATCGCCGAAACACTGGAAAATCAGCTGTCGCTCGCCGATGGAGTGCTGACCAGTTTTTTTGAGGAAGATTCAGAATTAGTCGCATATTTCACCGCACTAATCACCGAATTTTTGCCACAGCTTGTGGATTATTCATTCCAGATCGGCAGTGGTGTTGTCAATACCTTGATGACCGTCATTGTCTCGATATACATGCTCTTCGACAAACAGCGCTTAATTGTGCAGGCACGAAAACTGCTTTATGCAACAATGCCGACCGAAAAGGTCGCAGGCGTGCTTTCGGTGCTTTCCCACTCAAACAAGGTCTTTTCCGGCTTTGTCATCGGAAAGACACTGGACAGTCTGATTATCGGAATGATGTGTTTTATCGGCATGACCATTCTCGGTCTGCCTTATACGCCGCTCATCAGTGTAGTTATCGGTGTCACTAACTTTATCCCCTTTTTTGGCCCTATTATCGGAGCAGTGCCGAGTATATTCATTCTGTTCATCGTAAACCCATGGGATGCCCTCTGGTTTGCAATATTTGTGCTGGCACTGCAACAGTTTGACGGCAATATCCTCGGGCCGTACATCCTCGGCGATTCCACCGGACTTTCCGCCATGTGGGTGCTGGTCGCAATCGTCGTGGGAAGTGGACTGTTCGGAATTGTGGGCATGATAATCGGTGTTCCGCTTTTTGCGGTGCTCTACCGCCTGACGAGCGATGCCATCAACTATGCACTCAATAAAAAGGGGCTGAAAATCACCGACGAGCCGGAGCAATAAATCTGATTTTGATATGAGTTTAAAAGAAGTATTTTGAGGAACAAACAAAAGATGAAAAACGTTTTGCTGCTTGTGCCCTGTATATCAATCGGCGGTTTGGAAAAGGTGGCAGTCACAACGGCAGAGGTTCTCAGCCGTGACTACAATGTGTCGTTGGTTTATTTTTATCGCAGTGACGTGGAATATAAAATTGAAAACAATATCACAACCGCCTGTCTTGACACACCGTTTTCCCTCAATCCGTTTGTTCAGCTAAAAACAATGTTACTGCGAAACAGGCTGATAAAAAACTACAAAAAAGGCAAAGACTTTGACTGTGTGATCTCGTTCGGAAAGGTGGCGAGTATCACCGGCGCACTGACACGGAAAAAGGAAGGTTGCATTTCCTCGCTACACGGTTATACCGACCTGCCGAGAAATGCCGTTGCACGGTTTTTGGATAAGATGATTTTCAGCAGGAGCGACAGCATAATCTGCGTGTCAAAGGCGCTTGCACAGGATTTGACAAAGGCGATCGGTCTTGCCGAAAAGGTTAAAGTTTTGTATAACCCTTTCGATGTTTCAAATATCGAAAAGCTATCAAAAGAGAATTGTGACGAGCTGAAAGGCTCGCCAAAATTGTTTTGTTACGGTCGAATTGTACTCGAGAAAAACTTTGAGCTTGCGATAAAGGCGATGAAGCATATAAACAAGTCACATCACGGTGCGGTGCTGAATATTTTGGGCGACGGAGATGACAAGGCTCGTTTGCAGGCACTGTGCACCGAAGCAGGACTGTCCGACAGTGTGAACTTTATCGAATCCTCCACCAATCCGTATAAATATCTTGCAAAATCTGATATAATGCTAAATCCGTCTATGGTAGAAGGGTTCGGCAATACCATAATCGAGGCGATGATCTGCAAAACCGCAATCGTTGCCACCGACTGCAAGGTCGGTGTGCGGGAAAATGTATCACCCGGCAGTGATCTCTCGGCGGTGACAAAAGAGATTGAGGCATGTGAGTGTGGAATTCTTTGTGAGCCGTCCTTTGCAAACGATTCACGCGAAGAACAAGAGCGCAAGGCAAAACTCATGGCAAACGCAGTCGAGATGCTCCTTTCGAATGAGACGCTGTATAATTCCTGTATAGAAAAAGCGGCAGCAAGGGCGGCGATGTTTGATACCGAAAGATATCGTCTCGAGCTGACCGAGATAATGGGGTGTTAGCGGTGGTTAAAATATCTGTGATAGTGCCCGCCTATAACGCCGAGCGATACCTGAATCAATGTATCGACTCAATTTTGGCTCAGTCGTTTGCGGAATTTGAGCTGATACTCATTAACGACGGGAGCACCGATACAACAAAATCCATCTGCCAAGAATATGCAGGGCAGGACGCAAGAATAGTCTTTATCGACCAGTCCAATGTCGGCGTTGAGCAGAGCATCGTAAATGCGGTAGACCTTGCAAAAGGTGAATACCTTTGTTTTGTCGATGCGGATGACTGGATTTTGCCTGAAATGTTTGAGGTGCTTTATCGAGAGATAGAGACAAAAAGGGTCGATCTTGTCCAGTGCGGAACATTGATTGACGGCGTGAAACGCACAGAAGTGTATTCTTCGGACGAGGAGGTTTTGATCGACGACATAAGTCGGCGGCTTTTGCGCCCATTTTTTGAGAGCGAAGCGATGCTGTTACCCTTGACACCGTCAAGATGGAACAAGATATATCGAGCCGATATTGCGAAAGAGGCGGTGCGACAAGCAAAAAATTCACTTGTCATAGGGGAAGATCTCGTATATAATATAATGTATCTGTCACGATGTAAAAAGGCGCTGGTACTGCGTGGTAACGATTATTACTGTTACCGGACAAACAATCAGTCTATCACCCAGCGATATTCCGTCAAAAAGCGAGACGGTTATCTTGCGCTTTTTCCGGTGCTGGAGCGCTGTGCAAAGGAAAACGGTTATATCTCACCCGCCATCACGATGTTTCGTCATAATACAATTTGCTCGCTGATGCTCGAGACCCTGCTTAGCGACATGGATAGCGGCGAAAAGGTGCAAAACCTTCATTTTCTTTACGACAAGCTGCCGGACAAGCGGCACATATCTGTCTACGCAAAGGATAGGCCGTTTATGGCAAGGGTGGTGCTGATTTTCATACGGCTAAAGGCTTTTCGTTTGGTCACACTTCTCACGAGTTTTTGCAGTAAAGAAAAGAGGGGATAGAATAAAAATGAACGGTAAATATACTGTTTTGGTTTCAAGCTGTGATGCGTATGAGGATCTTTGGGAACATTTTTTCTTCTTTCTTTCAAAAAACTGGGAGGGGATCGACCGAGCGAAGATAGTGCTGAACACCGAGAGCAAGAGCTTTGCCTACGATGGCTTGAACATTGAGACACTCGGCAAAACCAACAGCCCAAAACCGCACACATGGTCGTCACGGCTTAAATATCATCTCGAACAGATCGACACCGAATATGTGTTGTTTATGTTAGATGACTTCTTTTTGGATGACAAGGTGGACGTTGAAACCATTGATTTTTGCATCGAGGAGATGGAGCGCGATAAAAACATTGTCCATTTTGGATTTGTGCCTACACTGTGGGAAAATTGCGGTGATAATCGCTTTGAAAAGTTTGAACGCAGAAAAAGAAACACTCCGTTTCGGGTTAACACACAAGCAGGAATCTGGCGTCGCTTGGAACTTTGCGCACTACTGCGAAGTCATGAATCGCCATGGGATTTTGAGGTGTTTGCAAGCATTCGATCACGACTGCGCAAGGGGCAATATTATGTTGCCCGTGAGGGGATAACTCCGATTTTTGAATACGACTGGTTTAACGGTGGTGCGGTACACCGTGGCAGATGGACAGAGCGTGCCGTGAAACTGCTTAAAGCCAATAATCGCACGGTCGATTTCGAAGAAAGGGGCTTTGACCAGGACGAAGTGTTGCACCCAAACGATATACCGCTGCGACCGATGGAAAAAAATGCGATCGGACGGACGTTGATAAGGATAGGAGTACTTTTCAAACATTGGAGATCACTAATCTGAGAATCTGTATAATCTCATATAAGCTGGCAATGGGTGGATTCAGCTCCAGCCTGTTGCCCGCCCTTAAATACCTGTCGCAAAAAGGTGTGCAGGTTGATCTTTTGTTGTTTGAAAAAAGTGATATAAAACCTTGCGAGCACCCAAATGTAAAGGTGATTTACAACGACAAGAAAGTATCGTCGGCGATAAAGTATCTTAGCTTTGCGACAAATCCAATATATGTACGGAATTTTATCGCAAGTTTTATGAAAAACCCCAAGAAAAAGGCGATGCGACAGCTGCGGTGGGATCAAACCCTTGCCTATCTCAATGTTCTTACCTTTGATCGACTCAATCTCGATGAATACGACTGCGTGGTTGCGTGGGAAGAGGTGTTCCCGTCTTATTTTTTATCGATGAAGGTTTCAGCAAAACGCAAGGTCGGATTTATTCATTCTGATTATAAAGCGGCAAACTTTTATAAACCGCTCGATCAAAAAGGGTATAACGACCTTGACAGTATAGTGTGCGTATCGAAAGCCACGACCGAGATATTCAAACAAGAAATGCCAACATATGCCTTGAGGGCGACAACGGTATATAATCTTTTGGATACCGAGCGTTTGGCAGAGCTTTCACAGAAAAACATCGAAACGTTTGACAAAAGCGACTTTGACATTGTGACAGTTTGTAGGCTTGACAACAAATCAAAGGCGCTGGATCGACTTTTAAGAATTGCCGCACGCATTGAGGCAAACGGATATGATTTTCGGTGGTATGTCGTCGGAGACGGCGAGGATAAAGAGTGGTTCAGAGCGCAGGTTTCAAAAAATGGTCTTGCGGAAAGGGTGATTGCCACCGGTGCAAAGGCTAACCCGCACCCCTATACCCGCAACGCCGATCTTTTTGTGCTTCAGTCCTATTATGAGGGCAAGCCGATGGTGGTCGAGGAGGCGATGTTCTTGAATGTTCCGGTTTTGATAACCGAGTACGGCTCAGCTTATGAGCAAGTTGCAAACGGGGTTACAGGGTTTATTGCAAAAAATGACGACGATTCAATCTATGATAAACTTATATATGTCATGGATAATGAAAAGGCACTGAAAGCGGTCAAAGAAAACCTTGAAAAAGAGGATAAATCGAGATACAACAATGTAGATGGACTTTTGCAGGTGATAATGCAGGAAGGGGATATATGTTGAATTTTTTGAGGAGAGAGAAAAAAATCAACTTCAAGCACAGGGGTGAAAATGTGCTTATAGGGGCGAATTTTGTATACTCGAATGAAAGCAATATTTCGATCGGCGACAACACGTCGATCGGAATGAACTGCATAATGTTTGCAACAAAAGCGGAGATTAATATAGGACGCTATGTTATGTTTGGCCCAAATGTCTCTGTTATCACAGGCGATCACCGGATTGATCTAATTGGTGAATATATGAGGAATGTAACAAACGACATGAAACTGCCGGAAAACGACAAGCCGGTGACAATTATGGATGACGTTTGGGTAGGGATAAATGCAGTGATAACAAAAGGAGTAACCATCGGTGAGGGGAGCATTATTGCGGCAGGTGCAATCGTGCTAACAGATGTTTCCCCCTACACAATATATATTTCAAAAGACAAACAGATACCAAGGTTTACCGATGAACAAATCCTTGAGCACAAGAAATTGTTGATGCAAAAGTACGGTGGAAAAGAAAATAAGGTGCGATAATGAATATTTTATTATCTGCCGGATATCTTCCAAAAGAGCATTTTGCAAACATAAACATTGAGATATTACTTGCAAAACACCTTGCCAATATGGGACATGCTTGTTATATTGTTGGTTTGTCAAACGATGCGCACGGGTTGTTACACGCAAGTAATAATGTTACCTTGCATAGACTGCAAAAAAGCAAACGGTTTGGAAACGCATTAGCAAAGTTAGAGGATTTTGTCAAAGCACATGAAGCTGAACCGAGAAGTGAAGTAATTAGAAAGTTTGTGTTGCAACATCCATTTTCCGGAATGGTAATACTTTTGAACAACAAAATGTCAGTGATGCAAAAAAACGAAAAATCCTCCTATCGCAAGATAATAAAATCATTTCTAAAAGATCACGAAATTGATGCCATAATCGGTTTTGCCTATCCTTTTGACATGGTAGATGCCGCCATACATGATGAGTTTAGCGGAATAAAGCTATACTATCAATTCGACCCTCACGGTCTTCACCAGACGGTAGGGATGGAGAACCAAACGAAGAATATTGCCGATGAGGTTGCGGTCATCGAGCGATCGGATTTTATGTTCACCACAAAGGTGTTATATCAAGAATATGCGGCTCATGAGTCGTATAAACATTTGATGCACAAGATGCAAAGCGTGGATTTTCCTGCGCTTACAAAAAAAGAGACTCAAAGCAGTTCAATAATTGAGTTTGACAAAGATTGCATAAATCTGCTTTTTTGCGGCACGCTGGAGGATAATCACCGCAATCCTCGCTTTCTTCTTGACGCGCTTACCCCTGTGTTAGAGCGCAACAAACAGGTACGCCTTTACTTTGTTGGCAATCTTGCAAACAGCGATGAAATAAAAAATATTGCCCCCTCGGTCAGCACCCAAATAAAAACATACGGTGTAGTCACAAACGATGTTGCAAATGCCACCATGCAACAAGCGGACATACTGGTCAATATCGGAAACAGTATGACCAACATGACACCGAGCAAAATTTTTGATTATTTTTCGTTCGGAAAACCGATAATCACCACCGAAAAAACTCAAAATTGCACCGCAAAACCGTATTTTGAACGCTATCCGCTCTCGCTGAGCCTTGCAGAATATAAGGCGACAGACTATACACAGGAGTTAGAAGATTTTATTTTGCAAAGTAAGGATAAGAGCATGAATTTTGACGAGGTGCAAGAGATATTTTTTGAGGCAACACCGCAGTATGTTGCAGGCAAGATAGACGATGCAATCAAGTCGGTGAAAGGCAGCAGATGAAAATTTGTATAATCGGTAACCGTCTTGATATCGGCGGTTTTACCTCCAGCTTACAGCCGATGCTCAAACACCTGTCATCCAAAGGAGTCAAGGTCGATGTAATGCTCTTTCAGCGAAGTGATTTTCTACTGGAAACGAATGAAAATATTTCGGTAATATACAATGAACAGCCGATGAACAGTTTTTATAAGTGGCGACGGTTTTTGTCGAGTCCGCTGTTTATGCTGACCTATCTGCGTCATTTCATTTTTCCTAAGAACAAACGCTATACCGTCGAGTTTTCTCAATGTGAAAGCTATCTGAACTCATTGCAATATTCGATGCTTGACCTGCGACAATATGACGGTGTGATTGCCTGGGAAGAATGTTTCGTGGGGTATTATCTCGCAAACAGTGTCAAGGCAAAGTTAAAGCTCGGATATATTCACCCCGACTATGAAAAGGCGCTTTACAGCAAGCGGATCGATGAAATTGCATATAAAGGTCTTGACTATCTTGTTGCGATATCGAACAGCACAAAAGAAATACTGCAAAGAAACCTAACCGGCTTTGGCGGTGAGATCGTGGCACTTCCAAACACCTTAGATGTTGACAAAATTCTCTTGATGTCGCAGGAAGAGCCGTGTATGTACGATAAAAGCTACTTTAACATGGTGAGCGTTGCGCGGCTTGACAACACTTCAAAGGCGCTGGATCGCCTGGTGGCAATTTCGGCGCGACTGCGAGATGCGCACCATAACTTTCGCTGGTATATCGTGGGCGACGGCAAAGATCGAGCGATGACACAAAAATTGATTAAAGATAAAGGAGTGCAAGAGCAGGTGATTATGGTTGGCGCAAAGACCAATCCATATCCCTATATAAAACATGCCGACCTTTTTGTACTGCAATCCTATTATGAAGGTCGCCCCCTCTCGGTCGAGGAGGCATTGATACTGGAAACACCGGTCTTGGTCAGCAACTACTGCTCGGCAGAAGAGCAGGTCAAAGAGGGTCAAACCGGATTTATCGCGCAAAATGATGAACAGGCAATTTTTGAAAAACTTGAAATGATACTGACAAAACAGGAAATGTTAGAAGATGTGCGAGGCAACCTCGAACGCCTTGACAAGACGGCGTACAAAGATGTCGATAGGTTGCTTGAGATAATTGAAAAAGGGAAAGTTTGAATTTCCCAACATAGCAGCGAAACCGGACAAAATCTTAAGAAAGGGATGGGGATTAAAGTGAAGATATTATGGATGGTTAATATCACTCTTCCCGAGGCGGCAGATGCACTCGGTCTGACAAAAAGTTTTACCGGTGGTTGGTTGAGCGGACTTGTCGGAATGTTGAAAAAGACCGACAACGAGCTCACGGTCGTCTCTTTTTCCGGTGCGGTTACCGAAGATAAAACCGTGAAACTTGAAAATACCGAGTATATAGTGCTTAGTTGTCGTGAAGATGAAGAAGCGGCGCTGAAAAAGGTGGTTGAATCTAAAGCACCGGACATCGTCCATATTCACGGCACAGAGATGTCGCACTCACTTGCCATGCTCAATGCGGCAAAAGGATATAAAACGGTGGTGTCGATACAGGGACTGGCATATATGTGCGCAAAACATTTTTATGCCGATCTACCCAAGCGATTTGAAAAAATAAATCCGATCAAGAGCCTTTTGTTACGACTATTTCGCACCGGTGGTAGTTTTGTGGCATATGAACAGGGTCAGTTTGCAGATGCCGGCGAGCGGGAAAAGCGATTGATAAGCATGGCAACCAATTTTATTGGTCGCACCGGCTGGGATAAAGAGCATGTTTTGGCGGTGAATAAGACGGCTAACTATTTTAAGTGCAATGAAATATTGCGCGATGCTTTTTATACCGATGATAGCTGGCATTATGCGGAATGTGAGCCGAATACAATTTTTGCAACGCAAGGCCATTATCCTATAAAAGGCTTGCACATACTGTTGAAAGCTGTTAAAATAGTAAAGAGTGATTACCCCAACGTGAAGTTGTACATCACCGGAAAAAATCTTTTTGAAAATCTTCCTGTCGGTGATAACAGATTTGTCGCACATATAATGTACGAATACGCTGACTATATCGATCGATTGATAAAACGGTATCACCTGAAAGACAATGTTGTATATATGGGTGCTCTTGACGAACGACAAATAAAGTCGGCATATTTGAACGCTAACGTTTTTGTATTGCCGTCTGCCATTGAAAACAGTTCTAATTCGCTCGGTGAAGCGATGATGCTTGGGATGCCGTGCATAGCATCAAGGGTCGGCGGAATACCGGACATGATAGTTGACAGGGAAGAGGGGATCCTATATGATTTCGGCGATGCCGAAAGATTGGCAGATGAGATAGTTAAGATGTTTCAAAGAAAAGAATCGGCCGAAGAGTTTGGGCGTTTGGCAAAGAAACATGCGCAAAAAACTCACAGCAAGCACGATAATGCTGAGACCTTGTTGAGTATATATAATTTGATATATAGTGAGGCAAGATAGCAAGAATACAAGTACAATTTGGAGCAAGAATGGATAAACAGGAGTTTAAAACGGTGGTAAAAGCCGGTGACAACGGTTTTAACCTAAAAGAGACAATCCGATACAGGGATTTGATATTGGTGTTTGTCAAAAGGAATTTTGTCACACTGTATAAACAGACAATTCTCGGCCCTGCGTGGATTCTTTTAACACCCTTTATGACCTCGGTTATATTTACATTCATATTTGGCTATATGGCGGGAATGTCGACCGACGGTGCGCCCGAAATGTTATTTTATCTTGCAGGCAACAGCCTTTGGGCTTTTTTTTCCAGTGCTTTTATGGGAACGTCAAACACTTTTATTGCCAATTCCGGTATATTCGGCAAGGTGTATTTTCCTCGAATCACAGTTCCGATTTCACAGGTGTTGACCTCGCTTATTAACTTTTTTTTACAGCTGTTTCTATATTTAATCTGCTTTCTATATTATTACCTGCAAGGTGCCGAGGTTGCTTTTTCAATGCTAATATTGTATATACCGGTCATTTTACTGCAAGTAGGTATATTGGCGTTGAGCGGCGGCGTCATAGTGTCATCGTTGACCACAAAATATCGTGACCTTGCCATTGCGGTTACCTTTGGGATTCAGCTGTGGATGTATGTCTCGCCGATAGTATACCCTCTTTCCACAAGTGGAGGGATAACCAGAATATTGTTGCTGATAAATCCGATGACTATGCCGCTTGAGATGTTTCGCATGGCGATTTTGGGAGTCGGGATTTTTGATGTGTTTTCCTTTGCTTGTTCGTGGTTGATAACCATACTGGCGGCAATCATAGGAATCAAGCTGTTTAATAAGATCGAAAGAACCTTTGTGGATACAATATAATGAATAACAAAGAAATCATGATAAAGGTCGAGGGACTGAAAAAAGAATACCGGTTAGGCCAGTTTGGCTACGGTACCTTAACTGCCGACATGCAAAGCTGGTGGGCAAAGCTCCGTGGAAAAGAAGACCCGAACAGTCTGCTGTTTTCAAGCAACAATACAAAGAAAGATCGCTTTTTAGCACTCGACGATGTAAATTTTGAAATATACAAGGGCGAGGTTGTTGGAATCATCGGCGGAAATGGGGCAGGAAAATCTACATTGCTCAAGCTCATCTCTCGCATTACCTCCCCAACGCAAGGTGCAATATATCTGAACGGTCAAGTTTCCAGCATGCTGGAAGTTGGCACCGGCTTCAACCCCGAAATGACCGGACGAGAGAATATCTATATGAACGGCACAATACTCGGCATGAAGCGCACCGAAATTGATGCCAAAATGCAGGACATAGTTAATTTCAGTGAGTGTGAACAGTTTATAGATACACCGGTCAAGCGGTATTCAAGCGGAATGTATGTAAAACTTGCATTTGCCGTTGCGGCACACCTTGACAGCGAAATCCTGATAATGGATGAGGTGCTTGCAGTGGGTGATATGAAGTTTCAGAAGAAATGTATACAGAAGATGCGAGAACTTGCGAGCCATGACGGAAAGACTGTGCTATATGTGAGTCACAATATGAGTACCGTTCGCGATCTTTGCAGCAGAGGAATTGTGCTTAAAAAAGGCAAAATGGATTTTGATGGTGATGTAGATGCGGCGATAAAGATTTATGGTGACAATGAAGCACAGAATGCAACCCATTATTTGTTCGAAGAATACAGTACAAAGGTTTCAAATGGCAGTGCTACATTGGATGAACTAATATTTACAGACAGAGCAAAACTGTCTTATCGTCCGAGTGAGTCTATTTCATTTACATTAATATGGACACCAAATGTTTCTGATTGCGAATTTTTTTTCCGCATAATGGTTTTAGATATTAACAAAAAAGCAATCGGAATGACCAACTGCAGTCTTGGAAAAGATTTTACTCCTTCAAGCAAGCAGTCGCTTGACATCGAGTTCGAAGTTAATGAATTATCTGAAGGCGAATATTTCCTGAACTTTGAACTGTCCAAAATTGATTCTTTAGGAGAACCTATAACATGTTTTTGGAGTGACGTTATTGCAGGTGTCACGATAACTGATGAAGTTACCGAGGATTTAAGATGGGATAAAAAAAATTGGGGTGACATTAGATTTAGAAAACTAAAAATAATTCAGGAGAATTCGTGAGAGAAGTAATTAAGAAAATATTGAACCTGTTTGGCGAAGGGACTGATTTAAAGGTTTATATGCGATATATAAACTTTAAAGTTGCCAGACAGCGAGAGCGTGAAAACGAACGGATACGAAAAGAGCGAGTCGAAGAGTATCGTGATATAATGGAAAGTGCTATCGATGATGAAATTAAGTCATGTGCAGTAGAAGCTTTAAAAGTAGCAAGAAGAAACAAGAAATTTGCAATGACAGCATTTCCGTTTTACTGGGCTGAGAGATTATTCGAGGACACAAAAATTGAAGTGTTTGAAGACGAAAGTTCGATGAAATATGTTCTGCTCGATGGAAAAAAGATGTTTTTCCCGGCTGAATACTTTAGCGAAATGGTATCAGATTATTATAAGTATACGCAAATTATTGAGCAAGATGAAAAATCCACACATCGATATGTGACCGAGGAGTTCAGGGTAGAAGAAGGCGATATATTAGTCGATGTTGGTGCTTGCGAAGGTAATTTTGCCCTTGCACACATCGAAAAACTTAAAAAAGTGTATCTCATAGAATGTCAAGATAAGTGGATTCAATGCCTGAAAAAGACTTTCGAGCCTTATATGGACAAAGTTGTAATAATTGATAAATTTGTAAGCGATAAAAGCACCGATACAGAAATTACACTTGATAAAATTTTTGAAAATCGGCAGATGCCGACATTTATTAAAGCCGATATAGAAGGTATGGAACAACAGATGCTTGACGGAGCTTCAAATCTGTTAAAAAGCGACGCTAAAATGAAAATAGCACTCTGCGTTTACCATAAAAATGGCGATGCAGAGAGATATTTGAATGCTTTAAATAATTTAGGCTTTGATACTGAAATTTCAAACGGTTATATGGCATTTAAGTCAGAAGGACGACTGGAGTTTAGAAAAGGATTAGTTAGGGCTAAAAAGAGTTGAACGAGGAAATGTTAGAAATATGAGTAGTCCATACATTTTTTTCAGCATTGTTGTTCCGGTGTACGGTTCGCAACAATATATAAGGTGTTGCATAGAGAGTGTGCTAAACCAAGACTGTAAAGACTTAGAATTGATATTGGTAGACGATGAATCTCCCGACGATTGTCCGATGATTTGTGATGAATATGCCTCAAAAGATGCAAGAGTCAAAGTTATACATCAAAAAAATCAAGGTATATCCGGTGCGTGCAATACCGGAATCAAGCAAGCAACAGGCAAGTATCTTATTCAACTTGACAACGATGATTACATAGCAGAAAATATACTCGAAAAGATTAAAAACGAGATAGTCAAAAATGAGTACCCCGATATTCTACAATGTAATTTTATTCACGAAAAGGAGATGGGAGATAAGTTCGCCCCGGTGGTGCTTCCGGAAAATTCTCAAAGTGCAAATTATTTCTCCCAGTCTCAGTTTTTACTTAGTTATATTGAAAATAAAATGCCGTACTCATTTTGGAGCCGAGCCGTTTCACTCGAATATCTAAATCGCATTCACTTCAGTTTCAACTCGAAATTCGATGGCGCTCAAGATCTCGGTGGAACCTTTGAATGTTATATGAACACAGCAAATGTTCGGTTTTTTGATGAAACATTGACTTATCACCGTATAATTTCGGAATCTTATTCTGTTAAGCCATCTCTGAAAATAGTTAGTGGCATACTGAATTTAGCGCACCATTACTACAAAAAATACGATCACCTAAATGTAGATAAAGAGATATTAAAAAGCTTTAACAACAAAATTGCACATTGGTATTGTGTAGCGGTTGACTTGATACCTAAGCTGGGAAAATATGATCAAAAGCAGGCCTATGAATTGGTGAAGCAAACCGATAGCATCTATAAATATTCGGCGCTCTATTATGACCACTCGCAAAAAGTTATGCACCAATACTATAAAAGATTTGGTCCATCATTAGGCTACAAAGTATATTTAGCCGTACATCAAGTTATCACTTTTCTTGCAAAGATAAAAAACAAAGTGATTAAACGAAGACTATTCAAGCCAAAGGACAACTAATGCTCTTCAACTCATACATCTTCATATTCCTAATGCTGCCGCTGACACTGATTCTGTACTTTCTTCTAAACAGAATAAGGGCTCCGCGGTTGGCTCTTTTGTCGCTTCTTGGCATGTCGCTTTGGTTTTACGGCTATTTTAATCCATCCTATCTTTTGATACTCTGCTCCAGTATACTGGTCAACTGGATTCTCAGCCGTTTGATACTTCATAAAAAGCCAAAGAAACTACTTCTGACGCTTGGGCTTGTGTTCAACGTTGGTCTGATTTTTTATTTTAAATATTTTGATTTTTTCATACAAAACATCAACAGTGTTTTTGGTAGCGATATTGCGCTGTTTAACATACTTTTGCCGCTAGGTATCAGCTTTTTCACCTTTCAACAGATATCGTACATGATAGATACCTATCACGGCAAAACCGCAAAATACAACTTTTTGGAGTATGCAACCTTTGTGGCATATTTCCCGCAGCTGGTAGCAGGTCCGATTGTTCTGCATGATGAGCTGATTCCGCAGTTTTCAGACAAAACGAAAAAGACGTTCAACTTTGATAACTTTGCAAAAGGCCTTTACATGCTGTCGATTGGACTTTTCAAAAAGGTGATTGTTGCCGATACCTTAGCAAATATCGTAAATCCCGTTTGGGAATATGATGTTAGCGATATCACTTCGCCGGTGGTATGGGTCGCGGCCATAGCCTATACATTCCAGATTTATTACGACTTCAGTGGATACAGCGACATGGCGATCGGTATCGGAAACATGTTCAACCTGACATTACCGATCAACTTCAATTCTCCGTATAAGGCTTGCTCCATCGGAGAGTTTTGGAATAGATGGCATATTACCTTATCGCGATTTTTGCGTCAATACATTTATTTCCCACTTGGCGGCAGTAAAAAAGGCGCTATTCGCACCTACATAAATTTGTTTTTGGTTTTCCTCATTTCCGGCATCTGGCACGGTGCAAACTGGACGTTTATCGTCTGGGGTTTGTTACACGGCATTGCAAGCATTGTTCAGCGACTGTTTAAAAAGACGAAAATTGTACTGCCAAAGTTACTGAACTGGGCGCTTACCTTTTATTTTGTCAATCTCGCCTGGATATTCTTTCGGGCGGACACGATGGAAAAAGCATTTTTGTTTGTAGAAAAGTTGGTTTTTATCGACGGTTTTTCGTTTGGCGACACGTTCTTTTCACAGCAGGTGGCAGGACGCATTTCAATTTTTATGGGTGTGGCAAATTCACTCGGAATATCGCCCGGGATAGTCGGCATTGCATTTTTTGCGGCGGTGTTTACGGCGATCACAATCGCTACCGTCAAGCTGAAAAACATACATGAAAAGACATTCAAGCCGAGTGTTTTTAATATATTGCTAACAACTTTTTGTATGTTGATCTGCATTGTGTCTTTTTCAAAGTTGTCAACATTTTTATATTTTAATTTTTAGACGGGAGACGTTTCGCTAAATGAGCGGTAAAAAATTTACAATCGCAACACTTTCATTAACGATAGCCGGATTGATTTGTATAATCGGGTTTGTTGTGTTTATCGACCCGTTTTTTCAGTATCATAAACCGTTGCCGTTTTTGGAGTATAGGATGTTAGATGGGGACAATTCAGCGTATCAAACGGTGGGCATAGCAAAGAGTTTTGGTTATAACGGGATCATAACCGGGACTTCTATGACACAGAACTTTAAACCCTCGATAGCAGAGGAGTTGTTTGGAGGGGATTTTGTAAAAGCGTCATTGCCGGGTGCAAATTTTGTTGAAATAAATGATCTGCTAGAGATTTCTTTCATAAGAAATGGGCAAATTGATACAGTGATTCGAGGTCTCGATTATTCAAGAATGACATCAGCGTATGATGAGCGCTTCAATGAAAATGCACCGCTATATTTATACGATAACAATCTGCTCAACGATCTTAGCTATCTGTTAAATATAGATATTTTGATTGAATCGTTTACCGGAGTGCTGCTTTATACGTTACAAGGCAACGAAACTATAACTCTTGATGATTACGGCACATGGTATCAAGCTTTTGACTTCAGCAAAGAAGCAGTGCTGAGTACCTACACCCGTCCATCGATTACACAAGAGCAAAAAGAACTCACGGAGGAACAAGCGGCCTCTGTGACAAAGAATATTGAAGAAAATGTAATAAAGCTCGCGAGGGAGCATCCTGAAACAACATTTTACCTCTTTTATCCACCATATAGCGTAGCATATTGGGACGTGACACAGCGAAACGGTGAGCTGAATTATATGCACGATGTGAAGCTGCTGGTGACAAAGCTGATTTTGGAGGTGGAAAACATAAAGTTGTTCTCGTTTGAGCAAGATCGGGAGATAATCACGAACCTTGATAACTACAAAGATCAAGCGCATTACAGTGAAGAGATAAACGAACTTATGCTTGAATATATGAGCCGTGATGAATATCTGCTGACTGAAGAAAATTATCTTGAGATCTTGCAAGCCGATCGTGAATTTCTGCAGAGCTATGATTATGAGAGTATCTATTCAAGCCAATGAGCTCATTTAGATACTCTGTTATTTACACAATTTTTTTCAAATCCTCAATCAACAGCTGCGTCCTAATCTCGACACCTTGATCATTGAGATGATACACCGTATCATAGAAATACGAGTAGTCGAGGATGTATTCGGTGAAATCGGATATTACAGGGCTGTCAAGATGTTCTGCCAATTCATCTTGGAATGACTGAAATTCAGCAATCGGTTTCGCCCCCTCACCGTTCACAATCGGATAGGCGGCGATGACAAGGGTTGCACCGACTTGTAAGCATTCTTCGTTAAATTCGTTGAGTCTGTCAGTGGTCTCTTTCGTGATAGAAGGTGGCGCCGATGTGTTTTCGCTGTAATCGACAGTGGGTTTTTCTCTCGGGAAAATGTTGTCGCCGTACTCGTTGAATGCGCCTCGTGCATATGCAAATGTAGCAGGATCGCTGATGATATAACGTTGAAAAATAAAATCACCCCATGCATCGATCGAATAACTAGGTAGTGTTTTTGCAACCTGCCAGTATAGCTCTTTTGGGACAGTAGGATAAAGATATTCTTTGCCTACTACCGTCTCACATATTAGGCTTGTGTCAAAATAATCAGTACCATATTCGGTGTGGGCAATTACAACGATGTCGCCGGAGTTTATATTATATTTTGCCATGAGTTCATGAAACACATTTCCCAATCCACCATTTAGCCCAAGATTCACTACCGGCATTTCGAATTCGTCTTCTATCATCTTTGAATCGATACCAAAGGAAAGATTGGAGTTTCCAACCAAAATTATTTTGGGTTCGTTTATACTTTCCAGTCGCTCAAGCTTATCGATGATGGAAGCGTTATGCCCTGTTTCATCATACCGATCGATCAGGTAATACGTTATCAAGCTATAAGCAACAAGTAATACAGTGACTGAAAATAAAACTATAGCAATTTTTTGTAAAAATTTGACCATGAATTATGCTCCGTTAAAATTGAAAGTAGATGAATTGGTTGCCGGAAAAAGAAGGGAGAAGAATAAAAAATAAAAACACAGTCAATATGTACACACAGTATCGAAGTGCGGTGGGCGCTTTTGAGATGATTATGATGGGATCGTTTTTGTAATTTACAAGGTCATAGGCAAACAAAATAATTAGTGGGAAGACTATAGTCACGGCGAGTTCAAAGAATTGCAGCCCCATTACACTCAGACCGGAAGTCAAATATTCAAAGGGTGTTGATAATCCGACGAACATGTTATTTAGTATATAGGCGACTTCTCCCATGTTTTGTGACCGGAATACAATCCAAGCGAATGTACAAAATGTGAACACAATTAAGCATTGGAATGCTTTGAGAACACGGCTGCTGTGTAGCTTTGTTCTCTTTTTTGTAAAGAGCAGATTACAAGCTGTTTGAGCGCCGCCATGTAAGGCACCCCAAACAATAAACGTCATGTTGGCACCGTGCCAAAGTCCGCTGACAACAAAAGTAATTAACACATTGAGATTGCTTCTGAACTTACCACACCTATTTCCACCGAGCGGTATATAAAGATAATCCCGAAACCATGACGATAATGAAATGTGCCATCGATTCCAGAACTGTTTAAGAGAGGTAGAAAAGTAAGGGCTTTTAAAGTTGGTCATCAGATTAATGCCGAACAACTTCGCAACTCCGATAGCTATGTCTGAATAGCCGGAAAAGTCACAGTAGATTTGTATTGAAAAGAAGAATACTGCAATAAGTAGTGTTGCACCGGAATGCTCATATAGATTATCCCAGATTTTATCGACATAATATGCCAGTGTGTCGGCAATAATTACTTTTTTGAAAAACCCCCACGCCATCAGTTTGATACCGTAGGAGGCAAGCTGATAGTCAAAAACATGAGTTTTATTTATTTGGGGCAAAAGGTTTTCACTGCGCTCAATCGGGCCTGCAACAAGTTGAGGGAAAAATGAGATAAAGGTAGCGTATCGAAAGAAGTTTTTTTCAGCATCGATTTTTCCACGATATACATCAATAACATAGCTAACTGTTTGGAATGTATAAAAGGAAATACCGACCGGTAAGAGTAACTGTAGTGTGACGGGATGGAGTTGAATAGAAAATTGGCTAAGGACATTATCAAGCGTTTGCATAAAAAAATTGAAGTATTTAAATACGAACAAAATTCCAAAACCGATCAGCAGTGTGATAGCGATATATATTTTTTTTATGCGAGGAGTCATCGCTTTTTCAAGAAGTCTTGCACAAATATAGGAAATTACTGTGGTTATTAGGATCAAAACTACATATTTTGCGTTCCAACTCATATAAAAATAATAACTGGAGACAAGCAATACAACCCAACGAGACTTTATTGGAATAGACCAATAAAGCGTAAATACAATGAGCAAAAATGTTAAGAACAGCATTGAGTTGAAGAGCATGAAGTATTCTCCGAGATATTAAGGTGGGATATCAAAAGTGCAATAATATATTTATAACATCAAAAGTTCAAAACGTCAAGCTATCTTGCCTATTTACCGCACCAATATCGCCTGAGACCGACGAGCATTTCAGTTGCATCAAACTAAATCAACAACAAAAAAGGAGCTGCAATTCCGTGTCTCCTTTTTTGTTGTATTATGAGGTTGTATTTTAAACTCATTGCATCCCAATCGACAGCGCTAAAAGCATTGTAGCGGTGTAATATGGGAAAAGGTTGAAGAATGGAAACAGTTTTTAGGTGAATTCCTTTTTGAGTGCTTCGAGTTTTGATGTGTCGTTGTTTTCGATATTTGCCCTAACTTGCTTTTGTTTCTCCATATCTATTTTGTATTTAAAGGAAATTAGTACACCGAAAATCAAAACAAAAAGTGGTGCAAAGCACAGGATTGCTCTAATAGCCATCTGTGCCGATTCCGGTTGCGACACCACCTTTGCCGCACCGACAACCTGCTCTTGGAAGCCGAAAAAGCCTAGCGCCGCCATGACAATGGCAAGACCGACCGCCTGTGCTACCTTGTTAATAAAGTTCACAAAACCGCTCATCGCCCCTTCGTTTCGTTCTCCTGTGACGATTTCTGCCGCATCAACAACATCGCCAAACATGGCATGCGGGACAAGTCCCGGTCCGCTGATACCGAATCCGATAACGACAGCCGCTATTATGATGGCGATGTCCGGCACACCGGGTTTTAGTGTGAAAAGAACAGATCCGGACAAAATCCAGATAAATGCGCCGAAACGATAGGCAAATGCCTTGTTCTTTTTATTTATCAGCCATAGATAGAACGGGAGTGCGACTATCTGCGTCGCAAACATGCTGCCCGCACCAATCAGACCGAGCATTGACGAACCTCCTGAGGCTGTTATATCACGATTGATGTAAAAATCGATATAGAAGAAAAATAACGAACTCATGATTGCCTGAGTCATTTGGAGCGTCAAGAACATGCCGAGATACTGGCGAAAAGGCTTAACTTTCAAAAACCTTGTAAATTCGTCAAGTCGGAAATTTCGTTTGACCGCAGGGGTGATAATCTGTTCACGGGTAAAAAGCCCTGTGATTAGGATCGATGTGCCGAATAGAGTTCCGAAAATCAAACTCATGATGATATAACCGTTGTTGCCGTCCACCATTTCGACTATCATACCGGGCACTGCTACGCATAAGATAGAGGAAAATATGCTAAATGCCAACCGCAATGAATTTGCAGATGCACGATCTTTGTAATCATATGCAAGTTCTGACGAGAGTGAGTAGTAGGGTATCATGACCATCGTTTGAACTGTGCTGAAAAACATATATGAAAGCAACACGCACATAACTCGAATGATTTCACTTTCCATCGAGAACGGGAAAAACATCAGGAACATTGCCACGACGACCAAAGGCGCCGCCGCCACAAGGTAGACTCTCCTTTTTCCGAACCTTTTGTTTGTTGTGCCGTCCGAAATGCGTCCCATTAAAGGATCGCTGATTGCATCCCATACCCTCGCGACAAACATGATGAAACTGATCCAAAAAGGCGAAAGACCTACTGCGAGGGCTAGGAAACCCGGATAAAGGAAGTTTACTATGTTGAATGAACCTCCTCCAAAAAGATCAGCCACTGCAAATGATAGTTTGTTGCCCATCGACAAACTGTTCTTGTTTTCCATATTGTTGCCCGTTCCTTTCTATGAGTGCGCTCGTATCTTTGTATGCCTCATTACCCCTGTCATACTATCGACATTATACCATAATAAATAATACATGTGTTGAGGATAATGTAAGTTTTAGATTTTCTACATTATGCTAATCAAAAACTATCCATGCTGTACATATTGCACAATGCATGTTGAAAATGGTGTTGAATAAAAGTAAAGCTCGTCGATAGCGAAGGGGAGAGCGCCCGAAAGTTAACTTTTTATCGGAATTTAGAAAGGTCAAGTTGTTGCTGGTTTTCGGTGTGTATCGCTAAAATTTTGGCATCATGTTTCAAAGTGGAAATAGTAAACGAAAAATCGATTGACATATTTATGGATAATATATTGTAATGAGCGCTCAAATGTGATATAAATATAAAAAAGGAGGGTGCAATGGGAGATGTGAGCGGAATAATAGCGTTAGTGATATCCATAATTACTGCAGTGATCTTGTTTTTGACATTTGTTCAAGATCATAGGCGTCGAAAAAAGCAGGCTACAATAGAATATTATCAAAGAATATGTGAGCTGTTGTATGAGATTTCAGGACGCATAACAAAAAAATCGAAGGTGATGCCGATGACGTTTGAAAATATTTCTGCCGATCCTGAGTTTTTGCACGAGGTCCGATATTTTTTGACTACCTATGAAAGATTTTGCGTGGGAATAAATACCGGAATATATGATATACATATAGTTGAGCGTATGACCGGAAACTACCTGCCGGAAATGTATGAAAAGCTGTCCTCTTATATTGGTGGCAATCGTCGCGACCAACGAAAGGTTGACTCATATATTGAACTGCAAGAAGTAATAAGAAAAATCGACAAAATCCGAACATGCTATACTAACACGGGACGCATGTAGGAAAAAATAAAACAAAGCACTTTCAGGTGACTGAAAGTGCTTTGTTTTATTTTGAGAATCGGATAAAATGCACCCCTTAACAATATAGTCGAAATAAATAGTAATGCGATTCAGTTAGGAACTGCTTAATCCGGCATAGGCCGATAGCTTTTTGCAGGTGTTAACATAAGGCGGTCAAGAAGTCGTTTTGAAAACGATGATAAGTCGGACGAATACTTGCTCTGGCATTATCAGCTTTTCAAGAGGATTGACTTTTTGCGTACAACTAAAAAAACCTTCTTTACAAACGATAATTGTTATGCTATAATATGTTTGTTAAATAATTAACAAATTTGACATAGGAGTCAAATTTGAAACCGAGTTTTCAAACACTAAGTTTTGTTTCTTTCAAACGGAATACGTTTGAATTTCACCACACAGTGGTGAAATCGGACAAAACATTAAGAAAGGAATGGTTATAACAATGAAAGTAAAGGTATGTATAGGGAGCTCATGTCATTTGAAAGGGTCGAGGGTAGTGGTTGAAAAGATTAAAACCCTGATTCAAGATAGAGGGCTGAAAAATTCGATAGAGTTTTCCGGCGCTTTTTGCATGGGCAAATGTCAGCAAGGGGTTTGCGTGACGGTCGATGATGGTTTCTATTCTGTATTGCCCGAAACGGTAGAGGCTTTCTTTGAGAAGGAAGTCGTTACACGGATTGTTGGGTGAAGGTAGGTTGTGGCAATGACGGAATTTTTAAAACTAAAGAAATCAAACTGCAAAAATTGTTATAAGTGCATTCGGTGCTGTCCGGTGAAGTCGATCAGGTTTTCCGGTGGGCAGGCAATAATTGTCGGCAACGAATGTATATTGTGTGGTCAGTGTTTTGTGAACTGTCCTCAAAATGCAAAAGAGATTAGCAGCAGCGTCGAGGCGGTTAGGGTGTTGCTGATGTCGGACGCGCCGGTTATCGCATCTGTTGCGCCATCATTTATTGCAAATTATGAGGGCGCCGGAATACAGTCAATCGAACGCGCGCTCAAAATGCTTGGTTTTCATTCTGCGGAAGAGACAGCTATCGGTGCCACTATTGTGAAGAATGAGTATCAGAATATGATCGATCGAGACAATCGTAACATACTCATCACTTCATCATGTCATTCGGTAAATCTTCTTATTCAAAAATATTATCCGCAATTGTTGCATCATCTTGCAGATATTGTGTCACCGATGCAAGCGCATGCAATAGACATTAAAAAAAGGCACCCTGATGCTAAGGTTGTATTTATCGGGCCATGTGTAGCCAAAAAGGACGAAGCGCATCACTACGAAGGGATTGTAGATGCGGCGCTTACTTTTGAGGAACTCACCGAGTGGATGCAAAATGAAAGTATAACCATCGATGCAGATGAATCGCAAGACAGCATTGACAAAAGTCTTGCCAGATTTTTCCCGACTACCGGTGGCATTATCAAGACGATACAGAATAAGAATCCCGAATACACATATTTGGGGGTAGATGGTGTCGAGAGCTGCATGAAAGCGTTGAGCGAAATAGAGCAAGGTAATCTCGATAAATGTTTTGTCGAGATGTCTGCCTGTGTCGGGAGTTGCATTGGTGGTCCGGTCATGGAAAAATATCGCAAAAAACCGCTTGTGGACTATATGAGTATACACAAGTATGCCGGCGCCGAAGATTTTGATGTGAATAATATCGAAGCCTCGCTAATGAAGAAATCATTTTTGCCTATTGAACTACACAACGGCACGCCGTCTCAGCTAGAGATAGAGACTATATTGAGGCAGATAGGTAAGGAAAAAAAGGAAGATGAGCTTGATTGCGGCTCTTGCGGATACAATTCATGTCGCGACAAGGCGATAGCGGTGTTCTACGGAAAGGCAGATTTCACCATGTGTTTGCCGTCGCTGTATGAAAAAGCCGAGACATTCTCAGACATAATAGTGGACAATTCACCCAATGCAATCATTGTGCTCAACAATGATTTGGAGGTCCAAAGAATAAATTCTTCTGCATTAGATCTGATCAACATGAGAAGGAAATCGGATGTATTGGGTGAGCAGGTCATAAAAATTTTGGACCCGACCGATTTCATTGAAGTAAAGTCAAGCGGAAATTCAATAAAAAACAAACGCGCTTATCTAGCAGAATATAATAAACACGTGGAAGAAACGATCATTTTTGATAAACACAACAAGATTTTAATCTGTATTATGCGTAACGTAACCGAAGAGGAGGAAGAGCGTTCCAAAAAGGAGAAAATCAGCAAGAAGACGATAGAAACTACCGATAAAGTGATTGAAAAGCAGATGCGAGTAGTTCATGAAATTGCCTCGCTACTCGGAGAGACTGCCGCCGAAACAAAAATTGCACTCACAAAGCTTAAGGAGTCGATAAGAGATGATTAATTTGTGTGCAGACATTGGCTTCAACAGTCTTAACAAATATAACGAGGAGCTCTGCGGTGACCAGCTTGAGATGATCGATGGCGTTGATGGTTCGACCACGCTCGTTTTGGCGGACGGGTTAGGAAGTGGGGTGAAAGCTAATATACTTTCCACCTTGACTGCGAAAATAATATCTACAATGATGGCGGAGGGATTGAGTATAACCGACTGCGTAGAGACAGTTGCACAGACGCTTCCGGTATGTGCGACAAGAGGCATAGCATACTCGACATTTACGATATTCAGGATACTGAACGACAACAGAGAAGCCGAAATAATACAATACGACAACCCGAAAGTGATCTTGCTCCGAGACGGAGAAAATTTTGAAATTCCACATACCGAAATGATAATAGGTGGCAAGAAGATTTTCATGTCCAAGCTCGAACTTCAAGAGAATGATCTTTTTATCCTGATGAGTGATGGGTGTATTCATGCAGGTGTTGGGAGCGCATTGAATTTCGGTTGGGACAGAAAAGAGATCGGGGAATATATCGCTCCCTTGATTGACGTGGGATTTACAGCAAAGACCCTGAACACTATATTGTTGGATGAATGTTACTCTCTCTACGGTGCCATGCCGGGCGATGATACTACATCGTGCATGGTGAGAATCAGAAAGAGGCAGCCGATGAATCTGATGATCGGACCGCCGTCGAACGAAAGTGACTCAGAAAAGATGATGTCACTCTTTTTTGCCAAGGAGGGAAAACATATTGTTTGCGGAGGTACAACTTCTGCCATTGCAGCAAACTATTTGGGTAAAGAACTCATGCCATCGCTTGAATTTTTTGATTCTGACGTTCCACCGACGGCAATGATTGAAGGCGTGGATCTAGTGACCGAAGGAATTATAACAATTAACAAGGTGTTATTGTATGCGAAGGATTATCTTGAAGATAACAAGTTATACTCCGGCTGGAGCAATAATAAAGACGGAGCATCGGCAATTTCAAGATTGCTTTTTGAGCAGGCGACCGACATTAATTTTTACGTTGGTAGGGCGGTTAACCCGGCACATCAAAATCCCAATTTACCAATTAATTTTAATATAAAAATGCAGTTGATAGATGAGCTATCGCTTTGTCTGAAAAAGATCGGTAAAAAAATCAAGGTGAGTTACTTCTAGGCAGGTCAAAATTAAATCAAAGAAAGGAACTGTGATCAAATGGAAAGATTTGATACCAAAGTACAATACATAAAATACAAAGTGTTGCGCGAGGTAGCCAAGAATGCTTGGCAGGACACGCTGCTGGAGAATGTTACACAAATACCGAAAAACATTATTTCCGGCAAAGAGTCTACGATGCGTTGCTGTGTTTATAAAGAGCGAGCCATATTGGCGGAACGTGTCAAGATTGCGATGGGTGGTGATCGTGCTAATCCAAATGTCATTGAAGTCATAGATATTGCCTGCGATGAGTGTCCCGCTTCAGGCTATGTTGTGACCTCCTCCTGTCGCGGTTGTTTATCGCATCGGTGCTTCGATGCTTGCAGATTCGGGGCAATTTCATTCAATGCAAACTATGTTGCACAGATAGACAGCAAGAAATGCGTAGACTGCGGTGCATGTGCGAAAACATGCCCGTATCATTCGATAATTAGCAGTAAAAGACCCTGTGAATCGGCGTGCAAGGTCAAGGCAATAAAAAAAGCGCCTGATAATAGCGCACAGATAATAAATGAGAAATGCATAGCATGTGGGGCGTGTGTGTATCAGTGTCCGTTTGGGTCAATAGCAGATAAATCGTTTATACTGGATGCGATAGACCTGCTGAAAAAGAGTGAAGATAATACAAAGTATAAGGTGTATGCGGTTGTGGCACCCTCTATTTCGAGCCAGTTTCAGCATGTTAAGCTAGGTCAGGTTGTAAGCGGGATCAAAGGACTGGGTTTTCATGCTATTGTCGAAGCGGCGCTTGGAGCGGACGCTGTGGCATTGGAAGAGTCGAGAGAACTGGTGGAAAAAGAGTTTTTGACGAGTTCTTGCTGTCCTGCGTTTGTGATGTATATAAACAAACAGATGCCCGACTTTTCAAAGCATATATCTCACAATTTGTCACCGATGGCACGGATAGCGAAATATATTAAAGAAACCGATCCAACCTCGAAAGTCGTTTTTATCGGTCCTTGTACGGCGAAAAAAATGGAGTTTCAACTTGATACGGTAAGGCCTCATGTGGATTGTGTAATTACGTTTGAAGAGTTGCAAGCACTTTTTGATAGCAAAGAAATTAATCTTTCAGAACTCCATGAAGAAGTGCTGGACAACGCTTCGTATT
Organism: uncultured Oscillospiraceae bacterium; assembly: GCA_964370605.1. Taxonomy (GTDB): domain Bacteria; phylum Bacillota; class Clostridia; order Oscillospirales; family Ruminococcaceae; genus CAYJBH01. Next base: position 76,656 of record CAYJJX010000006.1, on the reverse strand, counting down.
TCGGAAGGATTTTTGCACGGAGCGGCGGACTGTCTGACGCGGTTTCTCAGGCACTCAAGGAGCAAAAGATTGAGTTTGATCTTAGGGCGGAGAGGTGCAACGGAATTGATGCATGCAAAGTTGCCTTGATGAAGTCGTCGAAAAAATTAACCGACGCGAATTTTATAGAAGGTATGGCATGCACTGACGGTTGCATAGGCGGCGCAGGATGCCTAACCCATGGTCCGAAGGATAAAGCACAGGTGGATAAATACGGGAACGAAGCGTTTGAGAAGACACTTCTTGGAGCCGTTGCAATAATGAATCTATAAATAAAGCCTGCTGAACAACTCGTTGTTCAGCAGGTTTTTAGTTAAAGGTGTTGGTGAGTTACTTAGAGGCATCCGTAATATTTGCCCACCCAATATCCAAGAATAAAATCATGTCCCGAGTATTCCATGCCGGTTTCCACAGTGCAGTCTCCTTCTGTAGTGTAGGGATTTTGAACCCAGGCAGACCATGTTTTTTTTCTTTTGTTTATCGGTATCGGCTTGCCCTCCATCACCTCTGTTTCTTCCGTCTTTTCATCTATACCGAATCGCAGCTTGTACTCATTCAATGTATCTTTTGAAAACTTCATACTGAACGGCATGAGTTCCAGAGTTTTAATTGAAGGGGTCAGCACGCCGGTTTCATCCAATCCCAAGAAGTTCTTCGCAATATAGGCATATAGTGGACAGCCGATTGGTTTCACCCCTTGATATTCCGCTCCTTTTTCCCAGAAGGCGTTGCATTCTTTTATTACTTCATCGACTGATAATACCGAATCTTCCGGATTATCATTGGCTATTATCTCACCATGAAAGTATTCGTAATATTTTTGCCCACTCGGTACACTGAAATCAAAATCGTCAAATCCTAAAAAGAACTTTTCAAGGCCTTTTTTATAATGAGCAAGCAACACTTCCGACTTTTCCAGCTCCAAAAGCGGTTGAAAACTCATGGCTATCATTACATTGTCGGAATGATTTGAGTATTTGGGCGGAACCGGCAACCAAGAAAGCTGCGAGATTTCTGCATAATGTTTGTTGATTGCGCATTCTTGATATCGATCATCATATCGTTTATCGCCTGTGACATGGTGTAATATTTTAAGATGCTGTAAATACAAAAGCGCAATCATCGGTTGAACTTTTGTGACATACTCCTCGGTGTATCGTCCCCATAAAGTTCTTTTGCCATCGATGTCGATAATTAAATCGCCATTTTCCAAGACGTGATCCATAAGGTCGACAAGGTTGTTTTTGATCTGTTCTTTTTCTTCTTCATTGGCAACCAATTTATATGCGTTATAAAGTCCGAAAAACATTCCGCACATCTGGTCGGTGCTGACATCGCCTCTCCAGCGATATTTTTTATCTGATGTTATATTCCACTCACCGTCATTGTCTGCAAAATCATTGTCAAGCGGCGTGTAGCTCCTCGCTAGCAATCCCTTTTTTCCGCTGATTTTACACAAACAATTTGCCGCTTTTAGCATCTTCGATACAGTTTTTCTGTCGTTCTCATCCTTTGTGACTGCATATTTCATTGAAAACGCTGCTATCATCATGCCGGTCATGTAAGCATTATCGGGGGTATCATAGTACGACTTTTTGTCAGCCGAAGCTAACGACAATTTGCACATCACCTGACCATCAAAAGTGAACTTTTCTAACAAATGTGTTTCAAAAATATTAGCTTTTTCACGTAAATTCATTTTTGTCTCCTTTTAGATGGAATATTGGTTTTGAGATTCTATAGTGTAAAAACCGCCTAAAAAGGCGGTTTTTACTTGTTCAAGAACTAATACGCAAAACTCACTACTGCTTATCGCGCCTTATTTAATGGCAGCGTATGCTTCGTTGTATATAGCTTCTAGTTCAGCAACACCGGCGGCTTCCATTTCGGCAATGAAATCATCATATTCCGACATCGGGCGCTCACCCATGATAAAGTGGTCAATACTTTGCATAAACACGATATCAACAGCTGCAGTCAAATCTGTAACTTTTTCTGCTTGTTCTACTGTCAACGGAGGGAATTGTGATATATACATATAATAACCGGCTTCATTTCCGGCAATGTTAACTGCATCATCGGCTTCACGGTTTGCAAGTTGTTCCGGAGTCAATTCAGCCAGTTGCATTTCTCTGGTTTGTTGAACTAAGTATGCATCTTCGAATAGTGCGTAGTTGAATCTACCCAGTCCGTACTCTCCTCTGATAGCGGCATTTATATCATCAGAGTCGGCATATGTTTCAATGATGCTGTCGAAAAACATCGGTTGGCCGTCAACGATTTCATATGTTTCGCCTTCAACACCGTAGTTTGTGAGCAATCTTCCTTCTTCCGAGTACAGGTAGTCAACGAAAGTCAATACATCGTTTAATCTTTCCGACTCGGGATTAACCGCGACATACTCATAACGTATAGTTTCGTAATGATATCCACGTCTTTCACCTTGACCGTTTTCAAGTTGTGGTACGAGGCCAAAGTATGCTTCTGTATCTATTGTCTGTAAAGTATCGTTGAATGTGTAAATAAAACCGGCATTATCGTTGAACACATACAGTTGGTCTGTAGACAATTTTTCCCAAGCTATGTCTCTGCTCATGGTTGCATAGTCAGGAGAAAGCAGGCCGTCGGCATATGCATTCGCCATGTATTCTACTACAGCTTTAAATCGCTCGTCGGCAGGTCCATATACATATGCATCGTCGTTCGGCTCATAGTATAGGCCGTTTTCAGAAAAGCCTGTGAATCCGCCCGAACCCATCGGGTATGCCCATTGACCGAGCAGATATTTTGTACCGAAACGAGTGGAGAAAGCGTATCTAGAAGTGTCTGTCTCTTTTATTGCTAGCATTGCATCATAGAACTCGTCGAAAGTTGTCGGCATTTCAATGCTGTTTTCTTCAAGCAGGTCATGTCTGATTGAGATTCTCGGACCGCCGGGAGTGCCGTAGGGGACATTCAAGAACTGGAATCCGTACAGCGCACCACCTAATGTGGATTTTTTAATGTCGAGAGCGATAGCTTCTTTATTGATTTCTGACATGAAATTTGGTAGCACGTCTTCGTATTCATAAAGATTGACGAACAGGCCTTGCGGTCCGTATTCAGCCATTGCAGCATAATCAACATAGGCTATTTCGGGCAATCTGTTTGTAGCAGCCATAGTTGTAAATCTTGTTGCATAATCACTTTCCGGTGCAGGCATCGGAATTAATTCAACATTCCATCTTTCTTTCATTTCCTGCAAGACCATGGAATCGTCTTTGACTAAGGTGCTGACGTTTTCAGACATCAGCCACTCAAGGGTCAATGTTTCCTCAAACCATAGTCCGTCTTTTGCTTCTGTTTCTTCGCCGGAATCATCGGCTGTCGAAGAACTTGGTGCTTCGCTGCTTGTTTCTGCAGGTGCCGCTTCGCTACAGGAAGTCATAATTGATAGAACTAGACAAGATGCTAATAATATCGATAGAATTTTTTTCATTTGCACTCCTCTTTTGTTGTTTTTTGTTGTGGTTACGGTAATTTTTTCGATTTTAATGCACACCCCCTTTGTTATATTAAAGTCACTTAACCTTTTAGAGAACCTAACATTACCCCTTTTGTAAAATATTTCTGAATAAAGGGATAGACGGCTAAAATTGGAGCAATCGTTACAAATATAGTAGCATACTTGAAACTCACTCTGATTGAGGAGGAAGCTACGTCGGTTGCTGCATTTATCATAGTGCTCATTTCATTATTGATAACGATGTTCCTCAATATGAGCTGCAACGGATACATGTTTCTATCATCTAAGTAGATGAGCGGACCTATGTAGCTGTTCCAATGTGATACCGCATAGAATAGAACCAAAGTTGCGATAACCGGCTTTGAGAGAGGCAACATTATTTTAAACAGTATTTTAAATTCGCCTGCTCCGTCTATGTAAGCCGCCTCATATAGTCCTGCCGGTAATTGCTGGAAGAAGGAACGCATTAAAATCATGTTATATGCACTTATGGCAGGTGGTAAAACAAGTGCCCATATAGTATTTAGCAAGTTTAGGTTAAAGACCAGCAAATAGCCGGCAATCAGTCCTGCATCGAACAACATCGTAAATACTATCAGTAAAGAAAAAACTTTTCTTCCGTAAAAGTGGCCTTGAGCTAAGGGGTAGGCGCAAAGTATTGTCATGAATATGTTTACTGCCACACCAGTCACGGTATAAAATATTGTGTTAAAATAAGCTCTGGGTACATGGTCGTTGGCAAAAACTGTTTCGTAAGCCGTCAAATCAAAACCGATGGGGACAATGCTTACCTCACCTCTCAATATTGCTGTTCCATCACTTATTGAGACGATGAACATGTAGTATATGGGGTAAAAAATAATCAGTGTGAAGACTATCAACAAAATAATATTGATAACATCAAATATCTTTTCGCCGGAAATTCTATTTTTTAAGACGTTTCTCATGTTTCTCCTTACCACAAAGATGCGGCTTTATATTTGTTCGCCACTTTATTTGTTACTACAATAAAGATTAATGCTATTAGGGCTTGAAACAAGCTTACTGCTGTTGAATAGCTATAATCTCCGCCCTCTATTCCTCGGCGATATACATATGTGGAGATAACGTCCGCAACTTCATAAGTTGCACCGGTGTAGAGCAATAGTATTTTTTCGTATCCTATTGAAAGAATAGAACCGACCGTCAAAATTAGCTGAATTGAAATGGTATATGAAATCGACGGAATACTTATGTGCCAAGCTTGTTGCAGTTTGGACGCACCATCAAGTGTAGCGCTTTCGTAAAGTTGAGGGTCGACACCGGATAATGCCGCCAAGTATATGATTGAGCCCCAACCTGCCGATTGCCAAATACCGGAAGTAATATAAATCGTTCTGAACCACTCTGATTGTGATAAGAAAGGTGTTGCCTCGCCTCCAAGCGCCATAATGAGTTGATTTATCGCCCCATCGGTTGCCAGATAAGTCGTTATCAAACCGCAGACAACCACGGTCGATATGAAATGAGGTAGATAGCTGATAGATTGGATTGTTTTTTTAAGATGCTTTTGCCGAACATTATTTATCATCAATGCCAATATAATCGGAACCGGAAAACCGAAAAGTATCGAATAAATATTCAGCAGAAGTGTGTTTTTGATAAGTACCCAAAAATATGGATCGCTTAAAAAAGATTTAAAATGTTCAAGGCCGACCCATTCGCTTCCCCAAACCCCCGATAAGACTTTATAATCTTTAAATGCAATCAACATATAACTGATTGTTCCGTATTTAAAAATAATAAAGTATAGCGCAGGCAAAAGGAATAGCGCATATAGTGGCAAACTGCGTTTGAAGCTCTTTTTATCAAATCTGAAAATCGGCTTTGCTTTTTGTGAAACATTTTTCATTGTTCACTTTTCCCTCCTTTTTAAGCTATGCGATAAGTGTATATTTGTTTTTGCTTTTTTGCAAGTCCCGATATTCATAACAGTCTCATCTTTCCTGTTTGACAGTCTCTAATTTGTTTTCGCTTTCCCAAAATCACGCTTTTTTTGTGCGATTCAACCAAATTACGTGAGCAAATTTTGTAAGTTGTGTTGGTAACGAATATACAAGTGAAAAATATCTATTGAAAAAAACATCGATACATTATATAATTAATAAATAACTAATTTAAGGGAAAATAAGCGAAAGGAGTGCAGGCGATTGCTTTGTTTGCAAAACACGGTTATGTATGAAAAATTCGATTTAAACGTTTCGGCACAAAGGCGCTTCACGATCCGCAAGATTGATATAAATCAAAACAAAAACCTTCACTTTAATTTGAAGAGCGCCGGCAAATTCAATCGAAGTATTCACACATGCATGAAGGATTAAGCTTGTGCAAAAAAACAATAAATCTATAGTACAATTTGAAAATCACTATAAAACCAACATAATATTTTATAGAATGATAATTACTTTTATTATCATGATTTTCATTTTTACTATTTTACTTTTTGCCTATCAAAAGATTAACACACAAAGAAGTGTCGATATGCTAAAAGAACATATCAGTCAAAGATTTTTTGATACTACTTCTAATATAGCTTTGTCTATTACTGATTTATACAGCGACGTTCTGGTTTTCTCGGAGAATACCACGGTCAAAAATTCTTTGACCGGCTCTGCGGAAATAACCGATCAAGCAAGAGTTAATTTTCCGATGCTTGTGAAGTTGATAAGTGATTTTCAACAAGCATTGCCCAACCATATAAATAAGCTTTATGTATACGATGGCAATGGGATGGTTTTCTACAACGACGGTAGTGCGGATTTCGATTTGTATTTTGATAAAATTAATATTTACGAAGACTACAGCTCACAGTTTCTGTTGGATTTGTTGGATGAAGATTTCACTGTAAGAATTTTGTCTCCGACAAACGTGCACAAAAGTAACAGTGCTTCAAACATACTTCCCATTGCTGTTCAAAAAGAGAACTACACAACTTCCGCGCCACTTGTATTCCTTTTTGAAATCAATATAAACACCTTGCTGAATGAACTGGCTTTAGACGATATCATAGATGGTAAAACGTTTATTGTGTTGCCTGATTCAAAAGGTGTAATAAGCACTGAGCATGAAAGCGGTGGCCTGCATGAACATTTGATGGCCTCGTCCGGCGACAAAAAGAACATGATATTCAGCACCAACTATAGCGGTGTGGATTACTATGTAACAAAGTACACTGACACCCTGGGCATATCGTATTTCAGTGTCCTAAGCGAAAACAATTTCACCGATCGGCTAGATAACAACCTCACCGACACCCTTATTTATGTGTTCATTTTGAGCTTTGCCTTGATGAGCATAGTTTTTGTAAGCGTTAAAATCAACAAGCCGATCAGCCAACTGCTTAAAATAATACGCACAAAGAACGATGACAACAATATAAACGACAGCATAAAAGTATTTTTGCAAAATAACACCTCAGAAGAAGATAAACTTGTCACCTTACAAAATAATTATATGAATATAGCGTTCATTGATATTCTGAATAATGCTGCAAACTCGTCGGTCCATCCGTTTTTATCAAATTTTTCGATAGATTACAATAACGAAGATATGAAGTATTGCATTTTGACAATACGTTTGCAACCATCATGTTCCGACGATGATACAGATAAAATAAGTGAAACAATAGAAAAATTGGACTTTGCGGATTTGTTTGCAACAATTTTCAACAGATATGTGCCAAGCATTGTAGTAGAGTATTCTAAAAAACATTACTGTTGTCTTTTTTACGGCTTAGATGATATAGAGTCTAAAACAGTAAAAGCAATAAATTTCTTGCATGATATTTTTCAGTATGATTTTGATTACCTGTCTTTTCACATGAGCCGTACGCCTGTGTTCAATCAATACGATAAGCTATCGGAGCATTTTGAAAAAGCCGAAGCGGCGTATTACAAATATCGAAAACACAGTAATTACCAGCTGATTAATGCTGAGGGCATAAAATTGAAAGAAGCTTATGCCTTGTCGGAACATGATATCGGTGAGATAAAACACCATGCACAACTTGGAAATTATAAGCTGTTGACATCGACTATAAAAAGTGTGTATAAAAATAATATTGACTTATGTGTTGCCGGCGGTTTAATAAATTCCATGCTGATTAAAATTTATTTTATTGTAGTACAATCGGCAGAGTCGACAACAAATGCATCGTCCTTGATAAATCAATATGAATTTTTTGCACTGAACAGCAATATTATCACGACACCAATAAATGAGAACTTAGAAAAGTTGTTTGAGTATTGCGAAAAAATCTGTGAAACCGGTGACAGAAAAAAAGAAACGTCTGCCGAATTCATAGTCAGCAGAGCCGTTAAATTCATACATGAAGAATATCAAAACGACATCTATCTGGAACTGATCGCCGAATCCTTGAATGTATCACCTAAATACTTGTCTAAAATATTCAAAAAAATCACCAACCAAAACATAAGTAATTATATTGTTCGCCAGCGGATTAGCGAAGCTAAAAAGCTAATTGTTAACACCGATGAAACCATCAACAATATTGCCGTAAAGGTTGGGTTTACAAGCAAATCAACATTTTACAGGTTATTCAAGAACATTGAAGGTGTTTCACCGAGTGATTACAGAAAATAGGAGCAAAAGGTTACTGAACTAAAGGTGAATTTTCAATACTTGTTGCGCTGAAGCGAGATGGCACTATAAGAATCCTTCCGCCAAAGAACCGCCCTCGATAATATCGGGGCGGTTCAAAGTGTTAAAAAAACCTAAAAATTCTTTAAAATGTCAAATTCGGTGACATGTGCGGCGAATTTGACCTTCAACAAATGGCTTCGCAAAGGCATTTGTGGGGGAGGGTACCGGGAGGGGATTCATCCCCTCTCGGGGCTGTCGAACTTTTTCGACAGCCAGAACCGCCCTCGATAACATCGGGGCGGTTCTTCTTATGGTTATTTGGTAGGTGGGGTTTACTTTTTGGCGTGTGACTAGCCCTTGAAAGCAATGTTAAAATTACACCTTAATGAAAGCTGCAGTGTTTCTTTGTAGACACGCTGTGAATTTATAGTCAGCCGATGCGGTAGTGGTGAAAAGCTAAGCAACTTTTATTAATACAGTTTTGATGCCGTAGTCATCACTGTGATTGACTAAGACAAGATAGTTTTCAATCGCCTGATGAATATGTGTGTTTTCATTGCTTGTTGTTGCTATTGGAGAATTTATATCGCCTGCATGAAATATTTTGCCGCTATCGCTTAGGCTGGCAATGAAGAAATCTTCATAATTATATGTTGCCCTATTGTTTTCTTCCGGAACGGAAAAAAATTCGGCAGTTCCTTCTCTTATATTGATTTTTGTGCCGCTGTCATACCCTGTGACCATGATTGTGTTATCATCGGTTATATGGTAGTCGGCATGCATTCCCATAAATATTTCAAAATGAAATTGTTCCTCTAACGTTTGCGTATTCAAAGTATAGAGACCAACATGAGTTGTTTGACTTCCCGGAACAGCTATTGCACAGACAACAAATCTTCCCTCGTCTATAATTTGAACATCGTCAAAGAAGGCGACTCTAAATTCTTCCGGTGTATCATCCGAAAACCCAACATTAAATATCAACCACATGCTCGGAATAAATATATCTTCGCTTGGATTCCCTTCTTGTGGGATTAGCGCAAGTCCATCTTCGAATGTTGCACCCCACCATGCATTTTCCTCTGCAAAAGGTAGACCGTCATAAGAGTAGAAAGGATTAGTAGTATCAACATTTTTAAGATAGCTTGGCAATTCGAATGATGAAGTATTTATATTTGCACCATCGAAGTTATAGTAATGCATAAAGCGGTCTTCGGTCCATAATGAAACGCTATCGGTGTTCATTTCGTACCTCATACCATCAAGTACAATTGGGTACTCAAACTGTTGCCAGTAAAGACTTTCTCCGTTTGACGGATCAAAAAATTCCACTGCGCTTTGATAAGGGTTTTCACTGTCGAATTTATATGCCGCGACAATCATTTCGTTGTAATAAATGTATCTAACATCCTTCAACGATTGCATAAGGTCCGGTTGCGATGAAGTCGGAACAAAATATTCACCGGTTATCTCAATATCCCCGAATGCTGTCATATCGAACTCGGGAACAGATGAGCTTTCCTGAATTTCAGAGCTTGGCGCATCAATATTACTGCTATCATCATCTGCAACCAACCCGACTTCAGAAGTAACATCAGAAAGGGCATCTGTGATAGCTCCCGCTAAGTCATCACTATTATCATCACTGTTATTTCCACACGCTGTAAAAAACACAAAAACGGTGGCTAATATAACCACCCAAGCATAACTTTTTTTCATAATATATCTCCTTCAGCCTTTGTAAAAAGTTTAACAAACTGAGTATTATATAACATCGTGTATTTCCGCTGATTTTGTTTTCGCATCAATTTTACAGTGAAAAAGATAAAAATGCAACCGGCTTTTGTATATTCAGTTAGAGATATAATGCGGTTTTTGTGTTTTCACATTTTAGCATTGATTAACACAGTAAAACTGCATCACAAAACAATCGGGCGTTAAAGGCCGAAAAGAATGTGGGGGATAGGGTCCATTTATTTTGCTTTGATCGCTATGAAATCTTTTTCCACTTTGGTGGTTTCATAAGGGCCGTCGCGCCAAACGCCACGAAATTCATCGGCGTTTATCATTCGCACTTCGTTATAGTACGGTTCGTAGAACATGAGCATATACCCTTCAAGTTCGTCCGATGTTTTAACCGTGAGATAGCCTAACAAAACCATCCAGTGTGAGTAGTTCACCATGCTTTCCAGCATAATATAATAGCCGTTTTCCATCATGGAAATAATGTCGTCGAAATTCACATCCGGCATGTCGCAGCCGTAGATCACGTCATACTCGTCGAGCATATTATACGCTTTAATGTTTTTAGAATAGTAAGGTCCCGGCTTCAGCGAAAACTTTTCGACATAGTGATTTTCGGGAAAGACCTCTTTGTCAATGCCTGAGATCATGGTGCGAAGGCACGCGATTGCGCATGTCCAGTCTGTTTCTTGCCTGTAAAGTTGTTTGGGGATTCTGCCTACCGAATCATGCTTGTTTGTCGTATACTTGCCGAAGTATTCAGACTTTCTGTTGCAAGACATATGTGCTCCCTTCAATATAATGAATTTTTTACTTTTTCTTTTTAATCTTCCCGATCAGAACCAAGAATCGGTAGGTGCAATACGCAAAAAACACAACTGCAAGTGCCGCAGAATAGCTTTGAACGCCGCCCGATAGGTCCTGCATTATAGAATGTATCATCTGGCCGATAGTGCCGACCGTTGCGATGGCAGAAAGGAGAAAGAGGAAATAGTTTTTGATCTTTTCCTGCCTTGCTTCGATCTTGCGCTTGTTAGATTGTATCATGGAGGCGAGAAGTTCTTTGTTGGCCTCGTATTTTTCAAAGACATATTCGATGCCGAAATTCTTTACGACATTACGCGCCGATATGCGCACCGTGGGGAAGTTGAACTGTTCGTAGTTAGCAAAGGCCGAAGCCTGTGCCATGTCAAAGCTGATCTGTTCATATTTTTCGGCAACTTTGTTTATCTTTTCTTCGCTGTCGAGGGCGTTGTCGCTTCGAAGATCGATGTATACCTTGTCGATAGCGGCGTCTTGAAACAAAAGAAGTTCAACAAAAAATATTTCGATGGCATGGTATGAAATTCTTTCTTCCACGCTGGTGGTGATAGTTTTGCAGACTTCGATCATTGATACGATCGAGACATAAACCCTTGCAGTATCGTACTGCGCAATATTTTCGTGTTTAACCTTGCGTTCGAAATCACCTCCTATTTTACCCATAGGAAATTCTTCGTTTGCAAGGGCATTGATTATTTCGGTATCACTAACATCACCATATGCGAATATCATGCTTCGCGGTTGGCCATATTTTGCTATTCCGCAACGTTGCAGCAGTTCGGCAGTGTTCAGCGACTTGCCTTCAAAGATATATTGTATTATGTCGCCGCAGTAGTAGTTGAGCAACTTGTTGCCGCCGACACAGCAGTTATAGACAAAAACTTCCAGCACGCAAAATCCGGTCACATGCTTTACGGCGCAGACAATGGCATCTTGATAATACACCCTGTCCGACATGTGGGTGGCGTCTAATTGAATGCGAACCTTACCAAAACATTTGCGCATGAGTGTTTTGGAAAATTCAGAGCTATACTCCATTTCGACACAGTAGTCGACGTTTTCTTTAAAGACGGAAAAAAGATCATCGGGACAGCTATCGGTGCTTTCCCACCCGTCGTTATTGTTCTCGTCGATGACCCTGCCGGGAATCAAAAGATAAATATCACATTTTGGCAGCTGAAGATTCTTTTCGTTATAGTCGACGATATCGTCGAGGGTGTTGCTTGGAGCACTATCGAAGAAACAACCATCGGTTCTTTGGAAATATGCAAAACAGCAGTTTTCCGCCTCGCGATTGCCGTCTATCGTAATGATACCGCTATCTTCACAGATGCAGATATATTTTTTTGCATACTTAAAACAACTTTGGAACTTATCGAGTTTCCAAAGGTTCTCGGCATCCATACTGACGACGATGACAGGTGTAGATTGCTCTGTTTCGCATTTTTGCAGATAGAAGCTTCCGCCGTCTGCGTGGTAGAAGGAATATTGATTTACAGTCGAAGAGAACACAAGCTCGTATTCAAGCTTCAACCTTACAAAAACAGTATTTAATACGGCCTCGTCGACCAACAAACGCATATTTATACCCATCCTTTTTGATGTGTTAAGTTGTGTGCAGCTACTAAATAAAACAGTAACGAGACAAATTTTTTTGCTTGGTTGCTTTTTGGCTGTTTATCAAAGTAGTTAGTCAGTGTATTATACCACATTTCAGTAGGTAAGTAAATGCGTCTTTTAAACATGTGGCCAGCACATTGTTTGTATGGAATCATTATATCAAACAGCCACGGTCATTACAAGTAGTTACTTTGTAAATTTATCATAGGTAATGACAAGATCGGGATTGTGCCCCTTGGTCATCTTATGACGAGCCTTACGGTTAGAAACCGTGTCAAAAACTATAGAAAAATCATAATCAGGCGGGTAGAGCTCCGATGCACGGATTTTGAGCTTAACCTTGGTATGGTTTATTTCGATTTTTTCATCTTTGACTTGAATTATCAAGTTTCCCTTTTCGTCGGCGGGTTTGTAGACGATTCCGATACTGTTGTCTGCTAAGACGGTGACGCTGTCGCCCATTTCAAAAAGATGCTTGACCGTGTTGATTTTGTTTGGAATGTCTTTGACTATTTTGCTTGCCTGTTTTGGCCCGCTTATCTCGTCAGCGACCTCATCGGTAAAGCGCTCTGCTCTTGCTGTTGATCCATGATCGAAATAAGCTTCTTTTTTTGCCCTGTCCAAAAGATGTTGCGGCAGTCCGAGGCGCTTTGCTATCGACAAAGCACAACTTTCGCCGGCTTCGCCGATCTGTAGTTTATATAGCGGTCGCAAGTTTTCTCTGTCGAACTCCATTCTCGCGTTGATAAGCGCCGGCGTATTTTTTGCATAGTCTTTGATTTCGGGATAGTGGGTTGTGGCTAAAAAGAGACAGTTTTTCTTTCGCAGCTCATCTAAAATGGCGACCGCTATTCCCATGCCTTCTGCCGGATCGGTACCGGAGCCGAGCTCGTCTAAAAGCACCAGACTTTCGTGAGACACCTCTTTGAGGATAGTGACAATATTTGTTATGTGTGCCGAAAAGGTTGACAAATTCTCTGAGATGCTCTGACCATCGCCGATATCGCAAAGGATGTTTGCATTCATTGTGAGTGTACTGCCTTTTTCTGCTGGGACATGAAGTCCGCACTGTGCCATCAAAGATAACAGCCCGACCGTCTTGAGTGCGACGGTTTTCCCACCTGTGTTTGGTCCGGTAACTACGACGCCCCGATAGTTTTCCCCAAGTGTGAAATCGAGTGGGATACAACTTTCCTGTTTGAGTAGAGGGTGGCGTCCTTTTATGATTTTAATTACTCGATTTGTGTTGATTGGAACTTCGTTTGCCTTAAGGTGATAAGAATATTTTGCCTTTGCGAATACGAAGTCGAGAGTTTCCATATAGTCCATATTGGTTTTCAGTGACGAGATGTTTTCGTCCACCAATGCTGTGAGGGTGTACAAGATTTTTCTGACTTCGTTATCCTCTTCGATCAACAAAATGTTTATTTCAGACTGGATTTTGCTAACGCTGGACGGTTCGATGAAAACGGTTCCGCCGGTATTGGAAGTATCTATAACCGAACCGGAAACCTGACTCGCATATTCTTTTTTGACCGGAAGTGCATATCGACCGTTGCGAACCACGATGTTATTATCGGAAAGATATGCTTTTTTGCTACGCAGAACAGTGTCTAGTTTTGCCTTGATCGAGCTACTGGCATTTTCAATTTTTCTTCTGATGTCCTGCAACGTTTTTGAGGCTGAACTGTCCACCTTTTCATTTACTATTGATCCCTCTATCATTTCGCCGAGGTCTTCAAGGTTGACGAAAGAAAGCCCGTAGTATGCGAGGTTGACCTCTAACGATTCGGCCTTTTTCAAAAAGTTTGTCATCCTTTTGCAGGAATGGATAAACGCTGCAACCGATGTCAGCTGTTGCGGAGTTAGCATTGAGCCTTTTTCCGCAAGCATAAGAACTTTGTCAAGTTCGGTCATGGAAGCGATGGGAGGACTTCCGATTGAATCAATGATTAGCTTCGCTTCTGACGTGTCCTTCATTTGTTTTTTGCAGTCCCGTTCGTTTAAAAACGGTCTGAGTGCGAGTATTTTGTCCTTGGCGTTTTGCGATAGTGCAAATTCACTTAAGCTGTTTAAGATGTTTGTGAATTCTAAAGTTTCAAATGTTTTTAACATATTTATGATTATTCCTTTCAGGATGCCTTGTTCTTTTCGGATTTGGTTTTATATTTCAGACAACAAAAAAGGCGCATAGCACACCTATACACCAAATGATATACTTTTACGAAAAAGCATAAAAACTGTTGTGATAAGCGTAATGTATTAAATGCAGTCCAAAATGAATATGCTAGGTAAACGGATTCGCCCCGTTTCCCGGCACTAAACCATGTTTGAAAGATTTTGATTTTTGCTCAGGGCAGAAATCAAAACTATGCTACAATTAACAAAAAACACTCCTCATCAAATAAATATTTCACTGATATTATAACATAACAGATGAAAATGTCAAGTAATAATTGAACTTTGATGGCGACGAGAAGGAACGTAAACTATCTGTTCAAAGCTGCATTTTGATTGACTTTTACAGTGTTTTATTGTATAATTAATACGATTATATAATTAAAATAATTGTCAGCTAAAGTAAGTGTTTCGAGAGAGAGCATGAAGAAGATATATAAATTTAATGAGCTAAAAAAAATGGCAAACGGTTATAGGCCTGATGATTTAGTCACTCAGAAGTTGGCGGTAATCGGTGACTGCGCGACACAGCATTTGGTAACAGCAATGAATGGCTTAGCATCGGCAAATAATATTTGTGTAGATGCAATAGATACCGCTTATAATCAGATAGAGTTGCAGATTGCAAATCCAAGTTCAAGTATTTATGAAAAAAATATACAACATATACTCATCGTAATGTGTACAGAAAAACTGTATGAGGATTTTTGTAGCCTTCCTTTTGAGGAAAAAAGCATTTTTGCCAAAAGCAAGCTGGATACGATCAGGAATTATTGGAGCAGCATTGCAGAAAAAGGCACGTACAATATTATGCAAACTAATTTTGCATATATGAGTGATGGTGTGTTTGGAACGTTGGGGAACAAAAATGCAAATTCTTTTTTATTTCAGCTGCGAAAGCTGAACTATTTGCTTTGTGAAGCCGCTGCCGAGTTTAAAAATGTAAATATAATAGATGTTGATGGTATAAAAAACACACTTGGAGAAGAGCGATTCCACAATACAAAAATGTACTACTACGCAAAGTTGGCTTTTTCGCTTGAGGCGATATGTCATATTTCAGCAAGAGCACTTGATTTTATCGGTGCATTGAATGGGAAAATGATAAAATGTGTGGTGTTGGATTTAGATAACACTCTGTGGGGTGGGGTTATCGGTGACGATGGCTTGAACGGAATTGAGCTAGGTGAAGTAGGAAACGGTCCAATCTTTGTAGCATTTCAAAAATGGTTACTACAACTAAAAAGTAGAGGGATTATACTTGCCGTATGCAGTAAAAACAATGACGATGTCGCACGAGAAGTGTTTTTAAAACATCCGGATATGGTTCTCGGGCTGGATGACATTTCTATGTTTGTGGCAAATTGGGATGATAAAGCGACAAACATAAAAAGAATACAAGAAACATTGAATATCGGAATGGATAGTATCCTGTTTATTGACGACAACCCTTTCGAGCGGGATTCGGTAAAGTCGTTTCATCCCCAAATTAATGTTCCGAATTTGCCGGACGACCCTGCGTTATATTTGGCGTATTTGGTTTCGCTGAATTTGTTTGACACATTTAGTGTTTCGGATGAAGACCAAAACAGGACTGATCTGTATTTGGCGCAGTCAAAGCGAGTGGAGTATCAAAAACAGTTTAACAATTATGGCGAATACCTTCGGTCACTTGAAATGTCGGCTGATATTGAAGAGTTTAGTGATTTTTATGTTTCTCGAATATCACAGCTAACACAGCGGTCCAATCAATTTAATTTAAGAACAGTGAGATATTCGGAAGATGAGATAACGCAAATTAAAGGTGATAATAATTATATAACACGATATTTTGCGTTAAAAGATAAGTTTGGAGATCACGGTTTAGTAAGTGTTTTGATACTGAAAAAGCAAGGAGATGCATTATTTATTGATACATGGTTGATGAGCTGCCGTGTGCTTAATCGGAGTGTTGAAGAACTTTGTATAAATGAAATTAACCGAATTGCCAAAAGTTTAGAGGTGGGGGTGGTAATTGGAGAATACCTTCCAACCTCCAAAAATGGTATGGTTAAAGACATATATGGAAAGTTAGGTTTTTCAAAAGCTGTTGACGGTACATTTGTTATGGACGTTGAAAATTTTTATGATCGCACCACATATGTAGAGAGGGCTGGAAATTGAAGATAAATGTATTAGACTACCTTGAAAACTCGGCAGAGCTTTATCCGAATAAGATAGCATTTGCAGATGAAAATAATGAGTTAACTTTTCAAGAAACGAGAATGCTTGCAAAGGCGATTGGCACTAAGATAAATGAGTGCAGTCCTGTTAAACTCCCGATTGTGGTGTATATGGAGAAGACGGCAAACTGTCTTCCGGTTTTTTTAGGAACTGCGTATGCAAATTGTTTTTATGTACCTATAGACGAAAAAATGCCGCTTGAGAGAATTGAGAGGATAATTGATAATCTCAAGCCTTCTTGTGTTATATGTGATAGCAAAAATATTGATACAGGAAAAGAAATATCAAAAAATGCCCATCTGCTTATATATGAGGAGATAGTTAATACTAAGGTAGATGAAAAGGCTCTTGCTGAAGTGCGCCGAAACTTCATCGATACTGATTTATTGTATGTATTGTTTACAAGCGGATCTACGGGTGACCCCAAAGGTGTTACGATATGCCATAAGAGTGTGATAGATTATACTGAATGGTTGTGCGAGAATTTAGAACTTGACCATGACACGATTTTTGGTAATCAAGCGCCATTTCATTTTGACAATTCAATTCTTGATATATATACAACATTAAAGCAAGCATCAACAATGTATGTTATTCCGCAACGATGTTTTTCTTTTCCGAAAACGATGGTGAAGTTTTTAAATGAAAAGCAGATAAATACGATTTTTTGGGTGCCGTTCGCCTTGATTAGCCTTGCGAATTCCGGAATATTAGAAAAATTTGTGCCGGAGCACCTAAAGCGGATTTATTTTTGTGGCGAAGTAATGCCCTGCAAACAGTTAAATATGTGGCGTAGAGCTATTCCAAAAGCAAGATATTGTAATATGTACGGTCCAACTGAGATAACAGATGTCTGCACATATTATGTTGTAGATAGAGAATTCGAGGATGATGACAGTCTGCCCATTGGTTTCGCCTGCGAGAATACGAGAATAATTTTGCTGGACGATAACGATAAAGAACCTATACCTGGCGAAATAGGTGAGCTATGCGTTGTTGGAACATCATTGTCTTTTGGTTACTATAATAATCTGGAAAAAACAAGTGAGGTGTTTGTCCAAAATCCTTTGAATACAACGTACAGGGAGATAATATATAGGACTGGTGATCTAGTGAAATACAATGAAAGATCGGAAATAATTTATCTTTCAAGAAAAGATTTTCAGATTAAACATAAAGGCTATAGGATTGAACTGGGTGAGATAGAAACCGCCTTGCTTTCGGTTCTTGGAATTGAAAACGGATGCTGTTTATATGACGATTCAAGATTGCAGATAACATGTTTTTATGTCGGTGACGTTGATTGTGATAAGTTAAGAGTTGCTCTTGCAGCAAAACTTCCGGATTATATGATTCCAGAAAGATATGAAATGCTTGAAAGCCTACCGCAGACGTCAAATGGTAAAATCAATAGAGTAGCACTAAAAAAACAGTATATAACAGAAGGATAATGAGTAAAATGACCGATATTGCAACTTTTGACAAGATTAATTTGATTCGAAAGAACAGCAAGTTGGCAAACATCTTTTTGCTTGGAAAGAAGATGAATGAATTTGTTGATGATGAAAGCGTAAAAATATGTTTTGGCGATGACATAGTCATCTTTAAAAAGCGAACCGACATTTGTACAAAAGTATACTATTTTGCAAAGGACCTACCAGCTTTAAAAACGATAGGACAGTATTTAGATGAAAGTGATAAACGCCCGATTATGCTTGACATCATTGGGAAAGACGGTGAGCCGGAAAAAATTTGCGAAGAACTTTCTCAGTGTGGTTTTTCACACTATATTACATTTGGGAAATGGACTGGAAACAGTAACACTCTGAAGTTTCGTCGAGAATACACTGATGAGCCGATATGGGATGAACCTGTGCGTCGAGCGACTATCGATGATTTGGACAGCGTTTACAATTTACTATATGACAATTTTGATAGACTCGCGTATGAACTGCAGAATAGAGAGGAGTTGGAAGAGCAGATAGAAAAAGGTGAGGTATACGTAACCGGTATAGAAGGACGAGTAGTAGCATTTTTTATTGCTTTGAGACCGAGTGAATCTGTATGTATGTTAGACTATTCGGCAGTAGATCCTTCTGTCAGAGGTGTTGGTGCCTGTATGTATATTTATGGCTATGTATTGCAAAGATTGCCTGCAAATGTTAAAATAGTATATTATGCGAATCCGTTGAACTCGGTAACTGGGCGGGAAGATGGGTTGTTTGGTATGACGAAAGAGAATTTCAGTAAAATAATAATGCAGTTTGATAATTAGGAGAGGAAATATGGAAAAACTAGTAGCAATTTTGAAACAGGTGAAACCGGATGTAGATTTTGAGAACGAAACCGGTCTTATATCAAATGGTATCTTAGATTCTTTAGATATTATCACAATAGTAAATATGCTTAGCGATGAATTCAGTTGTGAACTGGATATGTCAGATTTGGAACCGGAAAATATGGATTCGGTAGAAGCTATTTGGGAAACGATTAACGGAGCGATATAAAATGAATAGAATAGAAGTACTGGAAAAGGTTAATATCATTTTTAAAGACAATTTTAATAAGGAAGATTTAGTGATTACAGAGCAAACTGTTGCGGCCGACATTCCGGCTTGGGATAGTTTGGAACACATAAATCTTATTACGGCAATCGAGGATGAATTCGATATGCAGTTTACCATGAAAGAAGTAACCGGTATGCAGACGGTTGGAGAAATGCTGACAATTATAGTCGAAAGAGTAGGCGGTTAAATAATTATGTTTGAAAAAGTGTTGTTGGTCTGTGGTGGCTTTTCCGATTTTGGAATAGCCTTTATTAAACATGTTTACAACGATTTTGATTGCATAATTGCCCACTGCTCCTCCGATTCAGAACGATATGAAACGAGCGGCCTGAAAAAGGTAGACAGTGCAGGTAAAATTATCGTCTTGGTGGCTGACTTTTCAAGTGAAGAAGAGACAAAGGATTTGGTTGAAAAAATTGTTTCGCTTGATAAAGTTGTTACACACTATGCTCATTTTGCAGCTCCGCCGTTATCACTAAAAAAATTCCCCGCAATAAAATGGGAGGAATATCAAAAAAACATGGATGTCGGATTTCGTTCGAATGTACTACTATTGCAATATCTTTTGCCGATGATGGTAAAAAACGGTTTCGGTAGTGTAGTCATACTACTAACCGATAGTTTGAAAGGTGCGCCGCCGTCATATTGCAGTAGCTATATTTGTGCGAAATATGCGTTGCTCGGTTTAGTCAATAGTCTTGCTGTTGAGTATGCCGGTTTAGGTGTAAATATTAATGCAGTGTCGCCAGGCACTACCGATACTAAGTTTTTTGGTAGGCACGGTGAACTGATACTTGAAAATTCAGCAAAATCGAGTCCATTAAATAGGAATTTAAAGGTAGAGGAAGTGATAGGTACTATTGGGTTTTTACTAAGCGATTCGGCTAAAAGTATTAATGGTGCCAATATTTTTGTGAACTATGGGATTAAATAAGATGTCATCAAAGTTTGGCGATATCTTTTATATTTAAATGGATACATTCTAAGAAAGGCGGTATATAGCATGACGGATTATGCGGCAATAGCAAAAACTATTCGTAAAGAAAGTTTTTTGGCATCGCAAAAAGCCGGAATCGCTCACTTAGCTTCGGCTTTTTCTATTGTGGAAATATTAATAGCACTATATTTTGGTGATGTACTAAATGTGGATGGGGGAAATCCACAACAAAAAGATAGAGACTATTTTTTCTTAAGCAAAGGACATGGTGCACTTGCACTTTACTCAACATTGTATCAAAAAGGATTTTTTGACAGAAAGACCTTGCATTCGTTTTCATTGAAAGACAGTATACTCGGTAGTGAGCCGGATGTCAATTTGGTGCCCGGCATAGAAGCGTCTACCGGCTCTTTAGGGCAAGGGCTTTCTATTGCTTGTGGAGCAGCAATGGCGGCAAAGTTGGATAGAAAAACAAACAAATTTTTCTGTCTTGTAGGTGATGGGGAATGTCAAGAAGGTTCAATTTGGGAGGCGATGATGTTTGCCTCGGGGCAGAGGCTAGGTAATTTGACATTAATTATCGACCGCAATGCACTTCAAAAAATGGGTAAGATATCGTCGGTGCTGGAAAGTGAAAACTGGGGCGAAAAATGCACAGCTTTTGGCTTTGAAACAAAAGAAGTGGACGGGCATAATGTTAGTGAACTTATTGAGGTTTTTAATGCCCCTACACAATCCGATGCTCCAAAAGCGATTATTGCCAATACTGTTAAAGGTAAGGGTGTAAAGGTGATGGAAAACAAAGCCATGTGGCATTATAAGATGCCAAATGATAAAGATTTGCCGAAATTTTTACAAGAGCTTGATATAACACAAGAGGAGTACATGGCATGCAAAGAGCTTTTATAAACGCCCTAAACGATATCATTGAAGAAGATAAAGATACGATTTATTTGGTAGCTGATAATGGCACTGATTATGATACGTTTTTTATGCGAGATTATCCTGAACAATGCTTTAATGTTGGGATAAGTGAACAAAACATGATAGGCGTGGCGGCCGGTATGGCATATGCAAATAAAACTGTTTTTGTCTCAAGTAACGGCCCGTTTCTTGCGTATCGTGCACATGAGTTTATAAGGAATTGTGTTTGTCTTCAGAATAGAAATGTAAAGATTGCAGCATTTGGAAGCGGCCTTTCGATCAGTAGATTGGGTCCGACTCATCATGCAACAGAGGATATAGCTGCTTTGCGTGCGATACCAAATTTGTTAATTCTTTCTCCGTGTAGCCCTATGGATACGACAAGAATCGTTAAATTTGCGAAAGAACATAAAGGGCCTGTTTATTTGCGTTTAGGGATGTCGGGTGAAAAAGAGTTGCTGGTTAATAATAGTGAATTTGTGTTGGGCGAATGTCCTGAGATCGTTTCCGGAAGAGATGTTGCGATTTTTGCTACCGGTAGCATTGTGTCAGAAGCAACAACGGTTGCAAAAGAATTAAAAAATAATGCGATAGACGTAGCGGTGCATTCGGTGCCAACTTTATCGCCGATCGAGGATTATTCCGGACTAAAGACCTGTTTGACAAAATACAAAATAGTTGTATCAGTAGAGGAACACTCTGTATACGGAGGGTTAGGTGGAATTATATCAGAAGTTATTGCCAAAAACAATCTTGGAGTAAAACTTTATCAAATAGGATTAAACAATGTATTTGCAAAAGGCTATGGAACATTGGAAGATATAAGAGTCACTAACGGTATTGACAGACAAAGTTTAAAGGAATTGATAATAAAGGAGTGCTGTTAATTGAATAATTTCAGCTACGATGAGATTAGTATTGGTGATATGCAACAATTTGCCGTCACTGTGACTGAGGATATGTTTTTGTATTTCAATAATTTATCAGGCGATACAAATCCACTTCACACCGACGAAAAATATGCTCAAAACAAGGGGCACAAAGGCAAGGTAGCTTATGGCATGTTAACAGCGGCGTTTTATTCCACTTTATGTGGTGTCTATCTTCCAGGAGAGCATAGTTTAATACATGGGATTGAGCTAAAATTTAATAAACCCGTATATACTAATGACACATTAGATATAGTTGGAACGGTTGAAAAGAAATACGACAAGTTCAATCTGCTCAAACTATCAGCGACTATAACAAGACGGGAGGATGGAATGATCGTTTCATCAGCGGTCATTCAGGTAGGTGTGACCTCAAAGAAGGTGCAGACCGACTAAAAAAGATTTCACTATAATTGTGTTTTTGTGTTAGATATTGTCGTGTGTTTGTCGGTGTCGGGATTGACACATTAACCAGAAAGGAGTGGCCACAAATATGACATTTGTTTCAATTAGCTTTGTGATATTCATAATCGTGGCCTTAGTTGCATACTACATAGCGCCAAAGGGTAAGCGATGGATTATATTGTTGATTTGCAGTATGTCCTTTTATATTTTTGCAGACCCCAAAGCGTTATTGTATGTGCTTTTTACTTGTGCAGTAGTATATTTTTGCTCTATGAAAATGCAGGCAGTGAATTATGTTCAGCAAAACATGCTAAAAGATAAAACTAAAGAATGGCTAAAGGAAAATAAAAAGCAGATTACTCAAAGCTGCAAAGCTAAGAAAAAGAGATACTTGATATTTTCATTAATCTGCACATTGGGAATGCTGTTTGCTGTAAAATATTTACCAATGATTTCATCTTCGGCTATATTATTGTTTAAACTTAATAATGTTTTGCCGATTAACATTTTGATGACACTAGGACTTTCGTTTTATACTTTTCAGTCAATAGGGTACTTAATAGATATTTACTATTCGAAAGTTACTGCGGAAAAAAATCTCGGAAAGTTACTTTTGTTTATTTCATTTTTTCCGCAGATCATTCAAGGACCTATCTCAAAGGCGAGCCAGTTACTGCCTCAACTGATTCAGGGGAACGATTTCAATTTTAAAGAGTTTACCTATGGTGCTCAGTTGGTTGCATGGGGGTTAATAAAGAAGCTTATAGTTGCCGACATTTTGATTTCCTTCTCTTCTCCGATACTGTCTTCTGTGTCAGACTTTGATGGAAGTGTGGTGTTTGCGGGTTTGGTAGTCAGCTATATTCAAATTTATGGCGATTTTTCGGGCGGAATTGATATTGCACGTGGAGTATCGCATTGTTTCGGCATAACATTGACACAAAATTTCAAACAACCATTTTTTGCAACTTCTTTGATTGATTACTGGAGGAGATGGCATGTTTCACTCGGTGTATTCATGCGTGACTATGTGATGATGCCTTTAAATTTATCAAAATTCATGGTTCGAGTTGGAAAGTTTGCAAGAAACAAGTTTGGTGTTCAAGTAGGTAAATTATTTCCTATTTTCGTGTCCACATTTTTTATTTTCTTTCTAGTTGGCGTGTGGCATGGCCCGAACATGAAATATGTATTGTTCGGATTATTTAATGGTTTAATTACATCGATAGAGACATTATACTTTAATACAAGAAAGAAAAAAGAATATTCTAAAGTAGTTTTAACGCTACGACATGCTATTGCAATTGGTTACACAGCAATTATCGTGTTTTTTGCCAACTTATTGTCTATGTCTGCCGACGTAAACTCTATAACGGTTTCAATTCATAAAATGATTTTTGATTTTAATTCGAACGCATTATCTGCTGCGCTTTTAGAGCAATTAGACGTAGGATTGTCAGGGATTATTATTGCCCTAATGACTTTTATTGTTGTATTGTTTGTCGACTTGCTAAAAGAACGTGGCACAGATATTCGAGATGTAATTGCAAAACAGCATGTTGTTCTTCGATACATGCTTTGGACTGCTTTGTTTTTGTTTTTAATAATTTATTCTTCATATGGAAGTGCTCAAGGAGGATTTGCATATGCGGTATTCTAAATTATCGGTGCTAATGAAGATGGTGGTTTTGTTGATTATGTTTTCAATATCAATATGCTTTTTGACTACAATGCTGGATAAACACTATACTTATTATACAAACATGCAAGAGTACTATATTGAAGCAGATTCTGTCGAAATGGTTACACTTGGGCCATCTACAATATATAACTCAATAAATCCGATAATTATTGAGGAAAAAACCGGAATAGCTAATATTAATTTATCGTCTCCAGCGCAAAATCTTAAAGACTCTTACTACCTGTTAAAGGACGTTTATCGGACAGCCGCTCCAACTCACGTGTTGATAGGAACAAATATCGTTTCGATACAAGCAGAAGTGGATAAAAATGCAAGTCAGATTGTCTTGGGTTCAATGGAACATTCGATTGTCAAATCAACGTATTATTTAGAGGGTTTTAACATTGGCGAATTTCTATATTATTTCAATATTGAGCCTAAGAGTTTTTCGTTCAGCAATGTTATAAACGGAACATACGTTGATAGGTTGCTAAACAATGAAATGGATCCACAAAAATTACACTATGAATATGTTGTCAGTAATACCGAGTACTATAAAGGATATGTCCCCAATAGTGGTGAGTACAACTCAACGAACGAAGTGGTCTATCAGTTTGGAACGCGTGATGAGAATATTGATTATCTGCATAAAATTATAGAGTTGGCTCAAGTAAACGGCAGTAAGGTTATGCTGATAACGCCGCCACTATCTCCCAGCCAAATGAACTATACTGACGATTTCCAGCAATATTTTGAATATCTTAACGCAGTTGCCGAAGAGTATGGTATTGTGAATTTGGATTTTAATCTCTTGAAATCAGAGTATTTTTCCCATTCATACGACTATTTTGCCGACGATCTGCATATTCGCTATACAGGTGCTGAGATTGTAAGCAAGTTGCTAGGTGAAATTATCGCAGAGATAGATGCGGACAAATTTGATTCGGATAATTACTTCTATCGAGACTTTTATGCGGCACATGCAGATAAATTTGCATCCTACTAAAGCACTTGGAGTAGACTATACGCTTTGGCGCTAACATATCCTACTACCACAGAAGGTCACCCATCAAACCTACAACTCTTTTAATCAAAGCGGTTCTGTTTGACGTTGGAATGCGCATGTATCAGATTATATTTGCTGCTTTATAAAAAAGGGCGCCACTACAAATCCGCTTGTGCACAGGCTTCTTAGCTTGCTACTGAAAAGGGCGCTACTCTTTAATTTTATTTAAATAAGAGCACTCTTTCCAAGCGAATATGTACTTGCTTTTATCTGCTTTATTATGTTAATTATGTCTTACTAGCTTAAATACATAGCTATCATAAAAATACCTATATGACATTTTTTCGGTGGTTAATTATGTCATTTACGGTCGAAAAAGCTGTCACGGCAAATAGTTTGAGGATTCGAACGTCGGGTGCGAAGCACCGTCTCCCCGCACAAAGGATGAAGAGAGTGTTCGGCGTTAAGCGGCGCGCTTGCAAGCAAGCCGTAGCCGATAAGCGAACGCCTTTGGGCGGAATGACGAGGAGTAACGAAACGATGTGCGCGATGACTTTTATAAAATTATAATAAAAGTCGTCGCAAACTAAGTGTAGTTTGCGACGAGTGGTCGGGACGACAGGATTCCCAAGGCTAAAATTTTTGGCGATACGCAAAAAATTTTCGGTCGGGCTTTTTGCCCTCCCTCGTCGCGTTTTGCGCCTTCTTTGAAGGCACAAACTGCTCCACGCCGATTCGAATCCGTCATTACTTGGCAAAATTTCTAAGGGCACAGTCCACCGGACTATACCCTTAGATTTTGGTCGGATATTCATAACCAAAGCTAACCGACAGTGTGAGCGCTGACAAACAAATAACGCTGGACCCAACCTCACGAAATTGGGTCCAGCGTCACGCTGGTGCGGATATTCATAACCAAAGCTAGCCGACAGCGTGAGCGCTGACAAACAAATAACGCCGAACCCAACCTCACGAAATTGGGTCCAGCGTCACGCTGGTCGGGACGACAGGATTCGAACCTGCGGCATCTTGGTCCCAAACCAAGCACTCTACCAAACTGAGCTACGTCCCGAAATATATTTAATTTTGTTTTCTGTTATAATTTATGTATTTGGGGACGACGAAAGTCGTCCCCAAATTATATACCGCTTTAATGCTCCGAGTTCTATTGAACCGGATATACGCTAACGCGTGTACGGCCTGCGCCGAATTTCTCGAATTTTACACGACCGTTTGAAAGAGCAAACAGTGTGTAGTCGCTGCCACAGCCGACATTGCTACCGGGATGGATGTGTGTACCACGTTGACGTACCAGAATATTTCCGGCAAGAACCTCTTGACCGTCTGCACGCTTTACGCCAAGACGTTTTGAAATCGAATCGCGGCCATTCTTAGTTGAGCCGACACCTTTCTTATGAGCCATTATATCCTCCTTTATGCGTTAATCGCTGTGATTTCTATTTTTGAGTACGGTTGACGATGACCGAGCTTGCGGGCACTACCCTTTTTCGGACGGTAGGTAAATACCGTGATTTTCTTCGCCTTGCCGTTTTTGATAAGTTTTCCCTCAACTGTAGCGCCGTCCACTATTGGACTTCCGAATTTTACACTGCCTTCTTCGCCTACCGAGAGAACTTTGTCAAATACTACCTTGTCGCCATCGGTTACTGCAAGTTTTTCGATGTAAATCTCGTCACCGACACTTACTACGTACTGCTTGCCACCTGTTTCAATTACTGCTTTCATGCTTATCCTTTCTCTTGTTCGTCAGAGCCTCGCTGATTTTGGCGGTGTGTGCTCGGCTTATCACAGTGCACACAGCTCTTTAGTTGCCAATTCCATGCGGCTAAAATATTTTATCATAAAACGCACCGTTTGTCAACCCCCTAAAGATGATATATCGAGTATTTTTCCGGCTTGCTTAATTTGAAAACGTGCTTCTCTAAACCACCTCTGTGAGTTGTCCAGTCTTTATATCGATGACAAAGCCTTTGATACACACATCGTGTGGCATCAATGGATGTTCCGACAAAATCTTAAGGGTGTTTTTTACCGATTCTTCGATACAGCCGAATCCGGCAAGCCAACGTTCGAAATCCACTCCGCTGTATTTGAGCAGTTCCATGTCACGCTGCAAAACTCCGCGATCCAACATATTGTTAATCAATCTTTCGCTATTAAGATTTTGCATTCCGCAGTCGCCATGACCGATCACCATAATCTCGTTCACATTCAGTTCGTATACTGCCACCAAAAGGCTTCTCATTACGCTGCCGAACGGATGCGAGATAACGCCACCTGCATTTTTGATTATCTTCGCATCACCGTTTTTTATTCCGAGAGCCGCCGGCAAAAGCTCGGTGAGACGTGTATCCATGCAAGATAGAATGGCAAGTCGCTTGTCCGGATATTTTGTGGTTATATAGGGGAGATATTCTTTTCCCTCTACGAATTTTTTGTTGAATTTCAGTACATTTTCAATCATATTTCACTCGCTTTGGTTATTGTCGGTTTTGAACCCTGTTTATTTGTGATTACAGAGGTTTTTTTGCTATTCTTCCACCGTTTCTCGGATATTCCGACGGTGTGTTTTTGATTTTTTCAAATACCAAAAGACGTCTAAAATCACCCTTTGGAAGACTATAGACAATCTCGGTGCCGCCGTCACCGCCTAAAAGCTTTGCCGCCTTGGCATTTTCCAGGCTCTCGGCCTCGCCTTTCATTGCCACAAACACCCCATTTTTTTTGCATAGCGGGAGACAATATTCCAGCAAGACAGGCAGCGATGCGACCGCTCTTGCGGTAACAACATCAAAAGACGCCCTCAGTTGATCCCTTCCGATCTCTTCGGCACGAGCATTTACTATTTCGGCATCAAGATCGAGCTCGTCACAGATTAGCTGCAAAAAGCGACAGCGCTTTGCCGTAGGTTCCACCAACGTCAGGTGTGTGTCGGGTCGAGCGATGGCTATAACAAGTCCGGGGAATCCGGCACCACTTCCGACGTCACAGATCTCACCTTTAATGAAGGGTTGAGCCGCCAATGAGAGGCAGTCGACAAAGTGTTTGTCTTCCATCTCAATGGGGTCGGTTATGGCGGTCAGGTTCACCTTTTTGTTGTAGTCGATTAATAACTTTGAGTATATTTCTAGCTTGTCGATACAATTTGTAATATCGGGAAAAATCTGATTTGTCTTGTCAATAAGCCGTTTTTTGTCGATCACTGCTTTCGCTATTCCTTTCCGAGAGTTTTTTTGTATACATATCCCCCGAGCAGACGATCTGCAAGATCCGAAAGCTCGAGTTCGGTTAGCGCGGTGAGAATTTCCTGTATCGGGCGCCCGATAATCTCATATAATTCTTCGAGTAATATCGGTTCGTTCGGTAGTGTATTATATAACTCGGCGGCAGCAGGGGAGAGGAACGAGATGTCCTGTTTCTCGGCTGTTGCCTTTTTTTCCTTGACGATAAAACCGCAGTCGAACAGGATACTGGTAGTACTTGTGACCGGCGTTGCGCCGTCATAAATCAGATTGTTGGTACCACTGGACATCGGCGTGGTTATGTTGCCGGGAACGGCAAAAATAGTCCTTCCCATATCGGAGGCGAAAGAGGCTGTGCTCATTGTGCCGCTGCGGTCGCGCGCCTCGGTAACAAGCAAGACGTCGGCAAGTCCCGCTATAATCCTGTTTCGCATGATAAAGGAACCTTTGAACGGTTCGGTAGTTGGAGGGAATTCGCTTACGAGTACTCCATTCTTCGCAATCGCAAGCTGCAATTCACGATTAGAGGGAGGATAAAAGTAGTCGATGCCGTTTCCGAGTACCGCTATGGTCGGTGTTCCGGCGGCGATGGCGGCACGGTGCGCCACGCTATCAAGGCCTGCTGCAAGTCCTGACACCAGTGTGATATCGTGCCGTGTCATCTCTTCGCAGATTGCCTTGGTTGTGTCTACTCCGTAGACTGAAGGCGTCCTTGTTCCGACCACTGCAACAAGATATCCTTCCTTCAAAAGTTTAATGTCGCCCTTGACATAGAGCAGTACCGGAGGGTTTTCCAAGGCGAAGAGTTGCGTAGGATATTTTGATGAACCGATTGATAGAATCGAAATGTCGTTTTCGGTACAGTATTTAAGCCGTTGCTCATAGTCAGTGGGGCAGGAATTATTGAGCCTCTTGCGATGATAGGGGCTTAGCTGTGAGAGAAACTCTTGTGAATTTCGAGCCTCATAGAGGTTTTCAACGCCGAATTGCTCGACCAATTTCGGTGCAACTCCTGTCGAATTGCCCAAAACTTGTTGAAACCACATCATATTTAGTATTGACACATTCTCACCGCCTTTACTGTTTCACCGTCGCCGGAAATAAGGCCTTTGAATTCGCTTTGATGATAGAGACGGGTCATTCCCTTTACAGTTTGGATGTTTTGTGTAAGTCCGTTACTGAGCCTTGTAAACCGAAGTTCATCGACATCGACACGCTCCAGTGATAAAAAGCCGAGTTCAACCGAACGAAGAAGAGTTTCCGGTTCAGGGTTTTGCAGAATATCGTCCAGAGTTATGGCGTCATCAAGTGAAAATGCACCGCTTTTTGTCCTGCGTAGCGAGCGAAGAGTAGCCAAGCTACCGCATTTTTCGGCTATGTCCTCGGCCAACGTGCGGATATAAGTTCCTTCGCCGCAGTGTATATCGAGCGTAGCAATGCCGTTTGAATATTCAATCAGGTCTAGGGCGTGTATGTCAACCGATCGAGGTGGAACTACAACGTCGATACCCTTTCGAGCCGATTTATAGAGTGGACGGCCATCTACCTTTATAGCGGAATATGCAGGAGGTATCTGAGATATTTTACCGAGAAAGTGAGGGAGCGTTTCACTAAGCTGTTGCGGGGTAGGCGAGTAGTCACAGCGTGCGGTGACGGTTCCGGTTATGTCTGCGGTATCCGTCTTGATACCGAATTCAACTTCGGCGATATAGCGCTTATCTTTATGTGGCAGGTGAGAGATGAAGCGTGTTGTGCCACCCAAAAAGACACACAGTACACCGGTTGCCATCGGGTCCAGTGTTCCGGTGTGTCCAATTTTTTTTGTGCCATATATACGACGCAGTTTGGCAACAACGTCAAACGAAGTCCAATCCTGCGGTTTGTCTACGATCAAAATTCCGTTTGCCACAGATTCTAACCCTGCTCTTGATCGACATAACCGAGCTCTCGTGCGACCTCTTTGAGGACCGCATCCATTACATTTTCAAAGCTGCCGATCAGTTCACAGCCGGCGGCACGCTTGTGTCCACCGCCACCGAGACGACCACAGATGAGGCTGGCATCGGCCTCGGAAGTTGTTCTCACCGAAACTTTATACGCACCTTCTTTGAGTTGACGAAGGGTGATACCTACCACGACGCCTTCGATCATTCGAGGGATTGCGGTTATACCTTCGAGGTCGGTTTCATCAACCTCCAGGCGCTCTATCTGCTCGCGGGTAATAGAAATGGAAGCAACGCGCTCATAGAAATGATAGCGAAGAGAGGCAAGAGCCTGTTTTTCAACCTCGATTCTGCGACGGCTTTTGCTTTCAAACAACAGGTGGTTGAGCATGCGATAGTCGGCACCGAGCTCCATCATTTTTGCCGCCACCATATGGGTGTTTGGGCTGGTGTTTTCGAACTTGAAACAACCGGTATCGGTTGAAATTCCTGTATATAAGCAGTTTGCGATAAGTGGAGTAATCTCGACACCCATCTCGACAAGCAATGCATATATCATTTCGCAGGTTGCAGCGGCATCTTCGATGAGCCATAGATAGTGTGCAAATCCCGAGTTGGAAGGATGATGATCAATGGCAAGGTCGATGCGTTTTGCATAGGGAGCGGCAAGTTCGCCGAGTAGTTGTTGTCCGGCAACATCGACCGAAACAATATATTTTGGAGAAAAACTGCCGCTAAACAGCTTTGGTTGCATGTAGTTGTATCTCTCGTGTATAACATCGTTACATAATACTTCAGCGGTTTTGCCAAGAGAGTGAAGTGCATGCATCAACGCAAAGCCGGATCCAAGGGTATCTCCGTCCGGATTTTTATGGCAGATAATCAGTATATCGTCTTGTTCCGACAGCGCATGTGCCGCCGGTGAAACATCAATACGTTCGCTCAAATTGACTCCTTTTCTTTTCTGTTTATTTCAGAGAGAATGTTGTTGATCTTCTCGGCATAAGCTGCACCGTCATCGACAATAAATCTAAGTTGAGGCGATTTTCTTATCTTCATGCGGGACGATAATTCACTACGAAGAAATCCGGCTGCCCTGTTTAGCGCCTTAAATAACTCGTCACTGTCGTCACCCATTATGCTGACATAAATTTTTGCAAATGCCAGATCTTCGGTAACTTCGACACGAGTGATGGTGAAAAAACCGTCTCTAATTCGAGGATCCTTTAACTCTCGACATAGCTCGGTTAAAAGGCGATGGATATCGCCGTTCAACCTGCCATGTTTAATTTTATTCATCTTGATACTCCTCTAGTACAAACGCCTCGAAGATATCACCTTCTTTGATGTCGCTATAACGCTCCAGTCCGATTCCGCATTCGTATCCGGTTGCGACTTCCTTCACATCCTCTTTGAAACGGCGGAGTGAGTCGATCTCGTCCTCACAAATGACTACACCGTCACGGACAAGACGGATTTTTGCACTGCGAAGCACCTTACCATCCAATACATAACAACCTGCAATGGTACCTGCCGACGATATGCGATAGACCTGACGAACCTCGATGCGACCCAGGATTTGTTCACGGAATTTAGGATCAAGCATACCCTTCATAGCGTCTTTAACATCTTCGATAGCATCGTAGATGACACGGTAGCTGCGGATCTCGACATCGTCTTCCTCCGCTTCTGCCTTGGCGACGGGGTCGGGTCGGACATTGAATCCGATTATGATACCACCCGATGCGTTTGCAAGCATGACATCACTCTTGCTGATAGCACCGACACCGGTGTGAATGACACGTACACGAACCTCTTCATTACTGAGTTTCTCGAGACTCTGTCTGATAGCCTCGGCACTACCTTGAACGTCCGCCTTGACGATAATGGAAAGCTCTTTGATGTCGCCGCTTGCAATGTGGCTGAACAGATTGTCGAGAGTGACCTTCTGTATGCTCTTCCATTGCTCTTGACGTTGGTTGTGGCTTCGTTGTTCTGCCAGTTCACGGGCAAGACGCTCGTCTTCGACAGCCTCGAAAATATCGCCTGCGGCGGGGACTTCGGTCAGACCGGTGATCTCTACCGGCATTGACGGGCCTGCAGTCTCAAGACGATTGCCATCGGCATCGACCATGACTCTGACACGTCCGACACTGGTTCCGGCGATAATGATATCACCTTTGTTCAGTGTACCGTTCTGCACCAAGATGGTAGCAATCGGTCCTTGTCCTTTATCAAGTTTTGCCTCGACAACCGTACCTTTAGCACGGCGTGCGGGGTTAGCTTTCAGCTCTTTCATGTCCGCGACAAGGCTTACAGTCTCAAGAAGATTGTCAAGACCTTCGCCTGTTTTTGCCGACACATCACAACAGATGACATCGCCGCCCCATTCTTCCGGCACAATCTCATGCTCGGTGAGTTCTTGACGCACTCTTGCAGGGTTTGCCTCCGGTTTATCGATTTTATTGACTGCAACAATGATGGAAACACCGGCAGCCTTGGCATGGTTGATAGCCTCAACCGTCTGTGGCATGATTCCGTCGTCCGCAGCGACTACAAGGATAGCGATATCGGTGACACTGGCACCACGCGCCCTCATGCTGGTGAAAGCCTCATGTCCCGGAGTGTCGAGGAAGGTAATCTTGCTGTCACCATGTTCCACCTGATATGCACCGATGTGCTGGGTGATACCGCCTGCCTCGCCTTCTGTGACAGCAGTCTTGCGGATTGCATCAAGAATAGAGGTCTTACCATGGTCAACGTGACCCATGACCACCACGATGGGGCAGCGGGGTTCGGTATCAAGTTCCGAGTCGTTTTGTTCGGTGAACAGACGGTCCTCGATAGTCAATGTAACTTCGTGTGAAACCTTTGCACCGAGTTCTTCAGCGACGATTAATGCGGTATCGTAATCGATAACATCAGAGAGCGCAGCCATTACGCCGAGTCCCATCAGACGCTTGATTACTTCGCTGGCGGTAACCTTAAGTCGTGTGGCAAGATCGGAAACCGCAATCTCGTCCGGTATTGAAATCTTCAACTGTGCACGACGGGCCTTTTCCAGTTGCAGACGCTGCAAACGCTCCGCCTCGGTCTCACGCTTTTTGCCGCTATGGGGGCCTTGACGTGTCTGGTGACGGTTCTTGTTAAACTTCTGCTTGTTTTGTTGGCTGTTGTTGTCGTGTTTGCGTTTGGTAGAAACGTTAGACTTACCTGCGATATCGTCATAACGGTCATTAAACTTCTCAAGATTGACATCGACGGTACGTGTGTCGATGGTGACGGTAGCGGCGCTTTTTCCGATAACTTCAATAATCGGTTCACGTCCGGTCGGCACAAGTTTTTCCATCTTCGGCTTTGCTTGATGGTTTTTCTTTTGGTGCTGTTGCTTGTTTTTGTCCGTTTCAACAGGTTGCGGTGCGACAGGAGACTTTTCTGCAACCGGCGCACTTGGCTTGGCGACAGGTGCGCTATCGACCTTTTTCTCAACCTGTGGTGCAACAGGCTTTTGCACCTTTGGCATAGGCGCTTTCTCAATTTTTTCAACCGGTTTTTCCGGCGATTTTGATTTGATCTTTCCTGCACGCACGTCGGCGGCACGCTCCGCCTCAAGTCGATTGGCGGTAGCACTGCGAACCTCGGAGAAATACTCCGAAAGATTCTCGACCGAGTTATCCCGTGTCAACATATCGTACAGACGATTAAGCTCCGGCTCGGTCAACTCATACCCGGGCTTTTTGGCGGCCTGATCGTCGAAAAGAGCTCCGACCGTCTTGAGCGGCAAGCCGAAATCCTTTGCAACATCTGCCAATTTTTGCTTAATTATCATACCTTATGCTCCCTCTGAATATCCTCTAAAGTCTTCGTTATCAAACGGGCGAAATTCTCGTCGGTGACGGCGAATATGCCCACTCCTTTTTTGTAAATCGGTGTGAAGTAGTCAATGTCCTGTTCCAACACTGTGACCGCTGTCAATCGCGTTAGTCGATCGAGTGTTCCTTGTGATATGTCTCGACAGGCAAAGACCGCAAAAGCTTTCCGAGCTTTTATTGCCGAAGTTGCTGCATCGAAACCCGGGGCGATTGCGCCTGCTCGGCGTGCGAGCGAAAAGGCGGAAATCAGTTTGTCCATGAAAAGTGGTTCCCTTTATCTCTCGACTTCCTTTGCGAGTGTTTCGTATATCTCATCGTCAATTCGACATTGCATGACCCTGTTGAATCGACGGGATTTTTGCACCTTCTTGAGACATTCCGCACTCTTGCAGATATATGCGCCTCGACCCTCGGCCTTGCCGCTTGCATCGAATGAAATTTCACCGTCTTTTGTCTTGCATATCCTCAAAAGTGTTTTTTTTTCGAATGCTCCGTTACAACCCATGCAGTGTCGGATTGGTACTCTGCTTGACATTTATACGTCCGACTTGATGTCGATGGAATAACCGGTAAGATGCGCCGTGAGGCGTGCATTCAGTCCGCGGTTACCGATAGCAAGTGACAGCTGATCAGCAGGAACGCTGACCCTACAGCTGCGACGCTCTTCATCCAAAATTTCTACCGAGAGAACCTGTGCCGGAGCAAGTGCCGCCGCAATAAATTCTTCCGGATCATCACTGTATTTTACAATGTCAATCTTCTCGCCACATAGCTCTTCTACGATTCCTGTGACACGTCCACCACGTGAACCGATACATGCGCCGACAGGATCGACATTCGGGTTGTCACTGAATACAGCGATCTTGGTGCGCTGTCCGGCCTCACGGCTGATGGCTCTGATTTCAACGGTGCCGTTAGCGATCTCCGGCACTTCTGTCAAGAACAATGCCTTGACAAGTCCGGCATCGGTACGACTGAGCAGAACTTTCGGTCCTTTTTCGGTGACGACAACGTCCTGTACGTATACACGGATGTGATCGCCTTCATTAAACTCCTCACCCTCGAGCTGTTCGCTTTTCGGAAGCATAGCCTCGTTGCCGGCGATTTCGAGTGAGAGTGTGCCTCTGCGACGGTCGACACGTGTGACGACGGCGGTGACCAGTTGGTTGAGGTATGCCTGCATCTCGGTGAACAGTTGGCTACGCTCCACCTCTTTGATGCCTTGACGGAAAACCTGTTTAGCGTTAGATGCTGCAATTCTGCGGAACTCTTTGGTGTCAAACGGAACGCTCAGAATATCTCCGACCACCGCTCCGAGTTTGTATTGTTGTGCGGTCTCAATATCGACCTCAGCCTCCGGGATAGCGACCTCTTCTACTACGTCTTTAAGAATGTTAACCGAAAATTCCTCTGTGTCCGGATCAATGATAACCTCAATATTTTCTTCCGCAACCCCGGCATCCTTTCTGACTGCAATGGTCAGAGCATTTCTTATTTTTTCGATAAGATATTCGCTGTGGATACCGCGCTCACGTTCAATCATGTTTATAGCTTCAAAGATTTCCCTGCTCATGGTTTTAACCGTTCCTTTCTTGGGGTAGAATGTTTGTCGTGTTATAAATTAAAATAATTCGAGGTCGTCGTTCAGTTTTACAAACCGAACTTCTTTCGTCGAAAACTCAACTCGCTCTGAGTTGTTGATGATAATATTACCGTCCTGTTTTGCTATTAGTGTGCCGACATGTTCTTTCTGGTTGTCACGTGCGGCATAGAGTGCTACGGTGACTTCTTTGCCTGCCATCATTTCGAAGTGCTTGTCCTGAGTAAGGTGGCGGCCGAGCCCTGCGGAGGAGACCTCAAGATAATAAAAATCGGATATGATATCCGCCTCGTCCAAAAGTGGGTCGATTGCGCGGCTGACGAACTCGCAGTCGTCTATATCTACTCGACGATCGACACCATCGATAAAAACGCGCAAAAAGCGGTTTTTGCCCTCTTTGTCGAAGCTTACGTTCCAGACAAAAAGTCCACGTTCTTTCGCAAAAGGGGTTGCCATCTCGGTGACGGCATCGGTTACCTTTGACATGCGGTGCAATTCCTTTCAGATGAGTTTTCTATCAAACAAAAAAGTGGGACTTATCGGTCCTCACTTTCATCATCAACTATTCAATGTATGAATTATAGCACATTTATGACCGAAAATCAAGCTTTTTTTCATATTTGAGCGTATTATCCGGCATCTGTCGACTCTCGAGTCAGGTTCTTCACCCAGTTATAGCTGTTGATCTTCACGACGGCCACAA
The DNA here is from genome assembly GCA_964370605.1 of uncultured Oscillospiraceae bacterium. Classification (GTDB taxonomy): domain Bacteria; phylum Bacillota; class Clostridia; order Oscillospirales; family Ruminococcaceae; genus CAYJBH01. The sequence goes on along the minus strand of CAYJJX010000006.1, from coordinate 40,055 downwards.
AACACTTTAGGATTTGGTCACATTTGAGTGCGGCGAATACCGCCCAAGCAGGTGCACCAAGTTGCCAAGCGACGAGCGCAGAGGGAATGACCACCAAAAAGACAAATATGGTATCATTCTTCAACACAAAAGACACATCGCCGCCCGACTTCACAAGTCCTGCGAGACAGGCAGCCTGATAACAGGTTCCGACCAGTGTGACCGACAGCACCACTGTTAGCTGTGCCGCCACCTCCTTTGCCTCGGGGCTGGCATCATACAGCTCGATAAACGGCAAGCGCAAAAAGAACAGTGCCAGTCCGGTCAAGAGTCCGAGCGCCAAAAATATAATCTGGACCGTCCTTGAATATTCTTTGATCTTTTCGAGACGTCCACTGCCGACCGTCTTTGCCGTGATGATACCCACAGCGCCGGCGAGGCCGGAAATCCAGACATAGGCAAGGTTGTTGAGGGTATCGGTCATGCTGGCGGCGGTGATGACTTCAGGAGAAATTCGTCCGAGGATCATGCCGTTAGCAATGCCGTTGATCGCCCAAACAATATTTCCGCCCACGATTGGCAGGCCAAATTTCAAAAAATCGCCCGTGATCGCCTTGTCGAACAGTTTGAGGTCGGTTAGTCTGAGTCGCAGTTTTTGATCCTTGAAACGGACAAAGAGCAGCATAATAATTGCTTCGAGGATTCGAGCGCAGAGCGTGGCGATGGCGGCACCGACAATGCCCATGGCGGGGATGAAACCCTCGACACCGAAAATAAAGAGATAGTTGAGTCCGATGTCGACAAACAGCGTTGTCAGCGACACAAAAAAGCCAATCCTTGCATTCTCGACACTTCGCATTGAATTGATCAGTATGTGTGTTATGCTATAAAACAGATAAGAAAAGGCGACTATCCGAAGGTAATCGGCTCCTGCTTCGATTACCTTCGGTTCCGGAGTGAATACCGATATGATAGCATTCGGGAAAAGGACAGATAAAGTGGTGAACGCAATCGCTATCAAGAGTCCCAACCTTGCCGCAATTGCTACTAATTTTTTGATAGAGGCGCTGTCTTTCTTTCCCCAATATTGAGAAGAGAGCACCAAAAGAGCGCCCTCGATACCCAACATAAACAATTGAAAAACCACCATAACCTTGTTGCCCATGTAGACACCGGATATGGCGGTATCGCCGAGGCGGCCGACCATCACATTGTCGACAAAGCCCACCATGAAGGTGAGCAGATTTTGCAGGGCGATAGGGATCGCCAGTCGAGTCAATGTGCGATAGAAGGAACCGTCTCGGGTCAATATCATATATTATTCGCTTATTTTGTTTTTTTCTTTAAAGAACTATACCACCGGCGAGGATACCGACACTTTAGTGTTGATAGTCAGCTCGTTTTCTATGATGGAGAGTTCAAAACTACCCATTGCAAAGCCCTCGATCATTAAGGCAACCGCCTTATCTTCGAAATTACGACGGATGGTGCGGCGAAGATCGCGTGCACCGTGTTTGCCGTCATTGCATTTCGCAGCAAGCCAGCCGAGAACTTCGTCGGTGTATGTTAGTATTATACCCCGTTCTGCAAGAGTATCCTCATATTCTTTGAACATCAGTCGTGCGATCTCTTTGAGTGAGTCGTCGCTCAGCGGTGAGAAGTGGATAACTTCGTCTACGCGCGCCAAGAATTCGGGACGCAGAAGCTCCGACAGTGCCTTTTCTGATTTGCTTTTTGAGATTTGTCCTTGCGACTTGTTGAAACCTACCTCACCGCTTTTGTCGGATGAACCGGCGTTGGAGGTCATGATCAAAATCGTGTTGGCGAAGTTGACGGTGCGACCGGACGAATCGGTGATGTGTCCTTCGTCCAGAATTTGGAGAAGTATATTCAAAAGATCGGGGTGAGCTTTTTCAATCTCATCAAAAAGCACCACGCTGTAAGGACGGCGGCGAACTTTTTCGGTCAACTGTCCAGCCTCATCATATCCGACATAGCCGGGGGGCGAGCCGATGATTCTGCTGACTGCATGTTTTTCCATGTATTCCGACATATCAAGACGGATAAAAGGTTCCACTCCGTCAAAGAGTTGCATCGAGAGTTGACGGCAAAGCTCTGTCTTGCCGACACCGGTTGGTCCGACAAAGATGAAACTTGCCGGGCGCTGACGGCCACTGATGGAGACACGAGAGCGTTTTATGGCAGAACAGACAAGGCTCACCGCCTCATCCTGTCCGATAATGTGTTTTTTCAGGTTTTGTTCCAACGATGCAAGTTTTGCAAACTCGCCCTCCACCACCTTGACGGCAGGGATTCCGGTCCAAAGTTCAATGACATGGGCGATGTCGGACGGCTGTACTTCAATATTTTCAATGGTGGGTTGCAGTTCGTTCACACGACCTTGCAAACGCAAGATGTCACTGCGAAGCTCTGCTATTTTCTCATAGTCCTTTTCACCTTTTTCCGACTCTTGTTCCAGCTCGGTCTCCTGTTCCAACAGTTCCTTTATCTTTGTTTTTGCAAGCTGCACTTCACTGATGTTTGGGTGGCGAAGATGGCAACAGGTAGCCGCCTCGTCGAGCAGGTCGATTGCCTTGTCCGGCAAAAATCGTTCGGTGATATACCGCTCTGAAAGCATTACCGACATTCTGACGATGGCGTCACTTACCACTACTCCATGATGCTGTTCATAGTATCCTCTCACGCCCGAGATAACCTCGATCGCTTGTTCGATGGTAGGCTCTTCTACCGTGACTTGTTGAAAACGTCGCTCCAAAGCGCCGTCTTTCTCAATAAACTTACGGAATTCCTTGAAGGTGGTGGCGCCGATAACCTGAATTTCTCCGCGTGACAGTGCAGGTTTCAGGGTGTTTGCGGCATTCATGCTACCCTCGGCATCACCCGTTCCGGTGAGTGAGTGAATTTCATCGATGAAAAGAATAATATTTTTTGCCGCCTTGACCTCCGAGACAAGTCCTTTGATGCGCTGTTCAAACTGGCCACGGAACTGTGTTCCGGCAACAAGCGCCGCAAGATCCAAAAGGAATATCTCTTTGGTTGCAAGTCGTGCCGGCACGGTGTTTGCGGCAATACGCAAGGCAATGCCCTCTGCAATGGCGGTCTTGCCGACACCCGGCTCACCGATAAGACAGGGGTTGTTTTTTTGTCGACGACAGAGGATCTGAATACACCGCTCTATCTCCCGCTCACGACCGATAAGGTTATCTAGCTCGCCACTGCGCGCCTTTTGTGTCATATTGGTGCAGTAAAGGTCAAGGAAACGACGTTTTTTATCTTTTGGTTTTTTGCCGTCCTGTTTATCCTGCTTTTTGTCGGACGGAACAAAGCCGAAGGCGGTGTAGGGAGGATCGTTTTCCCTCGGATCTTCGACCGGCGACAGGTCGGAGTCGTCGCCCTGCATCGGCATACCCATCTGTGCAATCTGTGAAAAGTCAACGTTCTCCATCATTCCCATAACCTTGTCTTCCATGTCGGAGATGTCGCGGTCGGAGAGATTGAATTTTTTAAGAATGTCGTCGAGCGGCTTTATGCCGAGCTCTTTGGCGCAGGTAAGGCAATAGCCGACACCGTTTGCCTCTTCGGTGACGGGCTGAACGAATATAATTGCAGGTCGCTTGTTGCAACGTGAACATAACATAAAATAATTTGCTCCTGAAAGGTGGTGAAAACGTGATACAAAGGTAGCGTTTTGCATAGCCCTCTGTATCACAATTATAGTAAATTTATATGGTTTATATGTGAAAATTGCGTCGAATTAATCGGTCACAATCAAACAGTTGCTCACGGGGAGAAATATCCCGATACGCTTTTCAGAACGATATCGAATATGTTTCCGGTAACGGTGGCATAAAGAGTGTCGGAATTGATGACCGGAATTTGATTTGAGGTGAACATGGCGACGAGTGTAAATGCCGAGAAGACGAGAATAATGTTGATAACACCCGGAACAAGACCGATTGCTCCGCCGAGGATACTGTTGAGCTGGCTTGCGATCGGAATTTTGTCCACTGCGTAGAAAAGACGCTCTATCAAAATGAAACACATCTTGATAGCGAAGACCAAAAAGAAAAATACGACAGCAGAGGTGACCGAAATCATGACCGGAGCGACTGCGGTATCAACAATACTCTGACTGTTGAGTTCGATACCGCTGGTAAAAAGATCTTCTAGTACCTGCGGAACATTAAAGCCTTCCAAATTTTCGGTCAGGCTTTGAGGCATGGACTCGGTAAAACCCTCCACCAAAACCGACACCGACTGTTGTGGCAGTGCGTCGCTGAGTGACGAGTCAACACGTGCGGTAATTCCGCCACGCATAAAGTTATCAAAGACAAAAACGGCGAGAGGATTTGAAAATATCAATGCCAAAACCACAGCCACGATCGAGCCGCCAACCGAAAACAGCGAAACGAAAAATCCCTTCTTATAGAATCTTACGATAGTTGTGATGAGTATTGCCAGCATGACAATATCGATCAAAATTGCAAAAAGATCCATGTGATTATTATCTCCCCCTAAATATAACTTAATACTCATATATATACTCGCTGCCAACACAAAGGCCGTTGGGCAGGAGCGATATAATATCTTCATCGAACGCGGTCAGTTCCGGAGCGAGCTGAAGTGCCAGATCATAGCTGTAAAGCGTGCTGCCGGACGATACAAATATATTGTACTCGGAATGAAATATGTTGTCAACAGTAAAAGGAATAATTGTTTGACCCTTCATTTCAAGAGAATCATCAAAGCTCATCAATGTAACGGAGGAAGGAAGCTGCAATTCTCCCAGCAAAAGCGTCAGTCCCTCGCCGTCCTGTGCTATCGACATATCCAGCAGTTGGCGATCGTCAAAATCATAGAGTGCTACGCTTTGTGATTCGTTCAGGTCAAACAACTGTGCTTTGTCTTCGTAGACTGCGAGAAGTTTGTTTGAGCCTTGGAATGCAAGGTCCAAACAGACCCCTTCGATTCCTTCTATTACGCTGATAAGTTCGCGACTTTGAACCGAGAATGTGTAGATGTTACTCAGCAACACACCGTCTTTTGAATAAATGGTAGCAAAACATATATATCTTGAATTATCGGAAAAGGTCATCACGATCGGCATTTCGTCTGCGAGCTTGTAGTTGAATATTTCGGTACCGACCGTAGAATAGATGTTTACCGAACTCCGATACTGCGGGTCGGCAGTAGCGAGTGCATATACGCCGTTGTTTGCTATGTCTGCTAGAAAAATATCGAGTCCGATGTTGTCGACAAGAATTGTCTCATAAAATCCTTCGATTCGAAGGTCTTGGGCGCCTCGTGTATAGATCAGCACACGGTCGTCAGCGCTTTCAAGCAGTGGGTTATCGTAGCTGTGTCCAAGTCGCCTTATCTGTTTTGCGGAGGGCGAGATAAACACGAGATCGTTTTCTCCCGACACCACCGCACCCTGTCCAAGCGGGCTTGCTCCCGAAACACCGGGCAGAAGCAGCTGTTCCGGAAATCCGTCGCCCCGATCGATGACGAGTCGGATGGAATCGACCGCTCCGGCGGCAGAGTTGAAAAGCGGAGCAAAAAAACCGGTGAAAAGAAGAATGACAAATATAATTGCCGCAATAATGAAAACAAGCCGACGCAACGAGACGAGTCGTCGACGGCGGCGAATGGCGGCGAGACGCTCATTCAACTTAGGTTTTTGTGATTGACTCATGTGAACTTCCCAAACGGATTGTATTTGCGGCAGGTGTTGCGATATTGTACCAGTGGATTCTTGAGCGTCTGCTCCTCGGTTCCATATAGTTCTTCAAAAGTGCGTTGTTCTGCGAATTTGGTGTGAAGAAGCGGGCGGTTAACCGTTTTTAGCTCTGTTTTGCGCAGTGCCTCAATATAGAAGTATGGGTTAGATGCACTGATACGCTCTCCCGATACACGACTGCGCAGAAAGTCGGTCTTAAACATAAAAGACGAAAGGCATAGTGGGGCAGAGGCTGCGATCGAAGGTGGTAACAGTCCCGATAGTCCGGCAGGGGTGAACACGGCACCTTTTGCATTGTAATACCCACAGCACGCTACCGAGGCACGGGTGAGCACCAAACGTCGAAGAAGCACACGGAAGATATCCTCTTCTATGCGATCCTCACTCTCGAAAAACATAATATAGTCGCCGGTGGCGCGTAGTAGGGCATTATCCGCCGAGGCGCGAAGTATTTCCAGTCGCTCGCAGCTGCATTTCCGGAGCGAATCGGTCAACACTGCGCTTGCATCGTCCGGAATAACGGCGGTCACACTGTAGCAACAGTCAAATTCGGGATAGTTTTTCTTTAAAAACTCTTGTGAATTGGGTTTCATAGACAGGCAAAACGCAAGCGCATTTTCGCCGATAAAAAGATCACCGCGTAGCATCTTTTCGCTCAAAAGAGAAAGAATTGGTTTTATCCTCGGCAAAAGATCACGTTTTTCCTGTGTGGAAAGCGAGAAGTCTCGAACATGTTCCGCAAAGACATTGCAAAAAAGACGCATGACAAGATATAGAAAATATGATGGCAACGGCGGGTCATACCGATCTCGAAAATAGGCAATAAGCTGTGGCAAAAATTCATTTAGCAAAAGTTTTGCAGTCAATATTTTATCGTCCGGAGCCTCAGGAGAATAGTAACCGACCTTTTCTACTACGCCGACCGAGGAGCGCCTTGAGAGGATGCGATATATAAATTCAATCTCATCAAAGCGGTGCAGTTGTTCATTGAATGACAGCAAGGCGCAGTGGCTTCGTGCTATAAAACAGGTGGCAAGGTCAGTCTGAACATAACTCGGGGTGTTATCAAGGTGTATTATCCGTGTGCGTTTGAAAAAATCGAAAAAGCTATCTCCACGATTCAGCCTATGGTTCTTGATGGCGGTGATAAAAATTTCATCGTTATTGCTCTCAAAAAACACTGCAACTGCCGCAAACACCTCGGCATCAAAGCGGCCGTTTTGTTCGCAAAAGTTAATATAATTGCCCTTTGCCATACGCAGTCCGACGTTTCGAGCCGCTGCGGCACTGCCGGCGACCTTGTCATACACCTTGATGTTATTCGGAAAAAGCTGGGCATAGCTACGCGCCACCGTGCCGGTAGCATCGGCGGAACCGTTGTTCACCACAATAATTTCGATAAAGTTTTCGAATGGCAGTGTCTGAGATATTATTGACTCCATCGTGTCGCCGATATCGGTTTCGGCGTTTGTGGCGGCTATTACTACGGTAAAAAGAAATTCACCGTCCATAAAACAAAGTGCACCTTTCTTGTGTCAGTATAGTTAATATTTTAATGGAAGAAGTCACATTTGTCAAATCAAATGACCATAAAGCCGTTCGAATAATTTCGCATAAAAAATATCTCCCGACCAAAGGGTGGCGGGAGATACAATTTGTTAAAAAACTTACAAACCCTCTCGAAACGTCGAATACTGTGACAGTTGCAGCGGATTTGACCTTTTGCAAACGGCTTCACAAAGACATTTGTGGGGGAGGGGATGCATTCCTTCTCGCCGGAGTTTGACTTTTTCGACACTCCGGCATCTCTCGACCACATAGTCGGCGGGAGATGCCGATATCAACACGGATATAATGCTAATTATATTTTTTTGTCGTAAAGTCTTGCGGCATTGAGAACGACCAGCACCGAACCTGCGTTGTGAACAAGTGCGCCGGTCGCGGGATTGAGAAGTCCTGCGACAGAAAGAATGATAGCGACAAAGTTGATTGCCATAGAGAGTGTAATGTTTAGTTTGATCAGACTGAGTGTAGCGCGCGAGAGTTTCTTGATGTATGGCACTTTAGAAATATCGTCTCCCAAGATGGCAATGTCGGCGGCGTCGATGGCGATATCGCTTCCCATCGTGCCCATCGCAATTCCTACCGAGGCGGTCTTTAATGCCGGTGCATCGTTGACCCCATCTCCGATCATACATATTTTGCTCTGACCACTTGCGAGTTCTTTGATCGCGCTTACCTTGTCTTCCGGAAGAAGTGAAGACATTACGTTGCTGATTCCTACACTTTTTGCGATGAAGTTTGCACTTCGCTCGTTGTCTCCTGTCAAGAGGATCGTTTTTTCGATTCCAACCTGTTCAAGTGCGGCGATAGATTCCCGAGCACCTTCTTTGATCGTGTCGCTCAGTCCGATTATGCCGAGCAGTCTCTTGCTGTCGGCGACGATGACGACTGCTTTTGCCTGTTCGCGAAGAAGTCGGATTGCCGACTCAACCTCAGTATTTATGACAAGTTTTGCGTTGTCCTCAATCAGTTTCTCATTGCCACAATAGATCATTTCTCCCTCTATCGTTGCAAACACGCCTTTACCAACCGACATTCCAAAATATTTTAGTTCTTTTGCAGTGAGCTTTTGTTCGTTTAGATGGGTGACGATTGCAGTGCCGATAGGATGTTCAGAACGACTTTCCACTGCACCGGCAAGCGACAACAATTCTTGATCCGATACGCCAAATGTTATGACGTCACTGACAGTTAGTTTGCCGTTTGTGATGGTTCCGGTCTTGTCGAAAGCGATGGTGTCAACCTCGCCCATCTGCTCTAATGCCTCGCCCGACTTTATCAATATTCCGTTTTTGGTGGCCTGACCGATGGCGGCCATGATGGAGGTAGGTGTCGCAAGCGCAAGCGCGCAGGGACAAAATACTACGAGAACCGTAACTGCACGAGTCAATGCATCTTCCGGTTGGTTGAGTGGAAATGCGAGTATAATATAGGTTGCAATTGCAATAAGACAGGCTATAGGAACAAGGTAAGATGCCCATTTATCTACCACTTTTTGCATAGGCGCCTTGTTATGCTCCGCTTCTTCTACCAGTCTGATCATCTTTTGCAGTGACGATTGGGCAAACGGTTTTGAAACCGAGATATCGACCGAACCGTGGCAGTTGATGGTTCCGGCAAAAACGTTGTCCCCCTCAGTCTTGTCGGCGGGGAGCGACTCGCCGGTCATGACACTTTGATCGACGGTGGTACTGCCTGCCACAACGACGCCGTCCGATGCAAAACTCTCGCCCGGCAATACTCTGATTATGTCGCCTACCGCGATATCCTTTGCATCACAAAGTCGCTCTGACTCTCTTCCGTCTTGGTCGCGTACAATAACTCGTCCGGTGGTCGGTACAATGTTCAGCAGTTTCTCGATTCCTTTTTTAGCCTTCTCGACCGTACGGTCTTCCAACCATGCGCCGATCGCCATGATGAATGCGACCTCGCCGGCGGCGAAGATGTCGCCGATATATATTGCAGCAACCATTGCAATCGTAATCAGTAGCGCCGAGCTGATAAGACGTTGTTTGAACACCCTTGAAAGAGCAAGATAGGCAAGAGGCAGTCCCGAGATCAGAATCGATACCCATGCAAAGTTGACCATGATTTCGTTGCTCTGGCCATCGCTCAAAAGCGGGACGATGTACTCTCCGAGAAAACTTACAACAAGACATACTCCCGACACAATAAGCATGGGAATCGAGTTCAAAAATTTATCTATTTTTGCGATCATAATTTAATCATTCCTTTCTTGATGCTTTTTCCGTTTTCGCCGTTTAGTGGCAAAATTTCAGTGAATATCACTGAAAAGGAACAAAGCCACATTCCAACTGAAGTTGGCTGAAAATTTGTTTTCAAACTTGCTTTTTATATTGTCTTGGAAAACTGATTCAAGGCCGAAACAAGTTTGCGGATGGTCTCCTCCTCTTCGCCGTCCTTGATCGCGTCTAAGACACAGTGGTGCATATGCCCCTCAAGGATAACCTGTCCTGTCTTGTGCAGTGCGGATTTTATCGCCCCTATCTGCATCAAGATGTCTTCACACGGTTTGTCGGCATCGACCATTTTCTGAATGCCTCGAACCTGACCTTCAATTTTCTTTAAACGCTTTTGAACCGCCTCGACGTCCATACACTGTTTCATAACAATTACTCCATTGCGTTCTATACCGTATACCCCTTAGGGGTATAATCATATTATCACAAACTCGTTTTTTTGTCAATAAAAAAAGCGACATAACGCCGCTTTCAGATAGTTAGATTTTTTTGACTGTTTTTGGAACGGACTAAGCCAACCGTTACAAATCATTGCCATGGAACTAAGTTTTATTTATGGTTTATTCCGGTAAATATACACATAACCATACAAAAAAGTGCCAGATACCCCCATACCTTATGTTGTTTCATTATGATTTCCTTTCCTGATGATTCTTCACTTTTTAGTGCCGTTAAAATTCTGAAAGTTAGCCGTTTACTCTGCAGGCTCCTCTTCGAATACCTTATCTTTTTTCTTGAGCACCGGTCTTGTGGAAAGTCCGGTGAGGGCGATAGTCGATGCGTTATGAAGCCATGCAGAGCGGTTGGCGGTTATGGCTCCGAAAATACCGAGACCGATCAACACCGCGTTGAACGAAACGATAAAACTATACTGTCGATAAATCTTGTTAATGGTATTGTGTGCAAGTCGTCTCACCGTCATTATTCTTGTGAGGTCTTCCGACATGATGGCAATATCTGCTACCTCTCGTGCGATGTCGGACGATCCGTTGAGTGTCAGCGATACATCTGCACAGCTGAGCGCCGGAGTGTCGTTGATACCGTCCCCGACCATTAGTACAGTTCTGCCCTGTGCTTTCAGCCCTTCGATTATCTTAGCTTTTTTGTCCGGCAGGACATGGGCGTAGTAGCTATCGATGCCGAGTAGTTCACAGGTGTGTTTTGCACTGCCTTCGCTGTCGCCGGTAATCATGAGAATTTGATCGATTCCCTCGCTATGTAGCAGATCTATCGTTTGTCTTGCGTCTTCTCTTGGTGGATCGTTGACACAGATTATTCCAACAAGTTCGCCGTCAATGGCAAGATACACCGAACTATCGGAGCCGATTTCTTCTGATAGTTGTTGCTGTTCACTGTATGAAAACGGTATTTTTTCGTCATCAAACACAAAATGTTTACTGCCGATGATGGCACGACAACCGTTATAACTACTGACAAGACCGTGTGCGACGATATATTCTACCTTTCCGTGATCCTCCGGATGGTGAAGCCCTTTGCGCTTTGCTTCGGCAACAATAGAGGCGGCGACGCTGTGTGGAAAATGCTCTTCGAGACAGGCGGCGATACGCAGGATAGTCTCGGCAGAGTAACCCGACTTGATGGGGATTATTTTTGAAACTTTGGGCACTGCGTTTGTAAGTGTTCCGGTCTTATCGAATACTATCGTATCGACCTTAGCGAGCTTTTCAAGGAACTTTCCGCCCTTGACAAGAACCCCGTTGTTCACGCCCTCTTTCAGAGCCGAAATAATGGTTATCGGGGTTGTGAGCTTTATTGCACAAGAAAAATCAACCATCAACACCGAAAGTGCCCTCGAGATGTTTCTCGTTGTTATCAATGTGACCAAAAACAGACCGAAGCTGAGCGGCACAATGTCGTCGGCAAGCCGCTCGGCCTTGCCCTGCACATTCGCTTTTTCGCGTTCACCGCTGTCAATCAGACTGATTATTTTTGCGATACGTGATTCGTTGTTCAGGCTCACTACCTCGACATCGATTTCGCCATCCTCGAGCACCGTGCCGGCAAATACCGTCGCGCCGATTGTTTTGTGCACGGCAAGCGGTTCCCCTGTCATAGTAGCCTCGTTTACGAGTGCATCACCACAAACGATCGATCCGTCGACCGGTATCAGGGCTCCCTTTCGTATTCGAATTATATCGGAGGTTTTCAGTTGTGATATTGAGATAGAGATCTCACCATTATTGCCGACCAACCAGACTTTTTCCACACCGATAGAAAGACTTTGTGCCAGAGCTTGTTTTGCACGCATGTTTGAATATTGCAGCAGAATATCGGACAACTTGAGTAGGAACATGGTGGAGGAGGCGGTGCTGTAGTTTTTGCAGCATATTGATGTGAGGATTGCGGTTGCATCCAAGACCTCGACATTCAATCGTTTTTCTAGCAGTGCATTAAGCCCCAGTCGTAAAAATTTTATGGCGCGATACCATACATATATGCGGTGCAAGGCGATAGGCAAAAAAAGATATCGTAACAGATGACCCGCGCAATGCAGTGCCAACTTTTTTTTGTAGCGCATATCGATGAGGGCGGTACTCTGTTCATTGTTAGGCTGTGGTTCCGGTATTTCAACAAGAGTCATGATTGACAGCTGTTGAAGAATGCCTTCCCTCGTTGCGGGGAGGTCGTATTCTATGAGAACCGAGCCGTTATGATATGTTGCTATCGCCGATTTCACCCCATCAAAAGCAAGGAGCAGATCGGTTATTCCGTAACACTGCTCCTTGCTTAAAATATATTTTCCGAATCTGACTCTAAGTCGGTTCGGTCTGTCGCATATTATAGTATATTTCATCTGCTGCCTTATTATCGGTACGAAAAGCGGTGCAGACTAATTCACGACCGTCGTGTCACAATCTGCCTTTGCAACGGATTTTGCCTCGTTGCAGATGTCATCAGCTTCTTCACGAATATTGGCAACTTCTTCAATCACGCAATCTTTGACCATCATGCCTTTTGCAAGTCCTTTTACGGCAAGATCACGTGCCGACTTTGTTTTGAGGAATGTCAAAAGTGCGGCTCCTGCTACGGCGCCAATGGCAAAAATGATGCCGGTCTCTTTACTTACTCGATTAATCATATCGTTTCCTTTCATGGCTTTGCATGTCAATTGTAGCATTTCCAGGGCTACATTCTCTACCCTAAAACGACACAATTTGTTCTTTTCACACTTCCTTCTTGATCACAGTCTAACGAAAACAGCTAAAGTTTATGGCGATTTCGATATTCTGAAGGGGTCATATTATATTTCTTTTTGAAATCTTCTGAAAATTTGCTTACGTTGACATAGCCGAGCTCTCGTGCGATTTCGCCCACCTTTTTGTTCGACATACGCAGTAAGGTTTGTCCTTTGTGCAGACGCACCTGTTTCATGTATTTTTTAGGAGGTACGCCTATATGTCTTCGAAATACGGCACGCAGATGTGTCTGTGAGATAAAGAGTTTCTTAGAAAGCTCTATTTCGGTTATGTTCGATTCAAGCAAAATCCTTTTTATGTTGAATATCAGTTGTCCGGTGTTTCGGTTCATTGTCGTTACTCCGTGATTTATAGCAGATTTTTTCGGTTTGACTCAACAATAGGAAGGAGCCAAGCAATAGGCTCCTTCACAAGTAAATATAAAATCTAACCGGACTATACCAGTTTTTCGCCCAACGCTACACAAGCTGCTTCGGCGTCTGCGTCCGGTGTCTCGTTGCAAATGTATGTTTCGATGATAGTACAGGTTGCCTCTTCTTCCCAATTTCTCATCCATTCGCCGTCTCCCCAGCCGTAAGCCCCAAAGAGAACCACCTTTTTGTCTGAAAGACTATCTTTGATATCGTCCCACATTGGTTGGAACTCAGCTTCTTCCAAAACCTCGGCACCCATTGAGGAACAACCGAGTGCTACTGCGGAGTATTCAGAAAGTTTGTTTTTAGAAAACTCCGATGCGGTAAAAAGATCTACCTCGGCGCCTTTGGCTTTAGCACCTTCGACAACTTTGTTTGCCATGATTTCGGTGTTTCCTGTACCACTCCAATAGACAACTGCAACTTTACTCATAATAACAATTTCTCCTTTTTGTTTAATTTATAGAATTATCCGACAACTGTAAGTCGGGTAATATCGAATGCTTGCGACAATTTTTGACGATAGACTTTAGTGCATTTTTTATATCGTGCAAAGGTCTCACGAGCCTTTTCGACGTCGCTGTAGACTTTCCAACAGCCAACCTCTTTATAGTTGCGCCCTTTGTTCTCGATGAATGCAAGAATGTCGGACAGGGGGTAGCTTAGAAAAACACCGATCTCATGTGGGAAATCCTTCTTTTTTAGATGTTCACCGAGCAAAGAGAGACATTCATCCACCGAAAAATTTTCATAACCCCAAAGTGACAAAAAAATGCGAATTTCTTCCTGTTCCAACATTGCCTCTACCCGCCGTCTGCGGTATACATAGATGAGAGCAAAGCCGTCTTCGGAACGAAGAAGTGCGAAATATACACCTTTTTCGTTTAACAGATTATTGAAAAACAACAATGTTTCGTTCAGCTGTTGCAGGTTATCAAACCGATAGCTGAACAAATTTCCGAGCTTCAGACCGGCGAGGGTCGGGGCGCAGTGCCGGACAATCAGTTCTGCTGACATAGTTTTCCTCTTATGAAACGTGTGTGCTCAATATTTCTTTGAGCGATGCCATGGAGCTGGAGTGAGAACGGACTATAACCGCCTTGTCCGAGACCGAAGAGAGCGCCATGTGAATCATCTTGTGTGAAACGGTATTGGTGAAAAGAATAATCATATCGGGACTTCCGATTTTGTTTTTGATTCCGTGAGGAGTGGTGAACACTTTTGCCTTACAGTCGTATCCTTCGCACAATTCTTTATATCGGCGCTCCATGCGCTCGTTTCCACCTATAATAGCTATACTCATCGCCTGTCATTCCTTTCTGTTCCGATTTGTTTTGACAACAAACATGTTAGTTGATACTAACTGCGTGTTATTTTTTTTCGGCGCAATGGCGCACCGAAACGTTGAGTTAGTTAATGCTAACTTAAATAAATTATATTATACGGATACCTGTTTGTCAAGAGATTTATCAATAAAACTTTTTATGAATTTATAATGATGACTACCCACTGTCGGTGTAATTGAGAAGAGAAGGGGAAGAGTTTTTGCGATATAGTCAAACATTGAAGTGAGATTGGGCATAAATTTTACATATTGTCACAGAAAAAAATGTCCTTTGCGGTTGAACAACGTCGATATATGTGTTATACTAAAAGTGATATTGACGACTCTCTAGAGGAATAGATATCAAGGTTAGCGTGGACTTATTGTGAAGTAATGTAGATTATCGAACGGTTAGAAGTGTCAAGGAGAATGTTTTGGGTAGAATATTGACTTTTTCCAATCAAAAAGGTGGCGTCGCAAAGACAACAACTACTGCAACGGTCGGTATTATACTGAAGAAATTGGGGTACAGTGTGCTTGCTATCGACATGGATCCGCAGGGAAATCTTGCGTTTTGTCTCGGTGCGAGCAACGAGAACTGTGCCACTATATACGAGGTGCTCAAGGGTGATGTTCGGATGCGCCACGCAATTCAGCGCACCGATACAGTCGATGTCATTTCCAGTTCGATTGCATTATCCGGTATTGAGCTTGAATATGTCTCGGCAGGTAGAGAATATCTTCTGCGTGAGGCGATCAAGTCATTGCCTGTTAAATATGATTTCATACTGATCGATACCCCCCCGGCATTGTCGCTCTTGACAGTCAACGCTTTTACTGCCTCGAACGCTATTATCGTGCCGATGATGGCGGACATATTCAGTCTGCAAGGACTCGCGCAGATATACGAGAGTGTCGAGAAGGTGAAAAAATACTGTAATGCGCGTGTGAAGATTGAAGGTATATTGCTGACAAGATTTAATCTGCGAAGTGTATTTACTCGAGAAATACTCGGAACGGCAGAGCTGATCACAAAAGACTTGGATCTCAAATTGTTCAACACAAGAATTCGTGACAGTGTGGCGATGCGAGAAGCGCAGGCACTGCAAAAAAACATCTTGAAATATGCACCGAAGTGCCATGCGGCACAGGATTATCGTGCTTTTGTAAATGAGCTCTTGGAGGGCTTTGAGTTAGTATAACCGCCTAAAATGGCGAATAAGGAGTGTAGAAAAACTTGTCCGGAAAGAAAGAAGTATATAAAGAGGATATGTATCGCAAGCTGATGCCTACCCAGGCACTGGAGGCTCAGGAAGGCGGTAGCTTTTATTATGACGACGATGTCATCGTGTCGACATCGTCGATACCCCAATCACATATCGCAATAAACACCATCGAGTCAGAGGCAAGGTTTATAAACCTCTACGAGATGCTGGTGAGTGAAAAACTTGATGTTGCAATAGCTAAATTTTCCGCCTGCAACTGCGATCGTTGTCGAATGGATATTACTGCAATAGCCTTGAACTTGTTATCACCAAGATATATTGTGCTGTCGGCAGGAGATGAACTTCCGCCAATCACAAAGCAGGAACATGGAAACATTTCGGCCGCGATAATTAAGGCAATTGTCACTGTAAAGGCAAATCCGAGACACTAATCGATATCTATCGAAAGGAGAAGCGTCCATGAAATTACTTTTGAAAGAATTTGCAGCCACCTTCATCTTTTTATTTATGGCAGTAGGGATCTATTCATTTTCCGGCATTGAGGTCGGCATGCTCGGAATAGCTCTCGGTTTTGGCGGAGCACTTTTTGTGTCGAAGATATTTGTCGGAAGCTCCTATCTTGTTTCTTCAAACCCTGCAGTTTCTCTCGGGCAGCTGGTCAGTGGACGAATGAGCGGAAACAATTTTTTCAAAGCGGTGGTAGGACAGTTGCTTGGAGCTGTTTTGGCGGTTTTAGCGGTGACACTGCTTGTGAACGAGACCACACTGGGCGGTGTTGAATATACAGGCCTTGCACAAAACGGTTTTGACCTGAATTCACAGATTGGAATGTTGCTCATTCCGACTATAATTATCGAGGTAGTCCTCACCGGCTTTTTTGTATTTTTAGTGTTGACCTCACAAAAACGCAAAGACTCACAACTTCTTTCGGCGGCAATCGAAGGAATTACCTTCTTTTTCCTTTATCTGTTGTTACTTCCGGTGGATGGTGGCGGTCTCAATCCGGCGCGTAGCCTTGCTAGTGCAATCTTCTATGGCGCGGAATCGCTCACGCAGGTCTGGGTGTTTATCGTAGCTCCATTGATTGGTGGCGTCGTTGCAGGTCTGGTTATGAAAAAGTTTTCTAAGTAAATCATCAATATAACAGCAACGGCTGTGACGATTTCATGTTTCGTCACAGCCGTTATTTTTATAGATAGATTTGAGTATAGTTATTCAAGTTGAATGACTATATGTTTAACGTGAGGTGTACTCGCTCAGCAAAAGGCCGTAATATGCGGAATCTACAATTCCTTGGTTGTTATAATCAGATTGCCGGAGTGTCCCTTCATATTTTAAACCACATTTTAACATGACTTTTCCGGAACTCGGGTTGTTAGGGTCGTGCCGTGCAGCGACTCTATTTACCTGCATCTCATTGAACAGGAAAGGAATTATCGCCGAAAATGCCTCGGTGACTACGCCCATATTCCACCACCTATGGCCGATACAGTACCCTATATCGACAGAATTTGCCTTTTCGTTTATCTCCACAATAGAGATGCTGCCTATCGGCTCATTGATTTCTTTTAGAACAATTGCCCATTGGTAGAAGTTATCTTTTTTATAAGATTTTATCCAATCGCCCAAAATAGCCACAGTGGTACTAATCTCGGTATGAGTCGGCCACATGAGATATTTGGTCACCTTGTCATCGGAACACCAATTATTAAAGGCGGCTTCAGCATCGTTTTCAACAAACTTTCTTAGTAAAAGCCTATCGGTATGTATCTCCTTCGTTCCTAGATGCTTCATAGTATACCTCCGTTAGAAAAGACAATGTTGCAATATGTTCGAGGGTTAATATGATAATCGATATAGTCATTATACCTTTCCTATAAGAAAAATGCAATGTACAATGTCACAATCACTCTAAGTTGTTCAACAATAAAACTGGTTGCACCATGAGATAGTTCACGGTGACAACCAGTTTTGAGAGTATACAAAGAAGAAAATTAAGGTGATGCAGGCGCCGCTATCGCCACCGTAATGGTGATCTCGGTTCCAGGTGCGACGGAACTGCCTGCCGGCAGTGATTGGGCAAGTACCGTTCCGGGTGTCGCGGCGTCTATCTGCTCGACAAATATGACGCTCATGGTACTGACCCAGTTAGAACCCTCAATCAGTGTGCGAGTGTTTAGGGTCGTATCGGTCAGAAAATCCGGCACCGTCAGGTTGACCATTGGGTTGTATTTCAGAGTGATACTTGCACCCTGCTGAATTTCACTTCCGGCGGCTACGCTTTGATACCAGACCTCACCTGCTTGTCGTCCGGCACTATACTCTTCCACAAATACAGGGACGATTCCGGCGGTGTTACAAAGAGCGATTGCCTTTTCACGGGTGATGATGTCGGCATAAGAAGAACCGATCGGAGCTACAAAGCTTGGTGCATAGATGACAGGACCTTTTGAGACCACGATGCTGAAATAGTCGGTGTAACCGATGGTATAGTCGATTTTATCCTGTGACAGAACCGTTCCGGGTGCTTTGTCGGACGAGGTGTAGGTGGTTCTGACCGAGAGGGAAGCGCCTTTCTCATTGTATGGATCAATCCAAGTACGGATTTCCGACTCGTTCTTTCCGACAAAGGACGGAATCACGATGCTGTTGCCGAGTGAATATACCAGCTCAACTACATCGCCGGTCTCATAGAGCGTTCCGGCTGCGATCGACTGAGAAAGCAGTTTGCCTTCGGCGGTAGAGCCGTATCGTGAGTCGGTGTGTAGTGTGATACCAAGCTTCAGAGCCTCGGCTGCACCCCTGTCCTCGTCATAGAGGAAGAAGTTTGGGACAATAATCTCTTTTCCGCTGGAAACCTCCAGCTCGATGGTGTCGCCCTCATAAACCGATTCTTCTGCCTTGACACTTTGGCTGATAATCTGACCTTTTGTAATGGTATCATGGAAGATCTCTTTCACCACGAGTATAATTTCGTTGTCGGAGGCAAACTTCTCTGCCTCGGTGAGTGACATGGTGAGGAAGTTCGGAACCTTTACAGCCTCACCCTCGCCGGCACCGCGGGAAAACACGACATAGAACGGAGTGTTTCGCTTGATGGTGTCGCCAAGGACGGTGTTGTCGTTCACGCTGAACTCAATGACTTTGCCAATTTCGACCGTCTCGCTGTCCTCTGTGACAATACGCACGGCGGTCATATAGTTCTGCTCAGCCCAGTCCTCCACCTCGTCCATCGTCATGTTCATGATGTCGGGGATCATGACCTCCACTTCCGGATCGGGACCGAGTGAGATGATTAGCTCAATAAAATCGCCGCTTGATAGCTCCTGACCCTCGGGCGGCGTCTGCTCCACCACTTCCCCTGCCGGAATGTTGTCGAAATATTCCTCCGTGATACGGATAGTAATTTCGTTTTCTCTGCCCCAGAGCTCTGCATCGGTGTCGGTCCAGCCGACCATACTGGGCACGGCGGTACCGCCGCCCAGTAGCAGGACAAGAATGATGACAGCCACAACCGCCACCGCCGCAATAATAATATATTTCAGCGGAAACTTTTTCTGCTTGCCACCGCCACCCGAGTTTGGGTAGGTGGTATGGCTGTATGCAGGTTTCTTAAAACTGCTCTGTTGTTCGAAGTTGAGTGCTTTTTCCTGTGATGCTTCCGGCACGACAGGCAAAACCTGTTGTGGTTTTTCGGTGGAAGAAGCCGTGTTTTGCGCCGGCTGTGTCATCGGTCTGCTCTGCGGTGAAACAGGTGTGGGCGCAGGAGCAGGTGTCGGGGTAGGTGTGGGCATAGACGGTTGAGCCGACGGTGCCGAAGAAGCACCGCCGAACTCACTGTCCGCCTTTTTTTTGTAGTTATCTAAAAAGTCGTTTCCCATTATAATATGTTATCCTTTTAGTTGGTGATATCCTTTTTGCGGAAGATGAGCGTTGCGATCGCAATGCAGATTGCGGAGTAGACCAGCATCATGGCAACACCTAGCTCAAGGCTGAGCGACATTCCTTTGTCAATGAGCTGCTGTACCGTCGACCAATTTTGTCCGTCAAAGAAGTTGTGGAGTGAGCCGATATAGGGGAGCGGAGTGAAGGATAGTATATCGACCGGAGGATACTGGGAAAGGAATGCAAGCAAGATGGCAGAGCCGATCAGGGCGATGGTCGGGACGACGATTGCAACCGCAATGTTTTTGACAATGACCGAAAGTGCAAAGCTGAGCGAATAGGCAAATATCAGCGATGTGAACACCGCAAAGAAATGGCCGGTGAAAGAGAGCAAGAAGTTGACTTCACCGCTTGCGGTATAGTTCGGATAGAAATAGTCAGAGAATCCGCCCATGATTCCTGAAACGATTGTAGAGGTGAAGAATACGAGGAAGTAGACGGCAAGCACTAACAATAGCCCTGCAATAAAGCGTGAGAGCAAAACTTTTTCTCTTGTTCTCGGACGGATCATCAAAAGACGAATGGTGCCGACCTGGAACTCGGTTGCCATGACCCAACCGCCGATGAGTACGCCGAAGATTGCGATAAACATGGAAGTTGCAAATTGATTGTAGAGCAGTGAGCGTGCACCGAATGGAACAAACGACATGTCCGGCTTATCAGTGTCAAGGGAGTTTTGTGCCACAAGAATTTCAAACTCATAATTTTGGATTTCGTTGTCAATATATTCGAGATAGACCTCATAGGTCTCATACTCTTGCACTAACCAATGGTCTTGGAAAAACTCCTCTTCCGTCAGTCGATTGTTTTCGGAAAACAGAATATTATTTCTATTGCTAGTCAGTGAACCGAGAGCTTCGTTCTGCCAACTGCCATCGTTTAGAACGATGTTATTCTCAAGACGATATTCGAGTTCCGGAATGTTGTTTTCTGTAATAGAAATGATTTCAAGCTTCAAGTATTCAACTTCACGAGCGACATATTCTTCCTGCGAAGGATCTTCGATAACACTCTGCTCCAATGTTTCAATACGATTGTTGATGTCCTCAATCCTGATTTCATAGTTGCGCATCTCAAGATCAACATATTTTGAAAAGTCGTTGTTGACCATCAGCTCGTCATAGTCGGCAAGATTTTGCTCCATCTCGAGAAGTCGTTGATCGCGATCGATTGCATCCATCTCGGAATAGAGGGTGATGTCTTCTACATTGTATCCGACATACATCATAACTTCGTTCAAGCGGAGAAGATCCGATTCATCGCCATCGATGTTTTCGATCACGAACGTGTCCTTGATATATTCAGACATTTCATACGACATCCACGCGCGGTAGTCCTCTGTGCCCTCCACCATCAGTGCATATTTGGAATAAAAGTCGATCAAGCGAGCATAAAGCTCCTCTGCGAGCTTGAGCGTTTCAGTATCACTGAAGGCATTCTCAAGGTGTTGTGACTGTTCCTGCAACCATGAGAGTTCCCATGTGAATTGGTTTTCATTTTCATACTCGACACCTGCGATAGTAACGGTCTCGAAACCACCATAGTAGTAGTTGCTGCCATACATTTGATTTGTTATAAGTTGAAACAGCGGCACACCGCCCACAATGAGCACAACGATAAGTATGCCGGAGATCAGTATAAACTTCGAGCGAAGCATTTTTGCGGTTTCCGCTAAAATCTGTTTGAAAAAATTCATTGAAATCCTCCCTTCTTCTATGATATCTGTGTTTTGGAGCCGGTGGTCATGGAGATAAAGTCATGCTCCAGCGAACGTTGTTCACGGTTCACGGCATAAATGTTAATCCCCTTTGATACCAGATCAGAAATCAGTTTGGGAACTTCACTATTTTTCATAACGATATTAACCCCCTCCGGCAAAATTGTGCAGTTGGTGCCGAGGGCTTGGAATATCTCATGGACCTCTTTGTTTTTATCGGTGATAAAGGTGTACTGGAATACATCGTCATTTTCTTCAACACCCATCGACTTTTCGCCGATGATGACACCGTTATCGATAATGTATATTCTGTCGCACATCAGCTCCATCTCGGAAAGCAGATGGCTGGAGATGAAAACGCCGGTGCCGGCATTTTGAGAAAGTGCCTTGAGCAGTTCACGCAGTTCCTTAATACCGATCGGGTCAAGTCCGTTGGTCGGCTCGTCCAAAATGAGCAGTGGGGGCATGTGCAAAAGGGCCTGCGCCAGTCCGACACGTTGACGCATACCAAGCGAATAGGTCTTTATCTTGGTGTCGATCCTGTCTTTCATCTTGACAAGATCAATGACCGAGTCGATGTTCTCTTTTGCCTTGTTATTATGGAACTGGGCAAAATATTTGAGATTTTGTCGACCGGTCAAATATTTGTAGAGGTCGGGATTCTCGACGATACCGCCGACATTTTGCATTGCGTCCTCAAAGTTTGTCTTTACATTATTTCCGCAGACGGTGATGTTGCCCGCAGTTATGGAGAAAAGCCCCATGATCATCTTGATCGTGGTGGTTTTTCCGGCGCCGTTCGGGCCGAGAAAGCCTACAATCTCGCCGCTGTTGACGGTCAAATTGATATTGTCGACGATAGTTTTTTTCTTTATTACCTTCGTCACGCCTTCAAGTTTTAGAAGTTCCATCGATAACCCTTTCATAAGTTTATTGCTGGTAATATTATGTCCATATAAAATTACATTATCTCTATCATATATGGTAAAATGTTTTTTGTCAATCTGTGTAAGAAATTCTTAATAAATTTGTTAATAGTTCACTAAAGTTGTTTTTTTGTTAATTATTGTCTAGGATATAACTTTAAATAAAAATATTACTAAAAAAATATAGTTAATCGACAAAAATCGGTTGCAAAAAATATGATATAGTGTTAGAATATTAAGAGATAAAACTTGTATTTTTTTTCATCTAATATGAAAGGAATGGTCGATAACTTTGTTTAAAAAGCTGATACGATCCTCAAATGGAGTTGAAGCTCCACACAATAAGGCGACGGAGCATGTCCGTACTAATATTATGCCGGAACCGGACTTGCTATATCTGCCGCTGCGTCAACACATTGGCGCACCGGCAAAACCTGTCGTGAAAAAAGGCGATGAGGTGATGGTCGGCACTCTTGTAGCCGAGGCTGGGGGATTTGTCTCCAGTCCGATATACAGCGGAGTGTCCGGCACGGTGAAAGACATTGTCGAGATGCAGTTTGTTGGAAGCAAAGAAAAGTGTATTGTCATTGAATCGGACAAGATGCAGACAATTTCGCCTGACGTGAAACCTCCCGAGATTCGAGATCACTCTGATTTTGTGAAGGCAATTTCTGAAAGCGGTCTTGTGGGTCTTGGTGGTGCCGGTTTTCCGACGGCTGTCAAACTGTCGCCGAAAAATCCACTCGACATTGACACACTCATCATAAATGCGGCCGAGTGTGAGCCATATATCACCGCCGATAATCGCGAGATGCTGGAGGCACCTGACCACATCATGGCAGGTGTGATGCTGGTCAAGCGCTTTTTGAGCATCAAAAAGGTGATTATCGGAATTGAGCGCAACAAGCCGGAGGCACTCGATTTGATGTTCAGCCTTGCAACAGGTGACAAAAACGTCAAGGTCGTGCCGCTGGAGACACGCTATCCGCAGGGTGCGGAAAAGGTGCTTATCGAAACGCTTACCGGCCGAGAGGTGCCGATCGGCGGTTTGCCGTCCGACGTTGGCGTCGTGGTGTTGAATGTCGCCACCGTTTCTTTTATCTCTCGATATATCGAAACCGGTATGCCGCTGACTAAAAAGCGGATTACCGTCGACGGAGACATAGTGAATCAACCACAAAATCTTGAAGTATATATAGGAACGCCGGTACAGGAAGTGCTTGATTTCTGCGGTGGACTCAGCGCACCGGCGGGCAAGATTCTGATGGGTGGTCCCATGATGGGTCTTTCTATTCCGGATACTGCACTTCCGATACAAAAACAAAACAATGCGGTCATTGCCCTTTCGGAGCGGCTTGCCGCACCGCCGATCACCACCAACTGCATTCACTGTGGGCGCTGTGTGAGTGACTGTCCAATGGGACTCAGCCCTGTCGATCTTGTGGCGGCATTTGAGGTAGAGAGCAAAGAGGAACTGACAATTTTGAATGCCATGAGCTGTATCGAGTGTGGGTGTTGTTCTTTCACATGTCCTGCAAAGCGCCAACTTACCCCTGCAATCAAACTGTCAAAATCCCTACTCAGAGGCTAATTGCCTTGCAAACAGAAAGGATTAATAATTGTCGAATATGAACGAAAGACTTTGGGTTAGCTCTTCACCGCATCTTCAGGCGAGTGTTACAACACGTCAGCTGATGTTCAAGGTGTTGCTTGCACTACTTCCGGCAACGGTCGCTTCCGGGATTATTTTCGGTTACAGCGCCCTTGTTTTGATCTGTGTGACCGTATCTGCCAGCGTTGCTTTTGAAGCGATATGGGCGGTTGCGTTCAAGAAACGGCAGACTGTCGGAGACCTGTCCGCAGTTGTAACCGGTGTTCTTCTTGCCTTCAACTATCCGGCCACACTGCCGATCTGGATGGCAGTGCTCGGCGCCTTCATTTCTATAATAATTGTCAAAATGCTGTTTGGCGGTATCGGTAACAACTTTGCGAACCCTGCAATTGTAGGCCGCATGGTTCTTGCGGTATCTTTTCCGGCGGCTATGACCGATTTTCCGTATGTTCCGTCCGTCACCTCGGTTGAGGCGCTCGCCGGAGCGACACCTTTTGTAGCCGCAAAGACGGTCAGTGTTCAATACCTTGATTTGCTGCTCGGAACACATAGTGGTGTGTTGGGTGAAACCTGCACAGTTGCCCTGCTGCTCGGCGGAATATATCTTATTTTAGCCAAGGTAATCTCTCCCGTGATACCGTTCACCTACATCGGTGTGATTGCGGTGTTTACCGTACTCACAGGGAAGAATATCATTCTTGAGCTTGCAGGCGGTGGCCTCATGCTCGGTGCTTTTTTCATGGCAACCGACTATTCCACCTCTCCCTATACACAGCGAGGAAAGTTTATCTTCGGTCTTGGTCTCGGATTGATTACCGTACTCATACGATATTTTGGCAATATGACTGAGGGCGTATCCTACGCCATACTCATAATGAATATACTTGTTCCCTATATCAATAGGCTAACACGACACAGAGTATTGGGAGGTAAAGGAATTGGCAGATTCAACAAAAAAGCATGAGCAGGAAACTGTTGAGAAGAACGATAGCAATACGGCGGTAAGCGAGTTTGCTTCCCCACCGCAAAATATCTGGTGGCAACGTGGCTATCCGGTATTGGTGTTGATGGGCATCTGTCTTATTGCAACATTGCTGTTGAGCGTAACCAACTCGATCACTGCTCCTATTATTGAAAATAACAACCAGGGTGCAGAGCAGGAGGCTATGAGGGTTTTATTCTCTGATGCCGACGATTTTGTGTCACTCGACATCCCGAGCGCGGCCACAGAATTTGCAAGTCAGGCGTATATACCGATGAGTGGAGAAGATGCATTGGGATATCTGATTTTGACGGCTTCCAAGGGGTATGGCGGAGATGTCCCGATTATTGTTTCGTTTGATACCGAAGGTGTTTTGCTTGCCATCACTATCGGCGTTAACTCCGAGACGGTCGGTATTGGCGATCGTATATACGATGAAGCGTTCTTAAACAGCTTTGTTGGCCTTACGACTCAATTGGCACCTGAGGACTATGTTGCAATCAGCGGCGCGACCTATTCAGCCGGTGCGGTGAACGAATCGGTAGGCAAGGCGCTCGAGGCGGTGACATTGATAATCACCGAATCGGAAGAATAAATGTTGTAGTCATCTAGCTTGAACTATTATATATTCCCGAAAGGAACGACAAAAGTATGCTATCTAAGGTAAAGGATCTCCTGCTCAAGGGAGTCTTGCTGGAAAATCCGGTATTGCGACTTATCATCGGAGTATGTCCGACACTTGCCGTCACGACCAAGGCGACCAATGGTCTTGGCATGGGTCTTGCGGCAACATTTGTTTTGATATGTTCCAATACGGTCATATCTGCGCTTCGCAATGTTATTCCGACCAAGGTCAGAATTCCTGCGTACATTACTATAATTGCCACATTTGTGACACTGGTGCAGATGGTGGTGGAGGCTTATCTGCCTGATCTTAATGCGGCACTCGGAATTTTTCTTCCGCTAATTGTCGTCAACTGCATCATTCTCGGCCGTGCCGAGATGTTTGCATCAAAAAACACTGTATTGCTCAGCGCTGTCGATGGTTTTGCAATGGGTGCAGGTTTTACCGTGACCTTGGTGCTTATGGCAGGCATAAGAGAATTGCTTGGCACTGGCAAGCTCTTTGATATAGTCATTACCGCAGATCTCATCGAACCGATGGGTATATTTATCGCACCTGCCGGTGGCTTTTTCGTCTACGGTATACTCATAGCGCTGGCGCTCCAACTTGAAAAAATTCCATTCTTCGGACCTGCGCCGAAACACCCAGGTTGTGTCGGATGCCCGTCAGAAAGTGGCTGTATGGCGTTTGACCGAGAAGACGGACTGCACACTGCACTGTCAGAGAACGACAGCACTATTATACATTCTGTCGTGCCGGTTGCCACCACTCCGGAGCAGGCGGACAACCAAGACTACAACGCGGAACAATCAGAAAATGATCCTGAAAAACAACAGGAAACGGCAACAGAGCAACCTTCACAAGAGGATTTGAGTTCTTGCGAATCAGAAGAAAAACAAAAAGAAGCTGAGCCAAAACTCGAAGCAGAGAAACCGAAAGAGACAAAGATTTCAGAGCCGGAAACAGAGAAAACGCAAGCGGCAAAACCGGCAAAGAAGAATAAATCAAAATCATCTAAAAAGGAAAAAGCCGAAAAGGTTTCGACCGATACAGCAACAAAGACGAGCGAAGAGAAAACAGACGATGAAACGGTCGAAGCAAAAGAGTAGTTCGTCGAAGCTCTTGATAAAAGGTCTGTGTCTTCAATATATACTTGTCCGAGAAATTGCATATCATAGCAGATCGGGCAAACCAACAAGAAAGGAATGGTCATAATAATGACAGCTGAACTTGCGATTATATTTTTTGGTATAATACTGGTCGACAACTATGTGCTTGTCAAATTTCTCGGCATCTGCCCCTTCCTCGGCGTTTCCAAAAAGTTGGACTCTGCCGTCGGAATGAGCTGTGCTGTCATAGTGGTCATGGTGCTTGCCACGGCGGTTACGCACCCGCTATATACCTATCTTCTTGCTCCGAATGGGCTGGAGTATCTTTCCACCATCAGTTTTATTCTCATTATAGCAACGCTGGTGCAGCTAGTTGAAATCGTGCTCAAGCGTTTTATTCCTCCGCTTTATAAAGCACTGGGGATTTATCTTCCGCTAATCACCACCAACTGTGCTATCCTCGGCGTGACACTGCTCAATATTGATAACGAATATAGCTATATTGAAAGCATTGTAAATGCGCTTGGAGCCGGTGTAGGTTTTATGGTAGCGATGGTTATGTTTGCCGGCGTTCGCCGTAGGCTTGAAAATTCAAATCCTCCAAAAGCATTCGTGGGACTTCCGATTACTCTTGTATCGGCGAGCATTGTATCCATTTCATTCATGGGGTTTGGCGGTATCATTGAAAACTTGTTTAGAGTATAGATACAGAAAGGAACGGTCATCGTTATGACAATTATTATCCCGATAGCGGTCATAGTAGCGGTCGGTGCACTCGGCGGCGTAATACTCGTCATATTCTCCGAATTATTTGACGTGCCGAAAGACGAAAAGGTTTTGCAACTGGAAGAGGTGCTTCCGGGCGCAAACTGCGGAGCCTGTGGATTTGCAGGTTGTTCTGATTATGCTTGTGCAATAGCGAGTGGCGATTCGGAAAAGCTGAACCTATGTACCCCTGGCGGTAATACCGTCGCGCTTGCAATCGGTGAGATAATGGGACAATCGGTCGATGCAGTCGAGACTAAACGCGCAGTGATAGCGTGTCAGGGCAACTACACCAACACTTCTGACAAATATCTTTATAGCGGTGTTGTCAGCTGTGCTTCCAGTGCCACCATGTTTGGTGGTAGGGGAGTATGTCCTTATGGCTGTATCGGATATGGAGACTGTAAGACTGCCTGTAAATTCGGTGCCATCACAACCGAAAACGGATTAGCCGTCATTGATATCGAACTATGTACCGGTTGTGGCGCTTGCGTTTCTGCATGTCCCAAAAACATAATTACAATGGCGTCCGGCAATAAAAGTCAGATGGTGCTTTGTGCCAATAAGGACAGGGGCAACATCACACGAAAAGCATGTAGTGCCGGCTGTATCGGCTGCTTGAAATGTACAAAGGTATGTCCGGTAGAGCCCAAAGCCATCTCGGTCACAGATAATAACGCACAGATTGATCCACAGCTGTGTATAGGTTGTGGGCTGTGCAGTGAAGCGTGTCCTGTCAAGTGCATATCACACCAGATTGAGCAGGAAGAGATGCCGGCATAAATCGAAAATAAGTGAAAAAATAATTATTTTGCGATTACCCCTAAAGTTTCAATAAAGTCTGCCGATATTGTTTTTAAGGGATAAAGCAACCAGACTTCAAAAAAGGAATTTTGAAGGGTTGCCGATAGGCTCATTTTCAGAAAGGATTGGTTACACATTATGTCAAGTATTTCATCTCTTTCGGCAAGTTCAAACGGTTTTTCCGGCCTTGTCTCCGGTATGAATACCACTGAGTTGGTTGAGAAGATGCTGGAGGGCACCCAGTATAAACTGGATAGCCAGGCGGAGGAGAAATCGGTACTAGAGCTGAAACAACAGCTGTATCGTGACGTTGCGTCACAATTGCTCAGCTTCCAAAGTCGCTTTTTCGACTTTGCAAACCCGACAACCAACCTGTTGTCAACTACATTCTACAACCAAAACAGCGTCGATATCAGTGAGGACATTTCGAAATATCTTTCGGTAGATGCCTCCACCGCTTATTCGGGAGAAGATATCACTATTGATTATATCCGTCAACTTGCCTCTGCCACCACCGTGACATCGGCAAATACGTTGACCGATTCTACAATCGAGGGAACAATCGATCTCTCGGTACTTACCGACACGAGCATTGAAATCGGTGTCGCGGGCGGTAGCTCGGTCTCGATCAATCTTACCGGCAGCACCTCAGAAGAAGTTCGTGCAAATCTTGAATCACAGCTCGCAGGAATTGGTATAACACTCGAAGAAGATCCGGACAGTGGTGAATTGTCACTCACAGCGGGCGAAGGCAAAGAGGTTGAGATCATTAGTGCCTCTACTCTTGCTACCAAAATGACCGGTCTCAGTGCCGGAAAAAAAGCCGACTCTATCGAAGTTCGTACCGATGCGGTGCCCACCGAGGTTACATTAAAGATGAACCTTGACGGTGTTACAAAGAACATTAAGATTGACACCTCGGTATCCAACATGGATGACCTTGTAAATAATCTCAATGAGAGTATTTCAAATGCTTTCGGCAATGGTGTTCGCGCCTCGGGAAGTGGAGATACGATTAAGTTTGAGACGGTTTTAGCAAACGGTCAGCCTGATACGAATCGTCAGGTAACCCTTTCTTCCGACGACAAGGTTGCCACAGAGGCATTGGGAATCGCGAGCGGTACTTCCAGCAAGGTATCGCAGACAACAAAACTTTCCGACATCAATTTCACCAATGCACCAACCCCCAATGCCGACAATACATATGAGTTCAACATCAATGGTGTAGACTTTAAGTTTGGCGCAGATGCCACGCTTAAACAGGTAATCGACACTGTCAACAATAGTGACGCGGGTGTCACCATGTCCTATTCTTCGCTCTCCGATAAAATGACGGTGGTTCGCGACGATACCGGTGCGGGACTTGACATAACGATGAGCGATACAAGCGGCAACTTGCTTTCCAGCCTTTTTGGCACCGGAAACAGCGTGGCTACTACTATGACCGACCCTCTTGGAAGAGACGAGCTGATTGCACCGGAAGGCACAGACCTTACCGTTAGCTTTGACATGGGCTCCTCTGAATACCCACCGCTTTCCATCAACCTTGCAGGCAAGTCAATGTCACAGGTTGTGGAAGAGTTGGAAGAGCTTATCCGTGAAAACCAATCTCCGCCTGAGGCAAATGTCAACTATGATCCGGAGACAGGACGTCTTACAATAACCGGTGTAGCTTCCGCTCCGGTGCTTATAACCGGAACAAATCCGGAAGCCACTGCAAAGCTTGCCGAGATGTTCGGAGCATCTGAAGTCTCGCTAGGCGCCGAAGCACCGACACTTGGAAATAAGGTAGAAGGTCAGAATGCAATCGTGTCCATCAACGGCAGCGAGACAGAGCGTAATGTCAACGACTTTGAGGTTTCGGGTCTTAGTATTGAACTGAAAGAGACAAACTGGGACGGCAATCCTGCCACAAAACCGGAATCAACTAACATAAATGTAGAACAGGATATCGATGCGGTAGTAGAAGGCGTTCTTTCCTTCGTAAACGAATACAATAAAATAGTAGAAGAGTTGTACGATCTTACCAATGAGCCGACTACCTATAAAGATTTCCCACCACTCACCACCGAGCAAAAGAATGAGATGACCGACAACGAAATTGCTTTGTGGGAAGAGCGCGCCAAAGAAGGATTGCTTCGTAACGATGACATAATCAATGATGTCCTTCAAGATATGCGTACCACCATGTACTCGAAGCCGGAAGGTGCCGAGTTTGCGCTTTATGAGTTTGGTATCTCCACCACTGAAAACTGGCGCGAGGGCGGAATCTTGGTGGTCGATGAGACCATGCTCCGTGAGATGGTTCAAAAAAATCCGGACGAGCTTGAGAAGCTTTTCACCGATGAAGAGGGCGGACTTGCAAACGCACTCGACGAGATCATTGACAATGCTGCGCGGCAGAGTTCGGCATCACCCGGTTCCCTTGTCAGCACTGCCGGTTATGAGGGTATGGCTGACTCCCAGTTCACTATTGGACGTGAAATCGAGAGTATTGAAGAGAGAATCGAACAGCTAGAGCGTACCTATGAAATGGAACATGATCGTTACTGGAGCGAGTTCAACGCTATGGAACAAATCATTGCGAACATGAACTCACAAAGCTCTTGGCTTGCAAGTCAGTTCTCGTAAGCTTTTGATAGAGTCATAACCCAAAAAAGGAATGTAGAATATGGTATCAAATAATCCTTACAATAGTTATAATAACCAAGCCATTCTTACCATGACACCGGGTGAACTGCTTATAAAACTCTTTGACGAAGCGATTAAGCGCATGAACCTTGCTATTATGTATATTGACGAGCAAGAAACGGTTAAGGCACATAACGCATTGATTCGCTCACAGTTGATTGTCAAGCACCTTAACGACACATTGCAAAAAGACTTTTCTTTTTCCGGTGATCTTGCGAAGCTCTATGATTTCATTCTCAGCAAGTTGCAAGAAGCAAATATCAAAAAGGACAAAGATATCATCAACGAGATTTTGCCTCTTTTGACCGAACTTCGTGAGACGTTTGCAGAGTGCGACAGACTGACTCGCAAAGAGCAGTTTAGCGGAAGATAAATGAGTCTGCTGAATTAATTTAACAATCGACCACCCGCGTAGGCGGGTGGTCGAACATATGTTATATCGAAAGGATAGTTAAAAATGTATTGTATAAAATGCGGCAAAGAACTGCCGGTTGACGCTCGCTTTTGTATCGGATGCGGTGTACCGATAAACGCTCCGAAAACTGTCGAGCCCAACAGTATGTCTAGTGTTGCACAGTCCCAAGAAAATACAGAGCCTATACCGTTGCAGGAAGGTTTTGCGGCGCAGATAGTTCCGCAGTCTGCCCCAAACGCTTTACAGCCGAATCAGGATACACTCCAAAGTAACGGGTGGAAGCTTACGCAAACGCCCCCAAGCACATCACAGTGGATAAACGACATTCCGCTGCTCAATCAGGCGTTCAGTTCCACCCCTTTTCTTGTTTGCCTGATCATATTCAGCCTAGGTACAATTATAAACTTCATAGGCATTTTTACTGCGACCCTAACGAGAGAGTTGTTCGACATGGGAAATATCATAGAAATGGCCGACACCGTTGGAGTGATCATTGCACCGGCGCTGATGTTCCTGCCACACATACTGGGGCTGGTTGCAGGTTGGATGTTGTACCAATCATCAAGAGTCGGTAAGATTACGACTACACCGTTCACCATCTTTGCGGTGGCACAATTCCTTACACTGGCACTTATGTTGTTGCTGGCAATTTTAGTGATCGTTGCCGCCGTGATTTTTACAAGTGCCGGAGGCTGGGGCATGATGTTTGGAATAATTATATTGATACCGATTGCTATATTTTTATCGGTGGCAGCAGGAGTCAAGATCGGATATTGTGCAATTGGGATAAAGTCATCATTCAATATGATGAAGACTGTGAACACAGGCATTTTGGCGACAAAAGCGCTCAAGGTATTTGCCATACTCAACATGTTATCCGGTTCGTTAAACATGTACACCGGGGTTTCCACATTTTTTTCTGTGCTTAGCAGTTCGCTTTCGGAGGACGGCTCACCATTTTCCATCATAACCACGCTGGCCTTTCTTACGACAAGCCTATCCGGACTCGGTTTGCTATTGCTCGGATATGTGCTGGTGAGAATCACCGAGCGGAAGAAGAGGATGGGGTAGACTCAATAAAGTCATAAACAGTATTTTTATATTGTAAAAATGCATCGGTAGTTCTCAAAATGTGAAACCCGTCTATGTAGTACTCGGAGTATTCGTTTGCAAAAAGGTTATCTTTAGCTGTGTTTTCAAGATCAAGAACGGGAGCAATTTTTAGCATTTCTGTCTTGTAAAATTCAATTTCATCTTGCAACTCTAAAGGTTCAATTACTTGCTGCCATATTGAAGGGTGGAGCGGTGGGTGTATAATATAGAATTCTATATCATTATCTTCACAAAACCGTGAAACATTTTTCAATTCGTCTATCATATCAGTACTTAGTTCGTAGTCATAACAAATGTTGTATATTTCTTGAGCGTAATTATCAAAATCTGCATTGATTACATGTCCCCCTCTGATAAAGTCACGTATTGATACAGCTACACTCAATATTCGATCGACAAAATCAATCCACATTTTTTTGTGGTATTCCAAGCTTCTCAAATAAAGCGGAAGATCGTCACTGTATGCCATGGTGTTGTCGATTCTGTCAGGCATATAATTTTTGTTAAGATTATAAAATGAGACGCTGAAAACAACTTTTTCTGGTTGGTTGTGTTCCATTGTCCAATAAAAAAGATCGGTAGTTTCTTTCATTGATGAGCCGCCAAATGCAACATTCAATATTTCATTGTCTTTAGGCAAATGTTCCACGCGTGGGTCATCAAAGTTTGCGATTCGTGAATCTCCAAAGAGATAGATATCTTTTTCAGGGTTCTCATAAGTTCTTTCAAACTCCATTATTCGATATAATGGAGTTGCTTTATACCATATTGACGGCTGAATACCAAAGTAATTGCTCGGTTCAAATAGCAAAAATAGTAATGAGTATAAAACCAATGGAACAATAAGAATAGATATTTTTATTATGAATTTAAGCATAGCCTCTTCTCGTGTTGACTAAAATTGGAAGTAAACGAAAGCTTGTGGTGCCCCGACATTGATTTGGATAAAAAATAAAAACATTGTAACATAGATTCCGGCAAAGTAGATTGTCCATCTAGGCAAAAGTTTGAGTGAACTAATGGTAATTATTGCATCACCCTTATAATCAAGGTAGTCAAGACAAATTAACGCAATAACCAGCACAGCCATACCTAAAAGTGTTACGTATGATATCCCCATATAATCAAATGCAGATGTGAAATAAGATAAACCTGTTGAAATACCATTAAACATCGATTTATTAATATGTAAGAATCCATCAAGGGTTGAAACTCGGAATATAATCCACCCATAGCCGACCATGGTTAAAGTAATCACTTGTTTAATAATATTAGGAGTTTTGGAAATCAATCGTGTTTTCGATAGAAGCATATCACATATGTTTAGGAACCCGTGAAATAACCCCCATAAAACGAAATTGATGCTGGCACCGTGCCAAAGGCCGCTTACTAAAAAAGTTATTAAAACAAATAAACACTGTTTTGCAAAACCTTTTCTGTTGCCGCCAAGTGGGATATAAACATAATCTTTGAACCATGAAGATAGAGAAATATGCCACCGCTGCCAGAATTCTCGAATTCCTTTTGAAAAATATGGGCATTTGAAGTTTTGCATTAAATCAAAACCAAGGAGTTTGGCGGTACCGAGGGCAATGTCGGAATAGCCAGAGAAATCGCAATAGATTTGGAATGTGAACAAAACCGTGGCAAATATTAGCGCGAACCCTTCCGGCTCCGGAAGATTATTGAAAGTGTTATCGACGTACACTGCAAACGTATCGGCTACGGCAACTTTTTTGAACATGCCGAGCACAATCTTTTTTGCACCGTAAACAGCGTTGTCATAGTTGAAAGTATGCCGCAACTTAAATTGAGGTATTAGTTTTTCTGGGCGCTCGATAGGTCCTGCTACGAGTTGCGGAAAAAAAGAAACATAAAGGGCATAAGTGAAAAAGTTTTTTTCGCACTCCATTTTTCCTTTATAAACATCAATTACATAACTAAGCGTTTGAAAGGTATAAAATGAAATACCTACCGGTAATATTAGGTTGAGTGTAAAGGCATCAAGATTCAATGAAAATAGACTTAATATATCTACTACGCTTGCTAAGAAGAAGTTGAAGTATTTAAAATAGAACAACGTGGCAAGACTTGTGCCGACTCCGACAAACAGCAAAAAACGTTTGCCGCCACTCGATTTAAGCAAATGAATATACCTAGCCGTGAAAAATGACACGACGGTGGTGCCGAGAATAAGGAAAACCAAATTTGGATTCCAACTCATATAAAAGTAGTAACTGCAAATCAAAAGAAAGCCATTGCGAAAGCGGTGTGGGATGATCCAATAGATAGCAAACACAATTGGCAAGAAAATAGCGAAGGATATTGAGTTGAAAAGCATTAATGCCCTCTTGAATGTTTATTTGAGACTCATGTGAAAACAGCAGCGAATTTTTTGAAAAAGCGAGCAAAATACGCACATGTTACAACTAATTTATTATATCTTAATCAATGATAAATGTCAACCGTTGTCCTATCGGTAACAGGTTT
Source organism: uncultured Oscillospiraceae bacterium (assembly GCA_964370605.1). Lineage (GTDB taxonomy): Bacteria > Bacillota > Clostridia > Oscillospirales > Ruminococcaceae > CAYJBH01. The sequence continues at coordinate 5,116 of CAYJJX010000006.1, read as the reverse complement.
ATGGATGCGCAGACAGACAAATACCTTACGCTATATAATCATCAATTTTCCGTGTGCATTGACATTTCAGTCTTCTTATGATATATTGAGCTAAAGTTTAGCAAGATAGCAAGGTATTGCCACTTCAAAGATTAGATTATTCACAGAACCCACGGAGCCTCACATGAACGATATAGAAGCATCTATAATTATACCGGTATACAATACCGAAGCGTTTTTGCCGGAGTGTATTGATTCGGTTCTCAAGCAGCGCGATGCGTCATCGATGGAAATTATTCTTGTGAACGACGGTTCTCCCGATGGGAGCTTGCAGATATGCAAAAAATATGAGCAAGAGAACGAAAATATAACGGTGATCGACAAGAAGAATGAGGGTGCGGCAGTCGCGCGAAACGTTGGAGTTGAGCAGGCACGAGGTGAATATCTTCTTTTTATGGACAGCGACGACTACTATCTCGATATAGACGGGCAAAAAAAAACACTCAGGATCCTTGTTGATGCAATTCGAGAAACAAAAGTAGATATCCTTTGCTTCAATTACACTCGAAGCGATGATCGCAGACCACAACGAAAAGCACCAGCACGGTTTGTCGATAACAAAAGCGAGTTGGTGCAAAGAAATATATTCACTTCGGGAGCGTGGCCGAAGATATACAAAAAAAGTGTTTTGGTAGAAAATGAGATTCACTTTCTACCAAATACTCTGGCGGAAGATATTCTCTTTGCAGGCAAATTTTTGAGGGTGAGTGATGTAAAAATTGCTTTTTTGAACGAGGTAGTATATTTTTATAGGGTTCGAGACAATTCCATGACCAAATCCCTTACAACGAAGCATGTAGAAGACATGCTGGCGACAATAGATGAGCTTCGGGCAACTAACGATGAGACCGTCCTGGCCTACACTTCTTTTCAATATGCCACATTGTTGATAAATATTTCTTCAACGAAAGACAAGGTCGATAAAGAGCTTTTGAAACGAGTATATGCTCTGAGATATCTTCTGCGCTATAATCGTTCCAAAGTAGTGCGGCTTATATATTTTACCGACAAGATTATTGGGACGACGGCAACCTCAAAACTGCTCTCGATGGCATACAAAACACAAGAAAAGATGGGAAGGTGACTTTTGCGGACCTTCCCATCTTTTTGTTCGGTGATAATCATATTAGGTTTTTTTAAGGTTAGTTTTTGTCTAGGCAGTTTGTGTACACTCGTTCGAAACTAACGGAGGATGGAACGTTTTCAACATGTTTGTCTGCATATACTACACAACTCATCATGCTATCGCAAGATACAGTGACACTGGTTTTTGTCCAGCTCAGGTTTAACACCAATCGACCCGGTGCGCGAATCCCTTTTACTTCGCCACATTCCCACTCATCGGGCAGGCAAGGGAATACACGCAGACAATTTTTTCGACTTTGGAGTAGCATTTCGCAGATTCCGGCGGTAAGGCCGGTGTTGCCGTCCAGTTCGTAAATTCCTCCGGTGTAGAGTGTCGTGGGACCATCATGTGTGACCATGAGATTATCGCGACTCAACCGAGTGATAGTTGTTTCTATGAGCTTTGCGGCATTTTGACTTCGTCTTAGTTTAGCGTAATAAAGCAGCAATAGATTTGCCGCCCAGTTGGTCAGCACGATATCTCCCTCTGCTGTCTCCATTCGTCGCTCGATGGAACGCTCACAGGCGGCGGCAAGGTCAGGGTGCTCGAGAAGATCGATGGTCTCGAAAGGATAAAGTGACATCAGGTGGCTGGTATGCCGATGATCCGGCCAGTATTCTTCATATTCCGTCTGCCATTCAAGCAGTTGTCCGTCGGTTCCGATTTTATAGTCGGGCAAAAACGGTATGCTCATTTTTAGACAATCGGTAAAATCATCCTGCGAATCGAGAAGCCTTGCCGACTCGACAGTTGCTTCGAAAAGGCAACGACAAACGGTGCTGTCCACCACTGTTCCGCGATCAAGCGCATAAGGCTCTGAGTCAATTACAAACATATTTTCCGGTGAACAGGACGGGTTGAGCAGGAGTCTGCCTGTATCGGGATCCGCTTCTAATAATTCGAATAAGCATCTAGCGGCACCGCTGAGTACCGGATAGTATTTAGCAAGGAAGTCGCGGTCAAGGGTATATCGATAGTGGCGGAAGATGTCGAGAGCGGCCCATGCCCCTCCGGTCAAAAAATATCCCCACTGGGTACTCCAACCCGGTGCGGCAAAGCCATGGGCATTTGTAACGACATGTGCAAGCCAACCATTCACGCCATAGAGTGATCGAGCAATCTCTTCGCCGCTAGGCATAAGTATGTCTTTGAGAAAGTTATAGAGCGGCATGGAGCACTCGGCGAGTCCGGTGGACTCCACTGCAAAGTAGTTCATCTGAGTGTTTATGTCGAGATGCATGTCGTCGGTCCAACCCATCTTTGCGGCTCGATTGTCATTCCATACACCTTGCAAAGCGGCGGGAAGATCAGAGTTTTCGCGAGAAGAATCAAGGATCAGGTATCTGCCATACTGGAAGAATAGTGCAATAAGTGCCTGATCAGAATTATCTTCTGCAAATTTTTCTTTGCGAATGTCGGTTGGAAGATGTGAGTTTTCGTTTTTGGGAAGGTTCAGCTCACAACGGTTCATCAACTCGCGATGAGATGCGGTATGTTGTTTTAGTGACTCGTAATAGTCGACATTGGAAAAGTCGGTTATACGCTGCGCGATCAAGGCATCGATATCGGCATTACCAAAATCGGTTTGAGCAAAAAGCATTCCCTCGACAAAGCTTGCCCCGACAAGGTGCAGGCCATTACGGCTCCACTGTGTTTGGCCGTCTGTCTTGAGCCGCAGAATCATTTTGTAGTTCACTCCACACAGTCCGTTACTGTGGGTGTTTTCAAGGGCAATCCCCTCGACTTCAATGTCAAGATCACCTAGCGTTTGTTTTGAGGGGTTTGAATGACCCTCAAGATTGATATTCATATCCGGCAGGTTGCCGCTTAGCCTAAAGCGAATACAGCGCTCTTCGTGTGATGCGAACATCTGTCGAGTGGCGCTACCGCCTTCGAAGTTGAGCAGGTCGGTCAAGACACCGTCCTCGATGTTGAGCTCACGGGTCTGCGACACACAGTCGTCATTAATAGTAAGATTCAGTCGCCCCATCGGAAGTTGTGTACCGTAGTTTCCCTTTACCCCCTCGCATTTTTCAAGCATTTGATGGGCAAGTTTGATATTGCCGCAACTGAGCGCTTCACGACCTTTTTTCATGTAAAAAGCGGCATGTTTCGGCAGTTGTTCTGAAGATTTTTTACCTGACCAACAGGTATTTTCAGACAGTTCATACAGTCCGAGTGCACCTCCAAACCCCATAGCACCGATGAAACCGTTACCGATTGGGAGAGCTTCGACCCATTCGTTGGCCGGCTGTTCATACCAAAGACGATTACAATTTTCGTTCATAGATGGCTCCTTCGTATGATGATCAGAGGTGATACATAATTAGTCTATATTCAGATTTGTGATCGGTTCCGGTTTAGCGAAATGATATCCTTGTGAGAACGCAATACTGTTTTCTGAAATTATTTTTTGTATTTCGGCATTTTCGACAAATTCGGCAATGATCTTTGATCCGATCAATCGAGCCATATAGCAGATAGAGTCTAATATAATCTTGCTTTCATTATTGTTGGCCAGATGCTTTATTATTTCTCCGTCGATTTTAATTATATCGGGTTTGCAAGCGATGATTGACGAATAGGTTGCGAATCCGGAACCAAAGTCATCGACTGCGACCTTACAACCGAGTTGTTTTGCCCGCATCAAAAAGTCAGAGAGCTCATGATCGTTATTATAGTTTTCGGTCTCGACAAATTCGACAATGACTTTAGAGGGGTCGGGATGTTTTTGTATGCGCTTGAAAAACCAATCTCTAAAGTCACTTGATTGGATATCAAGAAGCGAAAGGTTCAATCCGAGTTCGCTTTGTTTACCTTCAAAGTCGGTCAAGGCTTTGTCAATCATAGTTCTGCTGAGTGTCAGATACAATTTCAGCTGTTTTGCCGCATCGAGAAACTTACCGGGAGGTTGTATTACACCGTTTTGATCACTGATACGGATGAGAGCCTCGTATTTAGTGATTTTATTCTGTTCGTTATTGTATATACCTTGATAAAACGGTACTACTTTATCGTTTGTTATAGCGTGGTTCAACAACTCAAAAAGTTCGAGATTGTGCTCTGTTTCTGCCGCAAGGCGCTCTTTTTCGTCTGTGGCAACAATAAAGTTATTTTGCAGATCACGGTTTAAGTAATATGCACTGGTTGCACGGTTGATCATATCGTCACCGAATACGATGACAAAACGTGAAACGCCTCCGTTACCTGTTGATTGCGAGTTTATCAACTCATACTGTTCATGATTGGCCATCATTAAATTCAGAAAATCTTCATCACTCATATCATCATTTGCGACCGCCATAAATGATTTATAGTTATGAATATACACGTGGATCAGGTGGTCGATCCCCATCATTTTATAGGCAGAATTTCCCATTGCTAATATATCGGCGCTGCTTTGGAAGTAGTTTTCCTCACCGAAGGTAGCGATCATCATATCGGCATTAACCACTTCGGTCATGCACATTTTGTTAAATTTTTTAGTTTTCAGGTCTCTTTGGTATTGCTCATAACTAAGGACATTAAAGCGTTTGTCTACAATCGGCTCTTGCAAGTTATTTGTTTCGATACTCATAAAGATCACTTATTCCTTTTAAATTGATAAACACATAAAAACAAAGAGATGTATACTAGTTATTATACCATCAAATAAACATGTTTACAATAAGTTTGCATAAAATGTTTGTGTAGCAGATAATTAGTTATGGTACGAGCGTAAAACGCGATAAAAAAACTGATGAATCAAATTACTTTGTAAAAAAGATTGACAATACAGTATCGGCGTGATATAATAATATTCAGCCAAAAGGCAAAAACATATCGCGGGGTGGAGCAGTCTGGTAGCTCGTTGGGCTCATAACCCAAAGGTCGTCGGTTCAAATCCGGCCCCCGCAACCATAATGAGCACTCATAAGGGGCATAGCCTTTTGTGAGTGCTCATTTTTATGT
>CAYJJX010000005.1:47394-117252 GCA_964370605.1 uncultured Oscillospiraceae bacterium | reverse complement strand
CGGTGGGGAAAGGTTTCGACACTGCGGTGTCGAGGGTCGCGCCTGCGGGCGCGCTGTTCGTCGCTCCTCGTTCTTTCGCCCAAAGGCGTTCATGAATTGCCTAAGCCTTGTAAACGCGGCTTTATACGGCATTTCATTCTCTTCTTCCTTTGTGCGATTTACGGTGCTTCGCACCTTATAGTTGATTTTTGTTTACTACTTCGCAAACTATTTGAACAGTATCTTACACCCGTCACCTGCCCTCATTTGAGCTTTCGACGAGTTTTTTGCGCTGCAAAAATCATCGCTCACCCACTTCGTCGCTCCTCGTTCTTTCGCCCAAAGGCGTTCATGAATTGCCTAAGCCTTGTAAACGCGGCTTTATACGGCATTTCATTCTCTTCTTCCTTTGTGCGATTTACGGTGCTTCGCACCTTATAGTTGATTTTTGTTTACTACTTCGCAAACTATTTGAACAGTATCTTACACCCGTCACCTGCCCTCATTTGAGCTTTCGACGAGTTTTTTGTGCTGCAAAAATCATCGCTCACCCACTTCGTCGCTCCTCCAAATTTTAATATGTGAATAATTTATGAAAGCACTTGACAACTCAAACTAATTAGGTTAATATAACTATATCAATTTAATTAGTTTAATATATCTATTTTGTTTTGTAAAGGAGTTTAAATTATGAGTGGAAGACTAAACAAAACCCTCGATAAAATCTATCATGATATGGCGATTGCTGAGCTGAGACAAGCATACACAAAAAATAACATTGGCGATTTGTCTTATCATGATGTGCTTTACCTAAATATTATCGAGGCGCACCCTAATGAATACACTGCATCACAAATAGCCGATTTGTTGGGTATCACAAGGCCATCAGTCACCCAAAAAATCAATTTATTATGCAAGAAAGGATATGTGGTTCGGACTCAAAGCGAAAAAGATAAAAGGGTTTATTATCTTTCGATCAATCTTGAACTGTCCGACTATTTCGGCAACATCCGTGAAGGAACGTTAGCGACTGAGCGTATGCTAATTGAAAAATATGGCAAAGAGAATGTAGAACTGGTATGTCAAATGCTTGAAGACATGTCTAACTTTAAACCGAACATTTAAGAAAAGGAAATAAAAAATAATGAACAGCCCTTTAGCAAAGAATTTCAATCTGGCAGAGCTAATAAAATTCACCCTGCCAAGTATATTTACCGCTATTTTCATGTCCACCTATATGATCATTGACGGTATATTTGTCGCAACACTTGTCGGCGAAAAAGCCCTTGCCGCTGTCAACCTTATTACCCCTGTATTTGGAATTGTCTTAGCGGTTGGTTTTATGTTTTCATCGGGCGGCAATGCGGTAATTGCCAAGTTTCTTGGACAGGGTAAACATAAGGAAGCTAAAGAATTTCTAACCGTAATTTACATCCTTGGTGGTATTCTGGGTGCAATTCTGACCACAATAATATTTATGTTTCCGGATCAATTGCTCAACTTACTCAATGCCGAAGGTGATTTGTATGCTCTCGCAAAAGATTATTTATTGAGCATAGCCGGATTTTTGGTGCCTCTATTTTTAATGGCTTTCGCACAAGGTTTCATGATTACAGCCGGAAATCCAACATTCGGACTTGTCCTTAGCCTTGCGGGCGGCATTACAAATATTGTTTTTGATTATGTATTTATATCTCCGAACCTATTAAATTTAGGCATTGCCGGTGCCGGCCTCGCAACCGGTGCAGGCTATGCGGTTACCGGCATTATTGGTTTTCTATATTTCATTTTCAATAGAAAAGGTATTCTATGTTTTGTCAAACCAAAACTAGACATTAAAACATTATGGCAAAGCATGTATAACGGTTCATCAGAGCTTATCGGCTCTCTTGCTACCTCTATAACCGGATTGATGTTCAATTTCATTCTGCTGAGCATGGTTGGAGATGCCGGCGTTGCTGCAATCAGTGCAATTTTATACATACAAATGTTTCAAAACGCTATCTATAATGGCTATATCATGGGTTCTTCATCCATCATCGCATACAAATACGGTGAAGAAAACCATCAAGGTTTACATAAGGTCATACTACAAAGCCTTAAGATAATTACTGTTACATCGGTGCTAGTAGTAGCCGCTACCATCATTTTCTCAGAACAGGCAATCGGCATTTTCATATCAAAAGACAGCACAACTTTTGACATGGCAAAAAACGGGCTATTGCTATTCTTGCCTGCCTATTTGTTTATGGGATTCAATCTCTTTTTCTCCTCAATGTTTACAGCACTTTCAAACGGAAAAGTATCGGCCATTATTTCTGTTTTGAGATCTTTGGCCTTTATTATTATTGCACTAGTATTACTGCCACAAATATTGGGCTTGGACGGTGTATGGCTTGCAGTTCCGGTAGCTGAATTTTTGGCGATTCTTGTTTCGATTTTTTACTATAAAAAGAACAAGCAAAAATATAATTATTAAAAGATAGGATTAAATATATTATGAACTTAACAGAAAAAAAATTGTCGCGTAACCTAAGTAACTACCAAGAAATCTGCGATTTTATGAAAAGGGTTTTCCCAAAAGAAGAGCTTATGCCGATGTGGGCAATAATGCTGATCTGCAATCTGAAAAAATACAATTTCACCGTCTACTATGATGAGGATCTATTTGTTGGCATCATGTTTACCATTGAATCTGACGACACTGTATTTGTATTCTATCTGGCTGTAAATGACAAAATTCATTCTAAAGGATACGGCTCAAAATTATTACAAATTTTATTTGAAAAGTATAGCGGCAAATCGATTACACTGTTTATTGAAACTATGGACCCTAAGGCCGCTAACTATGAACAACGTGTGAAGAGATTGGCATTTTATGTAAAAAACGGTTTTGCCGACACCGGCATAAAGGCCGGATTTGACAGTCCTTTTGTCGATATATTATCTACCGACAAAAATTTCGACCTAAAAAAATGTAAAAAAATGCTCAAATTCATGCCACTCAAAATAATCCCGCCTATTGTATCGTAGGTACTACATTTATTCGGTAAAGCCATGGCAGCATGTCCTGCTTTTCGCGCTCTTGTCTGCTAATCAACAAAATTGATTTCTGCCTCGCCGGACGAGAGCTCGAGTTCAATCGGAATATCGCCATGTCCAACCACCGTCGGAGCTCCTATTTCGTTTGAGTTGAATTCAAAGCTCCCAAAATCAATATTTACGGTTGCTTTATAATCCTCTTCATCTCCGACAAAGTTCAGTGTTGCGCTTCCTAAATCCATCTTGATTTTTGCCTGCTGTTTGAGCGCAATCTTGTCTGTTGAAAGATCACCGGAGTTTACCATCACCCAAAGCGAAGCAAGCTCTAAGTCATCTAAACTCACCGTTCCAAAATTATTAGAGATATCTAATACACCTATATCAGAATTTTCTACTTCGGAATTCCCGGAATTGCTATCAATATTCAACGTTTCGGCTTTTATTCCTTCCATAAATATGTTCCCAAAGCTACAATCTATATCATAACTTTCGGCAATAATGTCTTCAATATGAATATTCCCTGCCGAAACATCTATGCTCACTTCGCTCGGCATTTTATCTTTCGGTATCGTAATTATCACCGAATGATTATTGTCGTCCGAGAAAAAATCGCTTCCAAGAAACCCAAAATTAAAGTACTTTCCGTGTTGCTGTTTACTTTTAACCACCAGTTGAGTACCATCAACAAAAGACTCAACATACTTTGAATTATAACTGACCGAATAATCGTCACCCGATACCAGTCTTGCCTCTGCTGTATAATCCAGTTCAATGTCAATTGCCTCGACATCGGTCGATATGCGATCCACCACCTCTTCGCCGGGTTCGCTGTCTGATCGAGTTCCAAAAATAATGCCTTCTTCTGTTATGACCGCATTAGGTACTGCCCCCGCCACCATGGCACCCACAGTCAGCGACAGTCCCAAAACCAAAATCACAGCAAAAATTATAGCTAAACGTTTCATATGTTTTCCTCTTTCTTTACTACCGCAGGCCTAAAATGCCTGTATACTTTAGTGCATGTATTTTTTATCAACAAAATCAGTGCTTTCGAGTATATCACAAACAAAACACCCAGTAGACCGCCAAGTGATAAAAGCGTAAAAGCTAAACCGACAAAAAGCACTCCTGTCTCCGGACTATGCATGAAACCGGAAAAACTGATTACCGCCGAGGCGATTCCTGTCGCTATAAAAGTTACGGCAATAATCAGCGGAACCAAGGCTAGTGAAAACAAGGTAACTATCAACGATATAATAACCGAGAAAATTGCAACAACAAGCGGTACTGTGATCGGAGCCGACAAGACCAATAGGATAATCATAGCAATCGACAAATCCTTTTTCTTCTCAACGCCAAATTCATCCATCAACTCTTGTGCAATAACACTCGGGTGCGGCAAGGCAGACATTGCTGCTTGCGTATCCTGAGCCTCATTCAAATGCTCGGTATAATACTGCATTGCATTCTCCCGCTCTTCATAAGGCAATGTTCGCAGTTCCTTTTTAAGTAGTTTTAGAAATTTATCTTTGTCCATCTTTATCCCCTCCTATCAAAATATTATCAATGGTCGACTTATATAATCCCCAGCTGTTTCTGTAATAATCAAGCTTCAATCTACCTGTCTCGGTTATGCTGTAATACTTCCGGTTTCGCCCATCAAATGCCCTGTCATAGGTGACCAGCAAACCCTCTTTTGACAGTCGGCGCAATACAGGATAAAGCGCAGATTCCGATACCTCAATGCTGTTTCCAATGCGCTGAGTCAAATCATATCCATAGGTATCGTTTTGGCTGACGATGCCAAGCACACAGGCATCGAGCAGCTTAGCCGCTACACCAAATTCCATTGTACTCCCCTCTTTCACTCTTACAAAATATTTGATACTATTTAATGCAGTATATTATACAACGAATAATATTGTTTTGTCAATAGCTAAATAAATTATTTATTTGTATTGCAATTATGTTATTGCCATGTTATTATATTAGTCGTGTAACTGCAATATAGGAAATCGACGCAATATGAAGCTGTTAAAAGGCTATAACCATACTATTAGGGCATGTTTTGTTGCTTTTATTATACAGGCGGCGCTGATCAACTTTGCACCGCTTTTATTTTTGACATTTCAAGATACATATCATCTGAGTTTTGCGGATATATCTATCATTATATCTGCAAACTTTATCACACAAATCGTGGTGGACATAATTTCCATCAAGACACTGGACATAATCGGCGCACGCCGTTCCATGGTGTTGGCGCACATATTTGTTTCGGTGGGTTTTGTCGGACTAGCGGTATTTCCGGAGGTATTCCCCTCCCCCTTTGTCGGTATTTTGATTGCTACCATGTGCTATGCGGTGGGCGGCGGCATCTTTGAAGTCATGGGTAGCCCCATTGTCGAATCATGCCCGAGCGACCACAAGGCCGGAGCGATGAGTCTTCTACACTCCTTCTATTGTTGGGGTCAGGTATTTGTCGTATTGACATCTACAATATTCTTTCTGGTTGTCGGCATCGAAAACTGGAGAGTCCTTTCTGTCATCTGGGCGATTTTGCCGATAGTTAATGGTATATACTTTTGTTTTGTGCCGATTGCTCCCGTCGATCATGACAGCAAGCTTTCTTTCCGTAGCCTGTTGAAAAATCGATTGTTCTGGGTACTTTTGTTGATCATGGTTTGTGCCGGCGCATCGGAGCAAGCAATGAGCCAGTGGGCATCAGCTTTTGCGGAAGAGGGGCTTGGCACTTCAAAATTAATTGCGGACATCGCAGGGCCGTGTCTTTTCGCTATTTTCATGGGCATATCCAGAACCTTCTACGGAAAAATGAGCAAAAAAATCAACCTAACCTCATTTATGGTCGGGTCAGGTATCTTATGTCTTGTCAGTTATCTTGTTGTCTCTCTTTCTGTGGTACCGTTTATCTCGTTTATTGCGAGTGCATTTTGCGGATTGTCGGTCGGTATCATGTGGCCCGGTACAATAAGCATCGGTGCTAAACGTATACCAACCGGCGGAACTGCTATGTTTGCTATGTTTGCCTTTGCCGGAGATATCGGTTGCAGCCTTGGGCCGGGTGTTGTGGGAGCTGTATTCGAAAATACCGACCGACTGCAAACAGGATTCTTTGCAGTGATAATATTCCCAATTTTATTGGTACTTGGAGTACTGTTTGCTCGATATTATCATGTCAAGGCAAAGGCTACACAAAACAAAGCATAATCATTAGTATATACAAACGAAAGGAATAGAATCATGAATAACATCATCACAGGAGCCGGATTCCATCACATTGCTCTGCGCGCAAACGACTTTGAAGCTTCAATCAAATTCTACAACGCTCTAGGTTTTAATGTAGTCACACAGTGGGGTGAGGGCGACGGCAGAATCGCCATGCTTGACATGGGCGACGGCACTATCATTGAACTTTTCGCAGGCGGCAAAGACGAACCTGCCGACGGGAGATTTTTTCATCTCGCTATTAAAGCGGACGACATTGAGGCGGCATATAATACGGCAATAAATGCAGGAGCAACCACTAAAATCGCGCCCAAAATAGCACCAATCGATTCAAAGCCGGAACCAATGACACTCCATATTGCATTTGTATTTGGCCCAAGCGGCGAGGTCCTTGAATTTTTCAAGATCGTTTAGCAACAAATCAATCGATATCATTATAACCGATTTAACGCCGCAACATGATTGTTGCGGCGTTAATACTTACAAATAATAAACACGCTGCTAAATTTTCACAGCAGCCTTAATGATTGTCTCTTTTTTCTCGATACATTGTTCAAATGCCGACTGAAGTTCATCAAACTCAAATATATCGGTCACCAATCGATCGAGTTTGATTCGTCCTGAGGCGACAGCCTCGATAGCCGTAGGATAGATATGACGATAGCGAAAAACCGTCTTGAATGTCAGCTCTTTATTAAGTGCTACACTGGTATTCAGCATGGACTCTCCTGTCGCACTGTATCCAACCAAAACAATTATTGAACCTTTTTTCACAACATCTATCGCCTGATTCACGACAAACGGCACACCGGAGGTATCAATAGCAAGATCAAATTCAACTGCGATGGATTGAATATCTTCATTTTTGGTATTGATGACGACGTCTGCGCCGAGTTCCAACGCCTTGTTAAGTCTACTGTCAATTATGTCGGCAACATACACCTTGGAAACACCGCTCGCCTTAAGTGCTAACAGCGACACAAGCCCTATACATCCCGCACCGAATACGATAGCTGTCTGCCCAGGGCGAATTTCTGCTTGATTTGCGGCATGAAAGCCGACCGCAAGTGGCTCGATCATCGCACCCTCAAGACCGTTCATGTTGTCGGGAAGTTTAAAACATAGTGATGCCTCATGTGCCACATATTCCTGATATACACCGTCTACCGGAGGAGTGGCAAAAAACACTACGTCGGGGCACAGATTGTATTTTCCGTCACGACAAAATTCACAGATTCCACAAGTCTTACCCGGCTCCAGTGCTACCCTGTCTCCTGCCGATAATCCGGTAACACCCTCTCCAACCTCGACCACAATACCCGCCGCCTCATGTCCCAGAACAAAAGGGGGGTCTACGACAAAGTCACCGATCCTACCATGTTCAAAGTAATGAACATCACTTCCGCATATTCCGACGTATTCCGGTTTCACAAGAACTTCGTCCGGTTTAATGGTTGGAATGGGGCGCTCTACATACTCAATCTTTCCGATATCTGTCATTACAGCTACTCTCATACTACCCTTCATATCAAGCCCTTTCACTCTCTCTTTTTTACTATATTACTACATATTTATCGTGTTTGCAACACATTTTATACCGCTCGACATGTATTGACTTTTTTGTGGAAACATGATATAATGCCGTTATTGTTTACAGGGTGTTTTCACAAAGAGATAGGACAATTTTTGATGTCTGAAAAGATAAAAATCATAGCCGTTCTTTTGATAAGTGCCGTCTCATTGCTGCTGTTCAGCTCTTGCGCTCCGAGTTATGTCGATGGGAGCTACCGAGTTGAAATGAGCGATTTTGACAGTCTCGGTTTCAAAGAGTATCTTACTGCTGTCGTTCAAGACGGCGAGGTAGCGGCGATAAATATCGGCTCACAGGATCGTAACGGTGTAACCAAGACAAACAATTCTGAATACCGAATTGCTATGGAACTTGCTACCGGGACATACCCTGACGAGGTCTATACCACTTTGGATGCTCGATATCTTGTGCTTGCACAAAGTCGAGACGAAGAGGCAAGCGTAGACGCAATCGCCGGAGCTACACTGACATCAAACAATTACGCCCTACTCTTTGAAGAGTTGCAAAACAGCTTTATTACCGGTGAAACACTTGTTGTCGTACAATCCCCCGCCGAAGAATAGGCGACGCTATTATGACAATACTGTAATACAAAGAAACAACTGTACATTTTAGAAAGGATATTATCCAAATGAAAAAAGTAATTTTATTATGCATGTCGCTACTCGTTGCCTTTGCTGCGGCGGGTTGCTCACAATCTTCCGAAAATGAATACGCCGATCTCAACACCACCAGCAGTGACAACGGCGTCAACGCAGAATACACCATCGTGACCGACAAGATTGCAGAGATTTACGAGGCAGGCACCCCTGCCACGACACAAGAGGTTGTAGATCAAATTCTTGAAGTCATGCCGGTACAAGGCCCGCTTACTCTGGATGATCAGTACCTTGCATTTTTAGAGTTTGATATCGAAAGTATCGAAGAGTATTCCGGTGTTGTCTCGGGCATGAACCTCTCGGCCGACGACCTTATTGTAATCCGCGCCAAAGATGGCATGGTAGATGAAATCGTTGCACAACTTGTCGATCGTCGTACCGCTCGCACCGAATCGTTTGAAAACTATCTTGCCAATCAATATGAAAAGGCTCGCTGTGGCAAAATTATCGTGCACGGCAACGATGTAATTCTTGCAATTCTCGGAAATGTTGACAACTACGATATGGCATCAGAAGGTGGCGAACCTATGATTCCGGAAGGTGGAGACCAACCGGTAGCCGATATTCCCGCTGCCGAATAGTTTATAATCACGAAAAAGGATAGGTCATAATTTGGTTTTTAGTAGCCTTACGTTTTTATTTCGTTTCCTGCCGATAGCACTGGGAGCCTATTTTCTGTTGCCCTATCGGTTTAAGAACGCTTGGCTTTTTGTTGTCAGTCTCGTGTTTTATTCATGGGGTGAGGTTCGCTATTTTCCAATTATGATCGCCTCAACAGTGGTGGATTATGCGTTGTCCAACATCATGCAGAGGTTCGATAATCGCGCCGGTGTGCGCAAACTCATGCTATTACTTTCAATATTTTTCAATCTCGGTATGCTGTTTTTCTTCAAGTATACCGACTTTTTCATATCCAATATTAATGCACTGACCGGAAGTACCATTCCGCTTTTGGAGCTCACACTACCACTCGGAATTAGTTTCTACACCTTCCAAACCATGTCTTATACCATTGATGTCTACCGCCGAAAGCTACCTCCCGAGAAAAATATTATCAACTTCGGAGCATATGTAACCATGTTTCCGCAGCTCATTGCAGGTCCTATCGTCAAATACTCCGATGTTGCGGAGCGTCTCAACATGAAAAAAGGGCGCATTGACCTTCCGAGAATCGAAGAGGGATGCAAGCTGTTCATATTTGGACTCGCAAAAAAAGTTTTGATCGCCAACAGTGTCGGAATGCTCTGGACAGAAGTCGGTGAGCTGGGATATTCCGAAGTGTCAACACCTCTTGCTTGGCTCGGAATAATTGCCTATTCACTGCAGATATATTTTGACTTTTCCGGTTACTCTCTCATGGCAATCGGACTTGGCAAGATGATGGGTTTTGACTTCCCGCAGAACTTCAATCTCCCCTATATCAGTCGCTCAATCACTGAGTTTTGGCGTCGTTGGCATATGACCCTTTCCGGCTGGTTTAGAGAATATGTCTATATTCCACTCGGTGGTAACCGTCTCGGTCTCCCCCGTCAGGTCTTGAATCTTTTCATTGTTTGGTCATTTACAGGATTTTGGCATGGTGCAGATTGGAACTTTATTCTCTGGGGGCTTTACTATTTTGTTTTATTGACCATTGAAAAGTTGTTTTTGCATAAATTTCTGGAAAAGCACAAGATTACCGGTCACTTTTATGCTATTATTGCCATCATCATAGGTTGGGCGCTCTTTGCCGTTGTCGGCATCGAAGACCTTCTAACATTTTTGTCTGCCATGTTTATCCCACAGAGCGGTATATCAATCTGGTATTTCCTGCGCAACTATGCCGTGATAATTTTGGTTGGAATCGCCTGTTCTACCTCTCTCCCTACAAAAATCTATGAAAAGCTTGGAAAGATTCGCGGCTTGCAGATTGCAATTTTGATGATACTTCTGCTTGCAAGCGTTGCCTATCTAGTCGATGCAACCTATAACCCATTCCTTTATTTCCGTTTTTAAGAGGTATTAATGTCCGCAGTAAAAAAATTACTGAAATATCCGCTTGTCCTCATCTTCATGGGGTTTATTTTAGTATACTCTATCGTCGATAGTCTCTATCCTGAACGGGAATATTCCGATCTTGAAAACAAACAGCTTGCTTCAATGCCGGATTTTTCATGGGAAGAGCTGATAAACAATGAATACACTCCAAAATTTGAAACTTATGTCAACGACCAGTTTGTACTGCGTGACAGTTGGATAAACATAAAAAGTAGAATGGAATGGCTTTTCACAAAGGTGGAGAACAACGGTATTATTTATGGTGAAGAGGACCAACTTTTTGCAAAGTTCTTTTCGCTCGACGAAGAACAATTTGAAACCAACAGTTCCGCCCTCAGTGAGTTCGTAAAACGACATGGTGAAAAAGTTTCTGTCTTGATTGCACCGGTTGCGAGCAATATTCTCTCCGATAGGTTGCCATTTGATCCGCCGATGGTCGACGAAAATCTTTTGATTGACCAAATATATTCTGCGGCAGAAGGTGCGAATATCATCGATGTCAGAACGACGCTCAAAGAGCACGATGATGAATATATTTACTATCGTAATGATCATCACTGGACAACCTACGGCGCCTATCTCGCCTATCTCGAGTATGCAAATCAAAAAGGTCTTGAAATATTCGACATCGGTGAAAACAACTCGATTACTGTCGATGGCTTTCTCGGAACACACTTTTCTAAGAGCAAGTATTTTGCCGCCGTGCCGGATACTCTCACCTATTACGAGAGCGATTCCACCATGACGCTCGACGGAATCGATTTGCCCATCTACGACACCGCAAAGCTAGAAACTGCCGACAAATATGCCGCCTTTTTGCGTGGTAACTTCGGCTTCATTACAGTGAATGGCGAGGGCGATGGCAAAGTTTTGGTTATAAAAGACAGCTATGCCAACTCTTTTGTACCATTTTTAACCGCAAGTTACGGTCAAATTGATGTAGTGGATTTCAGGATATTTAATGCTAGCGTCTCACAGTTGATGGAACAACAGGAATACGACGACGTTTTGATCCTCTACAATAGCACCACCTTCCAAGAGGACGGAAATTTTGCAAAAATATTGTTTAATTGATTGCTTTTTGTATGGAAATGTGGTAAAATAACAACGTACGTTAATCACAGTTAGGTTTATTGGTTAAAATCAGAAAGGATTATTGATGATATCAACACTTGAAATAGTTAGCGGAGTGATCTTGATCGTTAGCTGTATAGTAATTATTTTGCTCGTAATGCTTCAGGAATCAAAAGGCAACGGCCTTGCCGGAGTCATTGGCGGAGGCGATATGCTGGACTCGGCAAACCGCTCCACTTCACGCGACGCTATTCTTGCTAAATTCACTAAAATTGCAGCAATAGTGCTGTTTGTAGTTACCCTTTTGGTAAGTCTGTTCAGCATCTATTTTAAATAATAATTTAAGGAATATAATGCCTTTTAAGGACAAGCTATTAGATCGTATATCGAAAAAGCCTTCAACCGCTAGCGAGCTGAAGGCTTTTTTCAAAACGGATAAAAAGGTTTCGAAGTCACTTGTAAAGCTGATTAATAAAGGCAAAATTAAAAAAGAAGACGGCAAATACGTCGTTGCAAAACCAAAACGTCCCACAGCAACTGTCGAGGCAATTGTTGTTAAACACACCGGCAGATATGCGTTTGCTACCCCAACACAAGGTGGCGACGACATATATATACACTCAAGCAATCTCGCAGGAGCGCTTGTCGGTGACAAAATCTCTATCGGCATCAAGAAACGTGACGGCAAGATCTCCGGAAAGGTAATCTCAATAATCGAACCTTGTGACCGTGTAACCGGACAGGTGGTGTTGTATAAAAACCAACCTGCACTCCTCGTTGACGGCTATTCTGGAGAATATCTATTTAAAATCAAAAAAACAAAGCTTCATCTTGCTGAAATCGGTGAACAGGTCGCGGCACAGATAATTTCACGCGGTGAAGGCGGTGTGGTTTGTGAGATCACCCGTAGATTCGGCGACATCGATTCTGCTATGACTTCCGCAAAGTCCATTATATATAATTCCGGAATGCGTACAAGATTTAATGCCGCAACCAAAGAAGAGGCTGCAAAAATATCTGTTTCATCCATTGATCCGAGTGAAAATCGCGTCGATCTTCGCGACGTTTTAATATTTACTATTGATGGTGCCGACACCAAAGATATCGATGATGCCGTTTCGCTTCAAAAATCTGAGAACGGCTGGACACTCGGAGTGCATATTGCCGATGTCAGTCACTATGTTGCGCTTGGTAGCCCGACAGAGACCGAAGCATTTCTGCGTCAATACTCATTTTACTATCCAAATAATGTAATACCGATGCTTCCTGCCGAGCTTTCAAATGGAATCTGTTCCTTATCATCGGGTGTCGAGCGTCTGGCATTTTCTTGCATCATAGAACTGTCTTCAAAAGGTGAGATTTTGGCAGGTAGTTTTGTAAAAACGATAATTTGCTCTCGCTTTCAAGGCGTATATAGCGAAGTCAACTCGATTTTGGACTCAACTGCCGACGAAAAAACAAAGGCAAAATATCGCGGCAGTGTAAGTACATTGAAAAACATGCAAAAACTGGCAACTATACTTAATAAAAACCGAAATGAAGCCGGAAGCATTGACTTTAATATTGCCGAAACCTCTTTCGATTTTGACAGCCACGATAATGTAATCGGTGTTTCACCAAAAAAACGCGGTGCATCGGAGAGAATAATAGAAGAATTCATGCTTCTTGCCAACAATTTCACAGCTACAGTTGCAAAAGATATTGGACTTCCGATAATCTATCGCGTGCATGAGCCTCCAAATGTCGAGAGACTAGCCGCTCTTCAAGCAATACTTTCTTCTTCAAACGCAGCTCCATACAAGTTTGATCCAAGCACGGTAAAAAGCCTTGATGTTTCAAATCTGCTCCATCACTATGACAATACACCGCTCAGCGATTTTGTAAACAACTCGGTGCTTCGGAGCATGTCTAAGGCAGAGTATTCTATCCGTCCTATAGGTCACTTTGGTCTTGCGACTACCGACTATGCACACTTCACTTCCCCTATTCGTCGTTATACCGACCTCTTGAACCACCACATTCTTTCTGAGTTTGGCAAAAAACGTCCAACAGGCGAGATTTTGAAAAAATATATCTCAATTGCTGTCAGAACAGTAGCCCAAGCGAACTCGCAAGAACAACTGTTTTTGAAATCGGAACGGCAGATTGAAGACTGTTTTCGTGCCGAAGGGATGAGAAAGCATGTCGGCGAAATATTCGAAGGGGCAATCAGTGGAGTAACCGACTACGCCATGTTTGTGAAACTTGACAACACGGCAGAAGGTAGAATCTCAATCGCCGATATATCGGACGAATATCTTCTTTATGAGGAAAATTATCGTCTATACACCGTCGACAACTCTAAGCAGTTCAAGATCGGAGATCGCATCAGGGTGAAAATTGTTGCCGCCAATGTTGCTACCGGCACGATCGACCTCATACCGGAACGCTAAATTTATTAAAGATATCATATTTCTCACTTCCCCTGCATATAATCTATAAAGATAATTTAGATGGGAGGTAGAATGGGTACCGTACAATTTTTCTTCTATGCAGTTTTGGCAATCAGCACTATCCTTGTTGTTATTGCCCTCGCTAAAGGCAAACACACCGCCAAACATACAGTTTTATCCGCAACCTACGGCGTCTGCGCCTTGGGCGCGGTAAATATATTAAGTGCAGTCACCGGAATTTCTATAACCGTCAATTATCTTACATGTTTTATGGCGGCTGTACTCTCGCTCCCCGGAGTGGCTATGCTGGTAATCTTACAGCTGCTTTTTAGCGGATCGTAAAATATCAAGGAATGAACAAAATTGAAAGGAATGGTTATTAATATGTTCAACAAAAAAAACAATCCAACGCCAAAGAAACTTGAAATCGAAACCTTAATCGGCGAAAACGTTCGTTTTGACGGCAAACTTACCTCAACCGAATCGATACGCCTCGATGGCTTTGTCAAAGGCGATATCATTGTCGACCAGCTTCTCGTTATCGGCGAAACCGGAAAGGTTTTCGGCAATATCAAGGCTGGCAATCTGATGTGTGCCGGAAAAATTCAAGGCGACATCGATGTCGATGATGCAGCAGAATTTCTTGGCGGAGGCGCTATTATCGGAAATGTTCTCACTCAAAAATTGATTATGCCGGAAAATGTATACTTCAAAGGATCATGTACCATGAAAAATATTGAGGTGCCACAAGAATCTTTTGACGACAGCGAACCGGTTCCGGTAACACCGTCGGTTATTACCGAATAGATCATTTCTACATTATTAGTAGCAAGTTATTCAAAGACTTCAACCTATTTTACTCCCCATTATTTGTCGGGTTTCAATCCTAACAAATAATGGGGAGCATCTTGTTTGTCTGAATATTTTATGACTTCGAAGAAAAGAATGATTTGAGCCAACGAATAAATGAAAAAGTTCGCACGTTCGGTTGCTCTTGATACAGGTAGCCATCGTCATATTCATCAAAGTATTCATGTGACATTGCATGTGAGTCATATATCGGCTCTTCGAGTGTCGGCTTTAATTTCACGTAACTGTTGTCCGGCATCAATACCCAACAGTTGCAGTTATCAAGCAGCTGAAATTCCAAAAGCTTTAACAGCTTTTCAGCGCAGTTTGCGTCTTCAACCCTTACTCCGACTTCGATGCGTCGTTCTGTGTTTCGCGTCAAAAGATCACCGGAGGCAATAAAAAGTCGTTCCGTCTCCCCTATTCCAAACGAGTAGATACGAGAATGTTCAAGATAGCGTCCAACAACACTTCGCACCGAGATGTTTTCACTCTTCCCCGGAATTCCAACCTTCAAACAACATATACCTCTTATTATCAAGTCAACTTTTATGCCACAGGTCGACGCCTCGTATAATTTGTCTATAACCTGTTTGTCACTCAATGAATTGCATTTGATTACTATCTTAGACGGCAATCCGTTTTTATGATTTTCAATCTCGGCATCAATCTGGTTAATGATCTCTGACTTGAAATAATTAGGTGCTATCAAAAGTTTTTTTGCCCTAATGCTATTTCGCCCAAGCGACAGGTCGTTGAAAAGTGCTGCAATCTCGGTTCCGATTGCTTCGTCCTGTGTAATATAGCTGATATCGGTATATTGCTCAGCGGTATTCTCGTTGAAATTTCCGGTACCGATTGTCGACAGGTATCGACTCTTTCCGTCACTCACGCGGGTTATCAGGCAAAGTTTTGAGTGCACCTTATAATCTTCAAAACCATAGAGAACAATGCATCCAGCATCTTCCAACTTATTGGAAAGATCAATATTATTTTGTTCATCAAATCTTGCCCGAAGCTCGACAATAGCGACAACTTCTTTTCCGTGTTCTGACGCCATTGTTAATGCATCAATAACCTTTGAGTCGTCCGCCAAACGATAAAGTGTCATCTTGATCGAGACAACATCCGGATCTACAGCAGCGGTATAGAGCATATTGATAAAGGGGCGCATAGAATGAAATGGATAACTGGCGAGCACATTTCTTCCTTTGGTCGCATCCAATAAACGATATTGACTGCTCGGAATCTTGGAATAGTAATGTGGGTAAAAATACGATGAACTATTAGACTGAACCTTCAAGAGCTTTGATACATCATGATATGCTCCCATACAGAGCGGCAACTTAGATTCAAATGTATGCCCGATGGATAACTCCAACTTGTTTTGTAAAAATTCAACGATCGACGTCGGCGCACCGGGTGAGGTTTCAAGGCGGACCGCCGCAAGCTTGCGACGCTTTTTGAGTAATTCCGACATCACAAGGCGATAATCGATATCATGCTCTAGCATAGACTCGGTCAAAGAAAGATCTGCATTTCGCGTTACCCTGAATACGCACTTTTCGCCGACCGACATTCCGTTGAACACCAGTTCGGCAAAATGCAATATTAAACTTTCGGTAAATGCAAAGAGCGTCCTACCGCCGAATTTTACCGTTACAATCCTCGGAAGTTGATGGCTGATCGGAATGATGCCGTATCTTCCTTTGTCGGGTGACTTCGACTTTATGCTCACAGCGGCATAACTTTCAAGATTTCTCAAAAATGGAAACGGATGCCGTTTGTCAATAACTTGGGGCGACAACAACGGTGCAAGCTCGTTCAAAAAATACTCTTTCCAAAAATCCGTCTCGGAAGCCGATATGTTATCAAAGTTAACATAATAAAGGTCGGCCTTCTTCAGTTTCTTTAAAATCGTAGGAGTAATATTGTCTTTATATTTTAAAAGCGATGTCACATGCGGCATTATTATGCCAAGTTGATCTGTCGGCTCAAGCTTGGTCTTATTTTCTTTAGGTTGGCTTTTGAGAAGTGTTTGATCAAAAAGAGAGCCTACACGGACCATAAAGAATTCATCAAGATTGCTTGAAAATATTGCTGCAAACTTTAGCTTTTCGCCAATTGGCACGTTTTTCTCTTGCACTAACTCCAAAACTCTCTTATTGAACTCTAGCCAACTGAGTTCACGGTTGGTATAGTCCATCCTCTGAATGTTGTTTAGTACTGTATCAAATCGTGATGTCATCTTTTATATCCTCAAACAGTGATTCGCCTATCCCTTCAACTAACATTATTTCCTCAATCTCAGAAAACATGCCGTTGGTTTCTCTATATTTTACTATTGCAGCTGATTTAACTGCTCCAATCCCATCAAGCATCATGAGCTCTGCTTCATTAGCATGATTTAAACATATTTTTGTCTTGTCACAGACCGATGCGGTCAAGCTTTCTTGCGTTTCTTCCAAATTGACCTTTGCGGTCGGTGAGTTTTTGACCAGATAGGTTCCGATCAAAATTAAAGCCAATAAAAGGACACCCCAAAAAAAGATGTCCGGTTTTTTCTTTATTTTAGGTGTAGTCTCTGATGACATCATATAGATACTCCGCTACCCCACCTTCGGCGCTGGTCAATACAACTCTATCGGCAAGCTTTTGTATATCAAGCGGCGCGTCACAAGGAACAACCGCATATCCTGCCGCTTTTAGGGCTGAAACGTCATTATAATAGTCACCGATCATGACTGTGTCTTCCATCTTCTTTTTAAGTATTTTTGAAAGTTCAACCAGTGCCACGCCTTTTGAAACTCCCTCCGGCAAAAACTCAAGGCCGCAGTCACTGGAGGCGGTTATGTCAAACCCAATATATGAACGAGTAGAAACATAGTCGCGAAGCTTATCGCGCACTTTAGAATCAGTACACATTAGCAGACATTTATACCATCTCATACCAAGAAGCTTTTCGTCGGTAAGTAAAAAGCTATATCCTTCATCATTCAGATGATCATACATAGATTCAGAGGCGTGCGTTACATATGCACGGTGATTCTCGGCCATCACAACAGCACCAACGTTCGGAAACATTTCTCTAATCTCACCGAGTGCCCTTATTATCTCACCTTTCGGTAAAAATCTGCTATACAGTGTTGTGTTCTCGTTGTAATCATAAATTGCGGCACCGTTATATACTATTGCCGGATATTGCAGTTCAAGACCATCAATGAAACGCTTTGTAGACTCGACATTTCGTCCGGTTGCAATGGTAAAACAGCCGCCGAGCATACTAAAAAGTTTAACGACATCACCACTACAGTTTGTAACATCTCCGCCGTGTGGCACCAAAGTGCCATCAAGGTCAGAAACGACAAGCAATTCTTTCATGCGTTTTTTGGTAACCAAAATCTAGTCAGTCCTTTCAATCAGTCTATTCAAACGGGCGTAACCGTTGCAAAAATTGTGTGAAATAATCCGGCAACTGAGTCGAGAAATTCATTGTCTCACCACTTGTTGGATGGACAAACTCCAGTTGTTTTGCGTGAAGACATTGTCCGAGAAGTTTTGGGTTTGAGTGTTCGCCATATACCTCGTCACCGGCAAGCGGATGCCCGATACTTCGCATATGCACGCGGATTTGATGAGTGCGTCCCGTTTCAAGAATCAGCTCGACATGTGTATATTCTTTATATTGCTGTATAACTCTATAGTGCGTGATAGCCGCTCGACCATTTGGGTCAACAGCCATTCTCAACCGATTCGTCTTGTCTCGAGCTATCGGCGCATTTATACTTGCGCTCTCGTTTTTTATTCGACCCTTGACCACCGCATGGTAACAGCGTTTTATATCATGATTGGCAAGCAAAGATGCAAGTCCTGCATGTGCCGTATCATTTTTTGCTACCACCAAAAGTCCGCTTGTGTCCTTGTCAATTCGATGCACAATGCCGGGACGTGTCACTCCGCCGATTCCGGAAAGGCTGTCGCCACAATGAAATAATAGCGCGTTGACCAGTGTTTTATCAGGATTACCCGCTCCCGGATGTACCACCATCCCTTTGGGTTTGTTGACAACGACAATATCGTCGTCCTCATATACAATATCTAAGGGTATATTTTGTGGAACGGCAGTTGCTTCCTGTAAAGGAGGCATCGATATCTCAATAATATTGCCTGTTGAAACAACTGCGTTTTTCTTTACGACACGACCATCGAGCAGTACATCACCGCCGTCAATCAATCTCGCGGCGGCAGAACGTGAAAGTTCGGGACAGGTATTTGCAATCAGCGTATCCAGACGCCAACCGTTATTCTGCTCCTCCACCTTATGCTCAATCGGTATCAACACCGTCCTCTTTCGTCTCTGATATTTCTGCTTTTGTCTCTTGCTCTTGTTGTGGAGCATTTTTCTTGCGATTCTTAAATTCTTGGACGACCAACTTTATGGCATAAAGTGCAACACCTACGGTAATAAAACAATCTGCTACATTAAACACCGCAAAATTAATAAACGTGAAATTGAAAAAATCGACTACATGCCCGTATAAAATCCTATCGATGATATTTCCAATGCCTCCGGCAATTATCATCACAAAGCAAAAATCATAAAAGCCACCACCGAGTTTTCCTAAAAATAACATTACTAACAAAACGATTATAGTAACAATCGGTAGTGCAAGCACAAAAAACCACGATCCGGAAAATAGGCTGAATGCAACGCCGTCATTTACAACATATACAAGCTCCACCCCCGGAATAAACGGACTGCGCCCGATTGGCTCGAGGTATGTGGTTGCAAGATATTTTGTCAACTGATCCAGTGCAATCATTACTGCGAGAAGGATTGGATATAGAACTAAACGTTTTTTCATCTATTCGTTTACCAAACCATCACAGCGTCCGCAAAGCACACCGTCACCATCATGTACCGGTTGCTCAGTATAACACCAACATCTCATGCATTTTTCACCGGAAGCCTTCGAAATGACCGCGTTGGGCAACGCTTGATCCCCGCCGTCAACAAGCTTCAGCTGCGATACAATCAATATGTCTTGAAGCTGTTTAGCATCGGCAGAAAATACGTTATACAGATTAGTGGCGAGTGATAGTTCTACTGCCGCTTCAAGAGAAGAGCCGATGATTTTTTCGGTTCGGGCGTTCTCAAGAGATTTCGAAACGATGTCTCGAATTTCTACAATTGATTTCCAGTAATTAGTTTCATCCTCTGTCATATTGAATTCATCGTCTTGTTTCGGGAAAGAAGCAAGCGCAAGATCGCCTTTCTCCCCTGTGATTTCGCCGAGGTGTTGCCATACTTCATCGGCAGTATAGGTAAGTGTCGGTGCAAGCATTCTGGTGATTGCCGACAACAATGTTTCCATTACTGTCTGTGCACTACGACGAGACTGACCGCTTGCTCCATCGCAATAAAGTCTGTCTTTAATGATATCAAGATAGAAATTGGACAACTCTACAACGCAAAACTGATGAATTGCATGGGTTGCGGTATGAAACTCAAATGTATCGTATGCCTCGGTGCAGACTGCAATTAGGTTGTTAAGACGTGCTAAGATATATCGGTCTATCGGCAACATGTCTGCCGCCTTGACTCGATCGGTCGATGGGTTGTAATCAGAAAGGTTACCGAGGATAAAACGTGCCGTGTTGCGAATCTTGCGATAGGTCTCGGTGAGTTGCTTTAGTATGTCTTTTGAAACCCGGATATCGACCTGATAATCGCTGGACGCAACCCAAAGGCGCAATATGTCGGCACCATACTGCTCCACCACTTCGTTTGCAAGAATGCCGTTGCCGAGGGATTTTGACATTTTGCGGCCTTCACCGTCAACAACCCAGCCGTTGGTCAGAACGGCCTTATATGGTGCAGAACCAAGATACGGCACCGCTGTCAACAGCGAAGATTGGAACCAACCGCGGAACTGGTCGCCACCCTCGAGATAGAGGTCGGCAGGCCAACGATGTTCTTTCAGCTCGGTGAGCATGGTGTGAGTGGTGCCGCTATCAAACCAAACATCCATGATGTCGGTCTCTTTTTCAAATTTTTCACATCCACACTCGGTACATTTCGTGCCGCTAGGCAGAATGTCCTTTGCCTCGTGAATATACCAAGCGTCGCTGCCTTCATTTTTGAACAGCTCACTCACTGCGTCGATAGAACTCTCATCGATATGGTATTTACCACAACTGTCACAGTAGAATGCGGGAATCGGAACACCCCATGTGCGTTGACGACTAATGCACCAATCGTTGCGATCACGTACCATGCCGGTCAAACGTTCTTTGCCCCAACTCGGCGTAAAGGTCACCTGCTCAATTGCGGAATAGACTTCTTCTTTATATGCTTCCACCGAACAGAACCATTGTTCTGTCGTACGGAATAATATCGGATGTTTACAGCGCCAACAGTGTGGATATTGATGCATTATCTCTTTTTTCGCAAAGAGATGTCCACTTTCGGCAAGATACTCAATGATTGCTTTGCTACCCTTTGAGGTGTGCATTCCGCCAAAACGTCCTGCCTCCTCGGTCAATACTCCCGACTCATTGACCGGAACAATAACCGGTATGTCGGGATAAAACTTTGTACAGACTTCAAAGTCCTCGACGCCGTGACCCGGTGCGGTATGAACACAACCGGTACCACTCTCCAGTGTAACATGGTCGCCAAGAATAACTCGTGATTGCCTGTCAAGGAACGGGTGTTGGCACTCAATTCCCTCAAGCTCTGCGCCTGAAACTGTAGCTACTGTCTTATATTCTGTTATGCCTGCCGCTTGCATGGCGTCTTCTACCAATGCTTCGGCAATGACAAATTTCTTGCCGCCGCACTCTACTAAAGCATAGTCAAACTCACTGCCAAGACAGATTGCAACATTTCCGGGCAATGTCCATGCAGTGGTTGTCCAGATTACAAAACTCACATCTTTCGAATCTACTCCAAGTTTTGTAAGCGCTCCATTATCCTCTTGCACTGCAAAGGCAACATAGATAGAGGTACAGGGTTCTTCGTCGTACTCAATCTCAGCTTCGGCAAGTGCCGTCTTATCATTTGGACACCAGTATACCGCTTTCTTGCCCTTATAAATATATCCCTTCTTTACCATCTCGCCGAACACCTTGATTTGACGAGCCTCGAAATCCGGAGTTAGAGTCATATAGGCATTATCGAAATCGCCGAGCACGCCGAGACGCTTGAACTGTTCGCGTTGAGCATCAACATAGCGCATAGCAAAATCACGGCAAAGAGCACGAAGCTCAAGTTTCGTAATATCGGTGCTGATTTTCCCCTTTTTCTTAATGCCTTCTATGGCTTTAAGTTCAATGGGCAGACCATGGGTATCCCAACCCGGAACATAAGGGCTGTGAAATCCGTTCATGGTCTTATAGCGGACAATAATGTCCTTCAGAACCTTATTAAGGGCGGTACCCATATGGATATCGCCATTAGCATAGGGAGGGCCGTCATGTAATATATATTGCGGACGACCTTTTCCTGCTTCTTGAATTCGCTCATATAATTTTGAATCGTCCCACCTCTTTCGAGCCTCCGGCTCTTTTTTCGTGAGACCGGCCTTCATAGAAAACTCGGTTTTCGGTAGAAGTATTGTGCTATTGTAATCTGCTGGCAAGATGACTCCTTTTAAAAAAACTAATCTAACTTAAATTCACTATAATGGTCAAACAACGAAACACGTCCCGTTGGGGTCTGCTGCTGTTGTTGCGGTTGTTGGGTAGCCTGTGGCTGTTGTGGCTCTTGTTTGGGCTCTTCCTCCACCGACATAAGCGGAATTATCGGACTGAATTCACTTGTGGCATTTGCCGCATTTTTCTTTGCAAGTGCCATGCGTTTTTCCTCTTCGGTAAGAGTCATGTTCATGTCGCGCGGAAGGAACGCCTGCTCAAACCCTTCGGTAGAAAGGTAGCTATCGCTCTGCGGTGCCTCAAATGTTGGTTGAGGAGCTACCGGAGCGGCAGGTTCGGTATACGGCTCAAAAATCGAGTCGGATGCAACGGCATCAAACACTCCGGTGCTGATTGGAGGTATTGTCACCGTCTGATGCTTTACCGCCTCAATCGGCTGAGGTGTTACAGGAGGTTGTTCTTGCGGCTGCGGTTGTGGTTGCGCTGCTTGTTGCTCCGTGTTTTCTTGCTGTGGTGTGCTACTTACACTGAGAGGATCGATAACAGGTGGCTCAAACTCTGCCGCCTCGACAGCAGTTGCTGTCGGTTTTGCCGCCTGACGGTCGGCATACTGACGGTCGGAGAATTCTTTATCCGCATTATCAAAGTAGTTGACAGGAATTGCCTCGGTCTTGTCGTCAATCGGAAGATTGCTAAGCAATGTGATATGCTGTTTATAAGCATCAATCACGTCACCACGAAAACGTGCAACCTCTTGCTGCATTCTTGCAAGATGCATCTGTTCTGCATGTACTTTTTCCATCGCAATATCAAAATCACGATCTGATTTTATCTTTGCCTCTTTCAGAATGTGTTCCGCTTTTTGGTTTGCCTCGCGTATAACGCTTTCACCGAGTCGTTGTGCATTAATAAGTGCGGCCTTTAAAGCCTCCTCGTCACTACGATAACCCTCGACACTGTCGGCAAGAATATAGAGTTTATTTTCCAGCTCCTTGTTTTCTTCCATCAGCTTTTCGAGCTGTTGGGCAACCTGAGCGATAAAATCATCGACGTCTTCCGGTCGATACCCTCTGACAATCCTATCAAAGGTAACAGACTTTATCTGTTCTAAACTAAGCATATATAACCAACCTTTCCGGAATTCAATTTAACGTACAGAATGTATTAGTTAAAATACAAGCCATTATTTTCCAGCTCACCCAAAATATTGTTGTCCATCAGATCAACATTATACGGAGTGATAATAAAGGTGGAGTTTGCCACCAACTGAATATTGCCACGGTTAGCATATGCAACACCGGTCAAAAAGTCGATAAGGCGACGGCTAACCTCTTTCGGCGCTGTCTCAAGATTGAGCACGACGGTGCGCTTAGCATTGAGGTGATCCGCTACCGCAGGTGCATCATCAAATTTTTCAGGTTTTGCAAGCACAACCTGCAGTTGTGTCGTAGCGTTTATATTAACGACCTTATTACGTTTTGTTGTCTCAGCCTTTTCCTCCTCATAGCCATTGCTCGAGTGATTGGCAACAAACTCCATATCATCGTTGTAATCATCGTCGATCGGAACTCCCATCATGTCCTTGAACTTATCCATCAATCCCATCTTTTTACCTGTTTCCTTTCTATTGATTTGTGCCGTTTACCAAAATGGCAAACAGCATGTTTTTTTAATTTCTTTTGCCGAATATAGCACTGCCGATTCTTACAAGGGTCGCCCCATGCTCAATCGCGATGTCAAAATCTTCCGACATACCCATCGATAAAATATCAATATTATCTATATTATGCCTCTTTTTTCGCTTAATGTCAATATATAGTTTGCACATATCTTCAAAATATTTTTTTATTTTTGAATTTTCTTCGTTTGGGGGTATGCACATTGCACCCCTCAAGGTCAAAAACTTCGATTCCAGCACATAATCAGCGAGTTCCATCGCCTCTTCG
This sequence comes from uncultured Oscillospiraceae bacterium, assembly GCA_964370605.1. Lineage (GTDB taxonomy): Bacteria > Bacillota > Clostridia > Oscillospirales > Ruminococcaceae > CAYJBH01. Next base: position 92,741 of record CAYJJX010000005.1, on the reverse strand, counting down.
GGCGATATTCCCGTTTTGCTCTGTTCGCCTGCTATATTCACCTCGATTAGCACCTCAAGGTTTTGCTGTGCTTTTTTTAATTCCTTTTCAAGGTTTTTGGCAAGCCGCAGGCTGTCTAGCGATTGAAGCATCGTAATGTGCGGCAAGAGCTGTTTTATCTTATTGCTCTGCAGATGACCTATCATATGTATGTCGTCGCATCGCACCTGTGAAGCTTTTGCGGCCAGCTCTACTACATAGTTTTCACCAATAGTTGTGACGCCATAGTCAATCGCCGCGTTTATTGCTTCAATCTCCACCGTTTTGGTCACCGCAAGCAATGTGATATCTTCACGACTTCTTCCCGATTTTTGTGCAGAAATCGAAATTCTCTCTTCAATTTTTTTCAAGTTTTCGCCGACATGGCTATAAAAGTTTTCCGTCATATAGGTCTCTACCCTCCACAACAATCACGTCGTATAATTTAACCTGGTTTTCCGCGTCACTGTCAAATGGCAACAGCATATATTCATCATTTTCAAATATCGGAACAATCTTTTTAAACTGTATTAAGTTCCCGAACTGAACATAGACTCCTTTTTCTCCGTCAACAATTCGCAGCGCCTCTCGTGAAACACGAATCCCCTCGAAATTTTTAATTATTATCTGTGCAGATGAATATCTCATGCTCGCGACTTCAGGGGTTAATGTTTTGCAGCTGAACTGCAAAAGTGTCATGCCGTTTTCGTCCGGATCGTCGATTCGCTCCAGTTCTACCGGAATCACTTCGCCGCCTGCATCGGAAAAAGAAATCTCATAATTCTGTCCCTCCCGCAAGGTACTGCTTTCCAGCTCCGGCAATAGACAATAGTAATCCCAGCGATAGTCAAGGATCAGTTTTCCCACAAGCTGCTGTGTCACCGACAGGTTAGACGCCGTCTCGATCGCGGAGGTGAGTGACATTGAATTCCAGCCCTGTGCAATCTCTTGGGTGTATATTGACTCTCCACCGTCAAGGTTTCGAATAAAATATCCAACATCGGGCGAAGTAATCGTATCTATCGGAATGGTGGTAGCCTGCAAACTGTCTATAGTGCTTTTCAGGTTGGTAATCTCATTGTTAACATTGACCGGGATTTCCATTGCAAGTTGAAGGCGATTAAAGTTCTCTACCAAAGAATTTCTAGGGCTGTGTATGTCGGAGTAGTTACCTTCGTACATGATGTTCAGCATTGAATAGTATGCCTCGTTTTGCTGTTTTGATATGTTCGCAATGTCGTTGATTACATTTTCCGGTATGTCTACCGAACTTTCCATCATTTCCAGTTCTTCACGAAGTCGCAAAAGACGAACGTTATCTTCGGCTGTATCGATACTACTGAATTCATAGGCTATCACGCTGTCCTTGGTGATTCGCTCTCCTTCTACCGGAAGGTAATGAAGATATCCCGATGCGCTTTCGCTGATGACCAATTCATCTCTTACCGCAATTCCAACAGTCGGTATGCTTTCACTTAGTTCATGTTCCACCGCAACTTGAGTTATGTATCCGCTTTGCAGGGCAAAATACACCTGAAACCCGAGATAGGTAAGAGGGATTAAAAAGAGTAGCAACAGCCCTCTCTTCAAATATTTGAAAAGTCGTATCCTGAAAAGTTTCAATTCAAAAATTCCTTTAAAAGTTTGCAGGCATCTTCAAAAGCTTTTTCCTGCTGTGATGCCTCAAGTTTATGTGCGGTGTCATATCGATTGAACCAGCTGAGTTGACGCTTTGCATAATGCCTTGTCGCCTTTTTCAGATTTTCAAGACACCCCTCGACATCGTCCTCTCCCGTGAATAGCGGAAAAAATTCTTTATACCCTATTGCGGCGGCGGCGGTGACAAAACGCTCACGGTTATCAAAAACAAATTTTGCTTCTTCCAGCAATCCAAGACTTTCCATTCGATCAACTCGCCGTTCTATATTCTTATAGAGCAGTTCCCGTTCTTCAAAATGGCAGTGCAGTTTCAATACATCATAAGGTGGCTCGGTAGGCATTGCCTCCTCCCCTACCTTAGAAAACGGCTTACCGCAAAGTTCAGTAATATATAGCGCTCGCACCAGTCGTTTTGTGTTGTTGCGATCTATCCGCTTTGCCGAAATCGGATCGACGGCAGATAACGCTTCATAAAGTTGCTCGATGGATAGACTTTTTATTCTGTCGAGCAGTGCAACATCATCGGCTATCTTCAAAAACTCTCGACCGTCACATATGCTGTCAATATATAAACCTGTTCCGCCACAAAGTATAACATTCTTACCTGACTTAAGTATATCATCAATTATAGGTCGTGCAAGCTCGGCAAAGGCGGCGACACTGAACGACTCTTGTGGATCGATAATGTCAAGCATGTGATGCGGCACACCGCCTGCCTCCTCGCTCGTTACCTTGGCAGTGCCGATGTCTAAGCCACGATATATCTGCATCGAGTCGGCGGATATGATTTGCGCATCAAACCTTTTGGCAAGTGATATCGCAAGTCCCGATTTTCCGGTGGCGGTTGCACCACATACCACCGTTATCTTTCCTTTAGCTCCTTCCAATGCGACCTTCTAACTCCTTTTTAGTAAACGAAACAAATACCGGACGACCATGCGGACAACAAAGTGGAAGATCACCGCCGAGTATCTCGGACGCAAGGTGCAACATTTCAGACTGTTGCAGACGATCGCCTGACTTTATCGCCGCACGACAGGCAACGGAATGGTATACCCAACGCGTCCGCTCATCCAGTGCGACACCTCCTGTCATAAGCCCCTCTGCCAACTCTACGAGTAGTTTTTCTGCATTATATCCGTCAATATCCGCAGGAAGCGAATATAGCCGTACCGAACCTGTGCCAAAATCTTCGATTTCAATTCCGAGCTGTTTTAGGTATTCGGAATTATCAAGCAATGTTGCTTTATGTTCTCCATCAATGTTTACGGTGAGCGGTGTCAAGAGAATCTGCTCGTCAATCTCACCCGAGCGTTGTGATATAAGCCGTTCATAGATGATCCTCTCATGCGCCGCGTGTTTATCGAGCAGTAACATTTCATCGCCATGTTCTAATACTATGTAGGTTGCAAACACCTCACCGACCACCTTTAGTTCCAAGGATAGATCGTTGCTCTTGGTCAGGGGCTGAAAATTATCGGAAGTCACAGCCTCGGTGGGAAGATCGTCGCTGTCTTTATCCATCGATTGTGCCTTATTATACCGCTCAACATCAAGACTTGTATCGGCAGGGCTTTTTCCTATGTAATGTGTATCATCAAGGCGCTCATCGTCGATATATTCAATGTCGATATTAGCAGATTTAATATATCCGGTACGAGGCGGTGCAGAATAGGTCATGACCGGTGACTTTAAGGTCAACGGCTGAGTGTATGGTGTCACGACAGGCGTGGCATTTTCTGTTTGCGATGTTTCAAGAGACATGTTCGTCACTATCGGCTCGCTCGGCAACACCGTTTGTGAAACTCTTTCGGTCAGTGCGCTTTTTATCGCACGATAAATAGCAGAAAATACTTTTCGCTCCTCTGCAAACCTCACTTCAATTTTGGCGGGGTGTACGTTAACATCAACCATAGCGGGTGGAAGTGTTAAAAATAAGAAAACCATCGGATGTTTGCCATGCAAAAAAAGGCCGCTTACGGCATTATCTACGGCGGCATTAAAGGATTTGTTTTTGATATATCGTCCGTTGACATAAAAATACTGCATCGATCTTGTCGCCCTTGCCCCCTCGGCAGTGCCGACAAAGCCTTTTATGCAATAGCCGTCCTCTTCAAAGTCGAGCGGTCGCAAAAATTTATGTATATCCTTTGCCACAATGGAGTTGATGGCGGTGAGAAGATCGCCGTCTGCACGGCTATGCAGTGCTGTTGCGCCATCTTTAATCAGGGTAAACGCTATCTCGGGATGCGCCAACGCAATCTTACCGAGAAGATCGGTCACCGCTGTCCCCTCTGCGGCATCACTTTTTAAAAACTTTAGACGGGCAGGAGTGTTATAAAATAATCTTGAAACGGTGATAGTCGTACCGATGTCACGGGCGGCCGGCCGTACTTCCCCTCCTATCCCTGCAACTATATGGTAGCTCAGCGCAAATTCTGAATCAGCGGTCTTGGATACCACCTCGGTGTCAGACACTGCGGCTATAGAGGCGAGAGCCTCTCCCCTAAACCCTTTTGTCGTGATGGTCTCAAGATCTTCATCGACCACAATCTTGCTGGTAGCATGAGGCAAGAAGGCAGTCTTGATGTATTCGGGTGAGATCCCGCTTCCGTTGTCGGAAACACTGATGAACTCCCGTCCGCCTTTTTCAATCTCAACGGTTATCAAGGTGGCTCCGGCATCGATGGCATTTTCCACCAACTCCTTCACCACCGAGGCAGGTCGCTCCACCACCTCGCCTGCCGCAATCTTGTCACGCAGTAATGGCGGAAGCTCACGAATAACACTATTCATGCTCAACCTCCGTAGTTTCCTGCATGGAAAGCGATTTAAGCTCTGATAATATCTGCCATGCTTCAAGCGGCGACAATGCGTCCGGCACGACCGCTTTCAATTTTTCTGCTACTCGATCTCGTTTTTTCGGCTCACTCGACAACATATCGGAAAATCCAAGCTGTATTGCGGCGCCGGAGAGTGCGTCGGAATGTTGTTCAAGGTCGGTCAATATCTCACCTGCACGATTTATTATGCTCTGCGGTATTCCGGCAAGTTTTGCCACCTCGATGCCATAGCTGTCGTCCGCCGCGCGCTGTACTATTTTACGCAGGAATATCAGCTCACCGCCACGTTTTTTGGCGATGATACTATAATTTTTAACGCTGTTATACACACTCTCCAATATACAAAGTTCATGGTAGTGGGTTGCGAACATGGTCTTGGGATAAAAGCCATCGGCGTTTTCCGCAAGATATTCTACAATGGCACGTGCTATCGCAAGGCCGTCGAACGTTGAGGTTCCACGACCGATCTCGTCCAAAACCAAAAGGCTCTTGGAGGTAGCCGTCTCAAGTATCTGTGCCATCTCGTTCATCTCCACCATGAAGGTGGATTGACCGGAGGAAAGGTCATCGGAGGCACCGACCCTTGTGAGAATGCTGTCACACACACCGATCTGTGCCGACTCGGCAGGAACGAAACAGCCTACCTGTGCGAGCAATACTATCAGTGCAGTTTGCCTCATGTACGTACTCTTACCCGCCATGTTTGGGCCGGTAATAAGCAGTATTCTATTGTTTACATTGTCCACTGTGGCATCGTTTGCCACAAAGGCAGAGCGACGAAGTCCTCGCTCCACTACCGGATGGCGGCCGCCCTTGATCAACAGCACATTGGAATCATCGACACTCGGTCTGCGATAGTCATATAGCGCCGCCGCTTCGGCAAAACTGCAAAGAACATCGGCCTTCGCAACGGCCGCAGCAGTCGTGCTTATCCGTCCTGCGGCGGATCCAATCTCTTCCAGAAGCTGGCTGTATATTTCGCTTTCGAGGCGAAGAAGTTTCTCTTCCGCACCCATGATATTTGTTTCAAGTGACTTAAGTTCCTCCGTCACATAACGTTCACAGCCGGCAAGAGTTTGGCGTCGAATGAAGAAATCGGGAACGTTTGCCGTAAAGCTGTTCGGCACCTCGACATAATATCCAAACACTCTGTTGTAGCTGATTTTTATCTTCTTTATGTTGTGCTCTTCACGATATTTATTTTCCAGTTCCTCAAGTTTGATTTTCGCTCCACCGGAAAGGTCACGAAGTTCATCGATCTCGGCATTAAAACCGGCTCTGACCAATCCGCCGTCCCGTACGTTAACAGGTGGCTTATCGCTCAGGGTGCTGTATATAGATTCACAGATATCCTTGAGATTATCTAGGCGGCTATATATCGATATAAACTCGGGTGTAACATACTTTGCAATGTCCAATTTAAGTTCCGGCAGTATCTGCAAGGTCTGCATGAAAGAATAAAGTTCTCGTGGCGAAGAACTCTTATAGAGTATCCGGCTCAATATCCTCTCCATATCAGAGATATTGGAAAGCTGTGTCCCGATTCGCTCACGGTGCAAGGTATCGACAAAAAGTTCTTCAACACTGTCAAGACGGCGGTTTATCAACGATGATGACACCAGTGGTTGCTCAAACCAAAGGCGAAGCAGACGACGTCCCATCGAAGTTTTCGTATGATCGATTATGTTGAGTAGGCTTCCTTTTTTCTCTTTGCTTCTCATCGTCTCGGTAATTTCAAGATGCCGTCTTGTAAGTGCCGACAGCCTCATGTAAGAATCAACACTGTACTTTTCAATGTGAATCAGACCGGAAAGTCCTGTCTTGCGTGTCATTTTGAGATAATGAATCAACGCACCGACAGCACCGCCAACGAGCATGCCTTCTTCCTGCAACTGCTGTGCCGTCTCACTCGGGAACTGATTCTCAATTATTTTGCCGTGGCTTGCCACAGAATATAAATCGTCTTCCATCAGTTCGACACTGCAGGCAATATTTTGTTTGATAAAGTCGGTGATTTCGGTGTGTTTGAGTATTGCCGAGTTTGCTATTATCTCGGTCGGAGAAAATCTTGCCAGCTCGTTGCATATGTCTTGAACCAATCGAGGTGAGTTGATGGTACAAACATAAATAATACCGCACGACACATCAGAAAAGCAAAGCCCCGAATTTTGTTCGTCCTCGATAAAGATACTGCATAAAAAGTTGTTGCGATCGTCACTGAGCAGTGAGCTTTCCATCGCCGTGCCTCTTGTGATTACACGTACTACCTCACGCTCCACAAGCCCCTTAGACTGTGCAGGTGTTGTAGTTTGCTCACAAAGTGCTACCTTATAGCCAAGCTCCAAAAGACGTGCAATATACGTCTCGGCACTGTGATAAGGTATGCCACACATCGGAGCTTTTTCTGCAAGCCCGCAGTCTCGGGCGGTCAATGTCAGCTCCAGCACCTTTGAAATATTCTTTGCGTCTTCAAAAAACATCTCATAAAAGTCACCTAGACGAAAGAACAACACCTTGTCTTTGTGCTGTTCCTTTATCTGCAGATACTGTTGCATCATGGGAGATAGACCGGCCATCTTTTTATAACTTCCTTTCGTTTATATGTCAATTTGAGTTAAAAAGCACTCCTCTATTCGGGTTTTACGATTATGTCAATAAAACCACACAGGCCGGCGAAAACATCGCCAGCCTAAATTAAGTTCTCTTAGCTACAGCCGCTACAGCTGCTGCAACTTCCGCCACAGCTTTCCATGCTCGGCTCTGCAGTCTCGGGATCTTCGCCGGCAAGCGCTGCGCCCAGCACCGCTTGAATGTGCGCTACAAGCTTATCCAGTCCTTCTTTTGCTTCACTGTATTTCACCATGCCTTCTGTTTCCATGATCTCGGTATACAGCGCACGTACGCTATTGTTAAGCTCTGCCATACGCTCACGATCCGGCTCACCGTCTGACATCATCGAGGTCAACTCGCCTCGCGAAGTGTTAAAATCATCGATTTTTTTCACCAGCTCTGCATCGTTGTCGTTTGCTATACGAAGTTCCTCTACATTCAGGTAGATCGGGTCCTTTTGCAATGCCTTTGCGGCATCGATAAACATTTCAAGTGTTGTCATTATTGTTCCTTTCAAAAAAAATACTTTTTATTCTTCAACCGTTCCGGTCAGCGAACTTGCCGAACTTCCGGTGATAAATACATTATGCAGTTCTCCGATTTTTATCTGCTTGTGCGGGCTACTGAAGCGAATAAGCAGGAAGTTGCCATATTTTCCGACATACATTCCATCCTCTTCTTTTTCCACCAAAACCGGAAAAGTTTTGTCCTTGAATCCGGCAAGCGCCGTCGCCGACAATGCCTTTTGTTGACTGAGAAGTCGATCCATTCTGTCCGTCTTTTTAGTCTGGATCAGATCGTCGGTAAGTGTTGCGGCAGGGGTGCCGGGACGTTTTGAAAAAATATAGGTGAACAGTTGATAAAACCCTACTCTGCTAACAAGATCCATGGTCTTGTCAAACTCTACCTCTGTCTCGCCGGGATAGGCAATCATAACATCGCTTGTAAAACCGACACCTTTTATGGTATTCGTTGCATAGCTAATGAGCTTCAGATAATCATCCGACGTGTACCCTCTGCCCATTGCGGCAAGCACAAGGTCGCTTCCCGCTTGCACCGGTATATGAAGCATACGGCACATCTTAGGCTCTGCGGCGATAAAATCAACCAATTCACGGGTAAAAAACTTCGGGTGGGACGACAGAAAACTGACTATGTAGTTGCCGGGAATAGCGCACACAAGCTTTAGAAGTCCTACAAAATCGATATCCTCGTCAAGTTTCCTGCCGTATGCGTTGACATTCTGTCCGAGTAGCGTAATATGTTTTGCTCCATTTTCTACAAGCGCTGTTATCTCGGCAACAATATCTTCCGGTTCACGGTTGACCTCTTCTCCACGTACATATGGGACAATGCAGTAGTTGCATTTATTGTCACAGCCGTACATGATCGGTACCGAGACGTTATACTTATCGGTGTGACTGACCTGTATCCCCTCGATAATCTCCTTTTCTTCCAGTTCCTGTGGCGGAAACACCTTTTGTTTCGGCTCCTCTAAAAAATCGGCAAGACGATCAATGAGGTTTTCGGTAAAGGTGGTATCGCCTACAATATCGATGAAAGGATAGGACGCTTTTATAGTGTTGACATTGCGCCCGTTAGAAAACATACAACCACAGGTAATAATTATCTTCTTTGGATTAACCATCTTGAGCGGCTTGAGCTCACCGACATGCCCTAAAAACTTGATTTCGGCATGATCACGCACCGCACAGCTATTCATGATCACAAGGTCTGCCTTTGTTTTATATCCGGTTTTTACATAACCCATCTGTTCCAGCAGGCCACCGATATGTTCACTGTCGCTGACATTCTGCTGACATCCAAAGGTGTCAATGAAATACAAAAACTCTTTTTTGCCGAAAAAGTCTTCCGATAATTCCCGAACATACTGAAATTCCTGTGTGGTAGGATATGGCATAACATTACTTCCTTTCTTGTTTTTCGAGGTGTTTTTTCAGATATTGTCCTGTAAATGAGGCTGGGTTCTTTGCCACCTTTTCCGGTGTGCCGCACGCAACAACTTCACCGCCGGCATTTCCACCCTCCGGCCCCATATCTATAATATAATCCGCTGTCTTGATAATGTCAAGGTTATGTTCAATAACTACGACAGTATTTCCCTTTTCCACAAGCTTTGACAGCACCGTCACCAGCTTGTGAACATCGGCAACATGCAATCCTGTCGTCGGCTCATCAAGAATATAAATTGTATTTCCGGTCGCACGCTTTGCAAGTTCCAGCGCCAGTTTCACACGTTGCGCCTCACCGCCCGAAAGAGTGGTTGCCGACTGACCGAGTGTGATATATCCAAGACCCACATCAAAAAGGGTTGCAAGCTTGCGACTAATCTTGGGCAGGTGTTCAAAAAATGTCTGTGCCTCTTCCACCGTCATGGCAAGCACGTCGGCTATCGTCTTGCCCTTATAGTGCACCTCTAATGTTTCACGATTATATCTCTTGCCCTTACACACCTCGCACGGTACATAAATATCGGGCAAAAAGTGCATCTCGATGCGAATTATTCCGTCTCCCTCACACGATTCACAGCGACCACCACGCACATTAAAAGAAAATCTTCCGGTGGAATAGCCACGCATCTTTGCTTCCGGTGTCATGGCGAAAACTTCCCGAATATCGGTGAAAAGTCCGGTATAGGTCGCAGGGTTGGAGCGTGGTGTGCGTCCGATCGGTGACTGGTCGATTCCGATTACCTTGTCAAGATGTTCAAGACCCAGCATCTCTTCATGTGCTCCGGCATGGGTCCTCGCACCGTTTAACTCAGAGGCAAGACGTTTATAAAGTATCTCGTTTATAAGCGAAGATTTTCCGCTGCCGCTCACACCGGTCACACAGGTCATCACGCCGAGCGGTATGCTGACATCGACTTTTTTAAGGTTGTTCTGTGTCGCTTTTTTTATTTTCAAGAAGTTGCCATTACCTTTGTTACGCTTTTTCGGCACCGGTATAAATTTCTTGCCGGAAAGGTACTGACCGGTAATGGACTTTTTAACCTTAATAATATCGTCGATAGTGCCACAGGCGACAATCTCACCGCCATGTTTGCCGGCACCGGGGCCGATGTCAACGATATAATCGGCGCTGTGCATGGTGTCGTCGTCGTGTTCCACCACGATCAAGGTGTTTCCGAGGTCACGAAGTCGTTTCAGCGTGGCAATCAGCTTTTCATTGTCACGCTGATGCAGTCCGATGCTTGGCTCGTCTAATATATAGAGCACTCCCATCAGTGATGAGCCGATTTGGGTTGCAAGACGTATGCGCTGGCTCTCACCGCCCGATAAGGTTGCGGCACTGCGTGAAAGTGTCAGATATTGCAGTCCGACGCTCTTTAAAAACGACAGACGTTCCTGTATCTCCTTGAGTATTCGCTCACCGATCATGGTGTCCCGCTCATTCAGTTTAAGACCGCTTATAAATTCACTGACATCCGATACCGACTTTGCGGTCATCCGGCTGATGTTTATGTCACCCACCGTGACAGCAAGGCTGATGGGTTTGAGTCTCTCACCCTTACACTTTGGGCAAAGTGTATCGGTCATCATGGAGGAGATTTCGTCTCTCATCCACTCACTTCCGGTCTCACGGAATCGACGCTCAAGATTGTTGACGATACCTTCAAAACTGCTGAGGTATTCCCCTTTGGCATACTCGCTCTGACGGGTCAGCAAAAGTTTTTCGCCCGATGTGCCATAGAGAATTATGTCAATTATCTTTTTGGGCAGTTTTTTCACGGGAGTGGTCAGCGAAAAATCATATTTCTTGGACAGTGCCTTGAAATACATCTCCGCTATCGTACCCTCACCAAAGCCCCAGCCGCTTGCCTTGACGGCACCCTCGGCAATGGAAAGATTTTTATTGGGGAAGATCAGCTCCGGATCGACCGACAAAAAGGTGCCAAGACCGGTACACTTTTCACATGCACCATAAGGATTATTAAACGAGAACATTCGGGGCGAGAGCTCTTCCAGTCCGATGTTGTGAACCGGACAGGCATAACTGCCGGAAAAGGTCATCTCTTCACCGTCTATAACATCTATGATGACATTGGAGCCGGTGAGGTTCATCGCCGTTTCGATTGAATCGGCAAGACGCGTGCGAATCTCATCGTTTATCACAAGACGATCTACCACAATGTCGATGGAATGTTTGAAGTTTTTGTCAAGATCAATCGACTCGGACAGATCGTATATTATGCCATCTATCCTTGCCCTGACATAGCCGGAGCGCTGTGCCGCCTCCAGCTCTTTTTGATAGCTACCCTTTCGTCCTCGTACAATCGGAGCCAAAATCTGAAATTTGGTACCGTTTTCCAACTTCAATACAGCATCGACCATCTGATCAACCGTCTGCTGGACAATCACTCTCCCACATTCCGGGCAGTGTGGAACACCGATTCTCGCATACAAAAGTCGAAGATAGTCATATATCTCGGTCACCGTTCCGACGGTGGAGCGAGGGTTGCGGGAGGTGGTTTTCTGGTCGATCGATATGGCTGGCGATAGACCCTCGATGCTGTCCACATCCGGTTTTTCCATCTGCCCTAAAAATTGTCTTGCATAGGAAGAAAGACTCTCGACATATCGTCTTTGCCCATCTGCATAGATTGTATCGAATGCAAGCGACGATTTGCCGCTTCCCGAAAGACCGGTCATGACAATCAGGCTGTCTCTCGGTAAGGTAATGTCCACATTTTTCAGGTTGTGCTCTCTTGCACCCTTTATAACTAAATTGTTGTTTTTCAACTTTTTTATTCCGTTCCTTTCTGTGTCCGTGCCGTCAGTCTATCTTGTCACCTTTGCGCAGTGCCTCAATCCGATCACGCAAAAATGCCGCATGTTCAAACTCAAGCATCCTTGCCGCCTCTTTCATCTCTCGTGTCAGCTGATCAATCGCCTTTTCACGCTCGGCACGAGACAGACGACGACCCTCAAACTTATCCTGTTTATCACTTGAAATGCTAATGGTACTGTCGGTTAGCTGTTTTATGATGGTTTTTGGGGTTATGCCATGCTCTTTATTGTAGCTCTCTTGAATGGTGCGTCGGCGCTCTGTCTCGGTAATCGCTCGCTCCATAGAACCGGTCAGCGAATCACCGTACATTATCACTCGACCTTCCGAATTTCGTGCGGCACGTCCGATCGTCTGGATAAGCGAGGATTCACTTCGCAAAAAACCTTCCTTGTCGGCATCTAAGATCGCTATCAACGATACCTCCGGCAGGTCAAGCCCCTCACGCAGAAGATTGATTCCGACAATCACATCAATGTCGCCTGCACGCAGATCCCGTATAAGATTTATACGCTCAAAAGTGTCAATCTCATGGTGCATATATTTTGCATTGACATCATGGCCAATCAAAAAGTCGGTGAGATCTTCCGCCATTTTTTTGGTCAGAGTGGTTACAAGTACACGCTGTTTTTTCTCAATTGTCTCGTTTATCTCGGACAATAGATCATCAATCTGACCGTCGGTCGGTCGTACCGAAATTTGTGGATCCACAAGCCCTGTCGGTCGTATGATCTGCTGTGCAATCTGCTTTGAATTTTTTCGCTCATATTCTGCCGGAGTTGCACTCACAAATATAGTTTGCCCCAAACGATCGACAACTTCATCAAATTTAAGTGGTCGGTTGTCAAAAGCGGACGGAAGTCGAAAACCAAAATCAACAAGATTCTTTTTTCGGGCATAGTCACCGCCATACATGGCATGAAGCTGTGGCAACATGACATGAGATTCATCAATAATAACCACAAAATCGTCCGGAAAATAGTCGAGAAGGGTCGAGGGTATACTTCCCGCAGGACGCCTTGACAGTACCCGAGAATAGTTTTCAATCCCCTTGCAGATACCGATTTCGGTCAACATTTCTATATCATAATTAGTCCGCTGGGCAATTCGCTGCGCTTCAATCAACTTGCCCTCATCTGTAAAGGTCTTCACCTGTTCATCAGCTTCTTGTCTGATATCCTTTATCGCATCTAACATTTTATCCTGCGGCACAATATAGTGTGAGGCGGGATATATAGCCACATGCGACACTTCGCACTTGCGCTCACCGGTGAGTGGCGTGATCTCACTTATTCGCTCAATCTCATCGCCGAAAAACTCAACTCGGATTGCAACCTCGGCAGCATATGCCGGATATATTTCGACAACGTCACCTCGGACACGAAACTTATTTCGAGAAAAATTCACATCGTTGCGTTCATATTGCAGGTCGACCAATCTTCTGGTAAGTCCGTCACGACCGATATTGTTACCGGTACGCAGTGAAATCACCATGCTACGATAGTCAATCGGATCGCCGAGCGAATAGATGCAGGAGACACTCGCAACGATTATCACGTCACGGCGCTCTGAAAGTGATGAGGTGGCAGAGTGGCGAAGCTTATCTATCTCGTCGTTGATGGAGCTGTCCTTTTCGATATAGGTATCGGTGGAGGGTATATACGCCTCCGGCTGATAATAGTCATAATAGGAAACGAAATACTCCACCGCATTCTCAGGAAAGAGTTCCCGAAGCTCGGTGCACAGCTGAGCCGCCAGTATCTTGTTGTGGGCAAGAACCAGCGTCGGTCGATTGACACGCTCGATGACGTTTGCGACAGTAAAGGTCTTGCCGCTGCCGGTCACACCGAGTAGTGTCTGTTTATCATATCCTTTTTTAAGTCCCTCAACCAACATGTCGATAGCCTGTGGCTGATCGCCTGTGGGTTTGTAGTCGGAGACTATTTTAAATGCTTTACTTTTACTCATATCGAATCTTCGCCAAAAACAGGAAGTCCGTCAAACCAACCCAGCTCCCTCATGGAAGAGTAGTTGTTGCCGGACACGATTATATGATCCATCAAAAATATATTTGACTGATACAGTACATTATATAAGGTCTTAGTGACAAAAACATCGTTGGTAGACGGAATTGTCACGCCGGAGGGATGATTATGTGCTAATATAACCGAGGTGGCATTTGAACCGAGCGCTTCCGCCAATACGGTCCGTGTCACTATCTGCACTACATTGACAGTCCCCTCATGCAGTTTTGTGCACTTGATTATGCCCCCACGATTATTGAGTGACATCATGTGAAGTTCTTCATTAGTAGAATTCATGAGTCGTGGTATAAAATACTCACTGGCGGCAAAACTGGTGTCAATCTTATCTTGAAGCAATGCCTTTCTTGATTGGTAGTAGGAGGTCATGGCGGGCACCAACTTTATCATGGTGGCCGAGACTTCACCAAGGCCTTTAAATTTGCAGAGATCTTCAAAGCGTGCTTCAAACACACCATGAAGTCCACCGAAATGGTTAATTAGTTCATGTGCAAGGTTATTTGTATCTCCTTGAGGCAGGGCATAAAACAGCATTAATTCCAGTGCGTTATGCTCCGGGAAGGTCTCGAGTCCACCTGCAATAAAGCGATCCCGCACCCTTTTGCGGTGTCCTTTATGGAGATTCATCAAATACCGTTCCTTTCCGTTACCTCGCTCCGGTAGGCTCTTTGCGAGTTCTCGGAGAGGTGCGGTAACATCTGTTCGGATCATACTCCTGTACGAGATCCGAAACGACATCACGAAGATGGTAGGGATAGACTCGTTCACCGACCAAACGATCAAAAACAAATCGTGCAAAACTTGGATTTGCGGTGAAATCGGTTAGGTAGAAGCTATTTCCATTCATTGAAACCGAAACACAAAAGCTTCTGTCGACTAGATAAAGTTTGTAAGACAAGCCGCTCGGCCCCTCGACGATATCGGCACAGTCCAACAGTAGATAGTTTTCCATTTTCAGCTCCTCAAGTTATCGGGTATATTACTATTATAACTTGTGAAGTCGATATTGGATAGAGGTAGGATTTCGACTAATTTCTACAAAATGTTTTACTATGCAAAAGAACATAAATCATGATATGCGGAAATGATATCGGCAGTGTTCTTAAAACCGTTTCTATACAGTTCAATAATAACATGGCCGTTATAATTACAATTCTTTAGATGTTGCATTATAGCTATTGTGCCCGCATCGCTTGTATTCGGTAGTACACAGTCATTTTCCGCAGTGTCGGCGCTTATGTGGACATGTTTCAAACATTTCCCGGCGGCATCAATAAGCTCAATTGGCGACTGCTCACAACGCTTCGCCTGCTTAACATCAATCGTGAAGGCAATGTTGTCATCAAATAATTCTCGCATATTAATGATGTCTTGCACGGTGCGTAATTTGTTGCGCGCAACGTTTTCAATACAAAGTGATATGCCATACCTTGACGCGCTGTCAATCAGCCTTTTCAAAATTTCGGCACTCTTTTCGGTCGACAATGAACTGTTTCGATGTTCGCCGTGAATCGTCACGATGGAAACACCAAGGAATCGTACCGACTCAAAAAAACGTTCATACATCGCTACGCCGTCGTTTACCCTGTCGTCATAACCGGTAAATAGATAGAACCAATCAAAAGCACAATGATATGGATGCACTGCACAGATATTACTGCCGCCATTAGCAACAATACTCATCATGCGTTCAAGGTTTTCGGGCAGCGTTTCACTGTCGGTGTTAAAAAATACCTCGACATCTTTTACTCCGGCGACAACCAAGTTTTCTAGTGCTTCGATAGTTCTCTCGGGGTAAAAACAAGCAGTGGAAACACCTATCTTCAAGCTCTGGCCTTCTTTAAATTTTTCGACCTTTTCGATGCTTTGGAATTTTCCCAAACTACCCACAGTGGACCTGCAATACAGATGGTGCTGTAAACACCGGAAAGCATACCAATGATGAGCGGGAAGGAGAAGGTGAAGATGCTGTCAAGTCCAAAAATCAGAGCTACGATTGAGATGCTGGAAAGAGCTATGATGGTGGACACGGTTGTGTTAAGACTACGAACCAACGATTGATTTATGCTAAGATTAACAAGCGGTTCAAAGTCCATCTTGTTTTTGTAGATGCCCTCGTTTTCTCTGATTCGGTCGTATATAACAACGGTATCATTAATAGAATACCCCAAAATGGTCAACATAACCGCAATAAAGTTGCCGCCGAGCGGAATTCCCATGATTACAAATACCCCGAAAACGATAATGAGGTCATGGATCAATGCGACAATTGCCATGATTCCGGCAGGTATACCGCCGATATTACGAAAACGGATAGCAATATAGATGAGAATCAAAACAAATGCCGCCGCAACCGCCACAAGGCATTTTGCAAAAAATTCTCCGCCGAGTGTCGGGCTGACATTGGATATCTCGAGCGAGGTAATATCATTGTCGGGATACTCGGTGTCAAGCACCTCGGAGAGTGCAGTCAATGTCTCAGGAGTCACCACCGATGAACCGGGAAGTGAAACCACGGCAGTTTTTGCACCGGTTGCACTATTCGCACCGGTCTGTATTGTAACTTCACGTCCCAATACTTCGGAGAAGTCCTCTGTAAGTGCATCGACATCTACGTCGCCAACATAGCTGTAGTTAAGCAACGCACCGCCTTGAAACTGTATATCCATCTGTACACCAAAAATGGCGGAGTAGGCAATCACGATAACGATCAGTAATGCGGAAAACGCAAAAAAACCGCGTCGTTTTGCTACAAGATTCAGTCCTTCTAATTTCATGTCTGTGTCTGTCCCTTTCTCAAGGTTTATCTACTTAACGGTACCGCCAAACAATTTTCTGTTGCGAAATACCTTCATCTTGGAAACACTGCGCAGCATTACTCGTGAGGCTATGACACCCATTACGAAGTTGAGCAAAACGCCAATCAATAGAGTGTAACCAAACGAATAAATAACTCCTGCCGTTGACGGTCCGAATGCAAAGAATATTGGGGTCAACAAGGTGGCGAAAAATCCGTTGGTTGGGCCAAATGCGCCCATCAATATGATGCTGACAATGATGACGGTGACGTTACTGTCAATAATCGGTGCGAGTCCTCGCTCAAATCCGGCAGTAATTGCGCCATCCAGACTCTTGCCGGAACGAAGTTCCTCTTTGATACGCTCGGCAGTGATAATATTAGCATCAACACCCATTCCGATTGCAAGGATGATACCAGCAATACCGGGAAGTGTCAGCGTAAAGCTATTGTATACCGAGAAGTATCCCGAGATCAGTGCAATGGTTGCCGCCGTCTGACCCAAAAGGGCAATGGCTGCAACAGCACCGGGGATTTTGTACCATATAATAATGTAGATACAGACAAGCGCAAACGCTATCAGCGCGGCATAAAGCATCGCTTCAAGCGATCTTGTGCCGAGTGTCGGACTGATGGTTGAAAAACTCTCTGCCGAAAGTTTGAACGGCAACGAACCGGAGTTAATCTGATTGGCAAGTGTTGTTGCCTC
This sequence comes from uncultured Oscillospiraceae bacterium, assembly GCA_964370605.1. Lineage (GTDB taxonomy): Bacteria > Bacillota > Clostridia > Oscillospirales > Ruminococcaceae > CAYJBH01. The sequence goes on along the minus strand of CAYJJX010000005.1, from coordinate 75,254 downwards.
TTCGGCAGTGGCGATGTCACTGATAACTGCCTCGCCGCTCGGAATTGCTTCGCGAACAAACGGGGCGGATACCATGGTATCGTCCATCCAGATGGATATATTACCGGTTCCGGCAAGGCGCTCTGTTGCCTCGGCAAACTTCACCGCACCCTCGTCACTGAGTTCCAATTGAATAAGGAACTGACCGGTCGAAGTTGCGGACTGATCGATGGCCGGGGTTGCACTGACAACGTCATTGCCCTCAAGAATAATGCTCTCGGCAGTTATTCCGGTCGGTAGCCCGAACGCATCAACCTCGGCGCCTTCGCGGAAGGTCAGCACAGCGGTTGCTCCGAGCTCCGCAATGGCGGCCTCGGGGTTAAAATCGGTCTCACCCGTTCTCCACGGAAAACGCAGGATGATCCTGTCTCTGTTATAGTCGATGTATAGTTCATAGTCGGTGATGTTGAGTGAAACGAGACGAGTCTCGATTACGCTCTCTGCACTGTCCATCTGTTCATCGGTTGCATCTATGCCGTCAGCCGGCATAAAAGTAACATCCACACCGCCCCTGATGTCGATTCCAAAACGGATATCTCCAACACCTTTGATGTGTTGTGTTTCGGTGTCACCATAGTAGGTCGAAACACCAAAAAAAGCGGTATAGGCCAGAACAAATATAAAAATTGCGACCAGGAAAAACCATAATTTGCCGGATTTTTTCATATCTGCTTACCCTAATAAATATCTAACTTTCTTATTATAGCGAATTTTTGTCTATCAGTCAATCCCAATATAGTAATTTGTAACAATTATTAAAGAATTGACGGTTGAATAATTTTATCATATTAAAATATTTAGAACCTACGAGTTTATAAGCTGTTCCACGGCAGCCTTTCGTACAGACAATGTAAATACTCGAAGCGCTTGTTCTAACTCGTCGATCGGAGGGAATGTCGGAGCTATACGAATGTGTCTGTCGTCCGGATCATTTCCGTATGGGAACGACGCTCCTGCCGGTGTCAATGCAACGCCTGCTTCCTTACTATATGCTACACAAGCTTTTGCAGTTTTGTCCATAGCTTCAAAGTTGATAAAGTATCCACCTTGAGGTCTTGACCAATTAACCAAGCCATCACAACAACCAAGCTGCTCTTCAAAATATTTTATGCATATGTCAAATTTTGGATTTAGAAGTTTCGCATGCTTTTTCATGTGTTCAAGAACATTTGCTTTGTTTTTCAAAAACAGTACATGATGTAGTTGATTGACCTTGTCAAAACTGATGGTCATTGGATTCATATGTTTTAGCAGATAGCCGATCATCTCCTCCGATGCTCCGAGGGCACCGACACCCGCTCCTGCAAAGGTGATCTTGCTGGTAGAACAAAACATCAATACTCGTTGCTGTGTGCCTGCTTTTTGCGCTGTGTCGAGCAATGGCAGAATCTCGGTCGGATTATCGACAAGGTGATGTACACAATAAGCATTGTCCCAAAGAATTTTGAAATCCTTTGCTGCGGTAGGCATGGAGCAAAGACGTTTGATCGTGTCATCGCTGTATATATAACCTTGTGGGTTTGAATATTGCGGTATGCACCAGATACCTTTAATGCTTTCATCCGATGCAACCAGCTTTTCAACGATCTCCATATCCGGTCCGTCTTGAGTCATCGGCACCGTTATCATCTCGACACCGAAATGCTCGGTAATAGTAAAATGGCGGTCATATCCCGGAGAGGGGCATAAGAATTTTACCTTGTCGAACTGGGTAAGCGGTGCAAGTCCATCAAACCCCTTGCGCCACCACAATTCAATAACAGTATACATTAAATTAAGGCTGGAGTTGCCTCCCACAATAACATTTTTAGGTTCACAACCAAGGAACTCGGCAAAAAGTTCGCGCGCCTCCGGTATACCCTCAAGTGTACCATAATTTCGAACGTCGATGCCGTCACGTGTGCGCCACTCATTTATATCCATTAGTGCCATAGACAAATCAAGCTGCTCCGAGTCGGGTTTACCTCTCGACATATCTAATTTGAGTCCCAGCCCTTTCAGCTCGGTAAATTTTTCATTCAGTTCGTTCAGTTCGGCAGTTAGTTGTGCTTTGCTCATTTCAGTGTACTTCATAAAATGTCTCTCCTCTCATCTCTATAATATGATATTCGGTCGGTCTCCATCGCCGTCCGCTCGGTACATGGTAAACTGATTGTCGTCACTGGTAAAATAATAAAAATCAACGTTTCGACAATCTATCGGTTCAATGTAGGTAGGAATAATATTTTCATCATCCTGCGTTCGAACCGAAAAACCTGCATCTGTCAATATATTCTCGCTTACTCCCGCACAGTAGAATTCAATATACTCTGCGCCTCGTTCTTCCAACAATTCTCGAAGCGGTTGACCACAGTGGACAATATCTTTTGGATTGCCGATGAAATCGACAAACTTTATCGCAGTCGTGCCTTCGGTGCCTACAACACGTAAAATCACTATCCCCTGTATTTCGCCACCTGCCGACGAGCAAACATAAAGCTCGTAGTTTGCAAAAGGATATTCAAGGTAACGGTGACGTAGATAGTTACCGTCCTTTTTTATCGCTAGATTCGAGGTTAGCTGGTTCAATGTTCCATCATCTACCCGAAGTATCCGCGTCAGCAAAGAGTTCGTGCTTTTTGGAGCAATAATATTGCATTTTTTTATTTTGGCAACCTTATAATTTAATCTGTCGGCTAACATGTAAGCATGAGTGAAACATCCTGTTTTATAACCTAAAAACTCATAGAATGGCATAGTGTTAGGTCGTATATTGTTGCAACAAAGTACATGTACTCCGATCAATCCTTTCATTGCATCCATCAACTCAAGTCCTGCGCCGCTATGCGACTTATCGGCACACCAGATGCTAACAAATGCAGCATCCTTTGCTTTTGAGGAATAGATAAAACCTGCTGCGGCAACAATTGTGTCTTCCAGAGTGCAGAGCGCAAAATTAAAACTATCACCATCACAAAAGTAATGTTCCCGCAATCGGTCGTTATTTACGAGCGGATGTTTGTCGCCCCAATGATTATTAAGAAACTCAATGACCGACGACTGCTCTTGAAATTTTGCGAGTCTGAAACTATAATCCGCCACTCAGCTTCCTCCGTTGACCGAAAGCATGGTGCCAGTTATATATCCAGCATCATCGGACAAAAGAAATTCCATTGCCGGAACAATATCCTCGACGGTTGCATTGCGACCCATCGGATGCGTTTCGGCGGCACCCTCAACAATCAGACTGCTCGTGTCTTGCAAAAACTTTGTCTCCACCATAGAGGGCAGTATTCCATTCACCGTCACACCGTTAGCCACATAATCGGCCGAAAGACTTTTGCAAAGTCCGGCAAGTGCCGACTTGACCGTAACATAACCGGTCATGTTTTTCGGTGGTGAGTCAATGTAAGATGTCAACATAAATAACACTCTTCCGTATTTCGCTTTTGCCATGCTTGGCAATATTGCACGGCTGATACGAATCGCGCTTCCCACCTGAAGCTCAAAATCGGTATAAAATCGATCAAAGTCAAATTTCTTTAGCTTTGCGTTAACAGGGCGAAGCGAAGGTAGATGCGCAAAGTGCGTAAAGGTAATTGCCTTTTCAGACAAACTTTCCAGCATCGCTTCTGTTTCTTGCGGCGATGAAAGATTGACCGTTACGGTCAAAAAAGTTAACTGCGGATATAGTGAAGTCAGCTGTTCGCCAAGCTCACTTAAAAGTGTGGTGCCACTGTTTGCGGTTGCTACTATTATATCGGCATCGGCGGCAATCACACGGCAGAGCGCCATACCGATATCGGAAGAAGCTCCGGTAATCAGATAATTTTTCATTGTTCCCGTTCCTCCAATATGCCGGCCTTAATAACCGCCCTTGTCACTACCTTTGCGTGTTGGTTTTTGATGGTCGCCTTAACCGTGATTTCGTTGAACACCTCGCTCACCTCGACGACACTCCCCTGCACCGTCAAGGTATCGCCGACAAAAACCGGCTTTTTATATTTGCTGTCAATACCATGCAAAAGACATCTTTTGCCCGGAAGATATACGCCTGCAAGGGTAGAAAAAAACGCTGAACAAAGTGCTCCATAGCAGACTTTCCCAACAAAACCTTTTGATTTTGCATACTGTTCATCTACATGAAGCGGATTGTCATCACCCGTAATCTCCAAAAATGCTTGCATCATAGAGTCGGTGATGGTTCGTTCGAACTCGGCGCTGTCGCCTACCTTTATGGTTGTTATGCTGTAATCATTCATGCTGTCAATCTCATTAAAAGATCTACAAGGTCACCGACGTTCTGGAGTCCACGCACATCGCCAAGGCTGAACTTTACATCAAACTTTTTCTCCATAGCGGTCAATAGATTGATTTGTTCCAGACTGTCCCAATCCTCAATGTCTGCGGCAGAGGTCGCCCTTGTTATCACGAGTGAGTCATCGTCAAACACATCGTGAAAAATCGGTTGTATTGCTTCCAAAATTGCATTTTCGTTCATTATTGTACCTATCCCTTTCTTGATGATATATCCGGTTTTGCCTCAACGGAGCGAAATACAACGCTTTTCGTCCAAAAGATACAAAACTTTGTGTGTGAAACTTGTTGACTTTCTGTCGTAATTATATGTTGTTTTCTATGACTATATTTTTTGACATCTGCGAATAATCCGCGATTTCTAACAGATATTCCGAGCGCTCTTCATTTGATGTAGTCGGCGAAAATCCGACTTTCTCATAAAAATCGGAACAGGGCTTATTCTTCTTGGTCGGTATAAATACACCTTTGAGGGTTTTTACTCCACGTTTTATCAGCTCACCCACCAAAGTATCGACCATTGCAAACTCCAGTTCACGCTTAAACACTCTACAACTCATTATGAACAGTTCGATCTCACACTCTGATCCGCTTACATTTGCAAAAAGTACACTGACTATTCCATTATCCCCAAAACGATCGGACAATGATGCGCAAAGCGTGAGGTATGCACTGTCTTTGGATAAGGTGTCCACCTCTGTTTCGGTGTACCGTCTTGTGGTCATATTAAACTGATTTGTCTTGTTGACCAGCTGGGTCACTCGTTCCAGATTGCCGCCGCCGACCGATACAATTTTTGCAGTCATGTTAAGGCTTTTCAGATATTCACCATAGTTGGCAAACTCTCCCTGCTGTCGGTTACGTTCAATATTCGCACGTAAAAACTCGGTGCGTTTTAGATCGTCTGCGGTGAGCGATGCAACCTCAAAAAGATTATATTTATCTACGGTTGAGACGAAGTTGTCGACCTGTGAGAGTTGCGGAACAACAATATCCTCGATCTCTCCCCTAACAATGTGACGCTCGGCAGGATTGTCGTCCAAAAACACAGCAGCATCTGATCCAATATTTATTTCGCCAAGTAGTTCCTTGATATTTTCACTCTTGGGATTCCAATTCGCCTTAATATTGACAAAATCATCCGGCTTCATCGGCATCTCGTCTCGCTCAAATCCACTCAAGGCTATGTCGTGTTCATTTTTTGAGCATACCGCAAGCATGACGCCCTGTTCTTTTAACCTAAGAGCATATTTACATAGTTCGAGGTGTGCCATTCCAATCGGGCTCTCGTTGCCAATCTCGATTCCCTCAACTCCGTCGTCTCCAATCACTCCGCCCCAAAGCGTGTTATCAAGATCGAGAATTAACGACTTTTTAGTTTTTCCGAAAATTGCTCCGACAATCGCAGAAATGCTATGGCAAACAAACGGTATCATCCGCGGTGCAAATGGATATTTATAGGCAAACCATGCCGTCTCATCATGCCAATTTGCAAGCCCGTGATAACTGCTGAGGTAGTTGATATCGTTGATATAGATGTTGTTTTCGGCGGCAAGCTGCGCTAAAAGTGTATTCATTCTTCCGATATATCGTACATTACCTCCCGCAAAACGGGCCTCGCCATTGCCCGATGGTCGATAAAGAGGAAGTTCAAAATTGTTGCATATGACCGGACAACCAAACGATAACGCAGCGTTTATCGCTGTTTCAAAACGACGAAACTCCTGCTTCGCAAACTCATCTGCTTTCTTTTCTTCAAGCGAGAACGGTGGAAACTCCAAGTTTTTCACCGAAATATGAATATAGATTATATCGGGAGCAAACTCTTTTAACGTCCCATCGTCAAAAACAAGGTCTTCATAAAACCTTCCGTATTCTCCGACAAAAAATGTTGGTTCAATCCCCTTTTCAATCAAAAAAATACGAAGAATTGCTTCAATTTCTCCTACGGTAGCTCCGGAGAGTATCGCAACCCTCTTTGGCATTAGCTTGCCACGGTTCTCTCCCTCTTCCTTCAACTGTCGAAGCAAAGATCGTTTTTTTTGCATAATATATTCGGCGTCTATCGGATAGAGCAATGATCCCATTTTGAGGTTCCGTCACTTTCTTTCTATATAAATATACCTTTCTCGATATTATAGCATAACAGCACCATAAATTGCAAACACTAAACCATATTTTTTAAAACATTTTTTAAATGTGCCTAAAAATAAAAAAAATGTAAAAAAAATAAAATTATTAGTTGCAAAATTTAGTGTATTGTGTTAGTATATTTGTAGTTTTAATTAAAGTATTTTCCGGAGGAATTCAGATGAGCGATATGTTTAATCAGGTGGGGGCAAATGATTTGTCGGCAAAAAGAACAACTAAGGAAACAATAATCACTGAGGATACCGTTATTGTCGGAACGATAGCGGCGGATTCTTCGCTGATTATCAGTGGCAGAATCAAAGGTGATGTATTTAGCAAAAATTCCATCGAACTTCAAGGTAAAGTTGATGGAAACATGACGGCAAACGACATCACGATCACAGACGGTGCTGTCAAAGGCGATATCAACTCCGATAAAAACATTCTTGTTTCCGGAGATTCCATCGTGGTCGGAAACCTGTTCGGTCGCTCGCTCGAATTCAATGGTAAAATCAAGGGTAACGTCAGAATCGACGGTCACGCAGTGATCCGTGAGAATGCAGTAATTCAAGGTAATCTGTCGGCATGTAACTTCACCGTTGACGATGGTGCGAAAATTATCGGTTTTGTCGAGATCATTAAAACTGCTGAGGTCACCGGACAGCCGACTGAAAGTATTGAAGATATCGTGAACTTTGCAGATATCGAAATCCCGTCCGATGCGGGAAAGCCTGAAGGCTCTGAGGTTCCGGAGCCACAAAATGAAAACACCTCTCTTCCGCTTTTCACAACAGTCAGTGCCAAAGAAGAACTGGTAGTAGCGCCGACCGAAGAAGTAGTTGAAAAAGAAGAGGAAAAAGTCGAGGAACCAAAACAAAAAGAAACTGAAAAAGTTGAGGAAGAGGAAAAAGAAGAATCCTCTGACGACGATATCGACTTTGCAGATGAAAAACAAAAGATGCTCAACGACCTTCGTTCCAGAATGGAAAAGGCAAAAAAGAGCGGACAATCGCTTTAATCGGTACACACAATATATGCCGAACATCATACAAAACAAACGGTATGATGTTCGGTTTTTTATCGGAGTAATAACACCGATTTAATGCTTAGACGAATTCTACTTTCGGAGTGATGCCGCCTTTTCGTAGCAATTCATGAAAGGTATAATCGAGAGAATGAAAACCATAAAACTCTATTCTGACGGCGCATGCAGCGGAAACCCGGGTCCTGGCGGCTACTGTGCAATATTACGGTTCAATGAACACGAAAAGGTTGTACAGGGCGGTGCCGCCGACACCACAAATAATCGCATGGAAATGATGGCGGTCATCGCAGCTCTCGAAGCTTTAAACGAACCTTGCAATGTTGAACTATATAGCGATTCTAAATATGTTATCGACACACTGCAAAAAGGCTGGGCAAAATCATGGCGTTCAAAAGGTTGGAAAAAATCAGACGGAAAACCGGCGCTGAATGCCGATCTTTGGGATCGACTTCTTTCCCTCAGTGAAACACATCATCTTGACTATCACTGGATAAAGGGGCACAGCGGACATCCAATGAACGAACGCTGTGACGAAATTGCGGTTATTCAAAGTCAAAAATACAAAAAATAATGATGTCGGAGGAGACACAACAAATGCGATACGGGATTGGAATCGACACGGGCGGTACATACACCGATGCCGTCATATATGACTTATTGACCAAAGAGGTCAAAGCTAAAGCCAAATCACTCACCACTAAACAAGACCTTAGCCTCGGAATTGGCTCTGCACTTGATTTTTTGCCGATCGAGCTTCTCAAAAAGGCTGAAATTCTTTCCCTTTCCACTACTCTTGCGACTAACGCATGTGTGGAAAACAAAGGTGGACGCGCCAAACTGATATTGATTGGTTCTGATAAAAAATCACTGGAGTGGTCGGGTGCTAAAGAAAAGTATGGCCTTGACTATGACAATATTCTCTGCCTTGAAAACTATTGTAGTTTTGACGGCAAGGAAATCAACCACCCTGACTGGGAACAGGTACTCCGAGACAATGACAACTGGTTTAGCGATGCGCAAGCCTTATCCGTCTCGGCAACTTACGCCACTCAGAACGGCGCCGCCTGTGAAAAGGTTGCGAAAAGTGAAGTCACTGCAAAATATAATGTGCCTTTCATCGCAGCAAGTGAACTGGCAACAGAACTAAACACATTAGAACGTGGTATAACAGCACAGCTCAACGCAAAACTTCTTCCGGTCATCGAGGAATTTATGCACGCAGTGACCGATGCGGTCAAAAAGCGTGGACTTGATATCAAGACAATGGTGGTGCGCAGTGACGGAAGCCTGATGAATTCTTCACACGCACTTAGCCATCCGGTAAAAACTATACTCAGTGGTCCTGCTGCAAGCATCGTCGGCGGCTGTGGCTTGGCAAAGCGGCCTGAAAGTTTGATAATAGACATGGGTGGCACTACTACCGACATATCTATTGTTGTCGACTCAAATCCTGTTATGACCAACACCATCCAGATTGGCACCTTTTTGACTCAGGTCAAGGGGGTATATATCGACACTTTTGGACTTGGCGGCGATAGTCGACTTATGGTGAACTGCGGCCGACTCGAACTGAGCCCACGCCGTGTCCTCCCACTGTGTATTGCGGCAAAAACTTGGCCACAAATAAAAGAGAGACTTCAAGAACTTTTAGTGGAATACAGCGAAAGCACTTTTTCGCAACAAGAATTTTTGTATCTTGTAAAAAAACCTTCCGACATGAACAAATACTACAAGTCGGAAACGGAGCTTATAGAGCGATTGGAAAAAGAGGGTATACTGTCCATCGATGCGGCTGACCCATATGGCAAATCCAGCGCAAGGCCGGAGGACGAAGGCATCATCATGCGTTGTGGCATCACACCGACTGACATTATGCACATCAAAGGCGATTTTTCTCTACATGATTCTGAGGCATCTAGGCTCGGTGCAAGATATTTTATGCAAAAACTCGGCTATTCCGACACAGAACAAGACCTATTGCAATTTTGTAACGAAGTCTATGATGCGGTGTGTCAAAAATTATATACAAACATTGTTCGTGTCCTTCTCTGCTATCACTACCCAAAAATATTTGCTAAAGGGCTTCCAACCGAATTAACGGAGCTAATACAAAAAAGTTGGCAGGAAAAACAGCTGCCGAACAAGCAGCATTTCGGGCTCTCATTTGATACTGCTGACTCTTTAGTCGGTATCGGCGCTCCTACCCATATTTTCCTCAAAAAAGTCGCAGATGCGCTCGGTGCAGAATGTGTCATTCCGGAACATGCCGAGGTGGCAAATGCAGTCGGTGCAATTATCGCCGATATCTCCGCTACCGTGAGTGTCGAGGTCACTCCCAACTATAGCGACGGATGGTTGGAAGGGTTCGCTATACACTCCGTCGACAGCGAGCCGATAATGTTCGAGGAGGCCGACAAGGCTAAAGAATATGCCCTGGAACTTGCAAGAAAGCTTGCGGTTGCTAAGGCTCGTGAGCACGGTGCACTCGGAGAGTTGACGTTGACCGATACAGTCAACACCAGTGAAGGCTTTGCTAAAGATGGGATGAAAATCGAGCTTGGAAGCAAGATCACAGCCTGCGCAACAGGAAGAATCGAGGATTAGGTATATTGCTTCGAGCAGAACATACTCAAGTTTTATTATATAGTCTGTGATACTAAATTTCAAATGATCGGAAAGGAATGGAAATTAATATGCGAAGAAAAGATCGTGAAATAGTCGATGCAAACAAGATTGACGAAATCATAAAGTCTTGTCAATACTGCAGACTTGGGTTTTATGATGCAGAAAACGACGAAGTATATGTACTTCCGATGAACTTCGGTTTTATTAAAAAAAGTGAACAGCGACTATTTTATTTCCACTGCGCAAAAGAAGGGCGCAAGCTTGACTTGCTTTTAAAAAACGGAAAAGTTGGATTTGAACTTGACTGTGGATATCGTTTGAACGAGGGTGAAAAAGCTTGTGACTATTCCGCCGCCTTTCAGAGTGTCATCGGAAACGGCACTTTGAGCATCGTCAATGAAATTGACGAGAAAATCGAAGGTATGCAGTCGGTAATGCTTGGATGTTCCGGCCGTGGTGACTGGGAGTTTGACACACGAATGATGGAAATCACATGTATACTTAAGCTTACAATTGAAAAACTTTCTTGTAAAGAGCATTTATAGTAATTTAGTAATAATAGCGTTGCTCCATTTGTTAAACAATCATTTTAACACACGCGTAACGTGCCAACTAAATAAATAAAATGCGCTATTTTGTGCATGTTACACGCAAAAATCATGATAATCGCTGAATAAGGGTTATAGAATGACAAAACTTAAAATAAATAATTTTAACGTTGAACAGATTGCAAATAGCGGTCAATGCTTTCGTTTCAACGAAGTCGGTGACGGAATTTTTCGTCTTGTGGTTGGCGATAGGATCCTGACTCTAAACCAACCTTGTGATGACACGATTGTTTTCGACTGCCCACAAAATGAAATTGATAACTTTTGGGGAGACTATTTCGACCTTTCAACCGATTATTCCGCCTTTATTGCCGCAGTGCCTAGCGACGACATGTTTTTGACCGATGCGGTCAAAGAGAGTTTCGGAATCAGGATACTTCGTCAACCGCTGTTCGAAACACTCATATCATTCATAATCTCACAACGAAAGTCTATTCCTGCCATAAAAACCTCGATAGAGGCACTTTGCAGGCTTTGCGGTGACGAACTTGCGCCGGACATATACACCTTTCCAACCGCCGAGGCGCTTGCCGCGTGCAGTATGGATGAAATTCTGTCCTGCTCCGTCGGTTATCGTGCACGTTATATTCTTTCGGCGGCACGAGATATTGCCGAGGGTAAAGTTGATCTTGAGCAGTTTCACGCATTGGATGACGAAACTCTTTTGCAGGCACTTTTAGAGTTCAGTGGAGTCGGAGTTAAGGTTGCAAACTGTGTTCGGCTGTTCGGATATCACCGACTTGCCGCTTTTCCGGAAGATGTTTGGATACTCAAAACGATTGAAAAATATTACGCCGGCAATTTCCCCCATCAGCTTTATGAAGGATTTGCCGGAGTAATTCAACAGTATATGTTCTTCTATGCACGTTCAAACAAATTAGCATAGCTGTATAACTTATTTAAAGCCTGCTGAACAACTGTTCAGTAGGCTTTTATTTGTTATGGGGTCGAAGCAAACGCATATGCAAAAACTGCTTTTGCACCGTTTTCTTTCAACAGCTTTGCTATCTCATTCACGGTAGCGCCGGTGGTGATGACGTCATCGACGATCAAAAAACTTTTATCTGCAACAAGATTTTTATCGATACAACTGAACGCACCTTTCAAATTTTGTTGCCGTTCACTCTGTTTCAGATCGTGCTGTTTCTTGGTGGCACGGTTTTTGATGATCACCTTGGGACTTTCAATTTTTATTGTCATCAACAGTTCCGACAACATATTTTGTGCGAGCGAATATTGTTTCACCTTAAAGTCGGGCACTGTAATGATACAATCCACACGTTCGAAAAGATGAGCGGGATACCGCTGTGCAAACATCATCGAGAGTCTTTTCCCCGAGTCTTCGTCACCCGCAAACTTTACCCTGCCGATACAATTTCTTATACAACCCTCATATTGATAAAGTGCGGCAACTCCGTCAAGATATTTGACGAAGTCGCTGTTTTTATATAACAATCGTGACGGCAGGCGTTGACCGTCATGGTCACACCTGTCGCACTCTTTCAAAAATCCGATTACGCTGTCACAAAACAGGCATCGTTTCGGAAAAAATATATTAAAAATCGTGTCACTGATCTTCATTCAAAAATTCTCCGATCAGACTATATCGAAGTGATGATTTGCGGTCGGCAAGCATGTCGGAGACCACCGCCCTGTCCCCCACCGTCACCAGCAATTCCCGTGCCCTTGTCACACCGGTATAAAGCAAATTGCGATAACACAATTTTTTAGGTATATCACTGAGGGGCATTATAACTGCGGTAAACTCACTGCCTTGACTTTTATGTACCGTAATAGCATATGCGTGTTCCAGTTCAATTAGTTGATCGGTGCCATAGCTGTATACCCTATCGTCCATGACCACCTCGACATGACCTCTTCTTTTATCTATGAGTTGAATGAAACCGATGTCACCGTTAAACACACCGGTCCCTTCCCTGCCGTCTTCTCGCTCATAGGTCAAGTCATAGTTGTTCCTTGTCTGCATCACCTTGTCACCGACCCTGAATATTCTATCCGCAACACTCACCTGCGCTTTGTCGGCGGTCTGCGGATTCAATAGCGCTTGCAGTTTTGAGTTCAGCGCCTGTGTGCCGAGCGGCCCGACCTTTGTGGCACAGAGCACCTGAATGTCGGTCATGCTGTTATAACCATACCTTTTGGGTAGGCGTGTCGAGGCGAGATCCAGCACAGTTTGCTGTGCACGCTCACCGCTCTGCTCAAGAAAATAATAATCCCCTGTTTTATTATCACAGGTCGGAAATTCACCACGGAGAATTCGGTGGGCATTGCTGACTATCAAACTGCTCTGCGATTGTCGAAAAATTTCTTGCAATGCTACAGTTGGTATGCGTTTTGAGGAAATGATACTTCGGAGTATGTTACCCGGCCCTACCGACGGGAGCTGATCATGGTCTCCGATAATAATCAGTCTTGCATGTGACGGTAGCGCACGCAGTAGCGCACAGAATAAAAATATATCCACCATCGACATCTCGTCAATAATTACCACATCAAGTTTGAGCGGCTTTTTTTCGTTGTGTAAAAAAGTCAGCTCTTCTTTATTGCTGAAATTCACCTCCAAAAGGCGATGAATGGTCGTTGCGTCTCGAGAGCAAAGATCGGTCATGCGCTTTGCCGCACGCCCTGTCGGCGCCACCAGTGCGGTACGTTGTGCCGACTGTTCCAAAAGATCGATAATAGCCTTGACCGTAGTGGTCTTTCCTGTGCCTGGTCCGCCGGTCAACACAAACACGCCACAGCTCATAGCTCCGTTTATCGCACTCTTTTGCAATGTTTCGTACTCGATTCCTTGAGCAAGTTCTAGTCTTTTTACCTTACTATCAATATCGCTGATTAACGGCGCTTTACGCTGTGTCAATTCGAGCAATCGAGTTGCAATTTCTTTTTCGGCATTATAAAAATCGGGCAGATATACATATGTTTTTTCATTGCTGTCTACCGTTCGCAGTCTATCGAGGTCACAAAGTTCGCAAAAAACTTCCTCCACCCTTTCTGGTTCAACCGCAAGAAAGCTTGATACGGTGGGTAGTAGTTGGTGTTTTGGTATGCAGGTGTGTCCGTTATTGTTGTTATGTCTTATCACATGATAGATTCCAGCCGTAACCCGCTCGTCTGTGTCATGTTCAAAGGCAAAACCGGAGGCGATCCTGTCGGCAAGCATAAAATCCAGCAGTACCGGATAGGTGCACAGCTGATACGGACTTTGTCGGATAATGTCCGTCACCGCCGCTCCATAGGTATTGTATGCTACAATGGCAACCTGCGCACTGAGCCCATAGGCGGTCAGCTGCACAATCGCTTCCCGCAGGCCAAACTTTTGGTTGAACTCTTTACTGATGCTCTTCGCCTTTTCAAGGTTGATGCCCTTGACCTTAGAAAGGCGCTCCGGACTGGTACAAAGCACTTCAAAGGTTTCCTCGCCAAACATTTCGGTTATGCGATTTGCAATCACTATTCCAATGCCTTTGAGTATGCCTCCGCCGAGGTAGAGACGAATCCCGTTTGCATCGGTCGGCAATTCTGTTGTATAGGTCGAGACAAGAAACTGTTTGCCATAACTCGGATGGTTGGTGTAGTTTCCATCGGCAGTCAAAAGTTCTCCAACGCAAAGCAACGGCATACTGCCAACCACCGTCAGCAGCGCGCCGTCAAAAATCATCTCCGCAATAGTATATCCGTTTTCAGGATTTTGGAAGATTATATTCTGTATCGTTCCCTCTATCTGCGTCGCTCTTTTCCTCCCTTGTCCTTTTTGCATCGTCGCGATATATGTCGAACGACGACACCAAAATGATTGCAATGTACCATAAACCAAACAGGAAAACGGCACAAAACAAGATATGCAAACCTGCCATCATACACCTTTTAACTCAAAACTTATTATTTTAGAGTATTCCGGCAGGTAATAATATGTTAACTTTTATTTATGCAAACTTTACAGCAAAGCATTTGCCTATCCCATAAGTGCGCAAAATATTTAACCGGCAAAAAACTTTGAATATGCCAAGAACAGTGCATATAGGTCTGATTTTGAAGTGATTTCAAATGGTGCGTGCATCGAGGCAACCGCAACGCCGATATCTACCGTGTCAAAGCCCATGTCTCCAAGGAATGCCGCAACGGTTCCGCCGCCGCCGGCATCGACCGCACCGAGCTCCGCCACCTGAAATGCCGCGCCACTCTCCTCGATTACTCTCATTGCAAAGCTCATTGCTTCGGCACTGGCATCATTTGTACCGCTCTTGCCTCTTGCGCCGGTGTATTTCGTCAGTACAAGTCCATGTCCCATATATGCCGAGTTCAGTTTATCAAACGATCCTGAGAATCTGCCATCATATGCCGCCGCAACGTCGCCCGAAAATACAAAGCTGTTTTTCACCAGTTCCATATAGTCGGCGGTTGCCGATCCCACCATGGTGATCAGCAGGTTTTTCAAGAAATCTCCGCCAAGGCCGGCAGGTCCTACCGAACCGATCTCCTCTTTATCGGCAAGTACAAGAATTGCGGTTTTGGCAGGAGCTTTCTGCTCCAGCAGCGCACGAAGTCCGACATAACTGCAAGAACGATCGTCCTGACCGTATGCGCCCACCATAGAGCGGTCAAAGCCAACATCTCTCGGCATCATTGCAGGGACAACCTCCAGCTCGGCACGGATAAAATCATGCTCCGTAATGCCATATTCGCTGTTCAAAATTTTCATGACGGCAAGTTTCACCGCCTCTTTGTCGTCAGAGCCAAACTCGGGCAGTCCACCCACCACAACGTTGAGTTCCTCTCCTTTGAGACCTTCTTCAAGGGTGCGTTTGCTCTGTTCTTTTGCAAGATGTGGTAAAAGGTCAAATACGGTAAACACAGGATCACCCGGTTTCAGACCGACCGAAAGGTTAACCGACGAGCCGTCCTTGCGATAGATAACACCGCAAAGTGCAAGCGGGATAGCTCCCCATTGATACTTGCGGATACCGCCATAATAATGAGTTTTGAGAAATGCTGTGCCGTCCTGCTCATAGAGCGGCATCGGTTTGATGTCCAGCCTCGGTGCATCGATATGCGACGCTATAATGTGTACGCCATCGACAAGTGCTTTTGTGCCAACGATAAAGGCGATCATGCCCTTTTCGCCGCAGTTCACATAGCGCTTATCTCCTGCGCTGAGTTTTGCACCGCTTTTATACGGCTCAAACCCCTCTTTAAGCAGCATCGCTTCCGACGTTGCGACACACATACGCTCGGTAAAGCCCTCGGTGAGGTATTCTTTATAACCTTTTGCGAACTTGTCAATCTTTTTTGCGTTTTTCTCGGTAAATGCCCGATAGTCGTCACGATCGACAAAAAGTGCTTTGTTCAAATCTTTTTTTGTCTCTTTCTTAGTTTCTTTTTTTGTTGCCATGTCAGTTTTCATTCCTTTCTTCATAAAGTCTTGTGTAACTCTCATAGTTTGCGTTTATCTTATTTACATAATGATTCATCTGGTCATATGGGAATATATCCAAGGTCTTGCCGTCATCACTATACTCGGGATTTTCTAACAATCCATCGACCGTCCCCCATCCGCTGTGATAGGCGGCAACCGCCGTGTTCAGATCGCCATGGTATCGTTCAAGACAGCGGCTGACATAGTAACTTCCGAACAATATATTCACTTGTGGATCAAACATATCGTCATAGGTGTATTGTTTTTCGGGATCAATCTGCATTTGAATCCAATCAAACGTGTCCTCGGTGATCTGCATGAGCCCCCTTGCACCGACATTCGATACGGCATCGGGTTGAAAATTGCTCTCGGTTATTATCACTGCATAGATGACATACGGATCAAGATCATATAGAGCAGCCACCTCGGTAACTGTCTGAGAATATTCGGTGCGGTAAACTTCTTGTTCAATCTCACCGAGTGTGCCGGTTATCAGTATTATTGCCACAACGAGTATCGGAATAAACAAAAGCGGCAACCAGCGCTTCACTCCGTGCGGCAATCGACGACGCCGAAGCGGCCGACCAACATTCTTTTTCCCGATGGGAACCAACCGTGTCAAAAGTTGTCTCGCTTTAGTCTGTAACTCTTTTTCGGTCGAATTGTTGGTAACAATATAGTCCGCCGCCGCAAAAAGCCGTGCGTTGCTATGCTGTGTAGAAAGTCGCTTTTTCGCCTGTTCCGGACTCATTCCTCGTGCTTTAAGGCGTTTGAGTTGCAATTCTTCTCGAGAACGAACCACAACGACCTTGTCGCAGTAGTGCTCGAGCGGATAATCAATTAACAGTGGCACATCGATGAACACAAGTTCTTCTTTATTGTTCGCCGCCTCTGCCAGCCGCTGTAACACTATCTTGTTGATGTGCGGATGGGTAATTGAGTTGAGTTGCCGCTGACTCTTTTTGTTTAAAAATGCCCGTGATGCCAATATCGGACGGTTGAGCGTGCCGTCGGAATTTAAAACATCGCTCCCAAAGGTTGCCGCAAGTTCGCCAAGACAGTGTGAACCCTTTTCCAAAATACTGCCCGCCACCTTGTCGCAATCTATCACGTTAAAGCCAAGAGAGCGATAAAAATCACTCAGCAAGGTCTTTCCGCTTCCGGAACGTCCGGTTATGCCAATAATCGTCATCTAATAATTTTTTCCTTTGAAAATTTTGCCGTCTGAAGCTTTGTGTAATCGATTGTATACCGCCTTGAAACTACGATCGGTATGGATATACCATCGGTCCAGTCGGTAATCGTCCAGTGAGTTCAATATCTTGAACAACCTGCGTTGTTGCTGTTTTTCATCGCCTGCCCTACCAAATATTATGCACTTCTCAGCCGTTATATCCTCGCTCTCCTCTTCAAAACACACGACACCATATTTTCCGTCACATCGCTTCAGAAAACAGGCAAAATCATCGCCGCAATAAAGAATAATCTCACAGTTTGGTGCATAGTGTCGATATTTCATGCCGGGGGCTGTCGGGGTTTTTTCCCCTTTTTTTGTAACGACCGTTTGACCCAGTACCTCACTCAGACAATCTGCCGATATGTCACCGGGACGAAGAAGAACCGCCTCATCGTCTGAAAGGTAAATAATAGTGCTCTCGACACCGACGTCACAACGTCCGCCATCAACTATCAGCGGCACTTTTTTATCAAGTTGGCGCAGTGCCTCGTTGCCGTCGGTCGGACTGGGGCGGCCTGATATATTGGCAGACGGGGCGGCAATGGGAACTCCGCATTCGGTGATGACATTTCGAAAAAACTCATTATTGGGAACACGCAGTGCCACCGTAGCCTGCCCTGCGGTCACAATATCAGAAACCAGATTCGAGCGTTTGACCACAACAGTCAACGGGCCCGGCCAGAAAATATCCGCCAGTTTTTTCAGTCTTTCATCGGTATCCATTGAATATTTTTTTGCCATTTCAAGACCGTCGCAGTGCAATATGAGCGGATTATCTGCCGGTCTGTTTTTTACCGAAAATATCTTTGCAATACCGTCTTCACTGTCACACCGTGCCGCAAGTCCATACACCGTCTCGCTCGGCAAAACTACAACTTCGCCTGAATTCAACAAACGAACCGCCTCGCTCAATGCTCCCTCTGTCGGGGGCAAGATTTCGGTGAGGTAACTAGTTGTCATCGCTCTCGCTTGCCTTTAGTTTTTCGGCACGATCGGCGGTGATCAGCGAGTCGATAACCTCGTCAAGGTCGCCGTTCATGATGGCCTCGAGCCTGTAAAGGGTAAGGCCTATACGGTGGTCGGTCAGTCTTCCTTGTGGGTAGTTGTAGGTACGAATACGTTCGCTGCGATCTCCTGTCCCAACCTGACTTTTGCGCTCTTTTGCGATGGCATCCGCCTGTTCACGCTGTTTTTCTTCATAGAGTTTACTGCGCAAAATCTTAAACGCACGGTCACGATTTTTGTGTTGACTGCGCTCGTCCTGACATTCCACCACAAGTCCTGTCGGAAGATAGGTAAGTCGTATTGCACTCTCGGTCTTGTTGACATGCTGACCACCTGCGCCGGAGGCACGGAAGGTGTCCACCTGCACGTCAGATGTGTTAATTTCAAAGTCGATCTCTTCAACTTCAGGAAGCACCGCAACCGTCACGGTAGAGGTGTGAATTCTTCCCTGTGTCTCGGTTTCCGGTACACGCTGTACACGATGAACTCCGCTCTCAAACTTCAAGCGACCATAGGCACCCTCACCCGATATAAGAAAACTGATTTCCTTGTATCCTTGAAGATCAGTCTCGTTCGCATTTAGTATCTCTACCTTGAGGCGGGTGCGCTCTGCGTACATAGAGTACATGCGGAATAGACTGCCCGCAAAGAGTGCCGCCTCGTCGCCGCCGGCGCCACCGCGGATTTCGACAATCGTATTATTGTCGTCATTCTCATCTTTTGGAATAAGCAGAATTTTAATTTCCTCTTCCAACTCTTCACAGCGCTGTTTTGCATCTAAGTACTCAGCCTGTACCATCTCTTTGAAATCAGGTTCAAGACCGCCTTCGTCCAGCATACCCTTTGCCTCATCCATCTCGGTTTCGGCGGCAAGGTATTCGTCATACTTTTCCATAAGCGGCGTCAAATTTTTATGTTCTTTCATTAATTTGCGGTATTGCTCGTTATCGGAAATAACCTCCGGCAACACCACCTGCTGTGCTACGAATTCATATCTGTTTTTTATCTCTTTTAATTTGTCTAACATAGTTCCTCTGTTTTATAAAGTGTGTCATAAATATTCTAAACCAAATGTTACGCAAATGCAAATATTTTTTTGCAAGCCAGCATATAGTTTGATATGTAAAAATGCTATTGGAGTTTTAAGTTATGGAATATAGGTTGGAGGGTGATTTTCCGGAAGCGTCGTCGCTTTGCATCGAACAGTTAGTTTTGGCAAGAAGTAAACAAACGATACTTCAATCAACCGCCCTGCTTTTTGATGTTAAACGCCGAATAAAATTTGAATTTTCCGGCTATCAGGCAATTATGCCGTTTGAAGAGGCAACATATAGCCCCGATAACTCGACGGTGAAAGATATCGCTGTGCTCTCAAAGATTGGGCAAAAAATCTGCTTTGTCATAAAGAGTATTGACTTCTCATCAAAGAAACCATTGTTTGTCCTCTCTCGCAAAGAGGCTCAGCGCCGCTGTGTAGAAGAGTTTATTTCAAAAAAAACTGTTGGTGATGTCATCGATTGTCGTGTAACACATATTGAGCGTTACGGTGCATTCTGCGACATCGGTTGCGGAATCGCCGGACTGCTTCACATCGACTGTCTGTCCGTCTCGCGAATTTGTACACCACATGATAGAATATATAAAGGCCAGACGCTTAGGGCGGTGATAAAATCGCAGGACGAAAAGGGGCGCTTTTTGCTCTCGCTGAAAGAGCTGCTTGGAAGCTGGGACGAGAACGCCGCCGCCTTTTCTGCCGGTGAAACGGTGGTCGGAATTGTGCGAAGCATCGAGGATTACGGTGTGTTTATCGAGCTTGCACCGAATCTTTCCGGTCTTGCAGAACCGGTCGAGGGGCTACACCCCGGACAAAATGTCAGTGTCTACATAAAAAATATCATTCCGGAAAAGATGAAGGTGAAACTCTCGATCGTCGGCTCACTTCGTGATGCTGAGGTCACTAAAGATATAAAGTATTTTTATCACGGTGAACACATAGAAAAATTCTGCTATTCAAGTTATGCCAGCGACCGAGACATCGTCACCTATTTCGATTGACTTCGTCAAAGAGTAATTTTACAGAATTGCTTCTTGCCTTTTTTGACCAGCACGCCCTCTTTCAGCTGCTCTTTGGTGAAAGTTTGGGTGTGCTGTGTTATCTGCGCACCGTCCACCGATATTCCGCCCTGCTGGATAAGGCGCCGTGCCTCACTTGCCGAGGGAGCAAGTTTTGATGAAACCAACAGTGTGATTATGCCAACTTCACCGTCTGTAATCTTGTCTTGTGGCAAAGCATGGGTCGGGACGTCTCCGCCTTGTGCACCGCCAAAAAGTGCGGCGGTGGCCGCCTTTGCCTTTTCTGCCTCTTCGGCACCGTGTACCAACTCGGTCAATTCATATGCAAGGCGTTCTTTCGCCTTGTTGAGCTCGGCGCCCTCCATTTTTTCATACTGCGCAATCTCATCGAGTGTCATAAATGTCAACATTTTCATCACCTTGATGACATCGGCATCGTCAACGTTGCGCCAGTACTGGAAAAACTCAAACGGTGTAGTCTTGTTTGGATCCAGCCAGACTGCGCCTTTTTGGGTCTTGCCCATCTTTGTGCCCTCTGACGTTGTCAGAAGAGTGATGGTCATTGCATAAGCATCTTCTCCGAGCTTGCGACGGATTAGATCGGTGCCGCCCAGCATATTGCTCCACTGGTCATCACCGCCAAACTGCATGTTGCAACCATACTTGCGAAACAGCTCTAAAAAGTCATACGACTGCATGATCATATAGTTGAACTCAAAGAATGAAAGTCCTTTTTCCATACGCTGTTTATAGCATTCGGCGGCGAGCATCCGGTTAACGGAAAAGCAAGCGCCTACCTCACGCAGTAGTTCGACATAATTAAGTTTCAATAGCCAGTCGGCATTGTTCACCATCATTGCCTTGCCGTCACCAAACTCTATGAAACGCTCCATCTGTCTTCTGAAACATGCAATATTATGATCAATCGTCTCGGTGGTCATCATGTCACGCATATCGGTTCTGCCGGACGGATCTCCCACCATTCCGGTGCCGCCACCGAGCAGTGCAATCGGTCGATTGCCTGCCATCTGCAATCTCTTCATCAGGCAAAGCGCCATAAAATGTCCGACATGCAGGCTGTCCGCCGTCGGATCAAAGCCGATGTAGAAGATCGCTTTACCGGTGTTGACCAGTTCCTTTATCTCCGGCTCGTCGGTCACCTGTGCAATAAGACCTCTCGCCTGCAATTCTTCATAAATTTTCATTTTGGTATATTTCCCTTTCTATCACTGTTTTGCTGTGCTAAGCAGCTCTTCTGCGTTTGCAATCGCTGTTTGTGTAATGCTGTCTCCCGACATGATCCTTGCGAGTTCCATAACCTTGCCCTCCTGTGAAAGCGTTGTTATGTCGGTGCGTGCGGATTTTTTATCGGTGGATTTTTCTATCAAAAGATGATGATCGGCAAAACAGGCAAGCTGTGCCGAATGAGTGACCGCCAGCACCTGCCGCTCCCCTGCCGTTCGGTGCATCATTTTGCCTATTTTATAGGATGAAGAGCCGGACACGCCGGTGTCAATTTCATCATATATTACGGTTGGCATGTCATCGGCATCGGCAAGACTGTTTTTGAGTGCCAACATTATCCTCGCAAGTTCACCGCCCGATGCCACCTTCAAAAGTGATTTCGGTGGTTCACCGGGGTTTGTGGCAATCAAAAACTCAATGTTATCTGCACCGTCACGAGCAAGCGAGCGATGTTCTATTGACATCTCAAACCGCATGTTCGGCATATTGAGCTCCGATAGCGAGCTTGTCACCTGTTTTTGCAGTTTGGCAAAGGTGCTCTGACGACCTTTTGTCAGTTTTTCGGCAAGTTCTTTCGCCTCTTTGCCAAGCGTTTCTATCTCCTGTTCCAGTTCCACTATTCGCTGTTCACTATTGTCAATTTTGGAGAGTTCTATTATGGCCTCGCTACAATATCGCTCTATGTCCTCGACACTGTCGCCGTATTTTTGACGAAGCTTATACAGCTCGTCTAAGCGTTGTTCTACCGATTCCAGTTCCTGCGGTTCTGCCTCGAGTCGCTCCAGCGCTCCCGCAATATCGGCCGAAAGCTCTTGAAGTTCATAAAACGCTGCCTCGGCACGCTGTTTGAAACCGGCAATCTGCGGCTCGTCAATGCCGGATAATGAACCGACCGCCGCTGTCAGCGATGTAAGAGTGCCGCCCTGTTCATCGGTCAGTGCCTGTTTTGCCCCTACAAAACCATTGACGATTTTTTCAAGGTTTGTTAAAAGACTGTGTCGACGTTGAAGTTCATCCGGCTCACCTTTTTTGAATGCCGCCGTCTCAATCTCTTCAATCTGAAAGCGCAAGAGTTCCGCTTTTTTCTCATTTTCCTCTTCGTTGCGTGTGAGGCTGTCCAGCTGTTTTATCTTGTCGCAAAGTGATTTATAGACTACATTATATTCTTTTTTCGCACCCTGCAACCCACCGTATCTATCGAGCAACGAAAGTTGTGTCTCAGGAGTCAGAAGGTTCAAATTTTCCTGTTGTCCGTGTATGGTAAGCAGCGACGGCATGAATTCTTTTAACATCGATACCAGTGCGGGGCGACCATTTATTCGAACGGTCCCTCTGCCGTCTGCC
Source organism: uncultured Oscillospiraceae bacterium (assembly GCA_964370605.1). Lineage (GTDB taxonomy): Bacteria > Bacillota > Clostridia > Oscillospirales > Ruminococcaceae > CAYJBH01. Next base: position 52,170 of record CAYJJX010000005.1, on the reverse strand, counting down.
GTCAACTCTCTACTTACTATCAGCTGCTCTTGACACTCAAATCCAAGCTGTTCCAAGGTCTCGACAACAGTTTTTGGAATGTCAGAAAATACTGCACAGATGCTTCCTTTCGAAGCACCGCTGCGCAAAATATCTTTCGGCAAACGATGTCCAAGCAGTGCGCCTACCGAATCAATCACGATGGATTTACCCGCACCCGTCTCTCCGGTCAACACGTTAAACCCTCGCTCAAAGGTTACCGTCGCCCGTTCTATCACTGCAATATTCTCGATGGTGAGTTCACACAGCATAGTCGCCTTACCGTTTTTCCCTTTCTTTCAAATTTGTCGTTATTATTTTCTTCGCAGTTTTTCGTCGATTGCCGCAAACTGTCCTGTCTTATTGAAATATATAAGCGGTGTTGTTTGATCATTGCGCCGGATAACCACATCGCCGACAATATCCATCTCGTCTCTACCATCGGCACATAACTTGACCGGACCGGAGGAAGAGGTAATCTTGACGGTAATAATTCGGTCGGAGGAAAACACCATGGGCGGAGTGCCAAGACCGTGTGCGCAAAGCGGTGTTACCGAGATTGTTTTGAGCGTCGCGTCGATTATCGGCCCACCGGCAGACAGTGAGTAAGCAGTAGATCCCGTCGGAGTGGATATTATCACTCCGTCACCACGATACTGCAACACTCTGATCTCGTCACAATATACCGAAATATCGACAGTTTTTCCCATCGAACCGCCAGCAAGTAAAAATTCGTTGAGGGCGATGGGTTGTTGACCGTTGCAGTTCGCTATCAACGTAATCCGATCTTCGCGATAATATTTCCCTTGTGCAAGATCGGCAAGCTGCCCGTATTCATCTGCGGTCAAGGCGGTCAAAAATCCAAGTCTTCCAACATTTACACCGACGATGGGAATGTTGCGATTCATCAACATGTATGCGGCATGAAGTAACGTTCCGTCGCCCCCTACCGTAACCGCAAAATCGAACTCACCACTCGGCGGTTCTTCACAGTCGCTCACGACACAGTCAACACCGTGATGTTCAAATAGCTGAACAATCTTTTGTGTCATCACATTCGCCGCATTACTTTTCGGATTTTTTACTATCAATATGTTCATTGAATATCTTTGTCCCGTGATAGTTCGTCGTGTGCTTGGTCTACCACCGCATCAATCTGCGGTATAAAACCCGTTTCGCTGCCTGAAAGTGCTACCAAAAATTCAATATTCCCTTTTGGCCCCTTTATCGGTGAAAAATATAGTCCATACGGATATAGCTGATTTTCTTGTGCATATCCGAGTACCGTTTCGATTACATTTTTATGGACGTCTGGATTTCGGACAACTCCGTTTTTGCCGACCTGCTCACGCCCTGCTTCAAACTGCGGTTTTATTAATGCTACCGCAATGAAATTTTCGCCTGCAAACTTTTTGAATAGTGGAAATATTAGTTTGAGTGATATAAAGGATACATCAACTGTAAAAATATCAACAAGACTTTCAACGTTTGACGGTTCAAGATTGCGGATATTGGTGCGCTCTAAACATTTCACCCGACTATCCTCTCGCAGGCGATAATCAAGCTGACCGTATCCCACATCGACCGCATAGACAAACTTCGCACCGCTTTGCAAGGCACAGTCGGTGAAGCCGCCTGTCGATGCTCCGATATCCATCATTACCTTGCCGGAAAAGTCAATGTCAAACTTTTCTGCCGCCTGTTTGAGCTTATATCCTCCCCTGCTTACAAACTCAATCTCGGGAAGTTTCAGTTCAACAGTGTCGCTCTCTTTTACAGCCAGCCCCGGTTTGTCGGCACGTTGACCGTTAACAAAGCATCGTCCTTGCATGATCAAAGACTTTGCTCGTTCTCGTGAGGGCAGATCAAACCGCTCACTGACATATTGATCCAACCTTAATGCCATCGTCGATCACAACCCTTTCTGTTCATTCAACAGTCGAACAATCGACTCGGCATCCAGGCCGAGTTCCTGACGGAGCTCTGCGACGCTTGCCGTAGGAATTGAACTAACCTCGATGCCTTTATCCATGATGACACCTTTGAAGCCGCCTGCCTGCAACCAGCTTGATATGCGTTCACCCAGTCCGCCTATCACCGCATCGTCATGTAGAAATAAAATCTTGCTATAGTTAAGCAGTTCATTAATCAGTCCTTCCGGTATCGGATTGAGCTGTATCAACTTAATAACATCACAACCAATTTCCTGCTCGGCGAGTAACCGCGCCGCCTCGACAGCCTCCTCGACCATCGCACCGTAACTGACTATTGCAAGTTTGCAATGCTCACTCGGTCTGAAACTGTCAAACGCATTTCCGGTGCAAGGATGTTGCGCGCAACATTCCGTCTCGGCTCCCCTTGGATAGCGAATCGCCCTCAGTCCTTTCATTGGCATCAATTTTTCCAGCCAATATCGCAGCTCTGCATGGTTGGACGGTGCAACTACAACCGACCCGATCGGTTGACACAGGTAGTTAACATCGTATATCCCTTGATGTGTTTCTCCGTCCGACGGCACAAGACCTGCCCTATCCACCGCAAAGAGAACGTCACATTCATTCAGGCTGACATCGTTCAAAATCTGATCATAACTGCGCTGTAAAAAGGTTGAGTAGATTGCCACAACCGGTTTGAGGCCTTCTTTTGAAAGTCCTGCGGCAAAGGTTACTGCGTGTTGCTCCGCCATTCCTACATCAAAAAATCGCTCTCTATGTCGCTTTGAGAAGATAGAAAGACCGGTGCCATCTTTCATGGCGGCAGTCACTGCAACAATATTCTTATCTCCTTCGGCAAGCTCGGACAGAGTGCGACCGAACACGGAAGAAAAATCATCGTTTTGATCTTTGGAAACTTTAGGCGACACACTGTGGAAAGCCTTGGGATTTATCTCGGCATCTTTATGCCCCTTACCTTTTTGTGTGATTGCATGAATAAATACCGGTGTGTCAAATCGATCGACGTTATAAAACATTCGGCAGAGTTCTGCCACATTGTGACCGTCAATCAAGCCGAAATATTGAAATCCCATCATTTCAAAAAAAGTATCGTGATAGACTGCTTGTCTAATCACCGATTTTGCGTTACTAATGCCTTTGATAAAAAGGTCACCGACTACCGGAATACGGTGCAGGGTGTCGGAAGTGCCCTGTTTTGCATCGGTATATTCTTTAGAAAGACGCAGTTTACTGAGGTAGCTGGAAAACGAGCCTACATTTTTGGATATGGACATTTTGTTGTCGTTGAGTATCACCACAAGATTGTCAAGACCTTCGGTGTTGTTCATGCCTTCATACACCATTCCGCCACCGAAGCTTCCGTCTCCGATCACAGCAACGACTGTCCCGCCTTCGCCTTTGAGTTTTTTGGCGGTCGCCATTCCTATTGCCGCAGAAAGTGCGGTGTTTCCATGTCCTGTTATAAACCGATCGTATTCACTCTCTTTTGGTGCAGGAAATCCGGTTATTCCGCCTTTTTGCCGAAGAAGTGCAAATCCGTCTTTGCGCCCTGTTAAAAGTTTTTGGGTATAACATTGATGACCTACATCATAAATGATGCGATCATCTTCATCACAAAAAACCCTATTCAGCGCAACCACCAGCTCAACAACCCCAAGGTTTGATGCCATGTGTCCGCCATTGTCGATGACCGTTTTCACCAAAAAAGAGCGTATCTCGCTACAAAGCGAGACAAGCTGACCCGCCGACAGACCTTTGAGATCCCTCGGCGACCTTATGGTGTCCAGTATTGCCATAGACTGTAATTTCCTTTCTGAAAAGCTATATTTTAAGCTTCAGCTTTTTCTTTTTAACAACTCCTGTTGGAGCATTAGCAAGAACCCTGCTTTATCTCCGAATACTGCCTCCAGTTCACGTGCATTCTCCTCTGCGAGAAGGGTTGCATATTTCATCGCTCTATCTTTTCCATAGAGGGTAACATAAGTTGTCTTGCCGCTCTGCTCATCGCTACCGATCGGCTTGCCAAGCTCATTTTCGTCTCCGACAACATCCAAAATATCATCGATAATCTGGAAGGTCATACCCAAGGTAAATGCAAAATCGCGGAGCGTCAAAAACTCGTCACTCTCAGAACCGCCGGCAATTGCACCAAACTGTACTGCAGTTGAAATTAATGCCCCAGTTTTGTTACGATGAATCTCATTGAGCATCGCCTCGGTTATAGTTTTATCACAATTTTTCAGGTCGAGATCTTGACCGTAGATAACGCCACCGAGTCCTGCCGAATAAGATAAAAGCTGTACCGCTGTAAGCAATGCTTCGGCCGGTATTTCGGCAGAAGCCACGACTCCGAATGCATGTGTTAGCAGACTGTCGCCCGCAAGCAGTGCAGTCGCCTCGCCATACTTCACATGACACGACGGCATACCACGACGAAGTTCGTCATCGTCCATACATGGCAGATCGTCGTGTATTAAGGTATAGCTGTGAATCATCTCGATTGCAGCGGCAAGGTTAAGTGCCTTTTCATAACTACCGCACAACATTTCGCAAACCGCAAGCACCAGTACGCCTCGGATTCGTTTGCCGCCCGACAAAAGGCTGTATTCAGCCGCCTTAGCAACATCACTATCTCGATGAGGCATCATCCCCGATACCTCTGTAAGCTGTTGCTCAACAGCATTTTTGTACTTTGAAAAGTTTTCGTTGTAACAATTGTAGTCCATAACTTTTTTATTCCTCTATCTTGTATTGTTCCAGTTTAACTTCTACGCTATTTAACAGCTCTTCGCACTCTTTTCGC
>CAYJJX010000005.1:32208-47384 GCA_964370605.1 uncultured Oscillospiraceae bacterium | reverse complement strand
AAAGCGGCAAAAGTTGTTCAATACCGGTCTGTTCATCGGCTATACTCGCGGTTACCGTTTCCAGCTCTTTCACAGCCTGTTCAAACGTTCTTTTTTTCATTTCCTTAAATTCCTTGCGTGACTCAACTCTTCATTTTAACCGTCTCAACAAGACAATCAATGACGGCTACCGATGTCTCCACCTCAAGTCGCTCACCTTTCGACGGTATGGTATCTCCAAGCGGCTTTTGCTGTCTTTTCACCACTGCATAGCCCTTTTTCAACACTGCTTCGGGGTTGAACGCACTAAGGCGATCGCTCAACATGTTAAGCTGTCTTCGTCGTGAGGCGACCTTGTCTGAAACTTCGCTTCGAAACTTTTCGCTCAACTGTATAAACCGCTCTCGCGATAGCTGCACTGCACCGGCTATGCGCTCGGGGCTGATAGACTGACAAGCCATTTTATACCGATATAACAGCTCAGCCGGATCGGGCAGTATAATCTCTGCCGCCGCTGTAGGTGTAGCCGCCCTGACATCTGCGACAAGGTCACTTATCAAAGTGTCTACCTCATGACCGATTGCCGACACTACCGGCTTTTGTGCGTTATAAATAGCCTCGGCAATTACCACACTGTTAAACACAAAAAGATCCTCGGCACTTCCGCCACCCCTCGTGACCAATAACAACTCCACGTCTTCATGATCATCAAGCATTCTGATTCCGTTTGCTATCGGCTCTGCCGCCGATATACCCTGCACCGGAACATCAAAAAGCACGATGCGAATATTTTTCAAAGCCCTTCGATCTATCACCGAGAGTATGTCGTGTAATGCCGCACCGTCTTTGGATGTTATTATACCAATACAACTTGGGCTGTCGGGTAATGTTTTTTTATGCTGAGGGTCGAAATAGCCTTTCTTTTCCAGCTGTTGTTTTGTCTGCAAAAAAGCAGCATTCAGTGCACCGACCCCGTCCAAAAACATATGCGTCACATAGAGTTGAAAGGTGCCGTCCTTTTGGTAAATCGTTGCTTTCGCCCTCACTAACAGCTGCATTCCGTCCTCCGGTACAAAGGACAAACGATCGGCATCACGGGCAAACATTACCGCTTTGATGGAACTGTCACTGTCTTTGAGGATGAAATAACAATGTCCCGACTTTCGATGCAAATGGAAAGAGGCAAGCTCTGCCGAAATGACAAGATCGCTCAACACTTCGTTACTGTCCAAGAGATCCTTGACATAGCGGTTCAATGCCGAAACACTAATCGGTTCCATCTTCTCCAGCCTCTTGTGATTCTTCCATCTCTTTCAAAACGGCAGATAATACGCCATTTACAAACTGGTAGTCACTTTCTTCACCGTAACGCTTGGCAAGCTCTACCGCCTCGTTAATCGAAACGCCGGACGGATTATCTCCCGCAAAGTACATCTCGGCAATGGCAATGCGAAGCGACGCTATCGAAACCCGTGAAAGTCTCTCCAGCTCCCAACCCTTGAGATTGGGGCGGATCTTCTCATCGATAAATACATTATTATCGTCATATGCTTTTACAAGTTGACGACAAAATATATCCGGCTCAACATCGTCACTCTCGATTAAACTATCAAGAGCCTCTCTGGCCGAAATCGGTCCGAAAGAGGCTGAAAATATCGCAATAAATGCGGTTTCTCTTGCTTTACGTCTATTCATTCTTTAATCATAAGGCGGGCGATGTCACCCGCCTTACCATACTCCTACTCCGGTTGTTCTGCTATTCCGCTGATGATTACATTGACTTTAGATACCGTTATTCCGGTCATGTTTTGCACCGCAGATTTAACACTGTCTTGAACCTGTTTTGCGACACCGCGAACCTTAGTTCCGAAATCGACCATTATACAAACATCAATCACAGCAATGCCACCCGTCACGTTTACCGTGATCGGATTTGTGGATGCTACCTTATGCAGTAGTCCTTTTATGCCGAGGGTGCCTTTTGACAAGCCCTTGACTTCGCCGACCTCGAGTGTCGCCATTTTTGCAATGTCGGATATCACTTCGGTGGAAACTTGAACTCTTCCGCCGCCGTGCTCTGCTCTGTTTACTTCCATATCACAAGTCCCTAACTTTTTATTGTTAGCCTATTATATCACAGTTCACAAAAAAGAGCAACTATTTCACCTCTACAATTTTTATATTTTTAGCCTCTATTTCTGTTTTACTCATTATGATATCACGCAACTGCATAACCTCTTGTTGTGTCAGTGCATTATTCTCGGTCATAACCGCCATGTTTGCATCACCATTATCTATATAGACGATACATTCCACAAAACCCTTTGCTTTGGCAAGGCTTTCAATTTCGTTTTCTATAGTAATACTGCTGATAGTTGCTGAGAGCGTTTCGGTCAAGCCTGTCTTTTCCTCCTCGCTCAACTCGGCGTCCTTTAGTGCCTTTTGCATCTTCTCCAGTGCCTCGTCTCTTGACTTATCTCGTGACAGTCTTGCCTCTTCAAAATACTCAAGCCCCTCTTGTTTTGACAGGCTGACCAGCTGGGCATCACCGTAATTGCGTTGCAGATCCTCTTCGGTGGTCTCAGCATCTCCTGTCTCCTGTGCTATCTCGGTAGAGAGTACGGTCAACTCGGTCATCACCGCCTCTTCCTCCATCTCACGATAGTCACCATCGTTTCTTGCGTATTGCCAGTTCAAAAATACCGCAACCGCCAAAGCCAAAAGTAACGATAAAAAGGTCACCTGTTTTTTTACCTTGAAGTGTTGAAATTTCTTAAGCATGATATGACCATACCTTTCTGCCTGTCGGCGGTTTGCAGATCAGTGTCTGCCTTTATATTCTCTTTGTTTCATTATATGAATGAGTATTCTGGGTTATGACAAATTTATCCACTTGACTATTCTACTTAGATTCGACTACCTTGCCGCCACCAACTTGCCAACAAAAACGCTGTTGCTCGATATCCCCATCACAACCTCGACAAGCTCGGTGATATCCGCTACCACCGCACTTTCATCGCCTCCTTCGCATAAAACCGCAACCCCTTTTACCGACGGTTCATACTCTTTTTCGACAAGTGCAGTATCGTTTCCGTTTTCGTCCTCCACTATTATGTAGTCGGTAGAATACCCGACCTTGGTGTCGATATCATCGGGTCCGCTGTTTATCTGTTCATCGCTGTTCTGAGCTTTTGCATACACCTTTTCCCCTCCCGATTCAATTGTTACCATCACCTGTGTTGCCCCCGCACCGTCCACCTGTTCTATCAATCGAACCAGTCGTTGTTCATACTCTGCCTCCAGCTCTTCGATGACTATCTTCTCTTCGGGCGGCTGTATTTCTTTTGTTTCGGTGTCTCCAAAAAGCAATAGTATGACGCCAAAGAGCAACAGCGCACCTAGCCAGTAATAGTTTTTTATCCCTGTTTTTTGCAACGACTTAATATACTTTGCCAGCCCTTCATCAACCTCTTTTTTCTTTGTTTGTTCTTTTATTCCGATCATAACTCCCCCTTTCACGGCTACTAATCAACCATTATCACCTCTCCCGCACCATCGGTCATCAACAGCACCGTATCGACTGCTGTTTCATGTTGTTGCGGATCGACTCCTTCAATGTATACTGTATCAATTTCAAGCCCGGAACTATCCTGTTTCAATGTAATATCTACCGCTGCACCTGCTATACCTTTTGCGGAAAGTGCCGTCACAATGTTCTCCTGTAACAGCTCTACAGCTCCTGTCAGCACATCTTGCTGTGCATCAATCTGAATTGTCTCATCCACCTCAAAACTTGACGCCAAATCTTCAATCTTGATGTTGGAAATTGGCCCTGTCAATGAGATTGCAGTATATAAAAGCACAACCCATCTTATGAGCGGTGGTAGGTGTCTTTCCGGCAACACCGCTTCTATTACGGCTATAACCAGCATCAAACCACACATTATGATCGCAAGCTCTTTGAAGGCATCAATCATAAATTCCCAGTCCTCTCTTCTATCAGTTTACAATCCCACCCGACAACATAAAAATCAGCAACGACAGAATAATCATAAGACAAAACATCACGATGCAAGAAAAGAATATCTCCATCGTATGTACTGCCGCACGCATTAATTCCATCACCTTTTGACTGCCGGATATCTCGGCGGATACCGATGCCAAAGTGAGGAGGAACAGATACGCCACACATCGAACAACAAGTGGGGCAAATATCAGTATAACAGCCACTATCGCACTCACTCCTGCGGTCGTCTTGACCGCACTGATTCCGCCGATCACCGTAGTTATTGCCTCCTGTATCGCAGAACCTATGATCGGTACACCGTTCCCCACAATGAATTTGCCGGTACGTAGTGCAACATTGTCGGCAGTGGACGCAATAAGGCTTTGCATTCCCATTAGCGCAGTAAACAGCGTGGCAACCCCCATCATTATGTACCTTGCCGCCTTTCGAATCACCTCTGCAATACCACCAAACTCGACCGAACTTACACAGAGTGAGCAACTTTTTAGTGACAGATATATTCCCGCTATCGGAATTACCACTTCCACTAACAACTCACTGATGATAAAGACCGCAGCGGAGAAAAAACCTGCGGCAACCGCTGCCGTGCCAACCTGCCCGCTCGTTGCCAAAAGCGAGATAAACACCATTAAAAAACTATCCAGAAAATCTTTGCTCAACGTAATTGCATCGGTTAGTACGCCCTGCATTGATAGTACCGGAGCGAGCAAAATAAGAAAGAACACTGCGTTTATTATGCTGTCGAGAGTGGTCGAAACACCACCGCTTGGCAAACCGCCTTGAGGGGTAACCCCCCTTGCAATTGATGAGAGCAATAGCACTGCTATGATTGTAGCGAACGCAATGAGTGGTTCTCTCATCTGCTGTGCAATTCCCTCCACCGCAAGTTCAAGGTAATCACCCGGTGTCATTGTCAATAGTGCGTCAAGATCAAAGTCAAATTGCTGTTCAATGTCAGATAGCTCGTCACTTGTCGGTAAAATCCCTTGCTCGTTTGCCTCGACCGGCAATACACAAATTAAAAGTATCGCCAATGATATGAGTAACTTTTTCATGTCATAGACTTCCTTTTACTTCTTGTCTTGTTTTGCCACTCGCTGACAAAACATCGGCTAGCACCCTTCATCTTTATCCCACAATCCCAAGCACCTGCTCCATCAACTCACCGAGTAGTGGCAACGCGCTCACTATTATCGCCGCCTTTCCTGCGAGAATTACTAGCGATGCAAGCGCACGTTGACCTGCATCGATGCAAAGTTCCGACGTCAATCCCGACAAAACCGAAATTCCGACCGCTTTAACAACCACATCAAAAGGACCTTGCGAAATAAGCGAAGTCACTCCTTCAAGCGAGTCTACCACCCCCATAATATCAGGGAGTAGCATGAGCAACAAAAGAACCGCTGCTGCAATTGTAAGAAGAAACGAAAGTGCACTGTCATAACCTCTGAGAACTATCGTGAGTATAGCCGAGACTATCACAAATATTATTATTGAGAGTATACCGTCCATCTCATCACAGTCCAAAAAGATCACGAATTGTTTCAAAAAGTACCGATATCTCGGTCAAAATCATCATGAGTACCACAACCAATCCTGCAAGAGTTGTCATTGTCGCCTGCTCCTCTCGGCCGCTCCTGATCAAGAGTTGGTTCAGCACCGATACCACAATTCCGATAGCGGCTATTCTAAAAATAAAATTTATATCCATATCGACTCCGTCAGACCAATATTACCGACACGATAACCGATGCGTAAACACAAAGTGCCAGCACAACTTTTTTGTTACGTCGCTCATATTCCGTTGCCGACTCGGCTTCGGCGGTAAAGTATTCTATATAATACGCCAGCCGCTCACACTCCTCCTCCAGACTCCCGATTCCTATCAGCATGAGCGCTTCACTCAACATCGATCGTTGCCGCACTGTCATGAGTTTCGTTATATTTGCCGAGCTTTCCAGCCGAGCCGATAACTCTTCTTTGTACCTTGTTGTATTTAATCGATCGAGCGGTAGGTCAAAGCATTCAAAACTTATCGAGTGAACCTGTTCAAAGGCAGATAAGACACTGCTTTTGCGGTAGAAAAAATGGCTTTTGATACCATTCAGCACCTCTGCCGTTTCGGTCAATATCTTTCTGCGTTGTCCCATTATTTTAACTATATATCGTCCGACCAAAAGGCCTGTGGCGAGTATCGCAGACACACCCAAAACCTTTGCAATCAGTTCCACCGCGCAACCTCCTTTATCACTCCGGGATTTCTTGCATCGTCCAGCAAAGCAATATCGGTCAAAATCCCTTTATTTAGCAGTCTCGATAACACTAAACGCGTCTTCAAGGTCGTAATACTGTCGGCATGAGCACTCAGCACAAGGTTCACCCCTGCATTGGTGGCAATCTCGATCGCTTCTACATCCTCTTGATCGCCTACCTCGTCGCAGATGATTACATCCGGCGCAAGGCTCTTTATTGCTCCAATCATACCCTCGCTTCTCGGATACCCGCTCAGCACATCACAACAAGAAAAAAAATCTTCCGGACTCGGCGCAATCTCTCGCCTTGTATCTACCACCGTTACCTGTTTGTTGATGTCAGACAAATATTTTGCTACGCTCTTTAAAATGGTAGTCTTGCCACTCCTTGGCACACCTACCAACAATAGTGAAAACATTGGTTTTGAAAAAACCGATTGTAACTTTTCCACCGATGGCAGTTGATGATGCTTTGCTATCCTGATATTCAGCGACGATACGTCTTTTACTCCGATCACTCGCCCTTCCTCTACCACCGCTACTCCGGCTACACCCACACGGTGTCCGCCCGACATAGTTATATAGCCTTTAGTCAACTCACCCTGCCTCGAATGGATAGCTCTGTCTGAAATGCAAAGCAATACTTCTTTAATTAGCTCACCATGTATGTTTCGCGCCACCGAATGGTCGGCAACCGGCTGACCTTTTCTATCTATGAAATAACACTTCTCCGCCGTTGCAATCATCAATGGCTTACCTACACGTAGACGTATTTCAACCGCCCTTTCTTTCAGCATTGTCGGAACCGAAGCTAAACTTCCGGCAAGCGAGGGCGGTAGTGTATCGATAACATTCATGTATTCCTTCATCTTTATTTCCTTTCGTTTTTTGTTCCTGCATTATATTTCCATTTGTGAAATTATATTTGAATGCAACCTTTCTTTAGAACTTTATGCCAAAAACAGACAGGTATTTTTACTTTATGACAGCTTATTGACAGAATTTTTACAAATATATTTTTTTCTTGTATTCAAGTAGTGAATGTGTTATAATGTCAATGTTAATATTTTCTTGGAGCTTAACAGTGAAAAAACGTAATAACAAAACGTTCATGGACAAGTTGAAAGGCTTTTTCGCGAACCTAAAAGATGAATTTATGATGCTGAGCACCGCACAAAAGGTCGTTGTTTCGGCAGTTTCAGGCCTTCTGTTGGTCGCAATTGTCGGAGGTGTGATAGTGATTGCGGTTTTTTCCGGCGATTCTGAGCCGGCGCCTTCTGAATCCGATAGCAGTGACCCCACCTCTGCCTCCGATTCGGTTCAGGACAATTATGATCCGGATGAATTTATTATAGAAACGGTAGACAATCCCTACATTCTTGCCGAAACCGAAGAGGCTGGCGAGGACTATCTGCTCAACAGCATGTTGATCGGCGATTCGAATACAGTTGGATTTGCTTCGTTCTTGCCACTTGAAAATGTAGTCGGCATCGAGGGCATGGGTATCCAATCGGTTGCCAGCCACCGCGGTGTTTACTATATAGGTAGCGATACTGCACAGACTATCCCCTATGCGATCGCGGCACAACAACCTCAACGAGTATACATCAGTTTTGGCACAAACAATCTTGTCGGCGTCTCGAGCGAACAATTTATCACCCAATATGAAAACGCAATTGCCGCCATATTGGAAGCGTGGGAATATTGCGATATCATTGTAGTTACCATTCCTCCAATTGCCCAAGGTACAACCAATCCAAATGTCAATCAGAAAACTATCGACCAGTTTAACCTTGAGCTTGTCACTATGGTAGAAGAAAACGACTGGAAATTATTGAATACTACCGAAGTCCTCAAAGGCGACAACGGCTATATTAAGTCGGAATATGTTGCATCAGACGGCTATCATCTTGTCTCTGCCGGACACGAGGCTATTCTTGACTATATCAACACCCATACATTTGAAACAGAAGATAGACGTCCTCAACCGCTCGACACACAGCCAAAACGTGCGAACCCTCCTGCCGTTGAAGAAGAGCCGGATGATTCCGACAGTTCGTCAAGCTCCCAGGTCGGAGTCGCTACCGCAGGCGAAATTGAAAAGCTGAAACTCGCTGTAACAAACGGTAAAACAAAACTTACCGAATCTGCTTCCAGTGCAACCGGCGACGGAAGCGATCTTTCTGCAGGCGATGTCGCGAGATCGTGGGTGCCGAAAACCGTATACGATGCTCTTGACACAGCAATAAAAGCCGGTGAGGCTCTGATTGCGGCTACAAATCCGCTCGCAACCGAAGTCATCACTGCCGAGGCAACCATCAATGCCAACATAAAAATATTTGATCAAAACAAAAAAACTGAGGTCACTCTCACCGAAGAACAAAAGGCTAAAAACACATTGACCGCACTGGTCGCAACCGCTAAAACTACACTTGCAAGCGCAACCGCAACCGATCAAGCGGCGGCAGACATCGAGGTCAGCGCAACAAAATATGTTCCTACGGCTATATATAATCTTCTTGCCACTTCTATTACAGAGGCAGAGGCGATTATCGCCAAGACCACCCCAACCATCACAGAACTCAACGATATTACCACCAAGCTGACCAATGCGAACGGCTCGTTCCAGTCCAGCACCTTTACCGGAACAAAACCGGCGGGCCCGACAGAAGCAGAACTGCTCGCTACCGCTAAATCCGATCTGAGTGCAGCGATCACTGCTGCAAACACCGCTCAAGGAAGCTACGGCGCTCTTCCTGTTTCGGCCGACGGTGGACTAACAGACACAAGCGGTGCAGCAATCGCTGCCTCAACACAGTACATGCCTCAGGCGGCGGCTAATAACTTTACAGCGGCATTAGCGGCGGCAAACGGCGATATCTCTACCCTGAATTCTACCGGCGTGAGACAGCTTGTGACCAACCTCACTACGGCAACTGCTGCCTATGTCCCCGCAACTTCTCCGGCGGCACCTGCCCCTGAAGGCGGTTAATCAAAACTTAAAACAACGCATCGTGCAGAATTCACGATGCGTTGTTTTTTTGCGGTACTTATTTTATACGACCTCTGTCAAAACATCACTTGAAACACAGTTTGTTCCTTGTTCTAACCAGAGATGATTAGCAAGAGTTGCCACGAACTTAAGATTTGTCGGCCGCTTTCGCATGGTACGATCATAGCCAAAATATTGTCGCTGTTTTTCGATAGAGCCGTAACCCCATGCGTTCTCAATAACATTTCTAATAACCTTTTCTACGCAAGGCACGCTGAGCCTTGCGCTCTTTGCTATACATGGATATATCTCTTTTGTGATAGATATACGTGCGGTACCATCGCGTGTGTAAATCAATATCGCCTCTTTCAAACAAGAATATCCTTGGAAATCAGCTGGCACGTTCAACTCACGCAGATACTGTGACAAACTCAGCTCATCGGTATTGCTTTTGTTATAAACGCCGATTGTGACTGTCATATACTCAAGTATACTGCTAAATACAACCGCCTCGTCACTCGGCCTAATGAAATAATGAACAAATCCGGCACGCAGAATCATTTCCTCAACATAGTTGTTAGCTGCCGGCAATATTCCAAAAAACAAAACAGTTTTGTCTGCTATTTGTTCATATCTTTTTTTAAGCTCGATAGCATCGAATCCGGCGGTAAATATATCGGCAAGTACTATGTCGATGTTTTCAAATTTGAGCCTTTCCAATAACTCTTTTCCGTCCGGTTCACAAAACTCAACCTCAATTCCCGCGTTGCAAAACAGAACCGACAAGCTGTCTTGCGACAGATACGCCGATCGAGCTATCAGTATTCTGCTCGGCTTATTCATCTTCAACGATCCTAAAATAGTGGTTGATGAAAGTTAACAAAGCATTGCTCATTTAATACTGTTTTGAAAATCGTATCAAAAACATAGTACAAATTCAAACAAAAATGCCACTCTCTCCTTTATCACTATATCATAATAACAACAAATGTCAATATATCATGCCTATATTTGTTATATGTTACTATTATTATCGAATTTTATGTGCAATTCGCAGTTTTTGACGGATTTTGTATATCAAAACATAGAAAATTTTGTAGTATTATTTTGCAAGTATACAAAATTTATGCATTTTTGATAAATATTATTGAATACATTAATCAATTATAGTATAATGAATAAAAATTGACTCTCACTACTGTTTGCGGAATTATAAAATCAAAGAAAATAGCAGATAAAACCTGTGTTCGATGATCTATGAGGAAAGGAATGGTAACGTATGAAGAGGATTCTTGTCATCTTGTTGCTGCTATCGGCAACACTGCTACTCGCAATCGGCATCAGCGCAGAGGAGGCGCAGTCGGACATCTACGAGGGATACACGGTGACTGCAACAAAGCCGGACTACTCATTTATTGACGACCTAATTGCTGAAAATAAACTTGGCTACCTCCCACCTTTTTCAGAACAGACTTTGGCAGAGCTGACCGAAATTCGTGAGGGCGACACTTTTTGGTTGAATATTGCGGTAATTGATAGGAGGAAGGAATATAGCGACATTGAAGTGATGCGGCTTACACCTCGTGTGTCCACCGGCAACATCGGGTCTGACACACCCTTTTCAATTGACACCGATAAGCTTGATAACTTCGATCACAGACAAAACGAGCATTTTGGCACTGCTGGCAACAGTAGTACACAGCCTATGACAGCTGTACCACGGAGTATTGTCTCGATACCACTAATATATAGTGGCACCGGCAACACCTTTAGGGTTGATTTTCGCTATATTAATTTTATGGGAGCAGAAGTCAACGACTCAGAAGCGACTTTCACTGTAACAATCACCGAGGCGATCCCCACAGCCGACAGTGATTCAAATTCTGCCTCCGGTTCTGATTCTACATCTGAACCTGATTCCAACACAAATTCAGGCTCCACCTCAACTTCTGACTCCAACTCCGATTCAGCATCCGACTCCGATTCTAATTCTGACGAGTCAGATCCAGACTTAGAGCCGGTGCCCCCTATAATAATGTTACAAAGCATTGACTATGGCGGCACGGGGCGAGTGTCGGGTGAGGAATTCACGCTCTCAATTACCGCAAAAAATCTCAGCACCGATTATCCACTCGAAGATGTGGTGGTAACGCTTGATGTCACAGATGAAATATATCCGGTGGTTGGAAGTACTCCTGGAAATTTTATTGATACTGTGCCTACGAGAGGAACACTCACTTCTTCTTTCAAACTGATGGTAAAACCGAATGTTTCACCCGAGACGGTCATGATCAAAGTGTCATATGACGCATATTTTCGTGACATTGACGACAAGTTGGACGATGTATCCTATACATATGAAATCGCTGTGCCGATTGTCGAACTTGAACGATTCTCTATTTCAGAACTCGACTACAACAGCACACCATACACCGAAGACAATGAAAAAATCGTCGTGGTTCTTTTGAACAAGGGCGCCCATCCGGTAAGCAACATTTCGGTTCGACTTACCAGCGACCTCAGCGATTCAAACGACTACGTTTGGGTAGGTGAACTCGGCGACGGAACAGAGGAACGAGTAGAGTTTGACATCACTTCCGACGAGGTCGGCGAAGTCAGTGGGGTTATTACGGTAAAATATGAAGATTCCTCCATGAAAGAATATATATTGAGCGATCGGTTTTATATGACATTTGTTGATGAGCCTGTTGTCCGTAACACGCAATCGGTAGAATCAAGCGACGATGATGTTGAAGTGCACGCAGAAACACGAATTTCGTCGAACCAAACACCTGTTGGAGATGCGCCAACATCGGGTAATGATGAGCTGCTGCTATTGATCGGAATAGCCGTGTTTGCCTCGGCCATCACTCTGGGTGGTACGATCGTAATTCAAAACATCAAAAACAACCGCAAAAGCGCGCCGAAACATTGACAAAATGACCCCAAAGTAATATAATGACATAGTGAATATAGAAAGGAATGGTCATTATATGCAATGGACAGGTCTAAATGAACTGCGTGAGCGGTTTCTAAGTTTTTTTGAAGAGCGAGGACATCATCGCTTCAACAGCTTTTCTCTTGTGCCTTCACAGGACAAAAGTTTACTGTTAATAAATTCCGGCATGGCACCTCTGAAAAAGTATTTTCTCGGTCAAGAACATGTCCCGGGAAATATTGCGACGTCTTGCCAAAAATGTATACGTACACCCGACATCGAACGTGTCGGCATCACTTCAAGGCATGGAACCTTTTTCGAGATGCTCGGTAATTTTTCATTTGCCGCATACTTCAAACGTGAGGCGATGAGCTTTGCTTTGGATTTTCTCACCAAAGAGTTGAAGATACCGCAAGAACTGCTTTACTTCTCAGTTTATCTCGAAGACGATGAAGCCTATGATATCTGGACCAATGAGCTGATGATTCCTCTTGACCAGATGGTGCGTTTCGGCAAAGAGGACAACTTTTGGGAAATCGGTGCCGGCCCTTGTGGTCCTTGCAGTGAAATTTATTTTGATCGTGGTGAAAAACATGGTTGCGGTTCTTCCGACTGTAAGGTAGGCTGTAGTTGCGATCGCTATATTGAGATATGGAACCTTGTATTTACACAGTTCATCTCAGACGGCAAAGGCAACTATGAGAAAATGGAACACGGCAACATTGACACGGGAATGGGACTCGAGCGTCTCGCCTGTGTTATGCAAGGCGTAGACAACCTTTTCGAGACCGATACTATTAAAACCATCATAACAGAAATAGAAAAACTTGCCGGTTATACCTATAAGAATGATGTCGAAAAAGACATCTCGGTTAGGGTTATCACCGATCATATTCGCAGTACAGTTTTCCTCGTCGGTGACGGAGTTCTTCCCGGCAACGAAGGTCGTGGTTATGTGCTACGTAGACTTTTGCGCCGTGCGGCTCGTCATGGACGTCTGCTTGGAATCAAGGGTGCGTTCCTACAACAACTCAGCGAACTTGTCATTTCATTAAACGTTGAAAGTTACCCTGAACTAAAAGAAAATGAAGAATATATTAAGAAGGTCATCGGTGTCGAGGAAGAGCGTTTTGCCAAAACCATCGACAGCGGTTCATCTTTGCTATACGGTGAAATTGAAAAGCTAAAAAGCAACGGAAAAACAACTCTCGGAGGAGATATTGCTTTCAAGCTGAGCGATACTTTCGGTTTCCCGCTCGATCTTACTAAAGAAATTTTGCAAGAACAAGAAATGAACGTCGACGAAGATGAATTTCGCCGTCTGTTGCAGGTACAAAAAGATACTGCACGCAGTGCCAGAGCAAAACAGGGCGGCGTCAGTTGGTCGGATGAAGTTTTCTCGGAAAAAAATCTTGCCGCAACAGAGTTTTGTGGCTATTCGGACCTTTCGGCAGAAGTCAAGGTTGTCGCTTTAGCCGTTGATGGCGAATTGTCCGACATGGTCAGCGTTGATAACGACCCAAAAGAAGACATTGCTATTATTCTTGACAAAACACCTTTTTATGCAGAAGGCGGCGGTGAAGTTGGTGATATCGGCACTATGACTGCCGACGGGACGCTCATCGAAGTACTTGACACCGTGAAAATCTCAGGCGGTCTCTATCTGCACAAAGCACGTCTGGTTGAAGGCAGATTGCTTGAAAATATGACTATGACCGCATCGGTCAACATCTCTACCCGTCAGGCAATCAAACGCAACCACACCTCTGCACATCTGCTTCAAAAGGCGCTTATTGACACCCTCGGCGAGCACGTTCATCAGGCCGGTTCATATGTCGATTCCGAAAGAGTGCGTTTTGACTTTACCCACTTCTCTCAGATGACAGCACAGGAAATCAAGGAGGTTGAGGATAAAGTCAACCTAGCTATATTCGGTAATCTTGAGGTTACCGCTCAAATTCTTCCTATTGAAGAGGCAAAGAAACTCGGTGCTCAGGCACTTTTCGGCGAAAAATACGGCGATACCGTGCGGGTAATTTCGGTTAAAGATAATTCTGTCGAATTCTGTGGCGGCTGTCATGTTGACAACACTTCACAGATAGGATGTTTCAAAATTCTGTCGGAAGGTTCTGTCGCCGCCGGCGTGCGCCGTATAGAAGGAACAACCGGTCAAGGCGTTTTGAACTACCTCACAGAACGTGAAGAACTGCTCTCAAAATGCTCTGAGCTAACCAAACTAAACAACCCGACGGAGCTCCCCTCAAAAGTATCTGCCATGATCGCAGAGATTAAAGAAAAAGATAATGTAATAAACTCGCTGAAAGGCGCTGCTGCCGATGCGCAATTGACCGAGATAGTCAACAACGCTCAATTGATCGGCGACATCACTCTTTTTGCCGGAGTACTCAAAAATGTCGATGCAAATACCCTTCGCGAATGCAGTACCGGTCTGAAAAGCAAAGCCAATAATGCTGTCGTGTTTTTAATAGGCACAAGTGCAGATAAGACTTCGGTGGTTGCTGCTTGTGCGAAATCTGCCATTGACAATGGAAAAGCGGCCGGAGCTATTATCAAATCCGTGACCTCTGAATATGGCGGAAGCGGCGGCGGAAAACCGGATTTTGCTATGGGTGGACTAAAGTCGTCTGAAAAAATTGACGAGATAATTAAAAACATCGAAAAACATATTTAACCGAAAGGAGCAATGCAAATGAGTTGTCTTTTCTGTGAAATAATAGCAGGCAATATCCCGTGCGAGCGTGTTTTTGAGAATGAACAATTTATTGTGATTAAAGACATTGCACCTATTGCCCCGATCCATCTGCTTATCCTGCCGAAAGAGCATATGTCGGATTGTGCTGAGCTGGCGAAACAGGGAGATTTGGCGGCAAAAGTGTTTGAGGTTGCGGAAAAAGTTGTGTCGACGTTTGAGATGACGAACGGCTATCGCCTAGTCACAAACAAAGGATCGGATGGCGGTCAGTCGGT
>CAYJJX010000005.1:0-32198 GCA_964370605.1 uncultured Oscillospiraceae bacterium | reverse complement strand
CCCACCTCCATTTTCATCTACTTGGCGGCAAACAGCTCAACTGGCCAAATCTATAAATTTAAATACTATATATAAAGGAATTTTAATGAAGTACTATGAAATTGAGATCGAGGGACTAAAGCGCCAATTGCCGATATGTAGAATATCGGACAACCTTTCTATCGCCGGATTCATCATGTTCAATGATGTCGAGCTGACCATCGCGGCGGCTAAGGCACTTGTTGTTAAGTGTCCCGAGTTTGACGTCATACTCACCCCCGAGGCCAAGAGTATACCTATCGCCTACGAAATGTCGAGACAATCGGGCAAACCCTATCTAGTGGCAAGAAAAGGTCCGAAACTTTATATGATCGAGCCAAAATCTTTTAAGGTAAACAGTATCACTACCGCTAAAGAGCAGGAACTTGTAATGGGTGAAGAGGAGTTTGCGATCATGAAGGGCAAGCGAGTTTTGTTGGTTGACGATGTGATTAGTACCGGAAAAACTCTTGACACCCTTGAGACCATCGTCGCGCATTCAGGCGGTGTGGTCTGCGGACGTTCTGCAGTTCTGGCTGAAGGCGATGCGAAGGATCGTGACGATTTGACCTATCTACAATACCTGCCGCTAATCGAAGGATAGTTTAGAAAAGTAAAGGGACATAGCTATGCGCCGACCGTTAGCATATGTTGGGTTTTCCTTTCTTTTTTCGCTGATTTTGGCAATACTAACCGATACCGGTTTGAGCGTATTGCTCATCTTGGCGGGCTTGATTATCTTTGCCGCAATTTTCATACGTAATAAGCGGCCTACCGTGTCATTGACTATACTGGTCATATCGTTTTCTGTGCTTGCGGCACAGCTATATCTTCTGCTGTTTAACTATATAGTTATCGAATCAAACTCAACCTCTGCGGGACGTCACAGTCTTGTCGGGGTTGTTGAGTATTCAAGGGGTACAGTATACGGAACAACGACGCTCGAGGTCAGGGTTACCGAATCAAAAACACTCGATGTAGGCGATAAGGTTTATGTGATTGATGCGCCGAGTGGCGAGGTCGGTCAGCTGATTTCCTGCGATATAAATATATCAAACGGTACTGATGCAACATATGTCGGCGACCTTGACAGCTATATGGACGGAGTATTTGTCGGTGGAATATTTGACGGAGAAATGCAGATCATATCAAGCGGCAACGGAGTTGGCTACTTCTTTTTGAGCATTCAATCAACGTTGACTTCGGTGCTGAATCAATATCTACCCTCCAATATTGCAGGTATTGCAGCCGCCTTGGTCTATGGAGATCGCTCCGGATTGGCTTACAAAATTACTTCCGATTTCAGATTGTCCGGACTTTCACATATTTTGGTAGTTTCAGGACTTCATCTATCTATTCTATGTGCAGTCCTACTCCCGATACTAAATAAACTGATTCGCAAAAAACACTTTGTTTATCCGATAATGATCGCATTTGTCATCTTCTACACCCTGCTTTGCGGAGTCAGACTGTCTGTTTTGAGAGCAGCTTTCGTTGTGATTATGCTATCGTTATCACGGATGCTTTCAAGGAGAAGTGACACATACACTTCGCTCGGGCTTGCGGCTTTAGTCGTAACACTCCTTAATCCTTATAGTGCTGTCGACCTATCATTGCTTCTTTCACTCTTTGCGACCGTCGGCATATTATTTGCCAACGAACTTGCACAGCCCATCTATCAAAAATTGCGTTCATCAAATCGTTTGCTTGCTCAAATAATGTCTATCATTGTTACATCTGCCGCCGCTATTGCAGCTACTATGCCTGTTTTTGCGGCACTTGGAGACGGTTTCTCACTTCTTGCTATTCCTGCAAATATTGCGACTGCCCTGCTTGCTTCTCCGATAATTACGCTTGTTTTGCTCGGATTGCTTGCCTCGATATTGCCTTTTGATTTTGTAGCAACAATAATATTTGAGATCGCGCGCCTTCTTATCTCACTTTTGTTATCGATAGCGGAATTCATTTCAAGCATTGAATGGCAATTCATTAACTTTAGTGGTAATTTTCCGTTCATACTCTTACTAACTGCCTTTGTTGCCGGTTTTCTTATATTTTTGAATGAACGACCGCGCGCAGCAATCGTTGCCGGCCTGACAATAGTGTTGATGGGCACCATGTCATACGCTCTGATTGATTATAATACTGTCCATGTGGCAATTGTCGGCGAAACTCTCAATCCGGTAGTAGTATTGACCAAGAACAATAATTCCGCTGTAATCTA
Organism: uncultured Oscillospiraceae bacterium; assembly: GCA_964370605.1. GTDB lineage: Bacteria > Bacillota > Clostridia > Oscillospirales > Ruminococcaceae > CAYJBH01. Next base: position 29,956 of record CAYJJX010000005.1, on the reverse strand, counting down.
TCGTGCTACCAAAAGCAATAATGCCGCGATACTTAGATATCTAAACAGCAAAAATTTGCGTTCGATTGAAACTATAGTTGATATAAGCCATTCCGATAGTTCGCTCGATATTTCTGCGGATTATCACTATAATTTTGAGGACTCGGAATATCGCCAAGACTCATTGACCATATTGGACAATATTTATTTAACCATTAGAGAACAAGAACACTCAAACACCTGCATGGTGAACATCGGTGGATTTCATCTTGCCATTGCAAGTGGAGATAGTGACTTTGAAGGCTATCCCGTACAAACACTTGTGATCGGCGGATCATCGCCAATCAGCAGTTTTGACACCGAAATGTTATACAGCAGAAAACCTTCGGCATACACGAACTATACCGCTGAAATCGTTCTGCCGCAAGAGACGAGCGAATTTTGGATAAGACCAAACCATTCTTACATAATAACAGAATAGACCAGTGAAAGGATATCATGGGACGACTTATATCTCAGGAAAGCAAATCCAACTTTATACTGTATGGCTCGGAAGACCTGGCGCTCTTGCGTCTTGCCGAGGCAGAATATATCACCGAAAACTCCGAAGTAGAGATTGAAAGATTTGAGCAATCGGATCTGGATGTTGCTGAGTTGTTTGCTTCTCTTGGATCGGTATCATTTTTTGCGGAAAAGCGCGTGGTCATTCTGAGATTCGACGATATTACAAAGGTGAACGACGACGATTTTGAATCGGTGTGTTCTGCAGTACAAGACTGCGAAGAATGCCGAGTTGCAATATTTCTCTATTATGGCGATAAATATTCCGCCGAGGGCAAAAAAGCGAAAGCTTTGCAACAGATGTTTTCAAGGCTTGGCAGCTATAAACCACTTTTGCGGTTAAATGGCGATCGATTGAAAAAACATATCCAGTCTTCTGCAAAATCGCTCGGATGTACAATCGATATCGATGCGGTAGAACTGTTGGTAAACAAGTTTTCTAACGACATCATCCTGCTCGAAAACGAAATTTCAAAAGCGGCGGCGATTTCAGACTATCAAAACATTTCAAGAACGAATGTTGAAACCATCTCCACTACCGTGCTTTCTGCCGATATATTTTCATTGGTAACACTGATGGTTGCCGGCGATAAGCGGCAATGCTTTTCGCGACTTGCCATTCTGCTGGAACAAGGACATGAACCTATCGCAGTTCTGGCTGCAATCACCGGTTCATTTGTAGATGTTTATCGTGTCGGCACCGGACTTTCTGCCGGAAAAAAATATAGCACCGTTTTCAAAGACTTCGGCTATAAAGGTAGCGACTATCGTCTGAAAAAAGCATCGGAAGTTGCGGCAAAGATAAGTGGCAGAAAAATTTCTCAGATCATAAAACTTCTTTTACAGGCGGATTTGAAACTGAAATCTACCGCCGCAGATAGAGACATCGTGTTATATCGCTATCTGCTCGATGTGTCGAGGCTAGCAAGAGCATGACAGAACGAATAGCAATACCCGAAGCGTTGGTGGTAGAAGGCCACTACGATGCGACAAAACTCGAACAAATTTTCAAGACACAGGTAATCGCTACTAATGGATTTGGAATATTTAAAGACCGTCCGCTACAACGACTTATCGCAGAGATTGCGGCAAAACAGGGTGTCGTGATCTTAACCGACAGCGATGCTGCCGGCTTTAAGATTCGTGCATTTGTTGCTCAACTCCTGAAGCCGGAACAGGTGAAGCACGCCTATATACCGGAAGTGATTGGCAAAGAACGACGCAAGGATACCGCCTCAAAGTCTGGTTTACTAGGGGTGGAGGGTATAAACGAAACTTTGCTTAAAAAGGTGGTGACCTCTGTTACCACTGCAACTGTTGCACGAAAAAACGATTTCAACCATACTCTTTTCTATAGTCTCGGACTTAGCGGAAAAAAAGACAGTGCCCTCAAGCGTAGGGCTCTTCTCTCACACCTTGGGCTGCCGACGAGACTCTCTACCTCTGCGATGATAAAATTGCTCCCTTCCCTGCTTACGACAGATCAATTGATCGAAATTTTGAATAATATCAGCATTGAATGATAATTATTTTTTCATAGATGAAAAACTTAACGCTTATTGACCACTAAGGTCAGTAAGCGTTTTTTGAATTTTCACGTATTATAAATTGCTTATGATATTCATTTCAAATAAAATGATGTGTTCTATTGTTAGACTCATCGACCAAAATATATTCCACAAACACATTGACCTATTTGGTCAATTGCGTTTTATGACAAGCAATTCTGTTTTTCGCTTATATAACAATAAAAACGACACCTATGCATCCTTTTTTTGTTTCTATGAAACATGTTTTTTGTCGAATCATCTTGATATTTTCTAAAATCGTATGCTCTATTATGTTATTGATATTCATTTTGAACGTAATGGTATGTTATAAATTCAGTATCATTTATTGCTGTTTCAATAATTGCCTCTTTTTTTCTGAAATACTGACCATAAGGCTGCCTTTTGTGTTTATCGGAACTGTATTTTATTGTACAAAGCATACATTGACATATTTTTCAATCTTGATTTGATATACTCAATTGTATGAAAACAGTTATATACATAGACATGCTATTTTTCCAAGGGTTGATGATCAACTATACACTTCTTCTGTGTACTGCAAGGTTTGCTTCCATGCAGGTTAAGCGTCTACGCCTTTTTTTTGCTGCTTCACTCGGCGGTATAGCTTCTTTTTTGATTCTTCTCCCCTCTCCTATTATACCATTACAGATGCTGATAAAACTGCTTGTTACCGCCCTCATTCTTTTAGTGGCTTTTAGAACCAATCTCCGAGGGTATTTCAAAGCCTTTATATGGTACATTCTTTTCAACTGCCTTTTTGCAGGTTTGCTGCTTTTGTTTCAGTTTTCCGGAGGACAATTCCAAAGCAACAATATGCAATTTTACTTTGATATATCGGCTATGACCTTGATTTTCACTACCATAGTGCTATACCTGACTCTAACATTGATCCGTTATATATTCAAGGAGCACTCGGGCAGCGAGCCAATGTTCCTTGAACTAAGACATAACAACCTTTGCTTTCGACTAACTGCATGTTACGACAGTGGGTTTAGGGCACATGATATCTTGCAGGGCGCGCCGTTAGTGCTAATCGGGTATCCTTCCTGCAAGACGGAACTTCCGTTCGAAATTTGTATCGCACTTGAAAAATATTTTTCTGAAGGAATGCCGGGAGAAGGATTCTCGGTGTTGCCACTCGATGGTGTCGGAGGATCGGAACTGACCGCAACACTCTTTCCGGTCAGCGTACTATCAAACGATAAAAAAATTGATAGCATCAAACTATGCTTTTCAAATAAACATATAGATGTTGGCGGTGCTCACTGCCTGCTTTCTAAGGAATTTATGGAGGTTATGACCAATGCTCACAAAAATCATGTCACTGAGTAGACAAATTGTCGAGAAAACAGTTCTGACACTAAAGGCAGAACAATATGTCTACTATATCAATGGACCGGAAAAACTTTTGCCGCCCCTGACCTCGGAGGAAGAGCGGGTGGTCTTTGCCGGTCTTAAAAGCGGTGACAATGCAAGCCGTGATCTATTGATTGTGCATAATCTTCGATTAGTGGTCTACATCTCAAAAAAATTCGATCAGAGCGGAAACATTATTGAGGACCTTATCTCTATAGGCACCATCGGTCTTATCAAGGCTGTAGGCAGTTTCAATCCTGACAAAAACATTAAATTTGCAACATATGCCACACGGTGCATTGAAAATGAAATTTTGATGTATCTTCGCAAAATCGGCAACAAAAAACTGGAAACCTCTATCGACGAGGCGTTAAACATCGACGCGGACGGCAACGAACTTCATCTTTCTGATGTGTTGGTCACCGATCAAGATATCGTCGGAAAACAGCTAGAAACCGCCGACGAAAAAAACACGCTACTGCTTGCAGTGAAACGCCTTCCCGATAAAGAGCGTACCATCATCGAGATGCGTTTCGGGCTATTCGGACATGAGGAAAAAACTCAAAAAGAGGTAGCAGATCTTCTTGGAATCAGTCAAAGTTATATATCGCGGCTGGAAAAGAAAATAATCAAGAATCTACGTGACGAACTTGAGCAGCTCGCTTGACTTTTCTTGCAAAAAAGGGTATTATTATAGCACAGAAAACACAATAAGGAACAAAAAAGACTATGAGTGATGAATTTGCACCAGATCTCGTAACCCTCACCGACGATGAGGGCAACGAGTACGATTTTGAGATTATTGCACAGCTTGAACACAATGACGCAGAATATGTCGCTGTCATTCCGTTTGAGGAAGAGGACGAGTCCGAGAATGACGAGATCGAATTTATGATTATGCGCTCCACCACCGTCGATGGCGAAGAGTATATGGACCTTGTGGAGGACGAAAAAGAACTCGTTGTCTTGATTGAGATGTTTGAATCTCTGCTTTCCGGCTCGGAAGATTTCGATATTGTCGAAGATACAGAAGAATAGACAATACATTATAGAATAAGAACTGCTTTGCTCGATTTGATGCACCGATTATAATCCTACAAGTTATCTAAAAGGGGGCTTCGGTCAATACATGGATTGCAGACCTCCCGCCTCGGCGGAAGAAGGGAGCGCGAAATGTATCGCCTGGCATACCCACCCTGCAACATGCGGGTTGTAACTGTCGGTGCAGACGGCATAGCGGTTTTTTTGTTTAGCTGTTTTATTCCTGTACAATAATAGTTATGAACACTATAATTGTATAAGGAATTTTTTTATGCGTCTTTTAGTCGGGGACAAACTCCCTAATTTCAAATATGATACCCCCACCACAGCCGACAATGATTTGTATGAAGTCATCGGCAATCGCCCTGCTACCATGCTTTTTTTTCGTGATTCCGGATGTCTTTTTACGGCTTACCATCTTGAAAAACTGCGCCGAAACTACCGCTATTTCAATAGCGGAAACAGAGCGTTGATATGTGTTGTTCAAGGCACTCCGTCAGAATTTTCGGGATACAAGGCATTTGATTTTCCCATAGTATGCGATGCCGATTCGGTACTCTATCAAGCTTTTGACCTGCCAAAAGCAATGTTTGCCCTCTCACTTTTGTCCATCGAGGCTCTGAGAATTATTGAGGGTGCAAAAAAACACGATATCAAATATGAGCGATCACTAAAGGAAAATGTCCAGCTACCGGTCACAATATTGACCGAGCCGGACAAAACCATTGAATATATCCACAAATCCCAAAGTGTCACCGACATTCCGGAGCTGTTGGTGCTGCTCGGTGGTGGTGTTGCAGAGCGAGCAATATAAGCCTGTAAAATACGTTCATAGAGCGAATTTTACAACAAATGCACAGCGTTTGTATTGAACAACGAGTTGTTTAATAGGTTTTAATTATTTCCCTTCGCTACGAAGTTGCACAAGATCGCGGTAGTTTATCAGCTGTATCCCCTGTGCCTCGATATGTTTTCTTGTCTCGGGATCACCGAAGAACTTGTATTCCCAAACACGGCGATGCCACACACTGCTGGTATTTTTGAGCTCGTCACATTCGACTGAAGGGTGAATATATGTTTCGACAATGCCGTCGGGACACTCTTCGAAGCGCTTTAGCATGTATTCTTTGAAAGATTCATATGATTTTCCCGCTTCACCGTCAAAGGAATGAACCCAAAGGTGATCCAATATCGGCACCTCAAGTTTTTTGGCAAGGTTGCTCATCTCCAGCAGATGGGTGTCAAATATCTCAGAAATTTTCGGGTGAACTACCGGAGTCATTCGATATGCGTATCCCAGCTCGGCACATATTTTCAGTGTCAACGGAAGAAAGTTTTGCACACCCTCCAAGCCATAAAGTGACCCCATGTGATTGTCTATGTGGGATGGTTCCAGCCCCATATTTTTGACAAAATCAATCTGGGCACGAATTTCACGCTCCACTTCAGAGGCTATTGCATTTTTTTCGAAACCGTCGCAACCAAAGTGCATGTAACCATGTGAATCACGAAGACTGTCACTGTCGTTGCGTAAAATCGGACTCCAGCGATATTTTTTCCACTCACTGGTAAAGGTGAGATGCACCCCGACTGCAAACTGTGGATTTGTCTTTGCATATTCAATAGCCTCCGGTGCCCAGCCGCAGGGTGTCATGACCGTTGCAGAGGTAATTCCACCTTTTTCAAATAGATCAAACGTTGCCACATTCGCCGCATGGCACATTCCAAAATCGTCTGCATTGATTATAAGATACTTACTCATTTTTATGATCATTCCTTTCTCGATGTTCAAAAAATATTTTCAAACTTGCCATTTGTTTTTGTGACGCGATGTTGCTATACATTATATAATATAGCAAATACATTATAAGTCTAGTATAATCTTGTATTTCGTTAAAACTATACGTCCCTCTTTTTAAAAAACAATACCGAGGCGGCGACCAGCGCCGCACTGTAAATGACATTCATCGCCGCACCGAAGTCGGATATAATGATAAAACGTGCCTGTTTTGTGTTTGCTATTTCACTATATATAGAATCAATATCGATGCTCAGGTGATGAAGCGATATGTGTGGAAGTGGGGTGAGGTTTAATAATGTCAGCAGATCGGCATCTACAAAAAACTGCATCAACACAAGCGACGCTACCAACATAAGTGTCGGCACAAAAATTGCGATTGCAACGTTGCGAGAAAGTGTCGAACACGCAAATGCCGCAGAATAGATAAACAGTGACATAGTGAACATTGCAAACACGTCACCTATCAGCATTGAAAAAAAGTAAACTTCACCGCTCGGCAGATGGTTCTGATTCAGATAATCTTCAAAACCGAATAAAGCACCCTGTGTAATCAGCCCCAATATCACCGTCAAAAAATACAATATAATGATGACAAAAAGTCCTGCAAGATATTTTGACATGATCAGCCGAGTTCGCCCTCTCGGCCGAATCATCAACAGTCGAATAGTGCCAACCTGATGCTCTGATGCAATGATTTGCCCTCCGGTCAGCAAAGCAAAAAACATAATGACATGCAGTGCGTTCAAGGTATCATAAAATCTTTGGCGGGCACCGTCCGGCAGGAGTGCCATGTCCGGTTTGCCGGTCTCGAGCGAAGATTTTGCAATAAAAGCCTCCCATTCAAACGTTTCTATCAATCTTGTTTGTTGATATTCATAGTACCTGTATGAGCCGTATTGATCCAGTATAAGCTGTCTAACAAACGGGTCTCGGTTGTACTCTTCTTCGGTATATGTATGATTCACCTGTGTGTATGCACTGAGATTGGCTGACCCGTCCGAGTACATTTTTAGTGCCCTGTTTTGCCAGCTATCATCGTTTGGTGTGATGTTGTTTTCCAATCTATATTCAAGAATCGGTAGATCTATATCAATGATTTGGTTGCGACTGCTTTCAATGTATCGAATCATCGATTTTGCGTGTTCTGCACTGAGCGGGTTTTCATCGGCATACTTTTCCCATCTCATGATTTCCGACTCACTCTGTTCCAGTCGCTGTTCGTACTCGTGTTTCATGATCTCAACATACTTTGAAAAATCATTTTCCAACATCATGATGTTCAGATCATCAAGATTCTCATCAAGCCGATTATTATATGAATTTTTGTCGTTTTCCGACATGGTTTTATATTGTTCGATATCAAAACTCTCATAAATAACATACCGCACCTTTTCAATTATTTCTGCGATTGCATCAAGGTCGGGATCTTGTAAACGATACAAATATTGTTGCGGCAATTCCACTTGAAATCTGATGATCAGCTCAGAGCGGTAGTCACTGAAACTATCTGCACCGTCACCCAAATCAAAAAGGTTTGAATAGTATGCTAAAAAGTCAAGCCGAACAAAAATTATATCCTGCGCATAGCGTGCCGCCACTCCATCAAGCTTGCTGTCAACCTCGTCAAGCAGGTCAAACAGTCTGAGCATCTCACTCGTCAGAATATTGTGTTTTTCATATGTTTGCCCTTTATAGCTTATAGGGAGGTTTTGAGCTGTGTATTCCTGCTTTTCGTCGTCGATACTGTCTATAAACGAGGTGAATTCAAGGTGATAGACAATAAACGGAGTCAGTATATTTATAAATATAACCACCAAAACCCCTGCTGTCAAAATAAAATTTGACCGCAAGAGTTTTTGTGTCTCGGCTATAATTTGTCTTGGAAAGCTCATCTTCACCTCGTGAGCATGATGGATTTTATCGTCTCTGCTACACATCCCTCTTTTTAAACACTACCGCCGAGGCGGCGACCAGCGCCACGCTGTAAATGACATTCACCGCCGCACCAAAGTCGGATATAATGATAAAACGTGCTTCTTTGATATCATGCAGTGCCATGGCGTGATCTATCTCGAAAAGCAATAGTTCATGCAAAGAAAGTGTCGTCAGCGGTGTGAAGTTCAGCAGGTGACCGGTGACATTTGCGTCGGTATACTGCATCAACAAGGTTGAACCGATGACTAAAAATATTGGGATCGTCGTTGATATCGCAGTGTTTTTTGAAAGTATACAGCAAAAAAATCCAACGGAATAGACAAACAAAAATATTGTGGAAATTGCCAGACAGTCACCAAGCAACATGATAAAAAAATCTATCTCACCACTCGGAGTATGGTTTGGGTGCAGATAATCTTCAAATCCGTACATAAAACCGTTTGATACAATCGAAACTATGATTATTCCGATATAAAGCAGATAGATGAGCAGTAGTCCTGCCAAATATCGTGACATTAAAATTTTTATGCGTGTTTTCGGGCGTATCATCAGCAATCGAATTGTACCGTCTTGATACTCTGCCGACATGAGGTATCCACCTATCAGTATTGCAAACAGTACAACGATAAAATGACCGTTAAGGCTGTCGTACAGGTGGCTGCGTGACCCATTTGTCGCCACTGCCATGTCCGGATTGCCGGTTTCAAGCGAAGTTCGGGCAACAAAATAATCAAACTCAAGCTTTTGAAGTTCTTGGTTTTTGGTAAAAAGGTATTCCTCATATGTGGCATATCCGTCATATGGTCCGGTGTATGGTGCCTGATTTGCCTCGCTATTATTTTTGAAGATGTCGAAGGTTTCTTCCGAGATAATCTCGACAAGATCGATATTCAGTGCGCTGTAACTCAAAAGGTTCAGTGCCTCGTCCTGCCAACTGCCATCGCTTGGCAAAATGCCGTGTTGTTCCCGATAGTCAAGTATCGGAATAAATATAGTGTTTATTTGCTCTGTGCGCTCGATATAGGTTTTGACGGCTTCGTCATACTCTTCATTGCTTATTTTGCCTTCTGTTAGCTTCCTTTGCAATGTTTCGATACTTTTCTCATTTCGCTCTTGCTGTTCTTGGAGGGAAACACGCTGATAAGAGATATAGCTTGCAAGATCGTCGGTTTGCATATATCGCATGAAGTCATAAATCTTCTTGCTCGACCTTTCATACCGAGCCTGCCTCTGCTCATCCGACATATCTATATATTCATCAAGTTCAAATGACGGACTAATCACATACTCCGTCTTTTCTCGCACCTCTTTCAGCGCCTCATAATTTGGATTTTGTAGGCCGTAGATATATTTTTTTGCCATCTCACTGCTCATGGAGTGCACATCAAACATCAAATCATCACTGTCGTCCTCGAAGGAATTTACATAAAGTGCAATGAAATCAAGGGTTTCGTACAATATTTCCTGAGAATATATACCGGCATCGCCACTCAAGGAGGTTTTCACCTCCTCAAGCTCGGCAAGGTGGACAGCCATAATATAGCTCAAAAAGTTGTTGTTTTCATATACTATACCATTCCATTCAACCTTTTCACTGCCGATATGCCGCTCAATTTCCGCACCAAAAGACTCAGGTGCTATAATAAAAGCCGGTTTGCTGTCCAATATCTTAACGATAATTGGCATCGTGGCGGTGACAAAGAGCAAAATAACCACACCCGACACCAAAATGAATTTGTATCGGAGCATTTTCATTACTTCGGCTATAATTTGTCTTTGAAAGCTCATAATCACAGTCCGATAAAAGATCGTAACGAGACAAATATAGTATTATTAATTATAATTATATTTTACATCAAATAAATATTTTGTCAATGTTCTGTGAATATATCGACCGACAGCAAAAACCGCCGATATTACAATCGGCGGTTAGTGGATATATTCTGATTTACTTTTTTGAGCCGAGGTATCTTCTGATTCGATAATCGGCATAGACAAACAATCCGCAAAACATGCTCCACTCATTTTTTATGTAACAGCCGAGATTTTTGAGCTTGAACGGATATTTTTTGGTGCTTTTCAGCAGAACAAACCCCTCATTCATGCCTTGAACAAACGGTTTGCCATAGCCTCTGATGTGAAAGAATAACACCTTTATCAGATAACCCACCACCAAAAACGGCAGGTTGATGATCAAAAAGAAAAGCGGAAGATTTTTATACGGCAATAGCAGGTTGTTGCGTCCGCCTTGTATCGACTTGAAGTCGTTATACTTGCTTCCGGTGGTGGCACTGCAAATATGGGTGCACTGCGCTGTTGGACAGAGTACATTTTTATAGCCTGCGCATCTTGCACGCCAGCCGATGTCCACGTCTTCGAGGTAGGCAAAAAAAGTCTCATCAAACAGCCCGATTTCGTCCAGAATCGAGCGGCGATACAGTGCCGCACCGCCACAGGCAGTGAATATCTCTTGCTGTTTTGTGTAGCGACGAGCCGGCAGTCCGTCTCCCCTTTTGCACGCCCAGCCGAGCAGATTGACATAGTCACCGGCATCGTCACAAAGGGTACTATCTTTGTGTTGTAGCATCAATGAGGCAACAGAAAAGATTTTCGGCGATGAGTCCATCACCTTTATAAGCTCCTCCAGCCAGTGCTCTTTTGCAAAAGCATCGTTGTTGAAAAGCGCTACATACTCACCTGCCGTCTCCTTTATCCCAAGGTTAACCGCAGCGGAAAAGCCGGTGTTATGATCGAGGTAGATCCCTCGAACCTTCTCACCGGCAAAAGATTCTATTATTTCGCGGCTGCCGTCGGTACTCCCATTATCGACAACTACGATTTCAATGTCTTTACAGCTACCGCTCAGCACAGAACGTATGCTGTCACCTATCCATTTTTCTCCGTTTAGGTTCGGAATTATCACCGCTGTCATCTATATTCAAAAAGAAGCAGTGGATTGCTCATAAATGCGCTGTAGCTCATGAACGATATGATAAATATGATCAACGAAATTATGGAAAATACAATGCCGATTCCAAGCCATATCAATGCCGCCCTTGAAAAGTTACGTCGGTTTTGATTGATTTTCTCGGAAAAACTCCAGATCAACAACATCACAAGGTTTACACCCGGCACCATCATGGCAAGCATCATCCAAAAATATGTTGAAGTCTTGACCACCTTGCATCGGTCGTCCTGTTCAAACGTCTCCCGTGCACCGTGCCTGTTATGGCTGTAACTCGCATATTCATTGCGCTCGGTGATTTCCTGTCTCGGTTGAATCGGCTCTTGTGGTCTGACTTCCTCGACCTTGGGTTCTTCTTGCTTTGAGGTTGGCTCAAAGACTGTGACGACATCATCGTCCATCTGCACATCATGTTCTTGTATCGACGCATCATCATTCGGTACAAAGTCGGCAAAAACCGCATCCGTCGACTCTTCAATCGTTACAGTATCGGGTATTATGGTGTCGGTCTCCTGCGATTCGCCCGTCACAACTGCGTTGCCGCAGTAGCCACAGAATGCCGCGTTATCCGGCAACTCTCGGTTACACTTATCACAAAACATCTTTATCTTTCCCATTCATCCTATATTTTACAGCTATAATAATATCACAATCATTTTGTAAATGCAAACTATACGACGATTTTTCACCCAATTTTCATTTATGTTACAATTAAATCCATACTTTGCGGTCCTCTGTATTGGAAACTACACCAATTGTCTCAATTTCAGCAAGGGATATGTCAAATGTTTTCTCAAGGCTAAAGAGATCATTCTCTTTTTCGATAGACAACTGTATGATGTCGGCAACTCGCTCTGCTATTGCCTGCTCAATCATCTCCTTTTGCACCTGCTGTAACCTACCCTCGGCAGTTGCAGACACTCTAACCGTCAATGCACCTTGTTCAAACTCAAATCCAGCATCAAAATCAGATAGTTCTGAAACAAAATCTGCTCCTGAAAACTTATATTCCACCGCCACTCGATCTCGGTCTCCTGACAGCGCCGCTACCGTCTCGAGCTCTTCCCTGTCCAGTGTAGCGACTCTATTTCCGCTGTTATAAAGTGCGGCGGAATTTGCCACCGTTCCGTTTTCCGCAAAAATGTCGATGATGGGATATACCCCATCGACGTGACCATTATTCATGGTGATGTCATATATACGCTTTGATACGGTGCGATTATCACTGCTTTGTTTGAGCACCGCCTCGGCCGAATCCATTAATGTTCGTTCATTGTCGGCCAACTCTTGGCTTGTATGCTCCGATAAGAAAAAATAGCTTTTTCCGGTGGAAAGCCGCACATCATAAAGCTGTGTCAACATTGAGGAAAAATCAAGCGACGACAGCCCTGCGCCCAGAATGATAAGGTCGTTTATCCCCATATAGAGCTCACCATTCACCGAAGTAGCAGCCTCATAAAGAGCCGCTGAAATGCTCTCACCTTCCCCCGAAACTAATGAGGTTATCGGTTCATCTTTTCCATATTCCGTTACTACCAACATTGAAATTTCATACTGACCATCCCAGTCAACAAATGTCATTGTCACTGCCGCACGCTCACGAAGTTCTTGACCTGAACAGCCGACAAAGAGCGGAATTAGCAGAAAAACTGCCAGTGCCTTTGCCGCTTTTTTATACGGTATCAGTGATACCAATACAGCCGCAAGTGCGACAAGTCCAATGACCAAAACAATTCCATCTATCGCAATGTTATATATAACTAAACTTAGCAGGAAACTTGCCGCCATCACGAAATAAAATATCCGACGTTTTAATATAAAGGACAAAGACGATCCGAATACACACATTTTCATTATTCCGGAAAGAAACAAGATGATCCTAACTACTACATCCAATCGCCTAAATATTGAAAACTCTGCCATAACCGCAAGGGTGTGAATCGGTATAGTAAAAAAGGGGGAATTACTTTTGAGGATTGCCTCCACTGTTACAGCACACGCGACCACCACCACAAGCACCGATAACATCAGCACTGCAACTCTTGAAGTCTTTAGTTCATGCTGGCGATTGAACACGGAAAATGTTGGTACCAATACAACCAATGAGAGACTGTTTCGCAGTGTGCTCTCGGTGGTAATGTCAGCCATAATCTCTATGTTATTTAACTTTGCATTTGGTAGATTGAAAAGAATCACCGCCACTATTGAAAACACTAAAAGAAAACTGACAAACATTCCTGCCGTCTTGACGGAACTGCAGTCAAGTATTCCGGCATATATCGCCACCGAAAAAAGTATTATGGCAAAAAACAGCATATCTATTCGATCGTTGCTGACTGTATTATAAAACTCAAGTGTTTCCAGCACGGTAGAAACGAGTCCTAACATAAATACTATACACCAGAGAACAACGCGAAAACCGGTAGGATTTTTATAATCGCCCTTTGCAAGCACTGCAATCAAGATAAACACTACTACCAGCTGTAGGGCTGTGTCGATGAGTATTTGCACTATTGAGCTCCCAACATGAGGCCGCATCAGCTGGCTCGATAGCAACACCAAGAAAAATAGTCCGTAAAATCCACTTTTTGTAGCCTGCATACGTCACTCCACCCCACCTTTATCCTGTTTTTTCATCTCGGTCTTATCCATATATCTCCCGATGTTAAAGCCGTCACTTTTACCGACACCGGAACGCACAAAACCATCTGCAAACGCATCATCTGCTATCGGCAAAAGCGGACGAGTGAACGGTATTCCGAACGAGCGAACACCGCAAATGTTGAGTAGCATAACCGCAAACACTCCACTCACCAGCAGCGCTCCGCCGATACCTGCCGCTAAAATAAATATTATACGAAATATAATGATCGGCTCGTAGAGCGATGGTGTCACGAACGCCGCGAGTGCCGAAAAGGCTATGACAATCAAAATCGGTGCCGAGAGTATTCCCATCTGAACCGCCGCATCACCGACAATGAGCGCCGAGACAAGACTGACGGAACTTCCGATCTGTTTTGGCAATCGCAAACCTGCCTCTCGAACCACCTCAAGCAAGAGTGTGACCATCACCGCCTCAACAAAAAGAGGCAGTGGCGTGCTTTGTTCTGAATAGGCTATCTTATACATCAGCTGGGTCGGAAGCACCTCGGGGGTATAGTTCACCATTGCGATGAACATTCCGGGGAGCAAGACGGCAAGGAAAAAGGATATATATTTCAGCAATCGAATAAAGCTTGCAAAAAAAGGACGTGAGGAATAATCGTCAAGACTTTGAAAGTTTTCGGTGAAAAGATATGGGTATATCAGCGCAAAGGGGCTACCGGTCACCATTATGATTATCTTTCCTTCGCATATTTTTGCCGCCGCGGTTGCCGGCCGTTCGGTACTGCCGGTGGCTGAAAAAAATGACGGTTGTCGTTTTTGTATGAATGGACCTAAATATCCGGAATCGAACACCATTGGAAGGTCAACCTTCTTTATCCTCTCACGTATGGCATCAATAAGCTCTTTTGGCACCTGTCCTCTATGATACCCAAGCATATATTCATTGTCATTCACACCGCCGAGAAAACCGGTTTCAAAGGTCAATTCCGGCGAACGAATAAACTGCCTTAATAATGCCATGTTTACACGCAAATTTTGAGAGAATCCAAGCTTAGAGCCTTTGATATTTCCTTCGCCCGATACCTCGGTGACGGTATTGCCGGGTGGTGCTTGAATTCCCACACCGAGGAGAATATCACAGCCCTCAACATATATAACGGCAAAACCCGCCAACATCAAAATATCCAGTTCTTCCTCGGTCTTGGCGCTGAGCTGACATATAGGAATTGAGTTGAGACGGTTGATATAGTCAAACAGCTCCTGCGAAGTCATTTTCTCCTGCTCTATCTCGGCAAGACGAGAAAGCAAAATGAGCGACAGCTGAACATCACTCGTTATGTTGTCCACCTTGACTATAGCAAGGTTACAGCCGGCCACACGTTGTAGCAGAACATAGATATCTCTACTGTGAGAAAATTTATCTCGCATCTTCTGCCTGAACTGCTCTACCGTCCCGTGCATGATTGCCTCCTTTTTGCGTCTTTTATGTTTATAGTATCAACGCATATCCAATAATTAATACAACAAAAGATTAAAAGGGGATTTATAGCACATGTTTCTAATGGTTATCCGGACCACACTCGTGTATGTTTTTGTGCTGTTTATAATGCGGTTCATGGGAAAACGTCAGCTCGGCGAACTGCAAGCTTCGGAGCTCGTCAGCACCATGATTATTTCTAACCTCGCTTCCGTTTCCATTGAACAACAGAGCATACCGATTCTGGTCGGCATCATTCCGGTAGTCATTATTGCATCACTTGAGATAATCGTATCCGGAATAACTGTTCGAAACGCAAAGTTCGAACGTTTTATCGAGGGTCAACCAAAGATCGTAATATTTAACGGTCGATTTGTACAGCCGACGTTAAGTCTTCTGCGTTTCACCGCAAGCGAGGTGCTCTCGGCGCTTCGGGACAAAAACATTTTCGATCCTACTTCGATATCGGTCGCGCTTGTAGAGCCCAACGGCAATCTTTCTGCATACTGTGTCGAGACTGCTCCAAAAAATCCAAAAGACTCGCCGCCGGCAACCGTCATAGTGGATGGTGTAATGGTGGAGGACGCCCTCAAAATCTGCAAAAAGACGGAAGAGTGGCTTCGAGGATATGTCAACGCATCAAAGCTGAAATTCGAAGATATATTACTAATGCTGATTTTCAGCGACGGTCGGGTGCATATCGTCGAGTATGACGAAAAAAATAAGAAAGGAGAATGTCCGCCATGAAAAAAATTTCTCTAGCTGTTACGCTATTGTTGACCACTGTGGTCGGCGTGGTTTGTGCACAAATATATATCGACGCTTCACTCGACGCTATTATGGAACCGATAGAGGCGATGGAGCGAAACGAGGGTGATATTCATGAAAATGCAAAAAATATAATAACCACCTATGCCGAGCGGCAAAGATGGTTACTGTTGATTGTTGATAATAACATTGTGTTAAATATCGGTGTTGCCGTTTCGGTTTTGGACGAAAATTCCGATCCGGACGACATATATTTTCATGCTCGGCATATCAAAGCCGAGATAGAGCGAAGTCGATCACTTCTTTTTACTCTTTTTTGACCGCTCACCCAAAAGGTCGGTCAACTCCTGCATGAAGGTATTGAGATCTCCGAATTGACGGTATACCGAGGCAAAGCGAACATATGCAACCTCGTCAATGTTGCGCAGTTCCTCCATGCAAAGCTCGCCGATATAGTATGACGTTACCTCACGTTTCAATGAGTTCGATATATTCTGCTCAATCCTGTCCACCGCTTGTTCCAATTGTTCCAGTGAAACCGCCCGTTTGTCGCAGGCACGTAGCAGTCCGTTCAGAATTTTTTGGCGATTGAACGCCTCACGAGAACCGTCCTTTTTTTCAATCATCACCGGCACAGTCTCGACTATCTCATAGGTAGTAAATCTTTTTTCACATTCAATACACTCACGACGTCTGCGGATACGCACACCACCGTCTGCGGGACGGCTGTCCAGCACCTTTGTGTCGTCCGCTGTACAAAACGGGCATTTCATAATATTTCACCTTTCGTCTTACAATTACGAATATGAAGTGTGCCCCCACACTTTACATATCTTTTTTTATATTATATAATATTATTGTCAAAAAGAAAAGCAAAATTGCGATAAGTTTTAAAAATAATTTTACCGAGGATAAAACATACACATGAAAACATTCGTTGTGAGTGAAACGGAAAGCGGTATGCGACTTTTACGGCTGGTGGAGTTGCTGAGTGTCGGTATGCCCAAATCTTTGCTTTACAAGAGTTTTCGAAACGGCAGAATAAAGGTAAACGGCAAAAAACAAAAGGAAAACTATCGTGTGCAATGCGGTGAAACGCTAAACCTTTACATAAATGATGAATTCTTTGCAGAGCAGGAAAAAAAGCTGAACCCCTGTGAAAATTTTGAGGTTTTGTTTATCGACGACAACATTGGCATCGTCGAAAAACCGTCCGGTGTGCTGTGTCACAGCGACAACAGCGGTGACGGCAATCTGTTGGACGGATTTATCGAACAATTCGGCAGTGGCACTTTTCGCCCCTGTCTTGTCAACCGTCTGGATCGTGGAACCGAGGGACTGGTCATCATTGCAAGGACACATGATGCCGCCGAATTTGCCGCTAAAGCAATGCGTGAAAAGCATATTACTAAACTCTATCTAGCAGTGTCGACCGGTATGGTCAGTGGTGTGGTAAAAAGTGGTTTTGAGCGCAGTGACAAGATTACCACCGCCACAAAAGGTAGTGAAATGGTCAGCGAATTCAAAACGGTTGCTTCCAAGGGATCGTATCATCTATTGGAGGTGACACTGCATACCGGCAAAACACACCAAATTCGTGCCCAGCTTGCCTCGCTTGATTGCCATATAGTCGGGGATCGCAAATACAAAGGTGATCTATCGCTCGACAAATCGGTGAAAAATCAGCTGCTGTGCGCCTATCGTTTGTGTTTTGACAACGATCTTGCACCATCGCTGTCCGGTGTCTCAGGGCGAACTTTTACCGCAAAACGATGCACCCCGAAAGAATACTTTGACAAAATATAAACTGCGACGTGAGAAATCATGTCGCAGTTTATTTGCTTTGAAGTTCATGTAAAGATGACCCGTTAGGCGAATTTTATGCTGTCAAGATATGTTGGTTTTCAAGCCCAAGGACCGCAATTGACCATATCAGTCAAACAGGCTGAGCTGACTTGATTTTGGTAGGTGTGACAGCGCACCGACCTCGTCTAATCGTGTCACTACAGTGGAGGAAAGTTTTGCCTCCTGCGCCAGTTCTTCGACCGAGAGAAAGTTTGAGCGTTCACTGCACACCCTATGCAGTTCGCTCGCCGCCGTTGCTCCAACACCGCTGAGCGCTATATACGGCAGACGGATTTTGCCGTCCTCGATGGCATAGACATTTGCGTGGCTTTTGTGCAGTTCTATCGGCAGAAACTCATACCCACGGCAAAGCATCTCACGAATGTTTTGAAGCATGGTGAACAGCTCTGCATCTTTTGCCTTGCGCTCCTGTTCTATCTTGCGTCTCAGCTCGTCATATCGGCGCAAAGTCACCTCTTTGCCGCCGACTGCCGACTCATAGTCAAAAATTTCCGCCGCCTTGACCGTAAAACTGACGGAATAATATTCGAGCGGATAGTATATTTTGAACCACATCAGCCGCACCGCCGCTATAAGATACGCCACGGCATGAGCTTTTGGGAACATGTACTGAATCTTTTTACAGCTTTCGATATACCAGTTCTCAACACCGCAACTGCGAAGCATATTCTCAATCTCGGGAGTGAAAAACTTCTTGGCGTTGCCTTTTCGAGTCCATTCCATGATCTTGAAGGCTTGCGCCTTATCCACGCCTTTACGAATAAGTTCCGTCATGATGCTGTCACGAGTTCCGATTACGTCCGAGATGGTGCAGATGTTATTTTTGATCAGATCCTCGGCGTTACCGTTCCATACGTCGGTTCCGTGTGATAATCCCGATATCTGAATCAGGTCGCTGAAGCTTGTCGGTTGTGCATCAATCAACATGTTGCGCACAAAGTTTGTGCCGAGTTCCGGTATGCCGAACGTTCCGGTCTTGCTGTCGATCTCCTTCTCGGCCACTCCGAGCGCCTCGGGTGACAGCAAAAGTGATATTACCCGCTCGTCGTTCATCGGCACATCTTCCATCTTCATTCCCGTCATGTCGGTCAGATGCTTGAAGATGGTCGGCATATCGTGCCCGAGTATGTCCAGCTTCAAGATTGTGTCATGCAGATATTTAAACTCAAAATGGGTCGTTATGACCCCTTTTTCTTTGCTGTCGGACGGATACTGCACCGGCGTGAAATCCTCGACCTCATATCCGCCCGGCACGACAACCATTCCGCCCGGGTGCTGTCCTGTCGTCTTTTTTACGTCAACACAGCCCTTACAAAGACGCAGTTCCTCAGCCTTATTGACCACCAAACCACGCTCTTCAAGATACTTTTTGACATAGCCGTACGCCGTCTTTTCCTGCAACATGGAGATTGTGCCCGCCTTGAACACATATTTACTCCCGAATAACTCTTCGGTGTATTTGTGAGCAAATTCTTGATATTCACCGGAAAAGTTAAGATCAATATCGGGCGCCTTGTCGCCATCAAAACCAAGAAACGTTTCAAACGGAATTTCATGGCCGTCGCCATACAGCTCACTTTGGCAGTTGGGACACTCTTTGGGCGGAAGATCAAAGCCGGAATGTGCCTCATAATCCGCTTCATAGTAATGGCATTTGCGGCAAATGTAATGCGGTGTAAGAGGGTTGACCTCCGAAATACCGGAGAAAAAAGCCACTGCCGATGAGCCGACACTGCCTCGAGATCCGACAAGATATCCGTTATCCACCGAATTTTTTACCAGTTTTTGAGATATGACATAGAGTCCCGCAAAACCATGCTTTATTATGCTATCCAGTTCACGTTCCAGCCGCTGGCTTATATTTTCCGGCAGAGGGTCGCCATATATTGCTTTTGCGCCATCCATGGTTAATTGTACAATATCCTCCTCCGCTCCCGGCACTTCTGGGGTGTAGGTGCCTTTCGGAATGGCACGCAGGTCATCGACCAGTGCAACCAACTTATTGGGGTTATCCACCACGATCTCGTGTGCCGTATCACTATCTAAAAAATCAAATTCCGCCAGCATCTCCTCTGTCGTGCGGTAATAAAGCGGCGGTTGCAGGTCGGCATCTTTATACATTGCCGCCGTTAAAACGGTGCGATAAATAGCGTCTTCTTTTTTGGCGAAGTGTACATCTCCGGTCGCAATGACCGGTATGGTCAAATCTTTGCCGAGCTTCAAAATTGTTTTTACATGCTCTTTGAGCACCTCGACACTCTCTACCGATCCGTTTCGGAGCATAAACTCGTTGTTGCCGAGCGGCTGAACCTCCAAAAAGTCGTAGTAAGAGGCAATCTCCATCAATTTTGAATACGGCACACCCTCTAGCATGGCGCGATATAGCTCTCCCGCCTCACAAGCAGAGCCGACAATCAAACCGTCACGATGTTCGTCCAACAACCATTTTGGTATGCGTGGCCGCTTGTAAAAGTAGTCAAGATGGCTTTGTGACACCAGTTTATAAAGGTTTTTGAGGCCGGTCTGGGTCTTGGCAAGCAATATTATATGGTTGGTGCGTGACGTGCCCTCGAGCGACTGTTCTTTTGTCGTCTCGCTCGGAACAAAATAGCCCTCCATGCCATAGATCAGCTTGAATTCGCTACTCGGTATCCTCATCTTGTCCAGTTCGGTCATCGCCTGAGGAAACGCCTGACAGTTGCCGTGATCGGTTATTGCAACGGCGGTGTGCCCCATCGAAACCGCCATTTTTATCACCTCTTTGGGTGATATCAGCGCATCGAGTGAGCTCATTTTGGTGTGAAGATGCAGCTCTACCCTCTTTATTTCGGCGGTATCAACCTTTTTCTTGCGAACCACCTTCACAATATCGTTTGGAAAAAGTATGTAATCTTTCTCATATCGCTCGTCAAAACTGCAATCGCCCTTGACAAAAATGGTATCGCCGACCGAAACATTTGGCAGAGTAGCGCCATTGTTTGCAATAATCTTCATCTTGCAACTGCCACTGCCATCGGTGATAAATATAGATAATATTGTCTTAAAACCGTCACGGCGATCCATCTCAAACACGTCACCGTATACCATCATCTTCCCCACCTGCTCACCGACTTTTGCGAGCGGAAGAAGATTTTTTGGCTCAAACACACGGCCCATCAACAGCTCGCATTCCGGCGAGACGAGGTCAAGACCCAAGATATCGGGCACGGAAAATGCCTTTGCACCTCTTTTTTTCGGCACGGGGAGCTTTTTGGGTGACGGTGGCGCAGGACTTGCCTGCATCGGCTGAGCCGCACTGTTTGGCGGCGGATCACCCCATGGGGGTGCCTCGGTAGTCTCGGATGTCTTGCCCGGTACATTATGCGTCTTTTTTGGGGTAGGCGGTGCAGAGCAATGCGCCTTGCCGTCAGCGTCTTTTTCCAGTCGCACGCTCGGAAGCCATGCGGTTTTCTCGCAGATCAATTCACCTAAGCGCTCACAAAGGTTTTGATTGTTCAGCAGTCGTATTCCGGTCGTGCTGTATATTGTAATTGATTCACCGTCAAGAAACGGTGGTTTTGCAGATAAAAAGCCGTTGACAACAAGCCCCGACAGCGAGAGTTCCTCGCAAAAAAGCAGGATCGCTTCCGGCGTGACAGCCTCTTTGGGGAGCAAATTTTTTATGCTGAGCGTATGACCTTTAAAGGCAGGCTCCAACGCCCTTTGCGTCTCTAAAATCAAGGTTATGGGCATGGCGACGGCGGTGGAAATATAGATAGTAACATCGCCCTTTTTTTCATCGACGTCCACACGGTTCAAAATGCCATGGCGAAGCCGATCGGACAAGCCACTGTCCAACCATTCTTCAAATATGTCGCAAAAGAAGTTATGAAAGCCCTGCAACCTCTTCGACCTCCCTAATAAATTCCTCGGTGAAATCACCCTTTAAAGTCCTGATGCGCTCCCCTTTTTTGAAGAGCACTGCCGAATCTTTGCCACCTGCAATTCCGATGTCAGCATCTCGTGCCTCGCCCGGACCGTTTACAACACAGCCCATTACAGCAACCTTTATAGGTGCTTTTATATGTACAAGCCGCTCTTCCACCGTCTTTGCAATCTCTTCAAGCGGTATCTGCGTTCTTCCGCAGGTGGGACAGCTGATCAGCTCCACTCCCCCATTCGACCGACCCGAAGCGCGCAAGATATGGCGTGCCGCCATCACCTCATCACATACATCACCGGTCAATGACACACGCATGGTATCACCGATGTCCTCCATCAACAGCGTCCCAATTCCGAGCGACGATTTGCAGAGCGACTGCATGAGTGTCCCTGCTTCGGTCACCCCGAGATGTAGCGGATAATCGACAAGCTGTGACAGCCGTCTGTAACTCTCTATCATCAGCGGGACACTACTGCATTTTACCGAGATTACAATGTCATTGAAACGCTCGTTTTCCAGCAAACGAACATGTGACAAAGCGCTCTCGACTAACGCTCCCGCTCGGTCATCACCAAATTTTTTTGCAAGCTCCGGCTCAACACTTCCACTGTTTACACCGATCCTTATCGGAACAGACGCTGCACCACAACTCGCTGCAACAGCATGAACATTGTCACTCCCTCCGATATTGCCGGGGTTTATCCTGACCTTATCGACACCGGCAGCTACCGACGCAAGCGCCAACTTATGGTTAAAATGAATGTCGGCAACAATCGGACAATCGACCGAGGCTTTCACGGCACGAAGCGTCTCAATCGCAACAAGATTCGGAACCGCAATACGAATTATGTCACAACCGACTTCGCTCAACCGTATTGCCTGCTCGACATTCCCGCTTATATCGTCAAAAGGCATCGAAAGCATGGACTGAACCGTAATGTCCGCCCCACCACCGATGACCTTGTTTCCTACCGTAACCTGTCTGGTCATTTTTGAACAATCCTTTCATAACAAGCATTTGACCTGATTGGTCAATTGTTAAAAATCTATTAACTTAGTAACGTCATTGAATGTTACAAACAGCATAAGCGCCATCAACAGCACAAAACCCACGCCATTTATTACTATTTCGTATTTTTGAGGTATCGGGCGACGTATAATCGCCTCAATCAAAAGAAGGAACAACCGACCGCCGTCCAGCGCAGGAAACGGCAATAGGTTAAAGATACCGAGATTGACTGTAAGCATAGCCAGAATAAATAATAGTGAGTCGAGACCGACCGAAACGGCATCACTGATAACCGTTATGATACCGACAGGACCGGACAAATTATTTATCGCCACACGACCGGTCACAAGGTCGATGAGCGAGAGGAAAATGACTCTTGCAATAGACAGCGTGTAACGAAAAGACTCGTCAATCACCGCAAAGAAAGTTTTTTCCAAACCGTAGACACTGAACCCCGGCACAAACTGAACATAGCCGTCCTCATGCTCGATGGTGTCAAACTTGACTTCGTTCAATGTGACGGTCTCATCTCCACGTTGCACCGTGAGTTCTGCTGAATTTTCCTGCGTTCTTGCAAGTTCATACATAATGTCATTTGTAATATATACTCGTCTTCCATTCACCCCGACTATGGTGTCATCCACCATGAGTCCACTCGCCTCGGCCGAACTGTTTTCAACCGTGAACCCGCTGACTGTACGACTGGCTATCATTTCATTGCTTGATACCATTATCAGCATTACCAAAAAACCCAGCAAGAGGTTCATGACCGCTCCCGCTACCATGATCACAGCCTTCTTAAGTTTCGGAAGGTTGGAAAATGAGCGTTCATGATCACTCTCCTCGTCCTCGCCTTCCATCGCAACAAAGCCGCCTATCGGCAACAACCGCAACCGATAGAGTGTCTCCCCACGTTCAAAGGAAAATATCACAGGACCCATCCCGATCGCAAATTCATTGACTTTGACGCCAAATTTTTTAGCGGCAAGAAAATGTCCGAGTTCATGGATAAATATGACTAAACTGAATATTAAAATCGCCGCAACCGCGGTTAATACCATTGACAATGAAACCACCTATCTGTTTTGAAAAACAAACTCTCGAGCTAATCTGTCGGCATAGAGCACGTCAGAAATCTCAAAAGTATCTTTTTGACCCACTTGGTCAACAACTTTCAGCGAACCGAAAACAAGTCTTCCGATGTCGTTGAATGAAATCTTCTCTGCTAAAAAAAGTTCTACCGCCGCCTCGTTTGCGCCGTTGACGATACATGGGGCTAGACCACCGATACCAAGGGCCTTTTTTGCGGCGGCAAGGCAAGGAAACGCCTCTTCGTCGGGAGGGGCAAAGTCGAGTGACATGGAAAGTATGTCGGGCACTTCGGCAACACCCTTGACTCGTTTGGGATAGGTTAAGGCGTAGGCGATCGGAACCGCCATGTCCGGCACTCCGAGTTGCGCAAGCAGCGCTCCGTCACAAAATTCTACCATAGAGTGGACGATACTCTGTCGATGAACCACCACCGAAATTTGATCCGGTGCAAGGTCAAAAAGAAATGCCGCCTCTATAATTTCAAGACCTTTATTCATAAGTGTAGCACTGTCGATGGTAATTTTTTGTCCCATGCTCCAGTTGGGGTGTCGCAATGCTTCGTTTGGAGTTATGTCTGACAACTCTTCTTTAGTCTTGCCAAAAAATGGACCTCCGCTCGCTGTCAGCCAGATTTTTTTCAAATTTTTTCGCTCGCCCGGCGCTGCGAGGCACTGAAAAATTGCGCTATGTTCGCTGTCAACCGGAATAAGACGTGCACCGCTACGCGATGCGGCATCGACGACCAATCTGCCACCTGTGACAAGGCTTTCCTTGTTTGCAAGAGCGACATCGATACCGTTTTCCAGCGCCGAAAGGGTCGCTTTCAGCCCTGCTATTCCGACTACGGCGTTGAGGACAATGTCACCTTTTCTGAGTGCTTCTAGCCGAGTAAGCTGTTCTGCGGCATCCTCACCAACAAACACCTGCTCGACCGATTCCCCTATTTTGAGGCGCTTTGCCGCCTCAGGGTCGGCTATTGCAATAAATCGTGGTTGATGCTTTGCAATCTGCCTCTCAAACAGTTCAATGCTTTTATTGCAAGAGAGTGCCAAAACTTTACAATCGGTAGAAGCCACGAGTTCCAGCGTTTGCCTGCCAATAGAGCCGGTTGAACCTAACAGCACAAGATTTCTCAAATTTTCCGTCTTTCCTTTCCCTCGGCCTATATTACATTATATATCGGCAATTTCAGAATAATTACAAATAACGGAGTAACCAACAAAAGACTGTCAAATCTGTCCATGATTCCGCCGTGTCCCGGAATGAGTTTGCCAAAATCTTTGATATGGCACTGACGTTTTATTACCGATGCAAACAGGTCACCCATAATAGAAAGTATCGCACCGATAAAACATATCGGCAACAAAATCAAAACAAACGAAATATTAAAGACGATTGCGGTTTCAAAATTCAACAACGATACTATTCCTGTATAAAGCAGTGTCACTGCTATCGCAAAGATGAACGATCCAAACATTCCACCGATTGCACCCTCCACCGTCTTGTTCGGACTGATGGTCGGCGCCAGCTTTCTCTTTCCAAACTTGGAACCTACAACATAAGCTGCAACGTCTGCTCCCCAGGCAATCCACATTGCAAGATATGTAAAAAATACCGCATCATATCTGTTTGGTAAATCCGCCATCTCAAACCGAAAGAACAGGAAAGAATAAAAACAGCATATGACCATGGCACTATATGTCAGCATGCCGCCAATCTCTTTCACATGATATCGTTCCGAGTCGAAAATAAGACATACTACCACCAATAATGCGAACGCAAAAAAGGCGATGAAAATGTAGTTTTGCACCAACTCTTCATTAGAAAAAAGCATTAGTGCACAAATCAGATATTCACCTATTAGTATTGGCAGACAGTGAGAGCCAAACGAGCGATAAATCTCGTACAAGGCAAGTGCAAGTATTACACCGACAATGCCCAAAAGGACAGGAGTATAGTATAATAATGTCACCACAGCCAAAATAACGAGACCCAAAGCAGCCGAAAAAAGTCGCTTTTTCATTCAGTTGTTCTCCCTTAAAAGTTGATTCGTCAGTTAACTTATCTTCCGCCGAAGCGCCGATTTCGACCATGATACTCTTCAACTGCGGTGTCGAGGTCTTTCGTCGTAAAGTCGGGCCAGAGCACATCCATGTAGATAAACTCGGCATAAGCACTTTGCCAGATTAAAAAATTGGAAAGCCGCTGTTCGCCGGAAGGTCGAATAATAATATCCATTTCCGGAGTATCATAGGTATATAGGTGGCGAGAAATTGTTGCCTGCGTGATGTCGTCGGGCGAAAGTTCACCGAGTTCCACCTTTTTGCAGAGCCGTTTTGTTATGTCGGTCAGTTCTGCCCTACCACCATAATTCACTGCGACATAAAGTGTCATTCCGGTCTTGTCGCTCGAACCCTTTTCGATCCGATCCATCAGATTGATAAGATCTTCCGACAGTCCTTCTCGTTCACCGATGAATATGACACGGTTGTTGTCCTTTTCATGGTCAAATGCCTTGATGAGATACTCTTTAAAGAGTTGCATCAGGTTATTGACCTCCTCGGTCGATCTCTTCCAATTCTCGGTAGAAAAGGCATAAAAGGCAACCGACTTCACCCCTTTAGCATTGCAATACTTCACAATGTCGGTGAAAACCTCGGCTCCCTTTCGGTGTCCCATATAGCGTGGCAGATGGTTCTTTTTTGCCCATCTGCCGTTGCCATCCATTATTATACCGATATTCAGTCCTTCAAATGAGGTCGTCATATCTCCATTATCTCTTTGTTTTTGTTTGTGTAGATATCATCCAGTGCCTTGACCTTTTTATCGGTCAATTTCTGTGTTTCATTCTCAAGATCCTTGAGATCATCCTCTGTAATTTCAGACGATTTTTTCATTGCCTTAAACTTGTCAATCGCATCACGGCGTACGTTGCGAATAGCGACTTTTGCCTCTTCACAGTAGACATGAACTTCTTTTGATAAGGCTTTTCTGCGCTCTTCGGTCGGTGCCGGGAAGTTAAGGCGCATGACCTTACCGTCATTGGTTGGATTCAATCCAAGATCCGATTTGAGTATTGCTTTTTCAATCACAGATATCAAAGACGGATCCCACGGTGTTATGGTCAGCGTTCTTGCCTCCGGTGTTGCAACCGCAGCCACCTGATTAATCGGGGTCTCGGTTCCATAGTAATCCACAACAATTTTGTCCAGTATCGACGGATTTGCACGTCCTGCACGAATATTTGCAAGCTCTCTTGTCAGACGATCAATAACGTCATCCATCTTCTTTTCGTATTTCGCGGTCATCTCACTCATAATAAACTCCATTTCTTTTTGCTTGTTCTATTAGATTTTGACGTTCGGTTAAAAGCCGAAACAATTTTCTATTCTTTTACCAATGTGCCAACAGCTTTTCCGTTCACAGCATCGATGATATTTTGCTCCTTCGAGCCATCAAACACCAGCATAGACATACCATAATCTCTACAAAGAGATGCTCCGGTCGCATCCATTACCGAAAGGTTTTGCGCAAGCACTTCGCTGAATGTGATGCGCTCGTAGCGCTTGGCATCGGCGTGTTTTTTCGGGTCTTTATCATACACACCGTCTACCATGGTAGATTTCAAAACAATATCGGCATCAATCTGAAGTGCACGAAGAACCGCAGCCGAATCGGTGGAGAAAAAACCGTTGCCGGTACCACCCGCAAAAAACACTATATAGCCTTGACCAAGGTAGTCAAGAGCTGTTTCTCGCGTATAGCTCTTGCAAAGTTGCGGCATATTCTGTGAACTGAGCACAACCGACTTAAGGCCTCGTTGCTCCAGCGCATCGGAAACCGCTAAGGCATTCATAATCGTGGCGAGCATTCCGATATCGTCAGCCACCTGACGTGTCATCTCACCGCCGGTTCGACCTCTCCAGAAGTTTCCGCCGCCGACCACTATCCCAAGCTGCACGTCGCCACTCGCCGCATGTGCAATTGCATCTGCGGTAGCCGCAAGGCAATCGGCATTGATGGAAAATCCGGCATCGCCAGCAAGCCCTTCTCCACTTAACTTTAAAAGTACACGTCTTTTTTGTTTTTCCATCCGTAAGTTCCTCGATTATCCTAATTGGTTATGTAGTTTCATTTAATGTATATTTTACATTATATTTACAAAACTGTAAAGTGTTTTATAAAACAACATACTAATTTTTTTTGACCGACTCAAGGGCGCGTCTTGCGGCAAGCGCAATAGCAAATTCGGTACGCATCTTCATCAGGTCGCAATACATGACATCTTGACCTTTAATCTCACCCGTAGCGTTATAACTCGCCGCCGCACAACCTCCGCTACAAAAATATTTTGCGAAACAGTCGGCACACTCTTTTTTAGTCAACAAAGTCGTATTGAAAAACTCCTCTGTTATGCTTTTTTCAGTTATTCCTTCCGACAGTGTCCCGAGGCGATATCGTTCGATGCCGACAAACTGATGACATGGGTACAGTTCACCGGACGGCGTGACGGCGACATACTCGCAACCGGCACCGCATCCCCTAATCCGTTTTATGGCACAGGGGCCTCCCGAAAGGTCCGCAAGCAGATGAAAGAAAATCAAGTCATCATCTTCAAGCATATGATCAAAAATCTTCTCATATGAGGCGGCGATAGCAGACATATGCTCCGATGTTAAGGCATAATCGGTTCCGCTCGACGAAACCGGCTCAACCGAAATGTTGCGAAACCCCTGCTGTGAAAGATGAAAAACATCACGGTGAAAATCTATGTTGTCGGCGGTAAAAGTACCCCTAACATAATAGCTTTTATCTCCACGCTTCGACAGCAGACGCTTATACTTCTCGGTGATGAGATCGTGTGTCCCCTCGCCCGATAAAGTCTTGCGGTTTTGATCGTTGATCTCTTTTCTACCATCGTGTGACAATACGACATTATCGGCTTCAGCATTAATAAAATCTGCAATTTCGTCGTTCAGCATCAGACCGTTGGTCGTCACGGTGAAACGAAACTTCTTTCCGTGCATAACTTCCAACGATCGCGCGTATTCTACAGTCTTTTTAATCACGTCAAAATTAAGCAGTGGCTCTCCACCAAAGAAGTCCACCTCAAGATTCTTGCGTCCTTTTGATTGCTCACAGAGCATATCGATGGATTTTTTGGCGACTTCAAGCGACATTAGTTCCCATTTTCCGCCAAAGTGTCCGCCTTTTGCAAAGCAATATCGACACTCCATATTGCAGGCATGTGCCATGTGAAGGCACATTGCCTTGAGCACCGGCTGTGCTTGCTGGGCTTTTTTGCGTGCTTCAGTATTCTCGAGCGTGAAAAGTTGGCCGGTGGCTCGAAGTTGATTGAGTTCTTTCACCGCCTGCTCGATTTCGCTTGTCGTGAACTCTTTTTGTGCTTGTTCCTTTCGATCTGAAAGCAACAAAAAAGCAAGTCGGTCAACTACATGTACCGCACCGCTTTCGGTGTCAAGTGCCAACATGAGACCGCCTCGCTCAAATGTATGTACCATTTATTTTTTGCCTTCTTGCTCTTTTTCGCGACGCTCGCAAAGCTGATTTGCAACGGTGCATGATGTTTTGCATGCAGATTGACAAGAGGTTTGACATTCGCCACATCCGCCGCTCTTTGTGCTGTCGGTCAGACTTGCGCCGTTTATTGTAACAACATGATTCATAGTTTCTCCTTTTTCTTGAATTGTGTGAACGATAATTTTTTATACAGAGCAAACAATAAGCCGGGTTTTGTGGTGTGCGACCATCTATCTGTGCCGCCCGTCGCCGGTGCGGCTAAAGCCACTTCGAGGCAGGCGGACAGCCTTTTTTGCGGCAAAGCCGCAAGCCTCATAACGTGTTGCATCGGGTAGGGTTTACATGGCTTTGACGTCTCCGTCAAACCGGTGAGCTCTTACCTCGCCTTTCCACCCTTACCGAAAAATATCGGCGGTATATCTCTGTTGCACTATCCCTAAGGTCACCCTCGGCTGCCGTTAGCAG
>CAYJJX010000004.1:0-125164 GCA_964370605.1 uncultured Oscillospiraceae bacterium | reverse complement strand
TATAAAATTTAAACATATTTTTCACATCCTCGCATATAAATATTCTCTCCGTTATCCACAACCCAACCCCACCGTAGGATAACAAGAATTTTCTTTAATAATTATATTATACATCTCATTTTGTGATAGTGTCAACAAAAAAGTGTTAGTCCTATTATATCTCAGTGGTTTTCGAGACAATAACCTAACTCTACGAGTTAGCTAAGGACTAACACTTTTGCTTATTTTTCGGACGAGCAAAGCTCGCCCCTACGATTATTCTGCTATATTTTCCGCACTCTCAAGCATATTTTCAATAAAAATTCCGTACCCCCTTGTTGGGTCATTCACGAAAACATGGGTGACAGCTCCGATAAGTCTCCCGTTTTGCAAAATCGGACTCCCTGACATCCCCTGAACTATTCCACCGGTTTTTTCTAGCAATTCTTGGTCTGTAATCCTTACAACCATGTTTTTGGTAAAGTCGTCATTTGCATGAAAAACCCTCTCGATGTCGATTCGGTACGGCTTTGCTCCTTCACTATCTACAGTGGCGAGTATTGTCGCAGTTCCTGTCACCGTCTCGGACGGTGTTGCCACCTCATAGTCATCACCTTCCAAATGTGAAAAAAGTTCACCGTATACTCCCGTATTGTCATTTCGGAGCACTTCACCCAAGGTAATATCGCCCGCAAATTCTCCCCTGAGCTCTCCTGCCGTGCCCGGGCGCCCTGCAGTCGCTCCCGAAATCGTGACCGGTACAATTTCTCCGCTCAAAAGCTCGATCGCTTGCCCCGTATCAGTGTCGCTTACCGGATGTCCCAAGCCACCAAAAATCATATTTTCATTATCGGCAAAGGTCAACGTTCCGATTCCGGCAGACGAGTCACGTACCCAAACCCCACTGCGATACTCTCCACCGATCTCGTCCCTAACGGCGGTTATAATACAGCTCTTTTGCTCACCGTCTCTTTTGTATATTACCTCAATGGGGACTCCGTCCGAACCGGCTATCGCCTCGCCGACATCACTGTTGGCCACCATCTTTTCGTCGCCTATCGAAACAATGACATCGCCGAGTTTTAGTCCCGCAAGTTTGCCGGGGTTCTTGTATCCGGTTGAAGTCGGAATGTCAGAAAATCCGACCACCATTACACCATCTGCAAACATTTTCACCCCAAAAGGTGTGCCGAGAGCGGTGAGCGTCTGCCGTTCAATAGACATGACGCGTACCGTCTTTACAGGCAGTATTCCAAAAAGGTTAAGCTGTGCATTATACGAACTCGTCTCTCCCGATGCCGCCTCTACCGTTTCACCGACCGACTTCGTTGCGGTTAGATATGGCATATGTGCTATTTCAAGTTCTTCACCCACAACAGTGAAGCTCTCCGGCAACTGCATATTTGTATATATTACAGCAAAAGTTGCCAGCACTGCAACCGACAAAACAGCCATCGTCAATGTGATCGTTATCTTCTTTAAAACCCTCATTCCTTGTTGCCCCTTTTTTCTTTTATAGTATTATTACCGCAATTGTGTCACTAATACATTTTTTGAAAAAGAGTATTGACAATCATATATTAAAATGATATCATAATGATATCACAATCGGTGATTGATCAAAACAGTTTAAAAACTAAACTAGTCTACATTCGAGAAAGGAATGGAAAACAGATGGAAACTCAACAAAACAACTATGGTAAAGAAAAACTTTTAAACCCATTTTCCGGAGTGGCAGCACTTATTCTTTTATTGCTGGCAATTTTGGGCACTACTTTTGTTTTTGTCATGGGGATTATCATGACGAATGTTTTCATGATAGTCGGCGGTTCAATTATCTTCAGCGTAGCCGTCATCATGCTTTCAGGGTTAAAGGTCATCAGTCCAAATGAAGCGGCGGTATATCTGCTTTTCGGCAACTATTATGGCACAATATCAAAGCCCGGCTTTTTCTATATCAATCCATTTTGTAACATATTCAACCCCTCTGTGCAACCGTTTGGCTCGGTGACCGTCACGTCAAATGGCACCAGCATACCGATGCCGCCAGGCAAAAAGGTATCGACCAAGGCGGTCACCCTCAACAATGAGAAGCAAAAAGTTAACGATAACGACGGTAATCCTATCGAGATCGGTGTTATTGTGATCTACCGTGTAGTTAATGCCACAAAGGCTGTTTTTGAAGTGGATAACTATGCACAATATGTTTCCACTCAATCGGACGCCTCGATACGCCAAGTGGCACGCCAGTTTCCATATGATATATCGGGTGACGAAGACGAATTTTCACTTCGTGGTAGCAGTACCGAGGTTGCTGAAGTGCTGAAAAAAGATCTTCAAGGTCGTGTAGACTTTGCCGGAATCGAGATTTTAGAAGCTAGGATCGCACATCTCGCCTACGCGCAAGAGATTGCCGCCGCAATGTTGCAACGTCAACAGGCAAAGGCTATAATAGATGCAAGACAACAGATTGTCGAAGGCGCCGTCGGAATGGTCAAGATGGCTCTCACTCAGCTTGAGAATGATGGTCTTGTAGAGTTGGACGAGGAACGCAAAGCAGCAATGGTCTCCAACCTTTTGGTTGTACTCTGCGCAAACAAGGACACGCAACCTGTTGTGAACAGCGGTAGCATATATTAAGACACAAGAAAGGTCGATATGCCTGAGAAGGAAAGCAAAAAGCAAATTCTGCTCCGTCTTCCGCCAAAACTCTATGACATGGTCATGAGAATGGCGGAGGACGAGTTCCGCTCGGTAAACGGTCAGATCGAATACTTACTGACCGATGCGGTCAAAAAAAGATACTCTGACTACGATAGCCGGAAAAATCGTATCGAATCCAGTCAAAAAGAAAATGAATCGGAGTGACGAATTCGACCGTTTGACCAATTCGGTCAAATTTTTGCAACAAGAAACCCGACCTGCACTAAGTGGGTCGGGCATGGCTGTTTTAGATTGTGAAAACGTGTTTGCTTTCGAAAAGCTCACTATCCGGTTCATGTTATTTGCTTTGTGCCTTAAAGATTTCTACCTCGTTCGGGCTCATCTCTGATTTGAGCTTTTGACTGTCACGGTGCAGGTTTCCACAGACGCAGTCTTCGGTTCCGTTGCCGTCCAGCGGAAGGTAGTAGCCACACTGGGTACAGCGTGCATAAAGGCCCGGCTTGCGCTTGAACTCTTTTGAAAACAGTCCGGTCGCCTTTGGTCCGTGTCCGACGTAAACAAAGTTACATTTTTTCTTAAGCGCCTCTTGTTGTGCGGCTATCTGGGATTTATCGACATTCCAATTTTGTAACATGATATATCACTTCCTCTATAAACGTAATAGGGTTATTATATCAAAACAATGTGAAATAATCAATACAAAGTTAAAAATTGCGACGAATTTCTATTGAATTCTTACGGTTCATATAGTATAATATCGGATAGAATTTGTATTTTAAGGAGAAGTTATAATAATGGGAGTCGGGCTGATACTTGAAGGCGGTGGCATGCGAGGAGTTTACAGTTCCGGCGTGCTGGATTGTCTGTTAAATAATAACATCGAGTTTGACCACGTCTATGCCGTGTCCGCCGGAGCGGCTAACGGGGTATCTTTTATCTCAAAACAGCCTCGACGCAGCTTTAATATTAATGTCAAATTTTGCCACGACAAGCGTTATCTCGACATGATGGGAATCTTTACCGAGGACATGTTCAAGATGGATTTTGCATTCAAGGTTATTCCGGAAAAATATTTCCCCTTCGACAACGAGACGTTCAAAAACTCAAAATCAAAAATGGTCACGGTAACCACCAACTGTATCACCGGTGCACCGAACTATTTTGACGTGAACGACATGGACAACGATTATCACTATGTCATGGCCTCCTGTTCATTGCCGGTTGTTACAAAACCCGTCTTTCTGGACGGTGTCCCCCACCTCGATGGTGGAATAACCGATCCCATCCCACTGAAACACTCAATCGATTACGGCAACGAAAAAAATGTCGTTATCCTTACTCGACCTATCGGCTATCTCAAAAAACCTCAAGGAAACGCAAGTTCCGTGATCGGGCGACTGAAATACAAGCATTTTCCGCGTCTTCTTCGCGCGGCGGCGAAACGCGCCGATGTCTACAACGAACAGCTCCGATTGGTCGAAAGGGAAGTCGATTCCGGACAGGCATTGGTCATGCGCCCTGCATCCACAATGGGTGTTGAGCGCACCGAACGCGACCCTATAAAATTAATGGCGTTATATCGTCTTGGTTACAACGAGTGTCAAGAACGAATAGACGAGATAAAAAAATTCATCCAAACAAAATAGATAGCTTTTCCCATCACGAAAGGGACAACATGTCTTCAAAACTATTAGAATACGTCGCCTCTCTGGGCGATAAGACCGTTGCATTTATCGGCGCAGGTGTAGCGCATCGTGACCTTATACCGCTTTTTGTAAAGTTGGGTGCAAGGGTGCGACTTTGCGACAAAAAGACTGAAATCAAGAATCTTGACACGAGTGCACTGGAACTCTTTCTCGGCGACAACTACCTCGCTGGGCTCGAAACTGCCGATGTGATTTTTCGCACACCCGGTTTTATGTCGAGTGAGCCGTCCATCAAGCAAGCCATTGAGCGCGGTGCAACGGTTACAAGTGAGATTGAAACGTTTATTGAGTTGTGCGAAGCAAAAATCTATGCCGTAACCGGATCGGACGGCAAGACAACAACCACCAGCCTAATCGCAGATATGCTGATGAGAAGCGGAAAAAATGTGCATCTCGGCGGCAATATCGGCCGTTCCATGTTGCCGATTATCGATGAGGTACAAAAGGACGATGTCGTAGTCTGTGAGCTTTCCAGCTTTCAGCTTATGTCGATGAAACAAAGTGTCGATGTCGCCGTCGTGACCAATATCACTCCTAACCACCTTGACCATCACGCCGACATGGAAGAATACATAGAGGCAAAAAGAAACATAATGAATCTTCGACCGGGTGGTTTCGCGGTGCTCGGTTACGATAACGAGCTGTCTCGGAGCTTTGAAAACTCGGCTGAAAACATACGTTTCTTTTCTTTGACAGTTCCTCAAAAGGATGGCACTTATCTTGAAAATGATGTGCTGACACTTAACTTGAACTGCCAAAAGTGCTCGGTACTTCCTGCCGCTGAAATAAAGATGCCGGGACGGCACAACATCGAAAATATGCTGGCGGCATGTGCAGCCGTGGCAGACGATGTCTCCATCGAAACCATGGCCAACACCGCCCGAGAGTTCGTCGGTGTTGAGCACCGAATCGAGCCGGTACGTGAACTTGGCGGTGTGCGATTCTATAACAATTCAATCGCGAGTTCTCCCACTAGAGTCATCGCAGGACTACATTCTTTTGATCAAAAACAGATAGTCATTGCAGGCGGCTACGACAAAAAAATATCCTATGCTCCGCTCGCACCGGAATTGATAAAACACGCTAAGGCGGTGGTGCTTATGGGACATACCGGTCCGCTGATCGAACGCGAATTGGTCGCACTCGCCGACTATGATCCCGAATCACTTCCCATCTTTCGAGCAACCACAATGGAGCAGGCGGTAAAACTTGCTGTCGATGCGTCCGCACGAGGCGATATCATTATCCTCTCCCCTGCCTCGGCAAGCTTTGACCTCTATGAGAACTTCGAAAAACGCGGCGAACACTTCAAGGAAATCGTAAACTCACTGTAAAGGAATCAATGTTTAACTTTTCACAAAAAACAAGGGAACTGGACGAGCAGGCACTACGGCTGACTCGTCCATATTTTGACAGGATTGAGCAGATAAAACTCAAAAATCAAGAGCGTATGCTTTGCGCTTTTATAGAAAACAATGTGTCCACCGCCCATCTTGTCGGCACGAGCGGTTACGGCTATGACGACATCGGCCGTGACATTTTGGATCGGGTTTTCGCCTCGGTTATGGGGGCAGAGGCGGCTTTGCTTCGCCACAACTTTGCGAGCGGCACCCATGCCATCTCGGTGGCGCTCTTCGGTCTGCTTCGACCGGGCGACACACTGCTTTATGCCACCGGCAGGCCGTACGACACGCTACACAAGGTTATCGGAAAAAAAGGGGACGAGACAGGATCACTTGCCGATTTTGGCGTCCTCTATGAAGAGTTGGAACTCAAAGCAAACGAGGTTGATCTTGATGCATTAAAAAACCGCTGCAAAAAAGGTGATGTCACCGTCGTTGCCCTGCAAAAGAGTTGCGGTTACAGCTCACGTGCATCGCTGACTAATGCGCAGCTGAAAAAAGCTATCGACACGGTGAAGGCGGTCGACCGAAATATATATGTCTTTGTGGATAACTGCTATGGTGAGTTTGTCGAGAACACCGAGCCGACTATGGTTGGTGCCGACCTCATCGCAGGATCACTGATAAAAAATGCCGGCGGTGGAATCGCCTCTTCCGGCGGCTATATCGCCGGCAAAACAAAGGCGGTGGAACGTGCGGCGTTTCGCCTGACCGTGCCGGGCATCGGTGCCGAAATCGGCAGTACGCTCGGCGTGCTTCGAGAGCTGTATCTCGGACTTTATTATGCCCCGGCTGTCGTGGCGGAGGCGGTCAAAACCTCTATTTATGCCGACTGTGTGTTCGAGCTGTGCGGCCTTGCGACAAGACCCGGTTATCGCCAAGATCGTGCCGATATTCTAACCGCCATCGACACCCTTTGTCCAAATAAGCTGCAGGCAATCTGTGTCGCAGTTCAACAAGCCTCCCCTATAGACAGTTTCGTTTGTCCCATTCCTGCGCCGATGCCGGGATATGATGACGAGGTGATCATGGCGGCAGGTGCCTTCACGGCAGGGAGCAGTATCGAGCTTTCCTGCGACGGTCCACTGCGTCCACCTTATACTGCGTTTTTGCAGGGTGGGCTGAACTTCGGCGCTTCACGTCTTGCGGTTCTCAGTGCCACAGAAAAGATACTTATGGCATAGCAATAAAAAAATTGGAACATTTTTTCAATTTGCTATTGTGTTTTGAATTTTATAGTGTATAATCTACGGTAACGGGATAATTCAAACTAACTTTAACAATTGAAAGGAAGGTCACCATGACCGGAAAAGAACGCGTAAAACGTGCTATACATTTCAACTCTCCTGACCGACTGCCGTACAACTTCGATTCTAACAGAACTCCTGTTCCGCTGAACGAAGAGTACGGCGATGATTTTATCTGGTGTTTTCTTGACAAGGATGAAAACCATGTGGAATTTAATTCCGACGGTGATAAGATCGATGAGTGGGGTTGCCTTTGGAAGAGCATGGGTGAAACCTTTGGCGAGCCCACCACCTTCCCTTGGGAGGGCAAAGAGACCTTTGAAGATGTCACTTTCCCCGACTATCTTGACGACAAGCGTTATGAGAGCATCCGAAAAACCGTTGCGGAAAACACCGAGGACAAATACATTCTCGCCATGATGCCGAGTGGTATATTCCAGATAATGATTCATCTGTTCGGCTTTGAAGATTTCATGTTGCAGGTAGCCGGAAACACTGAAGAATTCACCAAGATAACCACGAGGCTGAACGACTATCTCGTCGAGGTGGTGAAAAAACTTGCTGATTGCGGTGTGGACGGGATTATTCTCATCGAGGACATGGGTTTGCAGGATAGAATGATGATCAGCCCAAGACACTGGAAAGAGATATATTACCCACTTTATAAAAAGATGTTCGACACCGCCCATGACCTGGGTCTTGACACCCTTTCCCACACCTGCGGACACATTGTCGACATACTTGATATGTATATCGAAACCGGTCTCGACGTGATCCAGATGGATCAACAGGACAATATGGGAATTGATGCTTTGTCGGAGCGATTCAAAGGCAAGGTCTGTTTTTTCTGCGGTCTCGACATCCAAACCACATTGGACTTTAGCAAAGAAGAAATTCAACAACGCACTCGCTATATGGTGGAAAAGCTTGCAACTCCTACGGGTGGTTTCATGTCCAAGACCTATCCTCAGCCTCTCGCGGTTCGCATGTCCAACCAGTATCTCAAGGATATGACCGATGGATTCAAGCAGGCAGGAGAAATATATCAAGAGATAACAAGGTAACGAGGATAAATCAATGACTAACTCTAAAATAATTGAGCAGAAATACAAGTCACTTTTCGAAAACCCCACCGGCTGTACTCCGTTAGTGGTGGTGGACTACCCCATCAAACTGCCTTACAGCTGGCGAGAGATGGTGGAAGACAAGGCAAAAATGCTTGAAGCACAACTTGTCGCTACAAAAAAGCATTCGGAGCTCGGTGATGACTTTCTTGCAAACCTTAGAATAAATTTCGGCACAGGACAGATTGCGGCGGCATTCGGTTGCGAGTTAATGGTGCTTGAAGACTCTCTCCCTGCCTGCAAAAATCATATTCTACACGACAGTACCGACATGGAATCGGTACTTCAAAAGCCGTCGATGAGTTCCTATTGGAATGAAAAACTGCTGGAATATCAGGAGTACTTCATGGCAAACAAGCCGGAGGAACTCCCACTGCAACACCCCGATGTGCAGAGTGCTTTCAACAGTGCCCATCTCATTCGCGGTAACGACATCTTCCTCGATTTCTTTGATGATCCCGACTTCACAAGACAACTGCTGTCAAAGGTGAACGACTTTATGAAGGTCTGGATCACCGAGTCAAAACGTAATATCACCAAAGCGGAGGACGGCTGGTTCTATGATGCCGCCGGATATTGGCGAGGCGGTGCGAGAATTTCAAACTGCAGTATGCAGATGATTTCTGCCGAGCACTATCGTGAATATGTGCGAGAGTTCGACTTTGACTTTATGAAATTTTTGAATGGCGGAAGAATTCACTACTGCGGGCAAACTCCCCATGTCATCAAAGATTTCTCGGAAAACCCATTTGTTCATGCTATCGAGGTTGATGTCGCATTCCACAAAATACACGATGTCTGCGATATGGTAAATGACGAAACGGTGGTGAAATTCTGTGACTGGTCTATCGAAGGATCTGTGACCGACTGGTACGAGGATTTTATGAAACGCGATCTACCTCAAAAACGCAACTATGTCATTAATGCAAAGGCCGACTCAGAGGAGGAGGCAAAGCGTTTGCTGGAAGATTTGCGCAAAAAGATCGGATGAAAAATCAAGCACTGATATAGTAGGTTTTTTACAACATTAAAACAGCCATGACAATGAATGTCATGGCTGTTTGTCATATCAACGCTAGGTTTTGATATTACAGTTCGAACTTCCAAAGTCCGTGCAAATTGCAATAGGCATATACTGCGATCGCCTTGTCGTCGACAAGTTTGAACACTGCGCTCGGAGGAGTTGTCGGTGACAATTTTTTGCGCTGTCCACCGTTTTCGGTCTCGACATAGATAAACTCAATGTAGTGTGCATCTTCCATCGGATGAAGTGTGCTTCCGACTGTTACGGTAACAGAATCGCCTGCAACCTCAACCTTTGGCACGTGTTTCTCCTGTGCGGCATCGGTGGTATTGGGAACCAGATGCTTCATGGGTTCGCCGCAACAGATCAGCGGAACACCTTTATTATCAATCATTCCGATTAAATTTTTGCAGTGAGTACAGATAAAAAATTCTTGTTTGCCTGCCATGGTATTTCTCCTTTCAAAATCGCAAATAAGCGATTAATAGTTTTGGGCGCGAAGCTCAAAGTATGCTTTCGGATGTGCACAGACAGGACATACGTCAGGTGCGGAATCGCCGACATGGATGTGTCCACAATTGCTACATTTCCACTCAACCTGCTCACTCTTTTTGAATACCGTCTCGTTCTCAATGTTGGCAAGTAAAGCAAGGTAACGCTCTTCATGCTCTTTTTCTACAGCACCAACGCCTTCGAAAAGCACAGCAATGTTCTCAAAGCCTTCTTCTCTTGCATCTTTAGCCATTCTTTTATACATTTCGGTCCACTCGCTGTTTTCACCGTCGGCGGCCATCTTAAGACATGATGCTGTTTTCGGTACACCGTCATGAAGTAGTTTGAACCAAAGTTTTGCGTGTTCCATTTCGTTCTTCGCAGTCTCTTCAAAAATGGCAGCTATCTGAACATAACCATCTTTTTTTGCTTGACTTGCAAAATAGGTATACTTATTTCTGGCCTGACTTTCGCCGGAAAATGCTTCCATAAGGTTTTTTTGTGTCTTTGTTCCGTCTAATTTCCCCATAATTAACGTCCCAACCTTTCTGCACTCATTGTGCAATTGCGGCACGATCTTGTTTTAATCGTAGCCCTATTTGTATTTTGCTTGGCTTAATAGTAACACTTTTCAATAGTATATGCAAGTTTTTTCGCTATATTCGTTGATGTGACCAATATAGCGATTTTCTTATCGTTTGAATATACATTATTGACAAAATAATTTATATGCATTATAATAGTAATGGAAACTATTACGCAACAAAAGGTGCTTAAAAAGAGATGAGAAACACAAAACAGAAGGAAGCGATTATCGCCGCCGTAAATAATACAAAAACCCACCCTACTGCCGATGAGATTTATTCCGCACTTAAGCCGGAACACGAAAAGCTCAGCCTTGGTACCGTGTACCGTAATCTCAACAAATTCTCGGAAAACGGTCTGATTAAAAAAATATCGGTTCCGGGACTTGGCGATCGCTTTGATTTCAACACATCGGATCATGAACATTTTATCTGTATCGATTGCGGCAAGGTCTTTGACGCAAAGCTTAGCGGCTCGTTGACTTCAATGGTCACTTCGCAAGATATTGAGGTAACTCATTATGCACTGATGCTCTATGGACATTGCAGCGAATGTAAAACGAACACCGTCAAACAATCTACTGTACATTAAAGTTGCGCATACTAAATTTATTGACATACAATCCCTATGCATGATATACTGTAACAGTGTATTATTGTATAGGGATCGCTTATGCTAAAAACTCTTGCATCTCAGGTTAAACAGTACAAAGTGTCGTCTATTCTGACCGCTGTTTTCACCATTTTAGAGTCGGTGATTGAAATATCGATACCGATGGTCGCGGCATTAATCATTGATGCCGGAATTTCTCAAGGGAATATGAACAACGTATTGTTTTATGGATTCATTATGCTGTGCATGGCAGGTTGCTCTCTTACTTTTGGCATCCTTGCCGGACGCACCGCCGCCGTTGCCTCGACCGGGTTTGCCAAAAATCTGCGCGATTCCATGTTCAAAAACATTCAGACGTTTTCTTTTGCAAATATCGACAAATTTTCCACCGCAGGGCTTGTCACACGGCTGACCACCGATGTTACCAACGTCCAAAACTCCTACCAAATGCTTATGAGAATGACACTGCGCGCGCCGATCAACCTTATCGTAGCGCTTGCAATGTCGTTTTTTATCAACTACAAAATAGCGAATATCTTCCTGATCGCCATGATATTCCTTATTATTATATTTGCTTACATAATCCGCCATGCACTCAAATATTTTACACTTGTTTTCAAAGGGTACGACGATCTTAATCTGAATGTCCAAGAAAATGTCAGCGCCATTCGTGTTGTCAAGGCATTTGTGCGAGAGGAACATGAGAAGAAAAAATTTGAAGCGGCGGCGCAAAAACTCTACAATCTTTTTATCAAGGCAGAAAAACTGGTCAGTCTCAATGCACCGGCCCTCACGCTTGCGCTCTATTCTTGTATGGTAGCCATCGGATGGTTCGGCGCAAAACTGATAAATACAGGTGAAATGACCACCGGAAATCTCAGCACGCTTTTTGCCTATGCCGTTACCATACTCATCAGCCTCATGATGATTTCGATGGTTTTCGTAATGCTATCCATGTCGGTAGCAAGCGGTCAACGTATTGCCGAAGTACTGAGCGAAAAAGCAGATATTACTAACTGTGAAAACCCTGTATTTGAGGTCAAAGACGGTTCTATCGTATTTAGCAACGTTGAGTTCGCTTACAACAAAGAAGCAGAGAAATCGGCACTCAGCAACATAAATCTCAAGATAAAATCGGGTGAAACAATTGGAATCATCGGCAACACCGGCAGCGGCAAAACTTCGCTTATAAACCTAATAAGCCGGCTTTACGATGTCACGGCAGGCAGTGTCACGGTAGGCGGAGTCGATGTGAGAGAATACGATATCGAGACTCTCCGCAACAATGTTGCGGTTGTACTGCAAAAAAACGAACTTTTCTCCGGAACAATTTTCGACAACCTGCGGTGGGGCAACGAAAACGCTACCGAGGAAGAGAGCATCAAGGTATGTAAGATAGCTCATGCCGATGAGTTTATTAGTCGAATGCCGGACGGTTATCATAGCGAGATCGAGCGTGGAGGTACCAACGTATCGGGCGGACAAAAACAGCGACTTTGTATCGCCCGTGCATTACTCAAATCCCCAAAAATTCTCATACTCGACGATTCGACCAGTGCGGTCGACACCGCAACTGACAGCAAAATCCGTGCTGAGTTCCGGACAGGCATTCCGGAGGTCACCAAGCTGATCATAGCCCAACGCGTCTCCAGCATCCAAGATGCCGACAGGATTATCGTTGTCAACGACGGTGTAATCGACGGATTTGGCACCCATGATGAACTCGTTTTGACCAATACGGTCTACAAGACAATATTTGAAAGTCAAACGCAAGGCGATGCCGACTTTGACGAAAGGGGGGACGACTAATATGACACAGGAAAAAACTCCTCAACATTCGGCCGGCCCTAATAGAGGCCTCGGTGGCAGACCCGGTGGCGGTGGTGGACCCGGTGAAAAAAATTTCGGCACTCGTCCTAAACTTGAAGGTTCTGCAAAGGACATTATCAAACGTGTTTTTGCAGTCGTGCTTCGAAACTACACTGTACATCTTATAATAGCAATCGTATCAATTATGATAGCGAGCTTTTCTACAGTGCGTGGTACCGTATTTATTGAATCGCTGATCGATGATTATATCGTGCCGCTCATCGGTGTTGAAAATGCAGATTTTGGCCCTCTAAGTTTAGCTCTTTTTGACCTTGCCATCATCTTTTCCATCGGTGTTGTAGCGACATTTGTCCAGACAAGGATAATGATTTATGTTTCGCAAGGCGCACTGAAAAAGCTTCGTTTACTGACATTTAATAAGATGCAAAGCCTTCCTATTCGTTATTTTGATAACAACTCACACGGTGACATCATGTCGGTCTATACCAACGACATCGACACTTTACGCCAGTTGCTCAGTCAAGGATTGCCACAAATTTTCAGTAGCCTTGTGACGCTGGTGGCAAGCGTTGTAAGCATGGTTGTGCTTAGCGCACCACTTACCGCTTTGATGTTTGTTATGATTGCTATAATGCTGTTGACAGCACGCTTCATAATCAAAAAATCAGGTAGCTTTTTCAAGGAACAACAATCATCACTCGGTGCGGTCAATGGCTATATTGAAGAGCTGATAAACGGACAAAAGGTGGTAAAAGTCTTTTGCCATGAAGATAAATCGATCGAGGAATTTTTGGAGCGAAACACAAAACTGCAAAAAGCCTCGGAAAACGCCAATAAATTTGCAAACATCGTCATGCCGGTCAACGGACAGCTCGGCAACCTCGGTTATGTTCTCTGCGCAGTGCTTGGCGGTGTGTTTGCGCTGAATGGATTCGGCGGTATAACCATCGGCACGCTAATAGCTTTTTTGAGCCTGTCAAAAAGTGTTGTGATGCCGATATCGCAGGTTTCGATGCAGGCAAACTTCATTGTCATGGGTATGGCGGGGGCAGAGAGAATTTTCAAACTTCTGGACCAAGAACCGGAAAACGATGACGGCACCGTCACACTGGTCAACGCTCGAGAAGAGTCGGATGGAAGTCTTGTTGAATGCGATGTTAACTGTGATGTCTGGGCATGGAAAGTTCCGCATAAAGACGGTGTAAAGCTTATCCGGCAACGTGGTCACATCGAACTTATCGACGTGGTTTTCGGCTATAATGAAGAAAAAATCGTGCTGAACGATATCGACCTTGAGGCAAAAGAGGGAGAGAAGATTGCGTTTGTCGGATCGACCGGCGCCGGCAAAACCACCATAACCAACCTGATCAA
Source organism: uncultured Oscillospiraceae bacterium (assembly GCA_964370605.1). Lineage (GTDB taxonomy): Bacteria > Bacillota > Clostridia > Oscillospirales > Ruminococcaceae > CAYJBH01. The sequence goes on along the minus strand of CAYJJX010000004.1, from coordinate 111,127 downwards.
CCGCTTTTACGACATTCAAAAAGGTCAGATACTCTATGACGGCATCGACATTACCGACATAAAAAAGAGCGACCTTCGTCGCTCGCTCGGCGTTGTTTTGCAGGACACCCACCTTTTCACCGGCACGGTACTTGATAATATTCGCTATGGACGTCTGGATGCAACAGACGAGGAATGTATCGCAGCGGCAAAACTTGCGAATGCAGACGGATTTGTCAAACGTCTATCAAATGGATATGACACAATACTCAAGGCGGACGGTGGCAGTCTGTCGGGCGGGCAGCGCCAACTTCTTGCCATTGCTCGTGCGGCGGTGGCGAATCCGCCTGCGCTGATATTGGACGAAGCGACCTCCTCCATCGACACCATGACCGAAAAGTTAGTGCAAGAGGGCATGGACAGTCTGATGCACGGACGCACAACATTTGTCATCGCCCATCGTCTTTCCACCGTCAAAAACAGTGACCGTATTATGGTTCTCGAAATGGGCAAGATCATTGAACGAGGCAGTCATGAAGAGTTGATTGATCAGCAGGGAAAATACTATCAGCTTTATACCGGACTTGCGCAATAAAACAGTGTGTCTTTTGTGTCTACTCGTAACTTACGACAGCGTGTATAACAGACAAAAAAAACAAAACATCGAGAAAGGAACACAAAACAAATGAGAATTGCATTCATCGGCTGTATGGTCATGTACCGTGAAGTCAGCCATCTGATATCTACCATGGACAACTTTGTGCATCCTTTTTGGATCGAACAAGGATTGCATGACACGCCGGAAAAGTTGCGCAAAAAACTTCAGCGCACCATCGATGAGATAGATGAGATAATTGAAGAAGAAAGACGCAAAATGCGCCCAATGGACACCGGTTTTGATGCCATTGTTTTGGGGTATGGGCTTTGCTCCAACAGTATTATCGGACTGCGCTCCAAAACCCTCCCCATCGTTGCACCGCGATGTGATGACTGCATAGCGCTCTTTATCGGCTCGTATAAAAAATATCTCGAGATTTTCAATTCCGACAAGGGAGTATACTGGTATAATCGCGGCTGGATGCAGGACGACCATTGCCCGTCAAAAGACTATTTCGCCCGACTTCACAGCCTTTATACAGAACAGTATGACGAAGACACCGCCGACTTCTTGCTGGAACAGGAAACGGGATTCATCAAAGAGTACAAAAACCTATATTTCATAAAATCCGACGTTATCCCCGATACCGATGCACTTGAGCGCTCTAAAGACATCGCAAAAGAATTCGATTGGCAACACAGCACAGTGCAAGGAGACAGCTTGTTTATCGCCGACATGTTCTGCGGCGATTGGGACGACCGCTTTTTGGTATGTCCGCCAAAACATGAGATCGCCCCAGATTATTCCGAGGCGAAGATAAAGGCGATGCCGTACTAATATTATGGGCGGTAATGAAGGGGATTTGTATTTTGCTCATATTGCAAAATGGCTAAAGACTAATGGTGAAAGGTGAAGGGCTATGGCGAGCCTGCGGTACAGGGTATTTATATAATTTGGAGATAGATAATGAGATGAAAATTTTACAAGATGAAATAGTATATGAAAAAATCACAACAGAAAACTTCGAGATATCTTCTCTCGATAAATATAATCGTTATCAAGAAACAATGGTTAATTTGCGTTTAGATAACGGCTCTTATGTATATAAAGATGAGCCATTTATTGAAACATGGGATAATGCTCAGTTGCGTCAAAAAGCTCAAAATCTAATAAATTCAATTAAGCAAGGGAGCATAGGCTTTACTGCAAAACATAACTCGCAAGTGATTGGGTTTGCATATTTAGGTACTAATCTATTAGGTAGTGAAAAACAATATATAGATTTGATAATGTTTCATGTATCTAATGAATTCAGAAATAATGGCATTGGCAAAAAACTATTCAAACTTATTTGTGATGAAGCACGAAAGTTACCTGTTAAAAAAATATATATTTCTGCAAACTCTGCTAAGGAAACGCAAGAAGCTTATAAGGCTTTAGGTTGCGTATTTGCCACAGAAATTCAAGATGAAATCGCAAGTCATGAACCTTATGATATACAACTTGAATATATTTTGTGATTGCATATTACGAGCATTTTACGAGATGCTTAAATGGAATTACCAAACTAAAACCGATGCGATTAAATGATTATGATTATTCGCAAGACGGCGCGTATTTTGTGACGATATGTACGCAAAACAGACCCGAAATATTATCGGATATCGTAGGGGACGATGTGGGCATCGTCCCATCCAACAAAACAATCAATGCTATATAAAAATTGAACTGCCATATTTTCACACTAAACCCCTTTACAAATAATCATTTTTGTGCTATAATAGCAAAGCACGCTACCCGCCAATGGCACCCTTCTTCCTTTATAGGGCACGCTATGGTTGGGCATATTACACAGAAGAAAAGGAAAAAACATGCAAGACAAGAAAACACTAATCGAAAGCAGCTGCCTTCATGAGGGCGACACAGGATCGCCGGAGGTGCAAGTCACACTGCTGACCGCTCGTATCAATCATCTGACAGAGCATCTGAAAGTTCATTTTCATGACCACCATTCCCGTCGCGGACTTCTCAAGTTGGTCGGTCGCCGTAGAAACCTTTTGAGCTACCTGCATAAGAAGGACATCGGTCGTTACCGTGCCCTGATCCAAAAGCTCGGACTGCGTAAGTAAGTGTTTATTGGCTGTATCTTACAGGTTGCGTGTTGCCGTATAACCGTACGGTGTGCATGACTTGTTTGATACGGCCTTTATTTTAAATCAGGAGGGTTAACCTTACCCGAAGCGTTTTGCCTCGGTCGGTTTTAGCAGTAAGTTGAGCCGGCAAACAGTTGCCGTTTGAATTTATTGCTAAATCCTCCGCAAGAAAAGAAGTATGGAGAAAGAATAATGTTTGAAAATTACAGAAAGTTTGAAACGGTACTCGCGGGTCGTCCGCTGAGTGTCGAGGTCGGCAAAATGTGCGGCCTTTCCAACGGCAGTTGTCTCGTCAGCTATGGCGAAACTGTTGTTCTTTGCAACGCCACAATGGCGCTCAAACCCCGTGACGGAATCGATTTTTTCCCGCTGTCGGTTGACTTTGAAGAAAAGCTCTATGCAGTTGGTCACATTCCGGGCAGTTTCATGCGCCGTGAGGGTCGTCCCTCTGAAAAGGCCGTTCTGACCTCACGTGTTGTGGACCGTCCCATCCGTCCCCTCTTCCCGAAAGACATGAGAAACGATGTTGCGGTTGTCATGACCGTCATGTCGGTTGACCAAGATTGTTCCCCTGAAGTGGTCGGCATGATCGGTGCTTCTATCGCACTTACCATTTCCGATATCCCGTGGAAAGGCCCGATCGGCGGTCTGTTCATGGGTCTTTGTGACAACAAGATCGTTGTCAACCCGACCGAGGCACAGCGTGAGGTCAGCGACCTGCAACTCACAGTTGCCGCTACCCGTGAAAAAGTTATCATGATTGAAGCCGGTGCAAACGAGGTGGACGAAGCCACCATGTTTACCGCCATCAAACAGGCGCATAGCGAGATTATCAACATCATAGACTTTATTGAGAGCATCCAAAAAGAAGTCGGCAAGCAAAAGGTTGAATTCCGTTCAATGGAAGTCAGCCATGAACTATTTGATGCAATTAAAGATTTCTGCATCGAAGATGTCCGCGCTGCACTTGACACCGATGACAAAAATGTACGTGACGCAAGACTTGCACCCATCGTCACCAAGGTTCATGAAGAATTTGATCCGACTCATCCGGACGAGATCGGAATGATCGACGAGTGTCTTTACAAACTTCAAAAATATGTTGTTCGCCGCTGGTTGCTTGACGACAACAAGCGCGTCGACGGACGTGGAATCGACGAGATTCGCCCGCTCGCGGCAGAGGTTGGCTTGCTCCCACGTGTGCACGGTACCGGCATGTTCACAAGAGGACAAACTCAGGTTCTCACCACCGCAACACTCGGCAGCCTGCGCGATTCCCAGCTCCTCGATGGCATCGACAAAGAGGAAACCAAGCGCTACATGCACCACTACAACTTCCCGCCCTACTCGGTCGGCGAAGCACGAGGTATGCGCAGCCCCGGACGTCGTGAAATCGGTCACGGTGCTCTTGCAGAACGTGCACTCCTCCCGATGATACCGCCCGAGAGCGAATTCCCTTATGCAATCCGCCTTGTCAGCGAAGTTCTCAGCTCTAACGGTTCGACTTCGCAGGGTGCAATCTGCGGATCGACACTTGCTCTGATGGATGCCGGTGTGCCGCTTAAAGCTCCTGTTGCAGGTATCTCATGCGGACTGATCACCGAAGGCGATCGTTTCATGACCATGGTAGACATTCAGGGTGTTGAAGACTTCTTCGGCGACATGGATTTCAAGGTAGCAGGAACAAAGAAGGGTATCACCGCAATCCAGATGGACCTGAAAAACGACGGTTTGACCTATGAAATCATTGATCAGGCGCTGACTAAGTGCCAGACAGCAAGATACTATATCCTTGACGAAATCATGCTGAAAGCTATCGAGACACCTCGTGAGCAACTTTCAAAATATGCTCCCAAGATGCGCACACTCCAGATTGATCCGGAAAAAATCCGTGACGTTATCGGAAAAGGCGGCAAGGTCATCCAAGAAATTTGTGCCGACACCGGAGCAAAGATCGACATCGAGGACGACGGCAGGGTTTATGTTCTTGCAGTTGAGCAGGATAGCCTAGATCGCGCAATCAACATCATCAAGATGATCACAGAAGATCCGGAGGTCGGTGCGATCTACAAAGGTCGTGTAACAAGATTGATGACATTCGGTGCATTTGTCGAAATCGCTCCCGGAAAAGAGGGACTTTGCCATATCTCCAAATTGGAAAAGACCCGTGTTGAAAAGGTAGAAGATGTTGTCAATGTTGGCGACGAGGTATTTGTTAAGGTTACCGAAATCGACAGCCAAGGCAGAATAAACCTTTCACGTAAAGATGCCCTTGAAGCGATGAACAAACAATAATAGCGAATTATAAAACCGACAAAATGCTCCAAAGGGAATGTTTTGTCGGTTTGTCATTATAGTATACTAAACGGAGTACAATTTATGATTAAAACATTGATCGGCGGAATCATGGTCGGCATGGCGAATATTATACCGGGAGTCAGCGGTGGCACCATGATGGTCATACTTGGAATATTCAATCGACTGATGGAGTCGATAAATGCACTTTTTTCACTCGACTTCAAGGCGGTGAAACGCAATGCTATGTTTATCATTATGTTACTTGTTGGCGTTGCCATCGGCCTTGTGCTGTTTGCAAATATTCTGGAATTGACCTTTGCCGAATATCCCACACAGACTATGTTCTGCTTCATCGGGATGGTTGCGTTTTCCATACCTATTCTTGTAAAGCAGGAAATGAAATCGGATAAATTCGAACCGTTGCCCTTTATCCTCGGTTGCGTAGTTGTTTTTGTCATGGCATACTTTGCACCGGTAGAAGGCGACGTCGTCATCACCGAGTTTCCGCCTCTCGGAATTGTCTATTTGATCCAGATGCTATTCATCGGCGTGATAGCGGGCGGTGTAATGTTTATCCCGGGTGTCAGCGGCAGTATGCTGCTCCTCATCATCGGTCAATACTACCTGTTCAAATCGCTCGTTGCAAACGTCACTACCTTCCGTCTGGATATCCTCATTCCTATTGGATTTATGGCGGTGGGGATTCTGCTTGGCATAGGAATCAGCTCAAAACTAACCTCGTTTTGCCTTTCGAAAAATCATTCCGCAACAATGAACGCCATCCTCGGTCTGGTGGTTGCGAGCACATTGGTACTCATCCCACTAGATGCTAACTATACTCTTCCCACTATCCTTACTTCGGCGGGCACACTGCTTGCAGGCGGTGCGGTTGTTACGATTCTCGGCAAGATCGCAAAGTAATGGCGGACAGCGATGACGATTGTCTTAAAAGTATGATCACATAAATTTTTAATGAAATCAAGCGCAGTGAGTAATGACTAAAAGCTAAGAGCGAAAGGTGAATGGTTATGGAAGAAAACCTTTGATTTTCTATTTGAATTAGTCGCTTTGCGACAGCTTCGACCCTTCACCTTTAATCTTTAGCCAATCTCAATATATAAAAACAATCTGACACTTTATAAACAAAGTGTCAGATTGTTTCGTTATTATGATTGGACTACAAACCGAAAACGACCGATATAGTCCATAAAGTGAAAAAACGCGTTAGGTCTGGTTTCGCTTAAACTTGCTATACTAATCAAAATATCCTTTTACCGCAAGCAGCTCTGCCATCAGCACAGCACCGCCTGCCGCACCTCTGAGTGTATTGTGGGAAAGACAAACAAATTTATAGTCATATTGGCTGTCTTCACGCAGTCTGCCGATGGAAACGGCCATGCCCTTTTCCAGATCACGATCCAACCTTGCTTGAGGTCGGTTATCCTCTTCAAAATAGTTCAAGAACTGCTTCGGAGCAAGCGGAAGTTCCAGTTCCTGCGGCACTCCGCTGAACTCTTTCCACGCCGTGAGGATCTCTTCTTTTGTGGGCTTTTGCTCAAACGACACAAATACCGCGGCAGTATGTCCGTCCGCAACCGGTACTCTCAAACACTGGGTGGTGATGCATGGCTCGGTGGCATTGATAATTTCACCGTCTTTGATTTCACCCCAGACCTTAAGTGGTTCAAGCTCAGATTTTTCCTCTTCTCCGCCGATAAACGGAATGAGGTTATCGACCATTTCGGGCCATGTGTCAAATGTCTTGCTGGCACCGGAGATTGCTTGATATGTACATGCTAAAACATTCTTTATGCCATACTTCTTTAGTGGGTGAAGTGCCGGCACATAACTTTGAATTGAACAGTTCGATTTTACCGCAATAAAGCCCTTTTTCGTTCCGAGTCGCTCTCTTTGCGCCTTGATGACTTCGATATGCTCCGGATTGATCTCCGGCACTACCATCGGCACATCAACAGTTCCTCGGTGTGCCGAGTTGTTGGAAATCAAAGGACACTCATGCTTTGCATATGATTCCTCGAGTTTCTTTATTTCTGCTTTAGGCATATCTACCGCGCAAAAGACAAAATCCACCTGAGACGCAATCTTCTCGATGTCCCCTGTCGCATCCATTATTATCATATCTGCCATAGCTTTCGGCATTTCGGTCGGCATTGCCCATCTGTCACCAATAGCATCTTTAAGCGTTTTTCCGGCCGAACGTGGAGAAGCTGCCAAAACCTTCACATCAAACCAAGGGTGATCCGCAAGCAAAAGCGCAAACCTCTGCCCTACCATTCCGGTCGCACCTATAATGCCAACGCTGTATTTTTTCATAAATAATTTCCTCTTTGAGTTAACCTAATTACATCGTATTTTAATATATATTACCGGATTTGTCAAGTCAGAAGGTGCTCGTCATCTTTTACTTAACTCATTATAATAGTCTAGGCCAGCTAAATAATTTAAAAACAACAGTCACTCATTTCACCCGCAAACAAATTATATGGCTTGATAAAGCCATATTTGAAATGTTCGGCTGACTATAATTTTGCTAATTGTCGGTGCGTAAAGGGTGACCGTTTACATTGCTTCTATATAAAAACAGGCCGTGAGGACATACATCGTCCTCACATCGGCCGTTAAACAACTATTACTCTATACTATCTTCTTGCCTGCTGCTGTTTGAACACAAGTCGAACAAGATTTTCTTCGATGCGACCATTCATATTTTCCCAGCGGCAGTGATATCGGAAAGGAATGTGAAAGTCGGCAGGCATATCGTCAGAGGATATAACCGAAAAATCAAGTATAAAATAGTCGCTGGAGAGTGGAAAACGAAGTTTGTTAACCTGCCCTACCTGCATTGCTATTTCTGATAAAAAAGCTGCTCCGCCTGCACTCAAATTGATCATTTCAACTTTACTGGCGGCTGAATTGCCATCTTTATCAAGGTATAGAAGTTCTCCCGGCTCCAGATGTGTGATTCGAAAATGCGCTCTCCTGGATGATTTGTTTCCGATTGGATTGTTTATTTTAATCTTTAAAGTTGTGTATCCGTCACGGGTTTTTCCCATCCCATTGTTGGTGCCCTCCCACATGTAGTCTTCTTCACCAACACGTATAAAAATTTCAAAATCGTCTGAAGAGGTGTAGCTTGGAGCAACACCGTCGGCCAACACGGAAACTACAAACTTTCCCGTGATATCTTCAAATTTACTTTTAAAGCTCTTACGCACACCGGCCCTGTTGTAGATGAACAACTCTACTGAAGCACCGGTGCGAATATCTTTTATGTTCATAAAACCTCAGAATCTCCATTCACAGATAAATAATACCACGTTTTTATATAAAAATCAATAATTTCAGCATAAAAACAACTGCTAAAAATGGTATTATTATGTCGAAAAAAACAAAATTGGTGTAAAAATATATTAAATGATGTTGTTTAAAATATAAATGATATTATTTAAATTGCATATCATTTATATTTTATGGATACTGCAAACACTCGCTTGCATTCTCAAACACCACTAAAAACCGTATAATAGCACTAAAACGCCCGCTGACCGACTTGGTCAATGAGTGTTCTATGCTTGAAAAAACTATGATGATTTGCAATTCCTACAAAATGATATTGTTTTTCAAGAATATCATTTTGTTTTCGGAGATTTCATCTTTTCTGATTCGACAATGATATTACCGAATGAACTCATGAGTCACTTCTTCGCGCTCACATCTTTTCGACCAACGTGGTCAATTACTAAATATGCAGCTAATAGCGCTATTCCGGCAACTGCTAGCAACAGCGACAACTTAAGATACGGTGTCTCATACTCAAAAACTATCTGATGTTCTCCTGTTCCGACCATTACCGCCGACAGGCCGTTGTTCACATTCTCTATTTCGGTCTCTACGCCGTTGACGTAAGCTGTAAATCCTTTATCGTAAGGTACAGAAAACATTACCATAGCGGCATTTTGTGTTGTTACCTCTGCCGTAAACCCATTTCCGGTATCGGTGAATTCAGTGGCAGTCGGCATTTTCTGTATATCCTCGACAAAGCCTTCATAGCTCAAACTGGTTAGCTCAGGCTCGGTAAGTTGGCGTAGGTCACTGTATTTTTCAATCTGCTCTTCGCTAAGCATAACGCCTCGTAAAAGCAAGTTTGATCGAAGCGATTCTGAAGTGTTCTCAAAATTCTCCTCGGTCATATAGCTGTCAAACACTAGTCCCATAGGTAAAAATAGCTCGTTCTCATATATGGTAAACTCTCCGACCGTGTCATAATACACAAAGCCATATCGCTGTTTGTCGGCAACAAACCCGTCATTTTCGCGGGTAGGTACTAAAAGATACTTCACCGACAGGAGCGAGCGCAAGGCATAGTTTTCCCACTCCGGTTTGCTGGAAACATCTCGTTTCACGTCGACCGACGGATAAAACTCAAGAATGGAAGGCGTGACAACGCTATTGAAATATTGCAAGCCGTTCAGCCCCATAAAAATTGTTGCATTATCATATGTCTCATAGCTATCAACACGATAAAACTCGGTATCTTCCGACAGAATTCCGGAGTCCATCATGTCGTAGGTTTCCGCTTTATAATATTTGTCGTTATCAATCTGAGGAATTTTTCCTCTTCCGATATGAATTGCTCCATATAAAATACTAAAAACACATATTGTCACTAGCAAAAACATACTGGAATTGCGTCGGCCGTTAAAAAATTTCAACCACAAAAAACCTAGTAAAAGTCCGAATAGCGCCGTACCCAAGGTCAACCAAAACATTGGTTGGGTAGAAACCACTCCCATTACATCTTCGCCGTCCTGTGTCGAGGGCACGAGCCCAAAAGCGGAATAGCAAAGTATAATTGCCCCAACAATCATTATGTTTCTGATTAGCTCCTTCGGATGTTTTTCCGCCGCCTTTGCAGTGGCGAGCGCCATCAGAAGAATCGGCATATAATACCATCTGGCATAGTAACTTGAATTCAGTGCATAAAACGCGCTATTAAGGATAGGTACCAGCGCCATGATAAGGCAGATGCTCAATATTATCTTGATTGAATTGCGACTGACCGACCGAAAAAAGGTTACCACTCCGGCGATGGAAAAGACCGGTATATATGCCGACATGCTGGTCCATTTTATTACACCGTCCTGGAAGATGTTCGGAAGATAAGGTGGGTCGGGTGGGAGAAACATCGAACTGAGTATCGCCGCATACTGTTGCGATGTGCCGTGTAGCAAAAGATTGAAACCGCTCGCCTGCTTTATGGAGCGGGGATTGTCCAGCAGACTGACAAATGCCGGAATTGCAAGTATGGCTCCAACCATTACGCCGATAATCGACTCGGCGGCTATAAACAAAAACCGCTTCAAATCAAGACGATAGTCACCGATTATTACCTTCACCACAAAATATATCAGTAGAAAAACAACCTGTCCTGTGAAGAAGAAGTAGTTGTTCAATAGGTTAATTGCAACCGCAATTGCAAAAAGGCCTCGTCTATCTTCATAGAAAAACTCGTCCAGTGCAAAAAGCAGAAGCGGGAAAAGTGCAACAGGATCAACAAAATGATTGAAAAATATGTTATATATAGCGAAACCGGAAAATGCATACAACATTGCGGCAATCACCGCAAAACCGTCGGTGTCGAAATATCTTTTAACATAAAGATACCCCAGCATTGCCGCTACACCGAATTTAACACATAGCATAAACGGCATCAGATATGGTATCATAGACGCCGGAAACAAAGCTAAAAGCATGGCAAACGGTGAGCCGATGGTATAAAAGGAAAAGGCGTTCAGCACCGAACCGCCAAGGTCAATTCCAAAGCTGTAAGCATCCATTCCACCTCGTAACCATTCGGAAGTGAACACGGTGAACGGAATTTGTTGTGAATTGAAGTCACCGCAATAGAGGAAAAAGCCTTTGTCATATATCAAAAAAGGCAAAAGCATCAATAGTGCGGTGAAAAAGGCTGCGCCAAAAACAAAGGCGTAACGATATCGAGCATCAATTTTGTTGGTGAGGGTTGTCATGTGTTTAGTTCCTTGTTTCATGCTACTTGACTTATTGACGGGCGTGGGGTAGAATATTCCTGAGGATTTTCATTAGATAGGTAATTGTAATATGTTTTCTTTTTCTGCATTGCTCGCTAGAATGAAATTTATAACAAGATGGGGACTGATGCGTCAGTTCCGCTCTGAAAATTTGGCGGAACATACCGCCGAAACTGCTCAGCTTGCCCATATTCTGGGGGTCATATCACTCAAAGAGTTTGGTCGATGCGATGTTCGCCCCGAAACGCTTGCTACTGCGGCACTCTATCATGATATAAGCGAAATATTGACCGGCGACATGCCGACTCCTGTCAAATATAACGACAGCGAGCTGAAAACTCAGTATAAACGAATTGAAGAGCAGGCTACACAGCGTCTTTGTTCATTGCTTCCGGAACATATCGGTGAGTATATCAGTCCGCTTGCACTGCAATCAAATCTTACCGACCATGAAAGAAAACTGCTGAAAGCGGCGGACAAGTTGTCGGCACTCTCAAAGTGTATCGAAGAGTGTGGCGGGGGCAACACCGATTTTCGGTCGGCAAAGGCCGCTCAGGAAAAAGCATTGGAAGTAATGGGACTTGAAGAGGTCGAGTTTTTCCGAGAAAATATGCTGATCGAATACTCAAAAAATCTTGACGAACTCACTCTGACACCGAGTGAAGCATAATATCTGCAAGCTCTCGAACGTCGTCACGAGTTGTGACCGATACCGCCCTGCGGCGAAGCGATGCGGCATTTCGAAAACCTTTTATATAGTGGGTCAGGTGGGTTCTAAAGGCAACAATCCCACCTAAATCATACCGCTCAAATATAAGGTCCGCATGACGATTCAACATATTGACCTTGTCGGTCAATGTTGCTTTTTCGCCACCATCTAACTCGCTGAAAATGAACGGGTTGCCCAGTGCGGCTCTTCCGATCATCACACCATCGACCATTGTAGCCGATATCACTTTGTCTTTACTTGAGACGTCTATGATATCTCCGTTGAACAGCATCGGGACAGTAATCACCTTTTTGACTTCTGCGGCGATTTCATGATCGACCGGCGGTCGATAACCTTGTTTTTGATAGCGTCCGTGAACTGTCACCAGCGCAGCGCCTGCCTGCTCAGCGGCCACTGCGGCAGCGATGGCAGACGGTTCGCCCTCTATTCCGGTTCTCAGCTTGACGGTGACCGGAATGGAGACTGCGCCGACAACCGCCTTCACAATCTCACCGATAAGCTGTGGCTCTTTGAGCAATGAACTTCCGCCTCCGCTTCCGGTGATCTTTGGAGCGGGGCAACCGCAATTTATGTCGTAAAAATCGGGGGAATATACCATCAACTTTTCTGCGGCAGTAGCAAAATCACTTGGCCTTGTGCCGAACAGTTGGATTCCATACGGTGAAAGTTTTGAATGATTCTTGCACAGCTCGTGACTTTTCTTGTCACCCAGTGTCACTGCTCGTGCACTCACCATTTCAGATACGGTAATGCTCGCTCCCTGCTCGGCGCAAAGAAAGCGAAATATGTCGTCGGTAAAACCCGCCATCGGCGCTAACACCGCACCTTTTGACAGGTCAACGCCACAAAAAAATGCCATAACTTCCCTTTTGTAAATCAATTTCGGTTAAAATTATACCACAAAATAGTAAAATGTGGTATACTTAATTTATTATTTTTTCGGAGGATATTGTGAAACTGCTCTGTATTGACGCTAACAGCGTGCTTAATCGTGCCTTTTACGGCATAAAATTGCTCTCGACTAAGCAAGGAGAGTTTACAAATGCTGTGTTTGGCTTTATGAATATACTTCTCAAATTGATCGATCAGGAAAAGCCGGAAGCGGTCGCCATTGCCTTTGACCTGCCGTCAAAAACTTTCCGCCATGAGATGTATGACGGATATAAGGCAGGCCGCTCCCCCATGCCACCGGAGCTTGCAAGCCAGTTCCCCATAATAAAGGAACTGCTTGTGCTTCTCGGTTACAACATTGTGACCTGTGAAGGTTATGAAGCGGATGACATTATCGGAACTCTGGCAAGACACTGCTCAGAAAATAGAATTGATTGCGTTATCGCAAGCGGTGACCGTGATGGTCAACAGCTGGTTTCAGCATCGGTAAAACTTTTGCTCACCACTACACAATTTGGTAAAGGGGAAACTCGCCTCATCGATGAGGCTGAGATAATGGCAAAATATAACGTCACTCCGAAACAGCTCATTGATGTGAAAGGCCTTGCCGGCGATGCTTCGGACAAGATTCCCGGTGCAAAAGGAATTGGAGAGGTAACAGCATGTAAATTAATTTCAAGGTTTGGCAGTATCGAAGAGCTGTACAAAAATCTTGATGATCCGGAAATCAAACCGGCCGCACGGCAAAAATTGATCGATTCAAAAGAGGCGGTCAAGCTCAGTCTGCGTCTTGCCGAGATAAACTGCAACGCTCCCATCGACACCGATCCAAACAGTTATATTAAGCAGCTAGGCGACCCAAGCGGCGCAGTGCAATTGCTTTCCCGACTTGAAATGGCAAAACTGAAAGAGCGCTTGAAACTCGAAGACGTTGCTGTCGCACGGGACACTGTCGAGTCAAAAAATCTCATAGACGGTAAGGTCGATTCAGCGTCGTCGCGGCTGTATTTTGCAGTCACCGACAAAATAATTTGCTGTGACGGTGAGCGATGTGAAGAAATTGACCCAAACGGTCAACGATTTAAAGAATTGCTAACTTTGCCGAATGATAAGTATTGTTTTGATGCAAAAGCGTTATATCATGCGGCATTTCGGAGAGGCTTGTCGATTAAAAACATTGTTTTTGACGCAAAGCTTGCCGCCTATCTGCTCAACCCGTCCGCAAAAGACTATGGGCTTTTATCACTATCGCAGGAGTACGGCATCTCGGCAGAACGAGAGCAGGATGGCATCGTACCGCTTTTTGAAATTCTCGATCTCGAGCTCAAAGAGGCGGGAATGTACCGTCTGATGACCGACATTGAATTACCACTTTCCGAGGTGCTCTCTGACATGGAGTTGGTCGGTTTTGCGGTTGATGCCGACGGTATACGCGCTTTTGGCAAGCGTTTGAGCGCCGACATGGAGCGATTGGTTGAAGAGATATACTCCGAAGTCGGCTATGAGTTCAACCTCAATTCTCCAAAACAACTCGGAGTTGCGCTTTTCGAGGTGCTGGACCTACCGACCGGAAAGAAAACTAAATCCGGCTACTCCACCGATGCTGAAACACTGGACAACCTAAAAAAATATCATCCTGTCGTGGAAAAGATATTGGAATATCGTACCGTTCAAAAGCTCAACTCAACCTATGTTGAGGGATTGATGAACCAAATTGACCAAGACGGTCGAATACGCACCGTTTTCAAGCAGACCGAGACGCGTACCGGCCGAATAAGCTCAAAAGAGCCAAATCTGCAAAACATTCCGGTGAGAACCGAGCTCGGCAGAGAACTTCGTCGATTCTTCATCGCACCAAAAGGCAGAACGCTGGTAGATGCCGACTATTCCCAGATTGAACTTCGAATCCTCGCCTCTCTTTCTGCCGACAAGGTGATGCAACAGGCGTTCCTGTCGGGAGAAGATATTCATCAAACCACCGCCGCAAAGGTGTTTGATCTGCCACCGCTCATGGTAACCTCTGAGATGCGCCGCCGAGCAAAGGCAGTCAATTTCGGCATAGTCTACGGTATCGGCGCCTTTTCACTGGCAAAAGATATCGGCGTCACGGTCAAAGAGGCGGACGGTTTCATCAAAAACTATCTCACCCAATTTTCCGGTGTCGATAAATATCTGAAAAAGACGGTAGAAGATGCCAAAAACAATGGTTATGTCACCACACACTTCGGGCGCCGAAGGGTTATTCCGGAGCTGAAAGTCAGCAATGCTAATGTCAAAAAGATGGGGGAGCGAATCGCCATGAACACCCCGATACAGGGCACCGCCGCCGATATCATAAAAATTGCAATGGTGCGTGTCTATCGTCGGTTAAAAGAACAAAACCTTGATGCTCGCCTCATTTTACAGGTGCACGACGAATTGCTTGTGGAGTGTGACAGCGCGTTGACCAATACAGTCAAACAACTACTCTCCGATGAAATGCAATCCGCCGCCGAGTTGAATGTGGCAATGTCGGTCGAGGCTTCAAGCGGACAAAACTGGATTGAGGCGCACTGATGATAATAGTTCCTTTTGAGGAAAAACTTCTTGATGGAGCATACGAAGCTCAGTGTGATTCCGACGAATCTTGGAGCAAAGAAATGTTGGCACAAGAACTCAAAAACCCTTGTGCAATAGGTTTTTGCGCCGTTGACGCCGAAGAGGTGGCCGGCTACATTTCACTGCACGTCATTTGCGACGAAGCAACGATTAATTCGGTGACCACAGCCTTGAATCACCGTCGAAAAGGAATCGCCAGCAAATTGTTGACCCATTCGGTCAACGAGCTATCCAAACGCAAAGTGAATAGTATATTTTTAGAGGTTCGCTCAAAAAATATCGCCGCAATAGCACTATATTCCGCCTTCGAGTTTGAACGATGTGGCATGCGAAAAGGATTTTATTCTGATCCGGACGATGATGCACTTCTATATGTTAAAAAAATCAATACGGCTGAACAATAATTTTTTGAAAGGATGATAACGGAGTTTTGATAGTACTCGGAATCGAATCGAGCTGTGACGAAACTGCCGCCGCCGTCGTAAAAGACGGCAGGCAGGTGCTTTCCGGCGTCGTGGCGTCACAGGTAGAAGAGCATGGCAATTACGGCGGAGTCGTGCCGGAGCTTGCCTCTCGTCGACATATTGAAAGCATCTGTGATGTTGTGCAACGTGCTTTATTTGATGCGAATGTTGATAAACCCGATGTGGTTGCGGTAACGTTTGCGCCGGGACTTATCGGTGCACTGCTTGTCGGAATTAACTTCGCTAAAGCTTATGCATATGCGCATGACATTCCGCTGATACCGGTACACCATCTTCGCGGACATATTGCCGCACTATATATTTCATATCCCGAACTCAAGCCCCCGTTCCTTTGCCTTGTTGCCTCCGGCGGACATAGTCATATCGTGAATGTGCTTGGATATACTGAGTTCGAAGTGCTCGGAAGAACGGTTGACGATGCCGCCGGCGAAGCATTCGACAAGGTTGCACGCATTCTGAATCTTGGTTATCCCGGTGGCCCTGCCGTTGCAAAAGCTGCTTTGCGCGGTGATGCCACACGCTACACTCTCCCGACACCTAAAGCGCCTGGCGAGTTTGACGTCAGCTTTTCCGGCCTTAAAACGGCGGTCATGAACCTGAAAAATAATCTTGAGATGAAGGGCGAGAGTGTGGACGCCGATTCGCTCGCCGCTGCCTTTCAGGACAAAACGGTATCAATTCTTTCCGACAAACTACGTGCCGCTGCCGAACGCTGCGGTACAAAAACCGTCTGTCTTGCAGGGGGAGTTGCGGCAAATTTGCTGTTGAAAAATCAAATTGAAACCGACTGCCTTGCAGACGGTCGCAGTTTCTTTGTGCCG
Organism: uncultured Oscillospiraceae bacterium; assembly: GCA_964370605.1. Taxonomy (GTDB): domain Bacteria; phylum Bacillota; class Clostridia; order Oscillospirales; family Ruminococcaceae; genus CAYJBH01. The sequence goes on along the minus strand of CAYJJX010000004.1, from coordinate 94,503 downwards.
CCGATTTCACTCTGTGGCGATAACGCCGAAATGATCGCTGCCGCCGGTTATTATGAATATAAAAGCGGAAGTATCGGCGATATAGCACTGAATGGCTATGCGAGTTTTGAAATAACACATAGTATAGCCGATACGGACTGATACGAACACGTTTTTTGATTTATCCACAAAGCCCTTTGTCTGCGTCAAAAATTCTTTGAACCTAACTTACACAAATTTTGTGTTAGCAAGGCAGATGACTCCGTAATACTTGTGTATTGCGAATGAGGATAACGTAGCATAACGCAATAATTTATGTATGCTAATCGTGCTCGGATTAGTTCCAAACGGCTATGACGAAAAAATTACAAAATAATATTGCAAATTCATAAAAAAAATGATAGAATGATATTAAGGAAATTACGGAGACAAAAACTTATGTTTACGAACAAGCATGTACTGAACTGGCTAGAAGAAATGAAAGCTCTCGTAAAACCGGCTGATGTTGTTTTCATCGACGGTAGTGAGGAGCAACTCAAAGAACTTCGCAAGCAGAGCCTCGAGACAGGCGAGCTGCAGGCACTCAACCAAGACAAACTTCCCGGTTGTTACATTCACCGCACCGCTATAAACGACGTTGCACGTGTTGAGCACCGCACATTTATCTGCACAAAAGATAAAGACGATGCCGGCGCAACAAATAACTGGATGGCAACCACCGAAGCCTACGACATGATGTCAAAACTTTTTGACGGTGCCTACAACGGCCGTACAATGTACGTTATCCCCTACTGCATGGGCCCGCTCGGCTCCCCTTACTCCAAAGTAGGTATCGAGCTGACCGACAGCATCTATGTTGTTCTTAACATGGACATCATGTGCCGCATCGGACAGGGCGCAGTTGACCAGCTTGGTGAATCTAACGACTTTGTTCGCGGTCTGCACGGCAAGGCTGATATCGATGAAGAAAACCGTTATATCTGCCACTTCCCGGAAGACAACGCAATCTGGAGTATCAACAGCGGATACGGCGGAAACGTTCTGCTTGGCAAAAAGTGTTTCGCACTTCGTATCGCATCTTACCAAGGATTCAAAGAAGGTTGGATGGCTGAGCATATGCTTATCCTCGGCCTGAAAAAGCCGGATGGCACTATCGACTATGTCACAGGCGCATTCCCATCGGCTTGTGGTAAGACAAACCTTGCCATGCTTATCCCGCCACAAGCATACCTCGACAAGGGTTATGAAGTTTTCTGTGTAGGCGATGACATCGCTTGGATGCACATTGGTGACGACGGTCAGCTCTATGCTATCAACCCTGAAGCTGGTTTCTTTGGCGTTGCTCCCGGCACCAACATGAAATCTAACCCGAACGCACTTATCTCGACACAAAAAGACACCATCTTCACCAACGTTGTTCATAACCTCGACGAGAACACCGTATGGTGGGAAGGTCTTGACAAAAACCCGCCCTCCAATGCACTCAACTGGAAAGGCGAGAAGTGGGATAGCGCAAGCGGCGACAAGGGTGCTCATCCGAACAGCCGTTTCACCGCTCCGGCAAGAAACTGCCCCTGCATCTCGACCGAGTTTGAGAATCCGAAGGGTGTTCCGGTTACCGCTATCGTATTCGGTGGACGTCGTGCTAAGACAGCTCCTCTCGTATACCAAAGCTTCGATTGGCAGCATGGCGTTTTCGTCGGCTCCATCATGGCTAGCGAGACAACCTTTGCGGCCGCAGGTCAACAAGGTGTTATCCGTCGTGACCCGATGGCAATGTTGCCGTTCTGCGGTTACAACATGGGCGACTACTTTGCACATTGGCTGACAATGGGCAAAAAACTCGGCGATAAAGCACCGAAGGTGTTCAACGTCAACTGGTTCCGCATCGACGACGAAGGCAAGTTCATCTGGCCCGGATTTGGCGACAATATGCGTGTTCTTAACTGGATTGTTGAGCGTTGCCACGGAAATGCTGACGCTGTTGAAAGCCCAATCGGCTACCTGCCAAAAGCCGCCGACATCGACATCGAAGGTCTTGATGACATCACTCTTGAAGTTGTTGAAGGTCTGCTTGACGTTGACAAGGCACTTTGGCTGGAAGATGCCGCCGCTTGCCGTGAGTTCTATCAAAAAATCGGCGCAAGAATGCCGAAAGAACTTTGCGATGAGCTGGAAAAACAAGAAGCTCGCTTGAACAAATAGTCTATTTGTAAGGCAATAATAGAGAAAGGTAGTAATGCTGACATTACTACCTTTTTTTGTATGAATTATTCTCATTTCTTTGGTACAAAACGACTGCAAAATGTCATTAGGCATCTCGCAGTCGTTTTTCTGTGTGCTTTTGATTATTGCATCTTCGGCAGAGTGTCAAATCCTCTTTGCAAATCCTCGTCGGTCGGAACATAGTTGTTGAGGTTATCGTTATGATAGCTTTCATAGGCGGAAAGATCAAAATATCCGGTGCCGGTCAAGCCGACCAGAATATTCTTGTGCTCGCCTGTCTCGCGACATTTGATCGCCTCGTCTACAGCGCCTTTGATGGCGTGTGAGCTCTCCGGTGCGGGGAGGATACCCTCGCAACGTGCAAACTCGACTGCAACATCAAATACCTCGTTTTGACTGTATGAACGTGCGCTCATGAGTCCGTCATGATACAGCTTTGAGACGATGGGGCTCATACCGTGGTAACGCAGACCGCCTGCATGGCTGGGAGAGGGAATGAAACCACTTCCGAGAGTGTACATCTTGATGAGCGGGGTGGTTTTTCCGGTGTCGCCGAAATCGTAGGCATATTTGCCGCGTGTCATGGAGGGACAGCTGGACGGCTCTACCGCAATAATCTCAACGTCGGAATTGCCACGAATCTTTTCTGCCACAAATGGAGAAATCAGACCGCCAAGGTTGGAACCGCCACCTGCACAACCGACAATGATATCCGGTTTGATGTTGTACATGTCCATAGCTGCTTTTGCCTCAAGACCGATGACGCTCTGATGCAACAGAACATGATTCAGCACGCTTCCAAGTACATAACGGCAGTTATCACCTTTCATCGCGGCTTCAATCGCCTCAGAAATAGCACAACCTAGGCTTCCGCCTGTTCCCGGGTTCTCTGCAAGAATCTTGCGACCGATTTCGGTGGTTTCGGAAGGTGATGGCACCACGTTTGCGCCATAGGTCTGCATCAAAAGTTTACGATATGGTTTTTGCTCACTGGAAATCTTCACCATATAAACCGATAGGTCTAAACCATAGTAGGCGCAAGCCATGGAAAGAGCACTTCCCCATTGTCCTGCTCCCGTTTCGGTGGTAAGTGAGGTGAGACCTTGTTGTTTTGCATAGTACACCTGAGCGGCGGCGCTGTTGAGCTTGTGACTGCCGGAGGTGTTGTTACCCTCAAATTTATAGTATATGTGTGCAGGGGTATTAAGTTTTCTTTCAAGGCAGTAGGCACGCACAAGTGGCGACGGACGATACATACGATAGAAACTGCGGATATCCTCCGGAATGGGGATATACTCGTCGGTCACGTTGTATTCCTGATCGATGAGTTCGGAGCAAAACAGCCCCGCGAGTGCCTCGGGTGGAACGGGCGAGCCGTCCGGCCCCACAAAACCTTCCGGTTTTTCTTTCATGACCGCGCGGACATTATGCCATGCTTTGGGAAGCTCATTTTCACTGAGATAAATCTTGTACGGAATGTTGTCGTTCATTGTTTTCTCCTTTCAATTACAAAAAAAGCACCTGTGTGGCTCTCATGAGTACACAGGCACCGAATGGCAATTTTGAAATATCTTAAGTCGGTTAATGCGCGCTATAAGCAGCCTTATTTAATTCAATAAGGCGCCACCAACGATTGCGGTTAACTGCATTAAACATCAATAAAATCCTCAAAACTATGAATGAATGATAACACAACAAAAAAAGTTTGTCAAGCATTTTTTTGTAAGGTTGATTTTGGGATTTCAAACAAACCTTTGTTTTTCCTGATTAAACCGCGCCGTTCAAGAGAATAAAAATTGCCAAAAATAATACAGCACCCAAGACTACCGCTGCTATTATTTTGCCATCACTATCAAAAAACTTCTTTTTTTGCGGTGCGTGTGGATAGTCGGAATAGGTGTGAGAAAATGACTCCATCTCCATCTGCCGGTCGGGCGCAATCACCTGTGGCAATTCGGTATTAGACAATGATTGTGTCGGCTCGCTTTGCAGTTGATCCTGCCACTGCCCACTTGGCAAAAAAGGCTGTTCGCTCGGTGTAGAGTAGGGCGAAGCCGGCTGTTCGCTCGGTGTCGGGCATGGAGAAAACAACTGTTCGCTCGACTGAGGTGTCGGAATTGGCATTATCGGAACTACCGGTTGCTTCGATTCAAAAGATACCTCTTGCGGTGCTCCGCAAGAGGTACAGTAATTTACATTCGTTTGAATCGGTCGGGCACAGTTGGTACAAAATTTCATTAAACTTCCCTCATTCGACGTTGTGTGCGGTTCTACAATCTATTATCCCATAGCCGTCAGCGCTGTCAAGCGGAGCATTTTTTTGCTTCGTTTGTAGTACCCCACCATTTCAAGTGCCGCACAAAGAGTGTCGACTGCATTGACGATGAATGCCTCACGGCTCTTTGGCAATTTTGAAATCGTCACCGGCCACATATGGCTTTCGATGATGTTCTTTTCGAGATTAGAGAGTTCAAACAGTTCGCTCGACTGTTTCAGCGCATGTATTGGGTGGGTAAAAAGCAGTCGAAAAGCGTGTTTGGTAAAACGTGCATCATGTTCGTGAAAGTCGTGCAACATACCGGCTCTTGCCGCAGCTTCGGCATCAAGCCCGAGCTGATTGCATATTACATAACTGGTATATGCAACATAAAGGCAGTGATCAAAACGACTAATATGCTTTGAGTGTTGGGAGATCTCTTTCATTTCCTGTACCGAGGTGTGCTCCATGATATCCTCGACTATTGCGTAAAATGTTTCATCGAGTTCCTTGTATTGAGTATTGTTCATCAAAATTTTCCTATGGTTGCGTATTTAAGACAAAGAAATAACATCATAATGTATATATTATACAATCTACATGTGTCAAAACTGTGGTTAACATGTGTACTTTTTCTATTAGCTCTACGGTTAAATTATACTACTTTTTGTCACGAAAATCAAGTTTTTCTAAAAAAACTCTTGACTTATCCCTTGTGCTGTGATATTATACGCTTGTAACATGGTTAGTTGGTTGAGTAACTAACCATCAAACAAGGAGGTGTGACCATTGAGAATAGATACAAGTTCTTCACAACCGATTTTTTTGCAGATAGCAAAGCAGCTTGAAGATGCGATATTTTCCGGAATATACGCCGAAGGCGCACAAGTTCCATCTACAAACGAACTCTCGGCATTACTCGCCATCAATCCACAGACGGTTCTCAAAGGCGTGACCATATTGGTCAACGAGGGAGTCATTTATAAAAAGCGAGGGCTCGGCATGTTTGTTTCCGACTCGGCGATGGATATTATACGCCAAAAACGTACCCGAAACTTCCAAGAAGATTTTATGTCGCCGATGATAGCAGAGGCTAAGACACTGAAAATTGATGCAGAACAACTTTACAACATGCTAAAAAAGGAGTATAACGATGAACATAATAACGGTTAACAATGTCACCAAAAGGTACGGAAAAACGATTGCCCTCAAAGACGTGAGCGCCACATTCGAGCCGGGCAAAATATATGGACTACTCGGACGAAACGGTGCCGGAAAATCGACGCTTTTGAAGATAATGACCAACCGCGCTTTTGCAAATGACGGCAACATCTTTGTCAACGGCGAAAACTGCACCGAAAATTCAAAGCTTCGCGAGAACATCGCATTTATGACGGAGCAACATTTCTACGGCACACTCAAAGTGTCAAAAATAATAAAATCCACCGCCGATTTGAACCCGAAATTTGATAGTGAAAAGGCATATCGTTACTGTGAAATGTTTACACTTAACACAAAAAAGAAGTTTCAAGCACTCTCGACAGGATACAAAAACATCTTCAAACTTATCGTCACACTCTGTCACGACCTCCCCTATCTCGTCTTTGACGAGCCGGTCGTCGGTCTTGATGCCTATCATCGAGAGCTTTTCTACAAACTAATGCTTGAATGTTATGAGGACGGCACCAGAACAATCATCCTTGCTACCCACCTCATCGAAGAGGTGCAGTCGTTGATTGAAGATGTGATAATCATTGATGACGGTGAAGTTTTGCTTGCAGATAGTGTCGAAAATATTCTCTCGGGCGGTTTTAGTGTGGCAGGTACTCCTGCTGCTGTCGATGAATATATTAAGCATAAAAACGTTGTCGACACCGAAGAAATCAGCGGCATGAAGATTGCATATCTGGTCGAGAAAAACTCAAATGACGTTCCGCAGGAGCTGACACTGGCACCACTCAGCCTGCAAAAAATATTCGTCAAGCTAACCGGCGATAAAATAGAACAACAAATTTCATAACCGCATAAAGTTGCAGAAAGGTACAAAAGTATCAAAAGCTATAAAACAAGTTTTCAACCCAACTTTAGTTGGTCCGAGTTTTGTGCCTTTCAAACGGAATGCGTTTGAATTTCGCCACTTAAGTAGCGAAACCGGACAAAACATCAAGAAAGGAATAGGCATAAAAATGAACAAATATTTAGCAGGCATTAAACACGAACTTAGCACGGCGGTCTTTGCAATTATAGTTTATTATTCGGTATTGATAGTTGGAAACATTCTACTGACCGGTTCTATCTCCGTCACAATCGGCATAAATGATGCTGAGAACACAAGCTTTGGTTATGAGATATTCACCTCAACCGCAATTTTTCTTGGAATTTTTGGTGTTTTGGGATTTACCGAAGACTTCAAGTTCTTTATGCAGAACTGTTTCACCCGAAAAGAAATATTCACAACGCAAACATTGTTTTTCGTAACTTTAGCTACGCTCACCACATTGATAAATACAACTATTGTCTCAATTTCAAGCGGTATACAAAACTTTGCTTTCACCTCACTTTTGCGCTCGATCTACGGAGAGCATCTAAATCTCGGTGCTGAACTGTTGCTGTCGATTTTGATATTGCTTTGCTTGTCTTCATTGTGTTATGCCATCACAGTTCTGTTTCACCGCTTTGACAAGAAAAAAGTGGCGCTGGGTTTTGCGCTTTACGGCGTATTGGTAGTCGGGGCATCGATCACGCTGATACCGATTTTGCCGGTGTCGCTACTGACAGACATAGTCACGACACTCACCGCACTTTTCGGATTTGTCGGCGAAGAGGTGCATGTGCTGAATCCGATACTGACCTTCGCCGCATGCTGTGTGACAAACTTTGGAATAGCGTTTTTGCTACTGCGCAGGACAGAACTGAATTAGTTAGGCTGTGACAGTATAAAGGGTAGACTAAAAGCTAAGAACTAAAAGTGAAAAGCTCACTTTACAACAATCTCAACTCCAGCCTTTCACCATTATCCCCCTCGTTATAGTCCTTCACCATTAGTCCTTAGTCATTAGTCGATCTCACAAAGAGGAATCACAATAAAGGAAACCGTCTGACACTTTACAAATTAAGTGTCAGACGGTTTCCTTTATAGGGTGCGAATATGCCCGCACCCTATATATTAAGATTTTATCCTATTTGTTTTTGGGGAAGCGGATTGCTGCCTGCGCCGCCGCAAGTCGTGCGATCGGCACGCGGAACGGAGAACAACTGACGTAGTTGAGTCCGAGCTTCTGGCAGAATTCGATGGAAGAAGGATCACCACCGTGCTCACCGCAGATGCCGAGTTTAATCTCGGGGCGTGTCTCACGTCCAAGATCGGTTGCTGTCTTGATCAGACGTCCAACACCCTTTTGGTCCAGTTTCTGGAATGGATCATATTCATAGATCTGCTTCGCATAGTAGCTATCAAGGAATGATCCGGCATCGTCACGAGAGAAACCGAAGGTCATCTGGGTCAGATCGTTTGTGCCAAAGCTGAAGAACTCCGCCTCTTTGGCAAGGTCGTTGGCACGAAGCGCGGCACGAGGTATTTCAATCATGGTGCCGACCAGATATTTCAGGTCGGAGCCTTTTTCTGCAATAACTTCGTCTGCTGTCTCGGTTACTACCTTGCGCAGGAACTGAAGTTCCTTATATTCACCGATCAGCGGGATCATGATTTCCGGAACAAGGTTGAGTTCGGGGCGACGCTTTTTCACGTTGATGGCCGCCTCGATAACCGCACGGGTCTGCATCTGTGCAATCTCAGGGAAGGAAACGGCAAGACGGCAACCACGATGACCCATCATCGGGTTGAACTCATGCAAGCTGGTGATAACCGCATTGACCTCGTCGACCGTCATGTTCATCTCGCTCGCAAGCTCTGCAATGTCGCCCTCGTCGGTCGGCAGGAACTCGTGCAGAGGGGGATCGAGATAGCGAATGGTGACAGGCAATTCGCCCATGACCTCATAAATCTTTTCAAAGTCACCCATCTGCATCGGCAGAAGTTTTGCAAGCGCCTTGATGCGTTGTTCATGTGTCTTAGAAAGGATCATCTCTCTCATTGCCTTGATTCGATCACTCTCGAAGAACATATGCTCGGTACGGCAAAGGCCGATACCCTCGGCGCCAAAGCCCAGCGCATTTTGAGCGTCGCTCGGTGTGTCCGCATTGGTGCGGATTTTCAGTTCACGGAAACTATCCGCCCATTCCATCAAGCGTCCGAAATCACCTCCGATTTCAGCATCACGTGTAGCAATCTTGGTTGCGTATACCTGTCCGGTGCTGCCTTCCAGTGAAATAAACTCACCACGATTGACACGCACTCCGTTTGCCTCGAAGTATCCTTCCGGCTCGTTGATAACAAGCTCGCCACAACCGGCAACGCAACAGGTTCCCATGCCACGTGCAACGACCGCCGCATGGCTGGTCATTCCGCCGCGAGCTGTCAAAATACCCTGCGATACGTGCATTCCCTCGATGTCCTCCGGACTGGTTTCAAGACGAACCAGCACGACGGGAGTTCCGTCGGCATTGACCTTGACCGCCTCCTCGGCGCTGAAAACAACCACGCCACAGGCGGCACCGGGTGATGCCGGCAGTCCGGTCGCAATCGGTGTTGCTCCATCAAGAGCTTTTTGTTCAAACTGAGGATGAAGCAGTGCATCAAGAAGCTTCGGATCGATCATCATGACCGCCTCTTTTTCGGTGATGCGCTTTTCGTCAACGAGATCACAGGCAATCTTCAGTGCGGCGGCGGCGGTACGCTTGCCGTTTCGTGTCTGCAACATATAGAGTGTGCCTTTTTCAATGGTGAACTCCATATCCTGCATGTCACGATAATGATCTTCAAGACGTGCCACAATGTCGGTGAACTGGTTATATACCGACTCGTTAATCTCTTTGAGGTGATCGATGGTTTGCGGGGTACGAATACCTGCCACAACGTCCTCACCCTGAGCGTTCATCAAGAACTCGCCATAGAGCTTGCGCTCGCCGGTCGCGGGATTACGAGAAAACGCAACGCCGGTGCCGCTATCGTCACCCATGTTTCCGAATACCATCGACTGAACGTTGACAGCGGTTCCCCAATCGGACGGGATGTCATTCATTCTGCGATAGAAGATGGCGCGCTCGTTGTCCCAACTGCGAAAAACAGCTTCAATAGCCTTGAGTAGTTGTTCCTGCGGATTTGACGGGAACTCACCACCCAGTTTTTCGCTGTAATATGCCTTGAAGCGTTTCACCATCTCTTTAAGATCATCGGCGGTGAAATCGGTATCGAGCTTAATGCCTTTTTCTTCTTTCATCTCGTCGATGATGTCTTCAAAGTTACGTTTCGGCAGTTCCATGACAACATCGGAGAACATCTGGATGAATCTGCGATAGCTATCGTATGCAAATCTATGATTTCCGGTCAAATTAGCAACCGTTTCAACAACAGTGTCGTTCATGCCAAGATTAAGGATGGTATCCATCATTCCCGGCATTGATGCACGAGCGCCGCTTCGAACCGAAACCAAAAGAGGAGTCTGCGCATCGCCAAATTTTTTGCCGACAATCTCCTCCATCTTCTTCATGTATTGAAGTATCTCTTCTTTAATATCCCCTGCTATCACCTTGTTGTCCGCGTAGTAACGCGTACAAGCTTCTGTAGTGACGGTAAAACCCTGCGGTACCGGCATTCCAAGTCCGGTCATCTCTGCAAGATTTGCTCCCTTTCCGCCAAGTAGTTCCTTCATGGTACCATTACCTTCGGTAAAAAGATAAACGTACTTATTGTTCAAATTTTGCCTCCTTATCAGCTCTTGATTTTTTCTTATTTATATATTATAATTATTCTAACAAAAAATCGCAAAAAAATCTACTGTTTTTTCGATTTATTTTTTTCCGGATTGTTTTTTTGATTATCACAACTTTTTTATAACTGTGGTATAAAGTTTTATTGTGCACGGTCGTATTGTACTGTTAAGAGAAGTTGTAAAGCCAAACTTCGAAAGGAATACTGTATTATGAACATCAATAACATCAAACACAATGCGGCTATCGGCAGTTATGTCAGCAACAGCAATGCGGCAAAACCATCGGGAGGTCAAGCCAAAACCGATAAGGTAGCCATCGACTCGCGCAACTTCAGCGCCGAGCGTTATTCCGCAACCGTTGCCGCCGAACTGTCAAACGAAGTATCGCCCGAAAAGCTAAACTCCCTCAAGGAGGCAGTAGAAAGCGGAAACTATAAAGTTCCTGCCGAACTGCTTGCCGATGCACTTTTGGGCAAGATTTAATCGGAGGTCGTTTTGACAAACAAGCAACAATTCTTTGATTTCTTGAACGATTATATTAAGTTCTATGAACAGATGGAACTTCAATCAAAAAATCGTCTTGAAGTTATCGCATCCTATAATCTGCCCGGCCTTGAAAAAGCTATTGCCAACGATGAGTCGGCAATTATGCGTGCCGAGCAGATGGAAAAGCGTCGTATCGAATTGCAGGTCACTGCAGGGTTCAGCAATCTCCCGCTGCGTGAAATCATTGAGCAGCTTGAGAACGACGATAAAGTAACGCTACAAACAGTGTATAACCGTCTGAGCGAGTTGCTTGAAAGCATACAATTTTATAACGAGCGAAGTGCCGTCATGGTCGAGAGCAATCTCTATCGAATGGAAAAGGCCGCAAGCACACCGCCTCCCCAAACAATCTCGCCGGCAGAACATGTCGGAGGACTCGACACCAAGGCATAGCACGTTTTGAGAAAGGATTTTTGATAGATTATGAGACCAACTTTTTTGGGAATAGAGACTGCCCTTCGCGGCATCCAGTCGAATCAAAAGGCTCTGGACATCGTAGGCCAGAACCTTACAAACATAAGTACGCCTGGCTACACCCGTCAACGTATGGATCAGGTATCTATGACACTTTCAAGCACCGGACGATATGATGTCATACAGAATAAATATCTCACCGGACAGGGCACCGACATTGTCGGCGTAGGCCAAGTTCGTGACCCGTTTTTGGACAAGCGTTTTCGTGAAGAGTATGCCACCGTCGCTTATTATGATCAGAGCGCTACCATCCTTGAAGACATCGAGACTGCTCTTGACGAACTCGGTGAGACCGGTCTCAAAAATTCATTTGAAGATATCTTAAGCGCACTCAAAAGTTTTTCCTCGAACCCTGATGATGCAACAAACGCTTCTATCGTCATGAATTCCATGGTGCAACTTACTCAGGTTCTGCATCAGTTCGATGCAAAGCTTGTCGAGATCAGCGACCAACAAAAATTTGATGCCGAGGTTGCTGTGGACGATGTCAACTCTATCTTGGAGCGTATCGCTCATCTTAACACCTCCATCAAAGACACCATGATGATGAATTCGGCGGTCGGTGATGATATCTACGGTCCGAACGAACTGCTGGACGAGCGCAACATGTTGCTTGACCAACTCGCCTACTATGGCGACATCGAGGTCACCGAAAAAGATCACGGAGTGGTCGAAGTCAAGATGGGTGATCAAATTGTCGTGGACGATGACAAGGCAGAAACACTCAATTTTGTCAACACCTATGACGGAGCCGTTACCATGAGCTGGCAGAGCAACGCCGAACCGCTCAAATCAGAGGGCGGATCACTCATGGCATATATCCATATGATCAACGGTGCGGGAAGCAACCCCACCTCAGAATATCACAACTTTGAAAAGGGCATCCCCTACTACCGCCAAAAACTTGATGCGGTTGCTATCGGATTTGCCAATGCATTTAACAACACAGTCCCGCTCGATGCCGCTGCCGGTGGTGGTTATAAGGTTCTCTTCGAGCCATCAGTTCTAAGCAACATGACTGCCGCAAACATTCAGGTTATCCAAGAGTGGGAGGACAATCCGGCATATATCATGGAGGATGTTGCTAAAAACGGCGATCTTGACAACACATATATTTTGTCTATGATCGACAACTTTGAAAAAGACATCAACTTCGGTGAATTCGAAGGTTCACTGGACGGGTATGTTAACTTTATCAACACTACACTCGGACAGCAGGTCACCTTCAACACCAGTCGTCTCACCGCAACCAGCACGGTCACCAACGATATGCTCAATCGCAGGGATGAAGTCTCGGCAGTATCGATGGACGAGGAGGGTACCGACCTCATGATGTACGAGCGTGCATATCAGTCGGTTGCAAGAGTAATGACCACTTTAGATGAAGCGCTCAATACCATCATCAACAACATGGGACTTGTCGGCAGATAATGTCGTATAGCATAACGAAAGGAATCGTAAGGTCATGAGAGTTACACAGAGTAGCATGTCACGCAACTATCTGAAAACGTTGAACCACAATCTGAACATGATGGATCAAACGTTTCAGCGTTTGAATTCTGGTCTGAAACTAACCAAAGTTTCGGACAATGTTGCCGATGCCGCAAAAGCTTTCTCTATCCGAGAGCAACTTTACAAAAAAGAGCAGGCGGTCGATACTATTCGTGACGCCTATAATGAGCTATCTGCCGCCGAGGGCAACCTCATGAGCACTAACGACGTTTTCCAGACTGTAATGGAAAAGATGGCACGCATGGCAAACGATACCTTTGATGCGGACCAACGCGAGATCGCCGCAACAGAAATTGAAGGCTTGCAAGAGCAGCTTTTACAGATGGCAAATGCTCAATTTGGCTCTAAAAACCTCTTTGCCGGAACCAACAACAGCTCAAGACCTTTTGAAATTCTCGACGATGGCACCGTAACTTATAACGGCATTGACGTCGATACGTTGGTTCCTTATGATTCGGCTATGACTCTTTCTGCAGACCTGCCCGCAAACTTCACGCCGAAAACCGGCATGGCGGTCTATGAAGATCCCCCCGGTTCGGCCGAATTCAAACCGGTCGATGCAAACGGCGAAGTATTCCTTGATGTCGAACTTGGATTGACCATCAATCCGGTAGCAAGCGGCTCATCGGTCGATTCAAGCAGTGTTATCCAACTGTCAAACAGCGGTACTGAAATGTTCGGTTTCGGCACAGATGCAGATGGACATTCCATGAATATTATTGCATTTGTCGGTGATGTTGCCGATGCACTGCGCAACAACGACACTGATCTTCTGGGTGATTATATCGACAAATCAAAGGTAATCCACAGCGGCATCACAACGGCACTTGCCGACATCGGAACTCGTACCAATTTTATGGACAAGACGACCGATCGATACGAGATGGACATCGTCTCTCTCAAGGAAACACAAAACGACCTCGAGACGGCCGATCTTGAAGAGGAATCCATCAACTATCAAATATATCAACGCGCATGGTCAGTTTCGTTACAACTCGGAAGCAGGGTGCTCCCAACCTCGATATTTGACTTTATGGGATAACCGTATTATACTGATAGCTAAGAACTCAACGAAAGCGAATAGAACATATGCAAATTGCATCGCTCAGTCTTCGCCGAATTGATGCCGTATACAGCTTTAGATCCACAAATGCACAGCTTACCTCTAACGGCGGCACCCATGCGGCAACCGTGAATATCTCGACACAGCCGGGCAGTCTTGAAATGCAGCACGAAACCACCAAGATGCAGCAGGACAGCACCGGTCGTGCTCGTGCGCTGTTGCAAGATGGTTTCACCGGAACGCTCGGCGAATACTCGGCGCAAAAGGGCGAGCAGAGCATGAATGAGCATATTGGAGATATCGTTCGTCGCGGCAATCGCCTTGGACAGATTCATACCGGAGTTACCGTCGCCGATGTGGCAAAGGAAGAATTCATGAGTGAGCATGGAATGCAGCTTGCAAAACATGACTTCATACCGAAATTCAAACCCAGGGTATTCTTTACCGAGCCTGTCAGCAACATCCGTTACACACCTGCAGAGGTCAAATCAAAATACGAAGCACCAACTAAAGGATTCAACTATACGCCTGCAAGCTTTGAGGGCAACGTCTCCCGACGAGCCGACGTAGAAATCACCTATAACCCACCACCCGGCAGAGCATAATCTCATATTTGAATAGGAAAGGACTAATTGGCAGATGAATATAAACACAAGGGATTTTGGTACCATTGAAATTCAGCAGGATGACATTTATACCGTCAAGACCCCCATTCTCGGCTTTGAACAATATGAGCGCTACACCATGATTACCGACGATGAAGTCGGAGAAGGAATATATTGGCTTCAGTCGTTGGACGAACCATCAATCTGCTTCATTCTCGTCAGTGCGCTCAGCCTGGACGATTATTCTTTCACCGCCACACCTCAGATGAAAAAACAACTCGGTGAATCTGAAGATATAATGTCATTTGTGTATTGTATTGTGGTCATAAACAGCGATCCTGCACTATGTTCTGTAAACAAAAAAGCGCCGCTGGTGTTCAGCACCGACGGCAAAAGTTTCGGACAATATGTTTTGGATGAAGATTTTCCAATCAGGGCACCGCTAACCACAACACAGGTTGAAGCTTAGATAATAAATAAAACTGAAAGGCATGGAACGATTACATGTTAGTATTATCAAGACGCGAAGGCGAATCTATCAAAATAGGCGACGATATCACACTCGTATTCTACGATGTACAGGGTGATCGCGTGCGTATTGGTATTGATGCGCCAAAAGACGTCTCGATAGTTCGTTGTGAACTTTTACAGATTGCAGAAGAAAACAAAGAGGCTCTCAACAAGTCTGATGTTAAGAGCGTACGCTCCATAATCGGCGGCCTCGGACTAAAAAAATAACCTACCTCAGATAAAATTCCAGCTCTGCTCGGTTACCTTGCGATAATTTTTGCGGTGTGGCTATGCAGAGCGCTACTTTATTTCGAAGCGTATACATCTCAACCACCTTAAGACGACAACCCTTTATCTTTAAAACATCGACGATGTCGACATTCAGCTCCATTCCTATCTTTATGTCTTCTATGGTGGTAAATGTCCATTTTGACACACCAACCCTAGTGATACTTATATCAAAGTCCTCTCGCCTTGAAAACATTCCCGCCTTATAAGAGGCAAACGTCTTGATCGCAATATTTTGGGCAAGTATTTCTGACAGTTTCTCCATCGGCTCATCGTCAATCATACAGATGCCGATAAGACCGGCACCATAAAACCCTACATGTCCCACAAAGGAAACAAGAATATTGTGATCGCCGGTATAAACGATAAACCCAATCGGTTCTCCTCCCTTAAAGTAGGGTAATTCGGACGAGCGAAACTCAAGCTCGTTTGGGGTCGGCGAAAGCGTCAATAGTCCTGCGGCGACCGGTTGTCCTGCCTCGTTGACAAGCTCCGCCGCTAGCGGCAACGGTTCTGTTTTTACATTTCTCACGGTAAGTCCGCTCCTTTCATCTTCAAATATTTTAATCGGGAACTATTTTTATGACCAACGAATCTATCAGCAAAATATTGGTGTTGCTCCAAAAAAAAGGGGCCGTATTGTCACGCTTCGAAACGGTGACTCATGATGCACTGTCGGGCGGGAAAGAAAAAATCGCTCAGACGATATCCGCACGCGTCGAAATAATAAATGAAGCGGATATAATTCAGGCTGAAATTGACCGGCTGACGGATTGCTATCATGACGCCGATAGTCTGCGTGCGGCATTGATAAACAGCTGTGAACGTGCACGTCTCTCGGACGAGCTGAAACCGGTATTTGACAGTGCACAGCAAAACTACGCAATCATCAATCGAGCCTCGAAATCAAACGATCAATTGGTCGCACTGTTGAAAGCAAGCAGCAACGAGATAAGAGAAAACCTGAAACAAAGTACACAAATCCCGAAAATCGCAAAATTCTTCCAACTCAGCAACAAACCGCTCTTTCGCGAGAGAACCTAGTATCGGCCGCTGTTCCCTGAAGATAACCTCGGCCAGATAGCACGTTCGGTATTAGCAAAATTTGACAAGGTTTGCATCAAATTGAAGTCAAATAGTTCTTCATTGCCTCCATAGAACGCTCTGCCAATTTTTCATATCTCTTTTTCTTGTCACGCTCTCTTTCAGAAAGTGGAGGTATCAAACCCATTGCGGCACCTTGAGGTTGAAAATCCTTGTTTTGAGTCATTATGTAGTTCATTAGTCCACCACATACACTCTCACTCGGCAGTTTTGGGAGCGATAGCCCTTTTAGTCTTGCTACAACCGAACGAGCCGCAAGAAGTCCCGAAGTTATTGACTCACTGTATCCTTCAAAACCGGTCAGACCACCTGCGACAAATATGTCGGGGTGGTTTTTTAGCGAAAGGTCACAGTTCAACACCTTGGGTGAATCGATGAAACTGTTGCGGTGCATCACACCATATCGAACATACTCTGCGTCTGCAAGGGCTGGAATCATTCCGAATACTCTTCGCTGCTCCGGAAACTTTAGGTTTGTCTGACAACCAACCAGATTGAAAAGCCGTCCGTCGTTATCTTCACGTCGCAGTTGAAGATTGGCAAACGGGCGACGGTCGGTTTTCGGATCGGTAAGTCCAACCGGTTTGAATGGCCCAAAACGCAGGCTGTCTATCCCACGTGATGCCAATACTTCGATCGGCATACAACCCTCATACACCCTATCAAAGTCATGTAGTGGGGCCTTCTCTGCCGATAGCAGGGCTTCTGCAAAGGCATAATACTCTTCTTTATCTAGAGGACAATTAATATAGTCATCGCCTCCACGACCATAACGTGAGGCGGCAAAACAATGATCTTGGTCGAGGCTTTCGGCAGTAACGATTGGAGCGGCGGCATCATGATAGTGCAAAAAGCCTCCACATAACTCTTTCAATGTGTCGGCAAACGGCTCCTCCGTCATCGGACCGGTGGCAACAATGCAGATACCCTCCGGAATTTCGACAACATGCCTTGACTGTTTTGTGATGAGCGTACATTCGGCAATGGCTTTTTCCACCAATTCGGAAAATCTCTCTCGCTCTACCGCAAGCGCACCGCCAGCCGGCACTTCACACTGCTGCGCAAGGTAAAAAAGCTTTCCGCCAAGAAGCTTCGCCTCCTCTTTCAGTAACCCCGAGGCAGAACCGATCCGCTTTGCTCCAAGCGAGTTGGAACAAACCAGCTCTGCCATCGCCTCACTGCTGTGGGCAGGCGACATTTTTTGTGGCTTTTGTTCCATCAGGGTGACCGAAACCCCATTCGCGGCGAGATATAGTGCCGCCTCACAGCCGGCAAGTCCGGCACCGATTATTGTAACCTTCAATTTATTGTATTCCTTTTTCATGTCGCTGAAAAGCTGTAATCATTTTAAATCCGCAAAAACACATCCTGTGCCGTATTATTCTTATCACTTCGTTCCGGTAGAACCAAATCCACCGACCCCTCTTTTGGTTTCGGGAAGTTCCTCGCTTTCAACAAAATTGCAGACCGCGACAGGGGTGATGACTAACTGTGCGATACGCTGTGCGTGTTCAACAAAAAACGGTTCTTCGCCATTGTTGGTCAGTGCAATTTTCAGTTCTCCTCGATAGTCACTGTCTATCACTCCGACAGCGTTGGAAAGGCATATTCCTTTGAGTGACAATCCGCTCCTGACATACACCAGCCCTACATATTCGGACGACGGTATCGCGAGGGCAAGTCCTGTGCCGATGAGTGTTGGTTTACCCGGTACAAGTGTAACGCCGTCGGGACAGTCGGCAAATAGGTCCGCACCTGCCGAACCGGATGTCGTATAGAGCGGCAACCGAGCCGTTTCACTGAGTTTCTTTACATAGACTTCGTTTATCACTGCTGTGTTGTCTCCTTCTTCTTTCTGCCGAGCATCTTGAGTGCGGTATCAAGCAATGCGTTCATGTTAAGTGCAACAACCGCTATCAACAGCAGTGCCGCTATCGGATAATAATATTGAACCTCAAAAATCATCACGGCACACATGGCGCTGAGCAATGACACATTTAAAAGAAGCTTGAGAACATTAAACTTCATCTTAATATATTTTCTACTGTTGACAGCCCGCATCACAAACACCAGCATATAACTTGCTACCGTGGCAATCGCGGCGCCAAATACCCCGATTTTGGGTATAAGCAGATAGTTGAGCAAAATATTTGAAATAGCTCCGACAAGCATGGTGATGAAGGTAACGCTACTGCGCTTTTTAACCATGTAAATACTTCCCAAGAACGACACAAAACAAGAGAACGTTGTCGCCATCAACAGAATCGGAATGTATTTCCAGCCAAGGAAATACTCGTCGCTGACGATGATCGACATAATAAGTTTACTTCCGATTATCAAAAATCCCGCAGCTACATAACAAACTCCTTGCAGTGCAAGGAAAATGTCGGAAAAGAACTTCTGCCGTTTTATCGGATTATCCTCTGTCACCGATGAAAGTTGCCATGCCTCGATAAAGATGGTAGAAGCAATGCTGACGATGGATGGTATTTTATAGGCGGCGGCATAAAGTCCGTTTTCCGCCTCGCCGAGCATATAGGTGATAAAAAACCTATCGGACACGTTGGTAATCCACCAGAACATCTGAGTTGGAATGAGCGGCAGTGCATAGAGCATCATCGCCTTTGCAACGGGTTTGCTCAAGCTCTTCAAACTGAAAAAACGACGAAGTCCCGCCACCGTGAAAAGGAATATGCAAGAAATTGAGTCGGCAACAATGATGGCTAGAAGATATCCGACCACATCCAGTTTCAATCCCACCAAAAAGATAACATTAAATATTATGGTATATACAGTGGATAAGAGACCGTCCAGTGCATAAAGACGAATATAGTGCTGTGTCCTAACAAACTGGGAGAACAGTGATCGGAGCAGTGCGGTAAAAACATAGAGTAACAAGAGTGGGGCGAGTTCGCCGACATATTCAAGGTGATAAAAAAGCGGCACTGTACAGCCAAACACCAAAAGACCGATCGCCAGCACCACCGATGCCGTGGTAAATACTGTGCGTCGGCTGTACTCTTTGTCGAGGCCAAAACGTACCACTGCGTGCATAATCCCGATCGAAACGATGGGAAGCAAAAGATTTGCGGTCTGCATCAACATGTCGGCACGACCAAACGAGTCGAGTGACATGACCTCGGTATAAAGCGGCAACAACAAAAAAACCAGTAGCTTAGAGCTAAAGGTACTCAGCGCAAGCAGTATGGTATTTAGCGCAAGTTTGCGGTATTGGTTGCCCATATCACCTCATGTTCAGTCACGACTACATCCGGCTTTTGGTCGTGTGGCTCGCTCGGAAGTCGATCAAATATCAACCTATCATAGCAAAGACAGATCGTCCTGCAATCTGTTTTGCTCAAAAATCTATCGTAATATCCCTTGCCGTGCCCAAGACGCGTACCGTTTCTATCGGCGGCTACACACGGCATCACCACCGCATCAAGCAAGAGTGGCGAGAGTATCGGTAGGTCATCGGACGGTTGTCGAATACCAAAGGCTCCGACAACCGTCTCTGCTAAATCATATATACGAACGGCGGACATTATGCCATTCGCCAAACTTCCCTGTACGGTCTCACATCTTGGTAGGGCAACACAAACGCCCTTTGCCAGCAGATGTTCAATCAACGCAACGACAGACGGCTCACGCTCGAGCGATGCAAAACACATCACACATTCAGCACCGTCGAGAAGCAGCAAGGTTTTTTCGATAATTTCCTTATCCGCCCTGCTGCGGTACTCTTCATCAAGACAAACTTCTCTTGCCCTGTCACGAAAATATTGCTTTTGCAATTTCATCAACCGAGACGATTCAAGACGTCACGATATCCCTCCAGCACGTCACCAAGGTCACGGCGAAAACGGTCTTTGTCAAGTTTTTCTCCCGTTTTTATATCCCAAAAACGGCAAGAGTCGGGTGAAATTTCGTCACAGAGCAGAATCTCCCCGTCAAAGCGACCGAATTCAAGCTTAAAGTCGACAAGACGAATTCCGACCTTTGCAAACATCTCGCCCATAATCTCGTTTACTTTCAGTGCATCGCTTGCCATCTGCGAGAGTTCCGATTCACTGGCAAGGCCTATGGCTGTGATCTGGCTGTTATTGATCATTGGGTCGCCATACTCGTCGCTCTTAAAGCTGAATTCGACAATGATATTGTTTAGTTCTGTTCCCTCTTCCACTCCGAATCGACGTGAGAAACTACCGGCAGCCACATTACGTATGATGACTTCCACCATCACGACCTCTACCTTTTTTACTAAAAAATCGGTATCACTTATGCGGCGAATACGATGGGTTTTGATTCCGCTTTTCTCGAGACGATCAAATATGATCTCACTGATCTCGGCATTCAACAAGCCTTTGCCCTCGAGCTCCGCCTTTTTCTCACCGTTGAAAGCAGTAGCGGTGTCTTTATAGCGTATAACTACGCTCTTATCGTCCTCACCTGTAAGAATGATTTTTGATTTACCCTCATAGATTTTTTCGTTCATAGTGGTTTCTCTTCCTTTCATTTTTATGTTATTTCAGCTCATCTAAAAGCTTCTTTACGCGTTTATCGTTCGGCAACAGCGCGGCAAGCTGATCTGCAATCATCTTTGCCTCCTTGATCATTCCTGCCGATCGGAGTTCCTCCGCCTTGGCGATAAGGGTAGTGCCAAGCTGTTCAAACTCACTCTTTTCTTCGGTAGTGAGCGCCGATTCTTTTTGTTTCTTTTGCACCTCTCCGGAGTAGTATTCAATGTCACTCACGAACTCTTTTTGAATGAAAAGTGCACTTTTTAGATTGCGCACCGCCATGATATAGTCGTTGTCGGCGAGTGAAGTCTTAACCGCATTCATGCGATATGCAAATTGATATTTCGGCGGTAAAAGTTCCATGTTTTCCGGTCGGAACATGGTCGGTTGATACATTAGTTTCATCTCTTCATGCAGTGCCTCGGCATAAAGAACAAATAGTGTGTGCAGTTCCTGCGGTTCCAGCATCTGTATTCTGTTTGCCGCAAGGCAAAGAGCATGAAAGGCAAAAAGTTGTCGCAGTTCACTCGGGCAACCGACGGTGCGTACATATTCATACACGGTGCGGTCAAACCCGTCGTATCGTTTTGCCGTAATTGCGGCACAACTTTCAAGCGATGCAAGATCGGGAAGATATTCGACAATCTCGGAAAGTGAATCGCCCTGCCGCAACATCATCATCAAAAGATCGGGGGCGACAGAAGTGTTTTTTTCCTTGTCTTGCGCAAAAAGCACCTTGTAATCTTTTTTGCCGCAAAGAATAAATTGCATCTCGATGAACTTTGTCTCATCGCCTTTAAATGCGTTACAGAACAACTGCGCTATATTCATGCGCCGTTCCTCTTCATTTGTCATGCCGCTAAGGCGTTTTTCCATAAACTCACGCAAACTGTCGTTATCCATGATTTGACGGTAAAGTTTCGGAATCTGGGCAAAGTCCTCTTCCTCGATACAATAGTTTAGGAAGGTTTCGATTGTAACGGAGCGTCCCTCCCTTGGAATGCCGACCGAGTGATCGGCAAGTTCGGTGAAGCGCTTCATGTCGCTCGCATCGCCCTCTTTATAACGTGCATATGCGAGGACTGCAACAGCCTCCGCTTTGTTGATCTCAGACAATTTTGTCTGTGGATTAAATGCAAAGTCGGGGGTCGCAATGGCATTTTTTTCAAACAGCGCATATGCCTTGAGATACCGCTGAATCGCAATAATAATTGTAGGATAATCTTGCTTAATAAAAGCATTCATGCCGGTAAAATAGCTGCAGTCAATATCACTGAAAATTGCATCGTCATGCTGTTCAATGAATTCAAGATACGCCTTTTTTCCCTCTTCGTATTTTTCATAAAGGTGAAGTTTTAAAATTTTGCCGGTGAGAAAAGCGGGGTGAGTATCTTTTCCGACAGAACACTTGATTCCCCTTTCAATGTACTCCATCTGACGTTCATAGTCACTTTTAATCACCTTAAACTCACGAGTATAGTGTAAAAGATAGTGGGTGTTTTCCGGATCTTTTTCCAGTGCGTTTTCCAAAAGTTCGGTGTTGCGCCTTTCTTTTGCCTTTGTCTCTGCCTTGCTCAGCTCATCGGAATAACCATAATGGATACAGAGTACATCGTTCAAAAACAGAGCGTTTGAGCCGGGGCGTACCGAGATGTTCTCATGTATTTGGTGTTCGAATTTAATCTCGGGGTACATGCGATGGATACGAAACAGTGTCGCATCCACATACTCGTTACTGTCACGACGGATTAGGTTGCGTATATTATATGCGCCAAGCGACAAACACTCCGGCTGATCGGTTGTCACAAACTGGGCAATGCCTTTTGTGGACTCGAAAATTTCGTCGGCGTCCACAAACATAAACCACTTGCCGACAGCACGTCGAAGCGATTCATTTCGGGCGGCGGCAAAATCACCTGTCCACTCATAAAAATAGACCTTGTCGGTAAACTCCTTTGCAATCTCCACCGTGTCGTCACTAGAGCCGGTATCGACAATGATCAGCTCGCCGTTTGTCTCACGCAAAAGCTCGGTCAACGCCGCAAGGCAACGTCGAAGATATCTCGACTCGTTTTTTACAATCATGCCGATCGAGAGATAAACAACATCGTCTTTCTTTGCCTGTGACTTATGAACCTTTATATTTGCTTTCATCTATCAACATTCCTTTCGGTTTGTATTATGTCCTTGTTTATTGTATCAAATTATAAGCCAAAACGCAATAGCTGTGGCAGATTATTGCATGTCATTATAGGTCGGTATCGTCGCAAAACTTTCGTTGTCACCACTGTATGCAAGGAAGATGTCTCGAACCAGTTCTGAAAGTTCATATCCGTCCTGCCCCTTCTCCACAACCGCCGCAATGGCAATTTCAGGGTTATCGGCAGGGCCGTAGGCTATTATGGTGCCGTCATACTGTCCGTCCACCCCTTGCGGAGTGCCGGTCTTGCTTGCCACATCAAACGGCAGTTGAGAAAGATATATCGCCGATTGCCCTTGTCCGGAAGCGGCAACCATTCCATCTCTTATAAGATCATACACCTCGTGATCAAGATATACCGATGGTTTTTGTTCCAATGTTTGTTGTTGCACAAAATGTGCTGTCGGCACACGTCCGTTACTCGCTAGTGTTGCAGCATAGACAGCCATCTGAATCGGTGTGACCGAGATATCACCCTGCCCTATCGCCGCCTGCACTACGTCGCCGACAAACCATTCTTCGCCCATGATCTCCCGTTGCTCCGGCGTTGATAAAAAACCGGTCGCCTCCGGTATTTCGACACCGCTCGGCTGGCCAAGCCCCATTTCAAATGCGGTATCGGAAAAGCTTTCGATTCCAAGCCTGCGACCCATTTCATAAAAATATACATTACAGCTGTGCTCTATCGCTCGATGAAGATTTACGCTGCCGTGAATTCCGGCACAATTCGGAGTAAACCCAACATCGGAATAATGGGTATAAACCCCTGAACAGTAGACGGTATCAATTGGATCTACCACGCCGGCAACAATAGCCTCGACACCGACCAGCGGTTTGAAGGAAGAGCCGGGGCGATATAAGCCCATTAAAGCCCGATTAAAAAGCGGATTTTCGGGATTCTCCAACAGCTCGTTATAATTTTCATTCAACGTGTTCAGATCATAGGACGGCGCTGTCACCGCGGCAAGAACACCTCCGCTATCCACCTCTATCACCACCACTGCGCCGTTCGTTATCTGCTCTCCTGTCTTGTCAGACAATCTTTCCATCAACCTGCTCAGCGAGTCTGTCGTCGCCTGTTGCAGGTCACTGTCTATGGTGAGCAATAGATCGTCGCCCGGCACGGTCGGACGGAGCACAGTCAACGATAGCGGTTCTCCGTCGACACTCCTTTCGACTACCCACTCACCCTCATGGCCTCGCAATTGCTCCTCAAATGCACGCTCCAGACCATCTCGTCCCAGAGTGTCGTCCAGTGCATAACCCAGCTCCTGCAGTTCTTCAAACTCCTCAGGGTATATCGGCCCCACCGAGCCGAGAATGTGGGGCATCAGATCACCGTAAATCACTTCACGAACCGAGCTTTCCCGCACACTGACACCCATGAGTAGAGAACTGTTTTCCAACACTCGGTGTAGCAGCTCGTCCGAAACTGCGCTCGCAAACTTATAGGGGGTGATGTAGCTGTATTCATAAAGTTCCATGCGGCCTCTTATGCCACAAATTTTGCTTTGCATCGGTTCAGTGTATTCTTCAAGACCGTATCGTTCCACCAACTCGGCATATTCATCGTTTGAATAGTAGAGTGAATCTGGAACATATCCCAGATCATCACATATAGTAAGAAGATTATACAGCGTTTCATTGAGCTCATCGGGCGGCAAAAAAGCCCGCTCAATGATAAGATCAAAGCTCGTCTCGTTCTGCACGAGCGAAATGCCGTTTCGATCCAGTATCTCTCCCCTGTCCGCTTCAACCGTATAACGATACATCACGGCATCCTTGGCTAGCTCATGAAGCTCCTCTCCGTTCACCACCGTCAACTGCAAAGTACGAAGTCCGAACACACAGAATACGACAATGGTCAGCAACATAAAAATGTTTCGTCTACTCCTCATATTCCTCCTCCTGCACATAGAGCGAACGCTCGTGCAGATAGTTTGGAAGATTGCAAAGTAGATAGATTATCGGCGAGACAAAGCCGGTATATAGCACCGTTGGCAGGGTATGAAGCGAAAAGGTGGCTGTCACCGAACTGTATCCCATCAAGTATTCTGAAACAAGCAGATCGCTCAAACAAATAATCGCTACCGCAAGGGTGCTATGTAATATGAAGTTAACCGCCGAGAGCCCGTCTCGCTGCCAATAAACTGCAACAAAAGCGGCGCTGATCATCAAAAACAGCGCAAAATATCCTACTATACGACCCGCCGCGATCTCCCAAGCAAAACCTGCGACCAGCCCCACGAGAGCACTAAACGTCGGGGCTCTTGACGTTGCAGAAAGCGCCAGCACGGCAGGAACCAAAGGAATCGGTTTTACACCGCCTATTTCAAAAAGTCCCGGTGTCTGTTGCAGGACAAAGCAAAACAGAACCGACAACACCCCTATCGGTATTGTCAGGTTCTGCAATATTATATCCAATATTTTTTTCAATCTTCGATTCCCTGATTTGAAATAACAAACACAGACGAAACACGACTGATATCCTCTGCCGTGTCGAGCACAGCTGTCATAGTCTTGCCGCCGATCGAAAGTTCCAGCGATGCCACCGTTCCGATAATGAGCCCTTCCGGAAAAACACCACCCTCACCGGAGGTCACCACCAGCTCGGAAATCGATGCCTCGGTAGAGGCGGACAGTAATGTCAATGTCGTCTCGTCCCGCTCTACCCTCGACGCCTCGCCCGTTACAATGCCTGTCTCACGACAAGAACTGAGAAGTGCCGAAACATTGAGAGAAGGACTGAGAATAGTGCGAACGGTGGAAAAACCGATGCCGACTTCATCCACAATACCACAGAGTCCGTTTTCTGAAATGACTATGTCGCCCTTCACAACCCCACTCTCACTTCCGACATCGAGCGTAAACTGCTCAAAGCCGGATATCGGATCACGACCAACCACCGTCGCCGCAATCAACTCCTCCTGCGGAAATTGAATGGCAAGCGCCTCTGCCTGTGCCGATTGCTGTGTCTCTGCCAGCATGTCTTCATACAACACCACCTGCTTTTGCAGTGAAGCGATCTCACTTTTCAGTCCTGTGTTTTCTTTGGCAATATCGTCGGCACGAAGAACATTGTCGAAATAGCCAAGTAGATTGCCGACACTTGCCTCACTCAACCGCAACATCGGTGTCATCACACTGACAATAAAACGTTGAGGCGCCGTCGTCGGGCGGTCGATACTGCCTGCATATCCCATCAGTGCCAGTATCAATACCGCCGCCACGATCAGCGCCGCAAAACGTTTGCTCTTCAAAAAACTTTTCATGATTTTGGATATTCCCTGTGTTCGAAAAAGACCTAAATCAACCTATTCATTCTTTCGGCGCTATCGCACCGATATCATTCGTGATGCTATGAAAATGAAACAGCGGCTGGATCAATCAACTCTTCCGGTGGCTCTGTCCCCTGCAACCTCTCCATCATTGCGTCAAATATATCAAATAATTGATGCTCATATTTTTCATAGTATTCTATGCCGAGATCAAGGCCTTTAAAAGCTTCACTGTAAAGAAAATCTTCAATCATGCCGCTATTCAAAGCATACAGCACCGCAGCAAAAAATGCCGCCGCAACGCAAAGCCCAACTATAGTTGCCACAATATATAGCACCCTCTTTACAATATTCAGAACGTTATCCTTTGCCATTTTCGCTCTTCCACTCCTCGATCAATCGGTGATTTCCACCTCTTAAAACCTCCGGAACCTCTCTTCCACGCCAAACGGCAGGCCGTGTATACTGTGGATGTTCAAGGTATCCGGGCTGATAGTGACTCTCGTTTTGCACCCCTTGCGGTGAAGATAACACACCCTCTTGCAATCGGATAATACTATCTGCAATGCAGATCGCCGCCGCCTCGCCGCCGGTCAATACAAAATCACCAATCGAGATTTCCTCGTCACAAAAAGCATCGATTACTCTTCGATCAATGCCCTCATACCGTCCGCAGATCAGCATAATGTGAGGTAGCGATGCTAGACGCTTCGCTGTCTGCTGATTATACCGCTCCCCTTGTGCTGTCATGAAGATACGATGCGGCCGACTGTTTGCCGAGCGCTCCACCTCCTCACAGCAACGTGCAATGGGCTCCGGCGTCATGATCATGCCATGGCCACCGCCAAACGGCTCATCGTCCGTTTTTCGATGGATATTGTCACTGTAATCCCGAATGTTGTGATAATGAAGCTGTACTATCCCCGACCGAGCGGCCCTTCCGGTAATGCTCTCACCGAGATAACCCTCACATATATCGGGAAATATCGTTGCAATATCAATACGAATCATGAAATTTCTTCCGCCTCGTCGTCAAACATTCCTTTGATCGGTGATATTTTGATCACTTTCGCCTCAAAGTCCCGCTCCTTTACAAAGGCAGGAGCGGCCGGGAATAGGAAAATTTGACCTTTATCGTTTTTGATGTGATAGATATCGGTCGAACCAAAATTATCTACCTTTTCAATGTTGCCATAGTGTTCACCGCTGTCTATATCGACAACGGCAAAGCCAATGATATCGACAATGAAGTATTGTCCTTCGTCCAGCTCGGCATCATTACGCTCAAAAAAGAGCGACTTGCCCACAAGTTCTTCTGCCTTGTTGCGACTGTCCACCCCTTCTAAACGCAGGATCACTACATTTTTGTGTATGCGGCTGTCGACAACCCGAATTTCGGTGTCGT
This sequence comes from uncultured Oscillospiraceae bacterium, assembly GCA_964370605.1. Classification (GTDB taxonomy): domain Bacteria; phylum Bacillota; class Clostridia; order Oscillospirales; family Ruminococcaceae; genus CAYJBH01. Next base: position 66,705 of record CAYJJX010000004.1, on the reverse strand, counting down.
CGACAAAAAACCGCTCAAACTGAAGTGCAAAATCCGGCGAATCGGCTATCACATAGAGGTTAACCTCACCCTTGATGCCGTGTGGCGATACTAGGTCGCCGATATGTATGCGCTCAATCAATCTCTACCATTACCTTCTCGCCGCCACGCACCGCTGAAGCACGCATCACGGTCCGAATAGCCTTGGCGATTCTGCCCTGTTTGCCGATGACACGACCCATGTCGTCCGGTGCGACAGACAGTCCGAAAACAACGGTACCGTCTTCGGCACGGCGCTCGGTCACACTGACCGCGTCCTTGTCCTCAACAAGCCCCTTGGCAATTATTATCAGTAGCTCTTTCAAATATCACCTCTTAACCCAGAATGTTGTGACGTTTGATCAAAGCTCTGACTGTATCGGTCGGTTGTGCTCCGTTGGCAAGCCAGCTGCGCACTTTGTCGGCATCGATTTTCACATCTGCCGGCTCTTTGGTCGGATCATAGAAGCCAATTTCTTCAATGAAACGTCCGTCACGGGGAAAACGTGAATCGGCAACAACGATACGATAGAACGGGGATTTTTTTGCGCCCATACGACGCAGACGAATTTTTACTGCCATAGATTTTTGTTCCTTTCAAAAAACATAATATATATACTGCGTCTCCTACGCAATACTGACGATTAGATACCCATCTGCCTTGCCATATTTTTCAAGGCTCTTGGGTTTTTGGTGAAGCGTTTCATCATCTTCTCCATCTCAAAATATTGTTTGAGCAACCTGTTTACCTGCGGCACATCGGTTCCGCTTCCTGCCGCAATCCGGCGTTTGCGCTTGGGATCTATAATTGATGGTTTTGCACGCTCTTTCTTGGTCATAGAATTTATTATCGCCTCGATGTAAACGAGCTGTTTGTCGTCAACATCGTCGGGATTTATCTTACCGGCGCCCGGTATCATAGAAACAATCGCTCCGAGTCCGCCCATCTTCTTCACGCCTTGAAGCTGTTCCAACATGTCGTTGAGGTCAAACTTACCTTTCGCAAGATTTTCTGCCGAGAGTTTTTTGTCACTCTCCATCTCCTGCGCCTTTTCGATAAGAGACATTATGTCGCCCATGCCGAGGATTCGGCTGGACATTCTCTCGGGATAGAACGGTTCCAGTGCGTCAATCTTTTCGCCGGTACCGACAAACTTGATCGGTTTTCCGGTAGTCGCCTTGACCGAGAGTGCCGCACCGCCTCGCGCATCGCCGTCCAACTTTGCAAGGATAACTCCGTCCAGTCCGACCTTGTCAAGAAACTCTTTAGCGACCGATACCGATTGTTGACCCAACATAGCGTCTACCACAAGAAGTGTCTCGTCTACATTAACCGCCTCTTTAATATTGGTAAGCTCCTGCATCAACTCACCGTCGATTTGAAGTCGGCCGGCGGTATCGAGAATTATTATGTCATGACCGTAGTCACGGCTGTGCTTGTATCCCGCCTTTGCAACCTCGACCGGATTGGTCTGTCCCATTTCAAACACAGTAGCACCCGCAGCCTCACCGACAACCTTGAGCTGGTCGATAGCGTCAGGACGATAGATATCACAGGCAACTAACAAGGGTCGATGCCCTTGTTTTATAAAATGTTTTGCGAGTTTTGCGGCATGGGTGGTTTTACCGGTACCCTGCAGACCACAAAGCATAAGCACGGTGGGTGGTTTTGAGTTGATATGCACACGAGAAACCTCACTACCCATCAAGGCGGTGAGTTCGTCGCCCACAATCTTGATGACCTGCTGTGCAGGTGTCAAGCTGGTCATGACCTCGGCACCAATAGCACGCTGTGTCACATCGTTTATAAAGTTTTTCGCCACCGGAAGACTGACGTCGGCATCAAGCAAAGCAAGACGCACCTCACGCATAGCGAGTTTTATATCATTTTCCGACAGCTTACCGCGTCCTCGAAGTTTCTTGAACGTCTCGGCAAGACGACCGGTCAATCCCTCAAATGCCAAACCTTTGTCCTATCCTTTCATATGTATACAGTCAAAACTATTCTTTGATCTCGTCTGTCAATCGCACTATTTCCTGTGCGTTACGGTATATTTCAGGGGACGAGCTGTAACTCTTGTCGTTGTAAAAACCAATATCCTTTGCCAGCCGTGCAATCTGCTCCACATTTCTTTGGATGACCGAGTATTTATTTGCGAATCCAACCTTGCTCTCCAGCTCCAGCAGATAGTGTTCCCCTCTCTTTATGGAATCTCGCACTCCTTGTCGGGTTATGCCGAAATTTGCGGCGATCTCGGCGAGTGAAAGGTCATCATTATAATACTGTTGCATAACATCTCGCTGTTTGTCGGTCAACATATCGCCGTAAAAATCCAGCAGAACCGACAGGTTCAGATCTTTTCCCACAAATTCCCTCCGTTTGCGACAACTGTAAAGGCGTTTACTTTTACATTATAGCCTTGAAACTGAATTTTGTCAATAGCAATCCACAACTTTATTGTAATTATTTTCGATATATTGCGACAAACCGGTAAGGTAGGGCAGCGCTACTTTATAGTGCATTCAAGAAAATCCGCATTTCTATACCACACCATTTATGAATTGTTTTTCTCATAATGTATCAACCCCTATAACTAATTTTGCATTTTCTAAAAGTTCATTTAGCCTGAGTGTCTCCGCTTTAACAACTTCAATGCCTAAACTTGTAATCTGATATTCTTTTTTTCTGCTACTTTCTTTGCTTTCAACCGCAACAATCCAGCGTTTTTCAAGCATTGCATTGATTGCCCCATAAAGAGTTCCTGCCGCTAGTTTTACTCTGCCATGAGATAATTTTTCAATGTTTTGCATAATACCATATCCATGCAGTGGACTTTGTATGGAAAGTAAAATATAAAATACCGCTTCTGTCAGTGCAGGGTTTCGAGTATCACCCATAGTACGCTCTCCGTTATATCCATTGACGTTATATCGTTAACCGATATATTGCATTATACCGTCCGACGATATAATTGTCAAGGTTTGTACAAAAAAACACAGGCAAATATTTGCCTGCAATAAGAAAAACATAAACTCATTTGTACGTCCTTCGAGTGTGAGCGACACAAACAGCGCATCGCAAGGCTAAGATTTTTGCCGATACGCAAAAATCTTTCGGTCGCGATCGCTATCGCTCCCTCGTCGTGTCTTGCTCGCTACCGCTCACAAGACTCTCCACGCCGGTTCGCAATCCCCTTTCTCGCGCCAAATGAAACCGACAAAAAGCATAGCTTTTTGTCGGAAAAGGAGCTGTTACGCAACGGTGTGAACAGTGTTTTTTTGCTGTGCAAAAAATCGCTGTGAACTTAGTGAAGTTCACAGCGACGTGGCGGAGAAAGAGGGATTCAGAACCTGAGGGTTCGACTTGTCCTTCTCCACCAAAAGAAAAACACAACATAACCCTCATGTTCATTCGGGACATGCTGTGTTTTTTGGCGGAGAAAGAGGGATTCGAACCCTCGCGCCGGTTACCCGACCTACGCCCTTAGCAGGGGCGCCTCTTCGACCATACTTGAGTATTTCTCCACGGCCGAAATATAATTTAATTATATCTACTAGGGTATTTTACCACGACGACGATTAAAAGTCAACATGAATATAAATTTTTTTCTGTTTCAATGCAAAATTAAGTGTTCACTTCTTTGTTTTAAGTATCAAAGACCTAATGAATCCATATCCGTTTGCAGTATCGGTAGAGCGATCTTCCACCCTGTTCCATATGAATTGAAAATTCTCTACCGTCAACTTCTCAAATGAAAGCTCACGAATATATGCCGGAGGCGTAATCTCGCGAGGCGGTTTGATATTATCCGGCCAGCTCAATTTGCCATCCTGTGTCATCGGCGCAGCGGAAAAACATTCAAAGGTTAATGTCGCCGCCTCGCCGTAACAGTAGGTCTCGAACTTGATCCTGCCATCACGATAAAATATCAGACGATCTCGATTGGATAGATGACAACGCTCTCGCTCATATACGCATGCCACCGTCCCCTTTTTATAGGTTATTTCCATCACTTGTCGTCCTTTCTGTTGTGTGACTCTCAAGATGCATAATTATGCATTTTGGTCCAGCTGTTCATTCTCAATAACCGATAGTGCCAACATTGAATTTTCGCCGTCGGTAGAATAGCTAATGGTTACTGTAATGCCAACCGCCAATTCCTCTTCTCCAAGTTCGGTATTCTCGTCCATGGCAAAACAGTATTCCATACCATTCTCGGTACGTATAGTTACAGTGTTTGTCGCAAGCATTGTGATCTCGCCATCGGTAAAGAGTACCTCTCCTGTAGATCGTTTGGTTGAGGTTGTTTCTTCATAGTTTGTTGTTTGCGATGCGCAGCCAATCAATATAAAAAGTGCACTTAGGCACAGTAGTGTGTTTCTCACTGCAGTTTGTCTCATTAAAATTCCTCTGGTTCATATACCATTATATGATACAGTCACAACGCGCAAATTACAAGCACTTTCACGCAAATTTCAAATAAATTTCTAATTTCTTTTCATCGGAAAACGCCAATTCATATTATCTGTAGTTGTAATTCAATGGTTTATAATCAATTTGCCTATAAACAATAAGGGACGGACAAGAACATTGTCCGTCCTTTATTTATTGTGTGCTTAGTTGCTTGTAATATATTGATTAAAGGTCGCTGTCTATGGTAGACACTGTTATAGTTATATCCTCCAGCACATTCAGCAAAACGTTAACCGTTTCAAGCGAAGTGAAGATATTCACGCCGTTTTCAACCGCAGCCCTGCGGATAAGATAACCATCGTTCACAACTTCGGTGTTGCCCACATCGCTGTACGAGTTGATAACATAGGTTACAAAGCCTTTTGAAATAGCGTCGGCAATCTCGTTCGAACCATCACTAAACTTTTTGCGTACCCTTGTTTTAATTCCGTTATTGCGCAGAACTTCCGACGTTCCTTTTGTTCCTTCAATGTTGAATCCAAGGTCATAGAACCGCTTGATAAGAGGCAAGGCAAGTTCCTTGTCGCGGTCGGCAAGCGTGACAAATACAGTTCCGAAATTTTGAACCTTTGTGCCTGCCGCCTGAAGCGCTTTGTATAGTGCGCGGTTTATGCTGTGATCATATCCGATCGCTTCGCCGGTAGATTTCATCTCGGGCGAGAGACGTGCATCCAATTTATGAATTTTTGAGAATGAGAAGGTCGGAGCCTTGACATACCAGCGATTCGCCTTTTCGGCAAGACCTGTCTTGAACCCTTGTGATGCCAACGATTCACCCAGCATAACCTTGGTGGCAATTCCCGCAATCGGCAGACCGGTTGCCTTTGAGATGAACGGTACGGTACGCGAAGAACGTGGGTTGACCTCAATAATATACACATCGTTATTACTGTCCAAAATAAACTGTATGTTATACAGTCCGACAATGCCGATTCCGAGCCCTAATTTCACGGTATAATCGACAATTTTTTTGCACACTTCTTCGTCGACCGAGTAGGGCGGATAGATGCTCATCGAGTCGCCGGAGTGAACACCGGTCTCTTCGACATGTTCCATGATGCCGGGGATAAACACATCGGTGCCGTCACAGATAGCGTCGACCTCCAGCTCTTTTCCTGCGATGTATCTATCAACCAAAACCGGTTGCTCTGTGTTGACGTTGACGGCGGTTTGCAGATAGCGTTTGAGTTCTGTTTCGCTATGACAAAGTTGCATCGCACGTCCGCCGAGAACATAGGAGGGGCGAACCAAGACCGGATAGCCGATAGAGTTTGCAACCTCAATGCCACTCTCGATGTTGTGTACCGCACGTCCGAGCGGTTGAGGTATATCAAGACGTGTCATGATTTTTTCGAAACTGTCACGGTTCTCGGCAAGTTCGATCGCTTTATTGTCGGTTCCGATGATGTTGACACCGTACTCGGATAACCCGTTGGCAAGGTTGATAGCAGTCTGACCGCCCAAGGTGACTATAACACCCTTAGGTTTTTCGAGCTCCACAATGTTCATCACATCTTCGATGGTGATCGGCTCGAAATAGAGCTTGTCAGCAGTAGTAAAGTCGGTGGAAACCGTCTCGGGGTTGTTGTTTATAATGATAGCTTCATAACCGCTTTTCTTGATCGCCCAAACGGCATGAACTGTCGAGTAATCAAACTCGACACCCTGTCCGATACGAATCGGACCGGAACCGATCACGAGAACCTTTTCACGGTCGGTTATGATGTTTTCGTTTTCACCACCGTAGTTAGCATAGAAATACGGGACATATTCTTGCTGATGCTTGCAGTTGTCTACAATGCGATAGGACGGCATGATGTTATGGATACGGCGAAGTTCAAAAATCTCTTTCTCGGTCTTTTGGGTAGCAGCGGCTATATAGGCATCACCGAAACCAAGACGTTTTGCCTCTGCCAACACCTCGGGATCGGTGCCGTTTTGAGCAATCTTTTTCTCAAACTCCACCATCTCACAAAGTGCCTGCACAAACGGCAAAGCGATGGCAGTGATATCGGCAATTTCGGTTGCGGTTGCACCCTTTCTGATCGCTTCGCAGAGTGTGAAAATACGCTCATCGGTCGGGGTGGCTATATCCTCGAGTAACTGCTCTTTTGTCATCTTTACATATTGCTCTTTTTGCGGATGCTGTGCGCCCGCCTCGAGTCCTTTTACCGACTTGAGCAATATCTCAATCAGGTTAGTTCCGATACTCATGACCTCACCGGTAGCTTTCATCTGGGTAGAAAGTTCACGGGATGCATCGGTGAATTTGTCGAATGGGAAACGTGCCATTTTAGCGACTTTGTAGTCAATAGCGGGTGGGATAGAAGCAGGGATACCGCTGAGGTTGATCTCGTCTAATGTCAAGCCGACCGCAATCTTTGCGGTGACACGCGCGATGGGGTATGCCGTCGCCTTAGAAGCAAGGGCAGAGGAGCGTGAAACACGAGGATTAACCTCAATCAGATAGTATTCGGTAGTGCCGGGTTTCAGTGCGAACTGGATGTTACAGCCACCTTCAATCTTAAGGGCGCGTATGATTTTCAGTGCCGATGCTTTCAGTACGGCAAACTGTTCTTCTCGCAAGGTCATGCATGGAGCAAACACGATGGAGTCACCGGTGTGGATTCCGACCGGATCAAAGTTTTCCATGTCACATATAGAGATGGCGAGGTCGGTCTTGTCACGCATAACCTCAAACTCGATCTCTTGATAGCCTTTTACGCTTTTCTCTACCAAAACCTGTTTTACCGGACTGAGTGCGAGCCCGTTGTCACACAGCGCAATCAACTCCTCTTCATTATAAGCAAACCCGCCACCGGTTCCACCGAGAGTGAACGCAGGACGTACAACAACGGGATAACCGATTCTCTCGGCAACCGCCATTGCCTCTTGTGTGGTGTGTGCGATGTCACTTGCAATGACCGGCTCATCGATGTCGATACACAGTTGTTTGAAACGCTCACGGTCTTCCGCCTTGCCGATAGAATCGATTGAGGTTCCGAGAATTTCAACGCCGCATTCTTCCAGTATGCCTTTTTTCGCAAGTTGCATACAAAGGTTGAGTCCGGTCTGTCCACCGATTCCGGGAACAATCGCATCGGGACGCTCGCGACGAATGATACGTGCAACATATTCAAGGGTGAGCGGTTCCATATATACTTTATCCGCCATGTTGGTGTCGGTCATGATGGTGGCAGGATTAGAGTTTATGAGCACAACATTGTACCCTTCTTCTTTCAAGGCTATACAGGCCTGAGTTCCGGCATAGTCAAACTCGGCCGCCTGACCGATGACGATTGGGCCGGAGCCGATAACCATAATTTTTTCGATGTCTGTTCTTTTTGGCATTTTACACTGTTCCTTTCTTCACAAAAAAATATCAACGCCGATAGCGTTGATAGTAATTAAAAAATAGAAAAATAAAACAAAAACGATGAGGATATATGAGGTATAGTTTTGTATGTGTTTGCATTAAACTTCATTGTCTATTCGCTCCGCATTTTCGTTTCGTTTCAAATATTATATCATATAATCAAAAAATGTCAACCTTTTTGTCGAAGAAAAAAACTGTTGTTTTTTTGCCAAACAGACAGGTTTTTATGTCAAAGACCGCAAAACCACTTGACAAATCAGTTCTATCGTGTTAATATATACAAGTAAAAACAAAGCAGATGTGAACACATCTCACCTTTGCCACCAATTTTGGGTAGCGGGTCAATAGTTTCAGCCAACACGGCTTTACTTTTGTGCAACTGTTTTTACGGTTGTTTTTTATTTTGTAAGGGGGTGTTTTTTTATCGCAACAGGCAAAAAAGATGCGGAGCTGAACGGAGCTATTCGTGACAAGGAGCTGCGAGTTATCGATGACGACGGCAGCCAGCTCGGCATAATGAGTTCCGTAAACGCACTGGAACGTGCCAAATCCAAGAACCTCGATCTCGTGAAGATCGCGCCGACCGCAAATCCGCCGGTCTGCAAGATCATGGATTACGGCAAGTATCGTTTTGAACAGCAAAAGCGTGACAAGGAGCAACGCAGAAACCAGCATGTCACCGAACTGAAAGAGATTCGACTTTCCGCAAACATCGATATCGGCGACTTCAATACCAAGCTCAACCACGCCAGAAAATTTCTGGAGAGTGGAGACAAGGTGAAGTGCTCTATCCGTTTCAGGGGTCGTGAAATGTCTCACACCAACCTCGGTGCCGACGTCATGCGTCGTTTCGCACAGGAACTCGAAGATATCGCCACCGCGGAGAAAAACCCAAAATTGGAGGGCCGTAGCATGACGATGATATTGTCACGTGTGTCGCCCGATAAAAAACAAAAAAAACAATAAAAGAAGGAGCTTGTCCTGCCTCAATGTTCGGATGAAGCTCACGTCAATGCACTGCCTTTGCAAAGTTCGGGCGATCTGATTTGCTCGAATGCTGTGGGAAGTGCGGAAAGGAACTGTAACATGCCTAAAATCAAAACCCATTCCGGCGCAAAAAAACGTTTTTCACTGACTAAAAACGGAAAGGTAAAGCGCGGAAGTGCTAACCGCAGTCACATTCTGACCAAGATGTCAACCAAGAGAAAACGCAGACTGCGTAAGGGCGGATATGCCGATACAACAAACACGGCAGCCATCAAGAAGATGATTCCGTACGCATAACGAATTATCTATTTACGAGTAACACACCTCGAAACAAGTTTTCGAGCATCGGTTCTTTTACCGCCGTCATAATACGACATCGATAAAAGAACAAACAGAAAGGAACGATGTACAATGGCAAGAATTAAAGGCGCGACTATGACACGTAAGCGCAGAAAAAAGGTATTAAAACTCGCTAAAGGATATTTCGGTAGCAAGAGTAAGCATTTTAAAATGGCCAAACAGCAGGTCATGAAGAGCGGCAACTACGCATATATCGGCCGTAAACAAAGAAAGCGTGACTTCCGTCGCATGTGGATCACCCGTATCTCGGCTGGCTGTCGTGCAGAAGGCATGAACTACTCCACCTTCATGAACGGTCTGAAAAAGGCCGGTATCGAGCTAAATCGCAAAATGTTGTCAGAGCTCGCAATCAGCGATCCCGCCTCCTTTTCCGCTCTGGTAAAACAGGTCAAAGGATAATTTAACAGGAGGGCTACAATGTTAAAGGTAGCTATTATAGGTCTCGGAATCATCTCGACTGTACACAGACGGATGATTGAAAACAGTGCTTTGGCAGAGTTGGTCGCAGTTTGCGACATCGATAGCACACGTTTCGCCGACTATGAAGGTGTGGCTTGCTATACCGAGGCGGTAGAAATGCTTGATGGCGAACAACTTGACTGTGTCCATATCTGTCTCCCACACTATCTGCATCTCCCGCTCACAAAGCTTTGTGCCGAAAAAGGCATTAATGTTTTTGTTGAAAAGCCACTCGGACTCAATTACTCCCAGTGCCGTGAGATGTTTGATCTTGAAGAAAAGCATGGCATGAAGATTGGTGTTTGTCTTCAAAATCGCTATAACGAGACCACGATCAGTGCAAAAAAACTTATAGATAGCGGCGAACTCGGTGAGTTTATCGGCGCAAAAGGCATTGTGACTTGGTGTCGAAATTCGCAGTACTATATCGACGCTCCCTGGCGTGGAATCATGGCACAATCGGGCGGCGGAGCTATCATCAATCAGGCGATTCACACACTGGATCTGCTCTATCATCTCGGCGGTGAGATTGCAGTACTGGAGGCAAAAACTGCCAACTTTACCTTGAAGGAGACAGAGATTGAAGATAGTGCAATGGTGTCACTGCGTTATAAAAACGGTGCACAAGGTGTCTTTTTCGCAACTATAGCCCACTGTACCAACTCGTCAATACAACTTGAATTTGTTTTCGAAAAAGAAATTTTGAGCATTGCCGACAGTAAACTGTATCGCTGCAACCATCAGGGCACCGAGCGCCACGAGGTGGCGGAAAACCGTGTCTCAAGCGACACGAAGATTTACTACGGTTCAGAACACGGTGAGGCTATCAACCGGTTCCATCGTGCCATTATTGAAGGCACCGACGATTATATCCATGTCGATTCGGCGGCATATTGTATTCGGTTGCTGGACATGATAAACGAATCTAACAAAACCGAAAAGCCTGTCCAAATTTAATATTAGTCGTACAAATTATAAACCTATGCGACTTGACGGTATGAAATCCTACTATCTATGCCTGTACCAATCGGAATACTGAAGTATTACTTGGTCCGTCGCTTTGATAGACGAATTTCTTGCTCGACAATCGCTGATTGTTTTCCAAATTTAATGACTACACTAAAAAAATATGTCGTGAGCTACAAACTCACGACATATTTTTTTTGTCGTCAACATAAAATGTCTTAGCCGCTTTTAATAAAGTTACAGGACGAAGGGGATCAAATGAACTGCTTTGCAAATGTTGTAGCTACGCTCAACAACTTTTTCTGGGGAACGCCGATGCTGATTCTCCTCATCGGTGTCGGCGTTTTTTTGAGCATCAAAACCGGATTTGTACAGTTCCTGCATTTCCCCGATGCACTGCAGCATATCAGACTTTCGCTTTCCCGCAGTAAAAGAAAAAAGCACTCTGTCAGTTCGTTTCAATCTTTTGCCACCGCGCTAGGTGCCACAATCGGAATCGGGAATATTGTCGGTGTTGCCGGAGCAATAACTCTGGGCGGCCCGGGCGCCATATTCTGGATGTGGGTCGCAGGGTTTGTCGGAATGGCAACAAAATATTCCGAAATCGTTCTGGCAATACGCTATCGGGAACATCGTTGCAACGGCACAAAAGTCGGCGGGCCAATGTACTATATAAAAAATGGACTTGGCAAACAATTTGCTCCGCTCGCACTGCTTTTTTCTGTGTTTGGTTGCCTTGCTGTGTTCGGCACCGGTAACATGACGCAGGTGAATGCCGCGGCCGAAACTATATCCGCCGTAGCTGTGCGTTTTTCTCCGACTATGTCAGAAAACGAGTTGTTGATCAAGCTTGCTGTCGGGGCGGTGTTTGCGGTATTGATAGGAATAACCATGCCGGGCGGAGCGAAAAGTGTCGGAACAATAGCAGAGCGATTGGTGCCTTTTATGGCGGTACTCTACCTTCTTTGTGCCGCCTGTGTCATTCTCTTCAACTTAAACAATCTAATCCCCACTATATCACTGATTGTCACCTCGGCGTTTCGTCCAATGTCGGCGGTCGGTGGTGCGGCAGGAATTACAATGATGCATTGCCTTCGTCTTGGGATCGGTCGCGGAATTTTTTCCAACGAGGCAGGCCTTGGAACCTCCCCGATAGCATATGCTTCCTCTGATTCAAAATCGGCAGTAGAACAGGGACTGCTCGGCATAATGGAGGTATTTGTGGATACTATTGTCATCTGCACAGTCACTGCCCTAGTAATACTGATGAGTGGAGTGTTTGTGCCGTATGGCGATGCAGTGGGAATTAACCTAACAATAGGCGGTCTTGAAACGGTGTTTGGTACCGAAGTTACCTCCATCGTCATGGCTGTTATGATTTCACTTTTCGCCTATTCTTCCATGCTCGCTTGGAGCGTATATGGAGTGCGGTGCTTTGAAACACTGTTCGGTGGACGTGCGGTGAAGGCTTATCGGGTGGCCTATCTGCTGTTCACGATTCTAGGCGCTGTGTTGCAACTGCGCATCGTCTGGGACATATCGTCACTGTTCAACGGCTTGATGGCAATACCAAACCTCCTCGCTCTCGCACTGCTTTCCGGCGAGGTGAGGAGGCTGACTAAAGAATATTTTGGCACGAATAAAAATCAAAAACGCATCCGCTTTGAACATTGAAGTGACCATTGCTGAGACACTTTGAAATACGCACAAAGGCGAAGTGGGTGGAATTTCGTTTAGCAAGGCGAAAAAATAATTGTCAGCAACAAGATTGAACAGAATTCCATATGCTTTGCTGTTGTAGATTCTGGGTGGTATGACTATTGAATCTCACTCGGATATTGCTCAAAAAACTCGTCACACAATGCACGAATTTCTGTTTCTTTTTTGCTTGAGCTGTCGTCTTTTATGCCGACAACGTTGTACCCCGCCTTTTTTGCGGTTTCTACCGCATAGAGCGAATCCTCAAAAATCCATGTTTCTTGTTTTTCGGTGCCGAGATGGGCAAGGGCAAGATCATAGACCTTGGGACTGGTTTTGCCTACTCCAACCTCGCCACAGCAAAATATTTCGCTGAAATAATCACGAATTCCACACCGTGTGAGTGCCGCCTCAACAAGATATCGGTCGGTGAGTGTAGCAATACACATCTTCACACCCCTTGATTTAAGGTGGGCCAAAAAGTTTTCTACCCCCTCTTTGGGTAGCACAATGTTGAAAAAAGCGTCCTCCACTACCGAGTTGATAAAGCCGACAATCTCTTCCACGCTTTCACTCGCACCGTACTTGCTGCGCATCACCTCCGCCATCTCGTGTATTGCAAGGCCATAAAAGTCCTTGCGGTCCGGCATAGATATTTTAAACCTGTCGACCGTTAAAAAAGAGGTGTTTTCAAAGTGTTTCATAGAGTCTAGTATGGTGCCGTCAAGATCAAAGATAGCACCTTTTATATTGGATAGCATTCAAGTTTCCTTTCTCATTCCTCACTATATCTTTTATTACAGTTCGCCGTCGCAACCACATCGATTCCGCAGTTTAGTAGGTCGCATACCACCGTCTGCCCTACCTTTATCGGTGCCTCTACATTCAACTCGTTCAATATGTCCATCGCATCAAATAATAACGGCTTGGGAATCGCCAGTGCAGTTTTGACCGCCACACGGGCACGTGTGCCGTCCTTCACCTTCACAGTCGTCGTTAACACCCGTCTCGGGTCGACAACCTCGTCACGTCCGTATTTTATGCCACGTTTGCAGCCCTCTCCGCTCACAGCTATCGGGTCAGAATTCTCGTCCACCGTCAAAGCGCAACCTTTCGGACATACTATACATGTCAGCTCTCTCATGTCGTTATCCCTTTTCTGCCAGTTCTATCGTAACGTCTGCGACAACATCCTTCTGATTGATCAATATTCTTTCCATCTCGCCCGGTGCAAGATGCGCTCTAGTTGCCTTAGCGATTATATTACCATCGCATTTTGCCAGCACGACCATGTCACGATAGACATTGTCGACACGAAAATATATCTCGATCTTGTTTTCTTTTGTGGATCGGCGAATCTTTTGAGGAACTGTATACCGTACCCCTTTACCGTTTTTCACCAATGCGGCATTCTGCGTAGCATTTTCGGCTCCACCGGCAAACTCCGCCGCGGACATTCCTGCCCTGTGACTCTCCTGTGACACAAAATCGACAAGATCGTGAACGTGTACGACATTTCCCGCCGCAAATATTCCGTCGGTATCGGTCTGCATGTTTTCATAAACCACCGCGCCGTTTGTGCGCGGGTCAATGGTGATGCCGGCCTTGCGTGTCAGCTCATTTTCCGGTATTAATCCGACCGACAACAGCAAAGTATCGCACTCAATCACCTGCCTTGTTTCCTCAACCGGTTGAAGCCGCTTGTCTACCTGCGCGATCTCGATCGATTGCAGACGATTTTTTCCGTTCACCTTTGTGACGGTATGAGAAAGGTAAAGCGGTATATCATAGTCATGCAGACACTGCACGATATTTCTTGTCAGTCCGTTGGAGTAGGGCATCAACTCTACACAGGCGAGCACCTTTGCGCCCTCTAGCGTCATACGCCGTGCCATAATAAGTCCGATATCGCCGGAACCGAGTATCACTACCCTCTTTCCGACCATATAGCCTTTCATGTTTACATATAACTGTGCTGTGCCGGCACTCATTACCCCTGCCGGACGATCACCCGGAATGGCAATTGCCTCACGTGTGCGCTCTCGGCAACCCATGCAGAGCACTATCGCTCCGCCCTGCAGTGTAAAAAGACCTTGTTCTTTGTTGGTTGCAACCACTTCTAGGCTCGGTGAAATTTCCAACACCATTGTATCACAGAGCACCTCAATGTCGCTCTTCTCTATCATCTTAATAAATCGATCGGCATATTCAGGGCCGGTCAACTCTTCCTTGAAACGGTGCAACCCAAAGCCGTTGTGTATGCACTGATTCAATATTCCGCCAAGTTCTGTATCGCGCTCAATGACAAGGACGCGCTTTGCGCCTCCCTCTTTTGCGCCCACCGCCGCCGCAAGTCCAGCAGGGCCACCTCCGACTATGATCACATCATATGTTTTCATCGTCACCACCCTTTGTTCTTCCGATCACGAGGTTGCTTCCCTCGCCGTCCAGCAACACCTGTTCCGGAGCTGTATTCAGCTCACGGCAGATTATTTCCATGACCTTAGGTCCGCAAAAGCCACCCTGACATCTGCCGGAACCTGCAAAACATCTGCGCTTTACAGCGGCAAGTGTCGGCGGAATAAAGGGACTGCGCAGGGCGTCCACCACCTCGCCCTCGGTGACGCCCTCACAGCGACAAACGACTCGACCATACAAAGGATTTTTAGCTATCGCCTCTTTACGCTCATCGTTGGTCAGATGCTTTATCCGCACCACCTTACGTTTTGAGTTGAAATTCGGATTTTCCGATAGGTCTTGAAATTTCTTTGTCACAGAGGTCGCAACATCTTTGGCGATCGCGATCGCCGACGAAAGACCGGGTGACTTGATGCCGGCAACGTTGAAAAATCCCAAAACGTCCGGCTCTTCTCCGATTATAAAATCTTCTTCGGTGGAGGTGGCACGAATACCGGCAAAATTGCGTATGTTTTCACGCAGATTTATGCCGGGTAATGACTTCACGGCACGCTCTCGCACCGAGGTCAACCCTTCAAATGTAGTAGAGGTGTCGTCCGGCTCACAGTCCTCGGCATTCGGACCGACTATAAGATTGCCGTGCACGGTCGGTGCGACCAGCACACCTTTTCCGTGCTCATTCGGGCACTGAAACACCACCGTGCTAATGAGCTCCCCTTGGCTTTTGTCCAGCAGGTAATACTCCCCTTTTGACGGTTTGATCTCGAATGGTCTTCCTCCCACCATCTTGTTGATGTCGTCGGCATGAACACCAGCGGCATTAATAACATATTTTGTAAATATTTCACCTTTATCGGTAGTCAAGCGAAAACCCTTGTCGGTCTTTTCAATCGCTGTAACTTCACTTCCGAGGCGAATATCCACCCCGTTTTCCACTGCGGTTTCGGCGAGTCCAAGGCAAAATTCCCATGGACTGACTATGGCACAATCGGGTGCATAGAGTGCAGAATAAATCTCTTGCGACAGATTCGGCTCCAGTTCTAAAACCTCTTGCTTTGTCAAGATGCTCAATGACTCAAGGCCATTTTTCAGCCCTCGCTCATAAAGCTTTTGCACCGTCTCGTGCTCTTTTTCACTAAAAGCGAGAACCAACGAGCCGACACGCCGATAAAGCACAGATAGATCATCGCAAAGTTGCTGTGCAAGGCGAGATCCCTCGACGTTGTATTTTGCCATCAACGTTCCCGGACCGGGATCATATCCGGCATGTATTATTGCGCTGTTGGCGCGTGTAGCACGCATCGAAACGTCATTTTCCTTTTCGATGAGACATAATTTCATATCGTATCTTGACAGCTCGAAGGCAAGCGCAGAGCCACAGATACCGCCACCGATAATTGCAACGTCGTACATGCTGTTTTCTCCTAAGATGGATTATTGAGCCTCGCGAGCATGATCTCATTAAGTTTCACCGGATTTGCCCTTGCGCCGCTTCGCTTCATTGCTTGACCGATGAGCGCCGCCAGCGCATTGGTTTTTCCGTTTTTATAGTCCTGTGCCGATTTTTGATTGTCGGCGAGTATCTCATCGACCAGTTTTTCGATAGCCACATCATCATTTATCTGGCAAAGATTGTTCTGCTCGACATATTCACTCGGTGACACCGCTGTCTCAAACACCGCTTTTATAACCTTTTTCACCGTGTTGCTGTTGATTACCTCGTCGGCAAACATGTTGCTGATCTCGGCAAGTGCGTTCGGGCTGATAGCAATTTCTTCGTCATCTTGTACCAGTCGAAGTACCTCCACCGTCAACAGGTTTGCGGCATTCTTGGGATTTTTGCACAGCGGTGCAAGCTCTTCAAAATAATCGGCACGCGCCTTGTCGGTCACAATGAGCTCCGCAGTAGCGCCGTCCAGCGAATAGTTATCCACATAGCTCTTTTTGCGCTCATGTGGCAATGTTGGAATCTCACTGCGGTATTTTTCAAGTGTCGCCTCGTCCAGTGTTATCAGAGGTAGGTCGGGATCGGGGAAATAGCGATAGTCGTTTGCATTTTCTTTTTTTCTCATCGAAAAGGTCTTGCCGGAATCGGCATCAAAGCGACGTGTCTCTTGCACAATCGTTTCACCGCTTTCAATTGCATCAATCTGACGCTTGTATTCATATTCGATAGCCTTGGCGATAAATGCAAAGGAGTTCAGGTTTTTCATTTCGGTACGGGTGCCGAACGGTTCACCCGCTTTTCTGACCGACAGGTTCACGTCACATCGGAACGCACCTTCCTGCATACGGCATTCTGAAACGCCGGTGTATATTATGGTAGCACGCAGCTTTTGCAGATAAGCGACCGCCTCTTCGGCACTGCGAATATCCGGCTCTGAAACAATCTCGATAAGCGGCACACCACAACGATTACAATCAATCATGGTGCCGTATTTATCGTCGTGTACTAATTTTCCGGCATCTTCCTCGATATGGATTCTGGTTATTCCGATACGTTTGGTACCATCCTTCGTCTCGATGTCTACATGACCGTTTTCACAGAGAGGCAGATCATATTGCGATATCTGATATGCTTTTGGCAGATCTGGGTAAAAATAATTTTTGCGATCCTGTTTTGAATTTTTCTGAATGGTACAGTCGGTAGCCATTCCGACCTTGACGGCATATTCAACCACCTGACCATTAAGAACCGGAAGTGTTCCAGGCATACCCATACAAACCGGACAGCACTGTGTGTTCGGCTCGGCACCAAAGTCGGTCTTGCAACTGCAAAATATCTTTGTTTTGGTCGCAAGTTCAGTATGCACCTCAAGCCCGATAACCATTTCATAGCCTTTTATCATTTTACACCTCCAACTGCCTGTTCCAGAGCATACGCAAGTTGATACAGTTTCGGCTCACTCAACATGTCACCAATTAGCTGAACTCCAATCGGTAGACCGTTTGAGTCTGTTCCGCACGGAAGCGATATTGCAGGGAGGCCGGCAATATTGATCGGCACTGAATATATATCTCCGAGATACATCTCGAGTGGATTAGTCGTTTTTTCTCCCAACCTATATGCTGTGGTCGGCGCAACAGGAGAAATGATACTGTCACAATCGGCAAATACATTTGCGTAATCACGTTTTATCAAAGTGCGCACCTGCAACGCCTTATTATAATAGGCATCATAATATCCGGAAGAAAGGGCAAAGGTTCCGAGCATAATCCTACGCTGTACCTCCGCTCCAAATCCCTCGCTACGGGAGTTTCGATACATATCCTCCAGACTCTCGGCATTGTCACTGCGATAACCGTAGCGTATTCCATCAAACCGTGCAAGATTGGAAGATGCTTCGGCGGAAGAGATAACATAATATGCGCTGAGTGCATGCTTGAGGTTCGGAAGTTTCACCTCTTTGATCTTCGCTCCGAGACTTTCAAGAAGTTTTACCGAGTTCAAGACCGATTCTTTGACTTCACTGTCAATCCCGTCGGCAAAAAAATCGAGTGGCAATCCGATTACTTTACCTTTAATGTCGGCACCAATAAATTCGGTACTGCTCGGACGATCGCCTTTTATACTGGTAGCGTCATTCTTGTCCTCGCATGCTATGGCGTCCAGCACCAAGGCATTGTCCCTAACATTTTTTGTGAGCGGTCCAATCTGATCAAGCGACGAGGCAAATGCAACAAGTCCGAACCGTGAAACAGAACCGTAAGTCGGCTTCATGCCGACAACACCACAAAAAGCGGCCGGCTGACGGATAGAACCACCTGTATCGGAACCGAGTGTAAATGCCGCCTCGTTCGCCTTGACGGCGGCGGCACTTCCTCCGGAAGAACCTCCCGGTACGCGCTCCCGATCGACCGGATTTCTAACTACCTTGAATGCCGAATTCTCGTTTGAAGAACCCATCGCAAACTCGTCCATATTCAGCTTGCCGAGCATGACAACATTTTGCTGTTTTAGCTGTTTAATGACCGTCGCATCATAGCAGGGCACAAAGTCGGCCAGCATCTTAGACGCACAGGTTGTGGGTACACCATCGGTGCAGATATTGTCTTTGATACCGCAAGGTATTCCGCCAAGCGACGGCAGTTCCTCGCCCCTTTTCAGTATATCGTCTACACTGTCGGCAGAGCGCAGCGCAAGGTCGGCGGTAACGCTCAGATAGGCACCGAGTTCATCGTCACGCAGTTCAATATTTTTCAGATATTCGCCAGCCAGTTCACGGGCAGAAAATTCCCCTTTTCGCAATCCCGACTGCAACTGTTCAATGGTCAGTGTGGTAAGTTGTGGCATGATTGTGTTTTGTTCCTTTCACTTATTCAAATGAGCGCGGTACATATATATACTGCTGTGTCTTTGTCTTGGCGTTACGCAAAAGCGCCTCTCTGTCGAAAAGTTGACAAGGCTCATCGGCACGAAATACATTTTCGGTATCGTTGATTCTGGCGCTCGCCGGAATGTCGGAGGTGTCGACCGAGGCAAGCTCATTTGCAAAGGTAATAATCGCGCCCATATCCTCTGCCATGCGCCCCACGTCTTCCGGTTTCAATTTAAGGTTTGCAAGCTGTGCTACAGCTTCAACGTCAATGGTCGTTTTTTTCGCCTTCTCTTCGCCTTGTTGAGTTTCGTTCTGATCTAAAAACGCACCAACCAGACCGAGTTCTTCCAGCTGCTTTATGTCGACCAGTCCCGGAGCTTCGGTCATCATGTCGACTGCCTCTTTATTCTTCGGGAACGCTATGACCTCACGCAGACTGTCGGCCGAAAGCAAAAGCATAGCAAGCCGATCAAGGCCGAACGCAAATCCTCCGTGCGGCGGTGTTCCGTAGCTGAACGCTTTGACCATAAAGCCGAATCTATCCGCTATCTCTTCTTTTGTAAAGCCGAGAGCCTCAAACATCTGCTGTTGAATTTCACTGCTGTGTATTCTGATGGAGCCACTGCCGAGTTCGACACCGTTCAGCACAATGTCGTACGCCTGTGCCCTCACCCTTGCAGGGTCACTAGTCAGATATTGTACATCCTCGACATAGGGCATTGTGAACGGATGGTGCATGGCAATAAAACGTCCCTGCTCCTCGTTATATTCAAACTGCGGAAAATCGGTAACGATCAAGAATTGATAATCGTCGGCGGCACGCAGCTGCAACAGGTCGGCAAGCTCATTTCGCAGTCCTCCGAGAACCTTGCAGACTTTGTCATATTGATCGGCACTGAACAAAATAAAGTCGCCCGGTTTGGCATCGACGCGTTGTAGTAGCTCCGCCATCTCCTGCTCTTTGAAATATTTTGTGAGTATCGAATATATTTCTCCATCGGGACGATAGGCTATCCACGCCATACCTTTTGCGCCAAGCGCTTCGGCAGAAGCGGTCAACGAATCAATCTCACTTCGTGTAAAATCACTTTTGCCGTCCACCTTGATGGCTCGAACGACACCGCCACTCTTCGTGACCGACTTGAACACACTGAACGAACATTGCTTTGCAATGTCGGTAATATCTACAATCTCAAGACCAAAGCGGATATCCGGTTTATCACTGCCATAGCGATCCATCGAATCCTGCCAGCTGATGCGAGGAAATGGCTCGGTTTTTTCGTATCCCATGACCTCTTTGAACATGTATTTGAAAAGTCGTTCGAGATGTGTCAATATCTGTTCTTGATTTACAAAGGACAGTTCCATGTCCACCTGAGTAAACTCGGGTTGGCGATCCGCCCTGAGATCCTCGTCTCGAAAACAGCGTGCAACCTGATAGTATTTATCGATTCCACCGACCATCAAGAGTTGTTTGAATATCTGGGGCGACTGTGGCAATGCATAAAAACTGCCTTCATGTATACGGCTGGGGACAAGATAATCTCTTGCTCCCTCCGGTGTTGATTTGCAGAGCATCGGTGTCTCGACAAAAATAAAACCGTCACCGTCAAGATAGTCTTGGGCGGCACGCTGTAACCGATGACGAAAACGCAGGTTTTCGGTCATCGCAGGACGACGCAGATCGAGATAACGATACTGCATACGCAAATCTTCTCGCACATTGATATTTTCATCCAGCGGAAAGGGAAGTGTATTTGCTGCCGACAAAAGCTCAATGCTCTTTGCCCGAAGTTCCACTGTTCCGGTCGGTATTTTGTCGTTATATGTGTCCTCTGTACGCGGTTCGATCAAACCGGTCACCGAAATGACCGACTGCAACTTCAAACCGTCGGCAAGTCGGAATTCATCCTCCGCTATATCGGTCATGTCGAACACGATCTGCAAAATCCCCTCACGGTCGCCGAGATCGATGAACACAAGTCCCCCCATGTCACGTTTTGTCCTGACCCATCCGCAGACGGTCACGTCACGACCGACCATGTCCGGCGTAATCAACCCACAATAGGCTGTTCTTTCACGCATTATGTTTCCCATCCCTTTCACTGTTTCGCAAATATTTTCTTAGCAATCGGCGAGTCTGCATCCAGTCGCAATCAAGAGGTCACCGTCTGAAATTCAGCGCCTTTCTTTTCCTTTTTATATCATGTAATAATAACATGTTTTTACCCTTTATGTCAATGTTTTGCGAATAGTTTTGTATATATTGCTCTACGGTTAATACTGCCACTTGTAAGTTGTGAATAGAATAAACTCAAGTAGGTGCAAACATATGTGACTATATCACCTAAATTTTATTTGGGACTTGAAAAAAAAAGCATTTCGTTATATAATTACTGTGTAATGAAAATTGATGAGGCGATGTCATGAGTGAACTGAGTAGCATAGAGAAGTTTAACGAGACAAAGGCTTTGTTTGAAGCAACGTTTTTGAGGCACCTTGAAAACGGTGTTATTTTTTTGTCTGACAGCGGTATTTTGATCGACGAAACGGTTGAAATTGAGGCAGGAGCCACCATTTTGCCCGGTACCATCCTGCGCGGCGCCACAAAAATCTCGTGCGGTGCCACCATCGGACCTAACAGCCTTCTACACAATGCCACGGTGGGAAAAAATGTTGTTTTCAATGCATCACAAGGATATGACTGCGTGATCGGAGACGACACAAAAATCGGGCCGTTTGTCCATATTCGCCCCGATACCGACATTGGCAAGGGCGTGAAGATCGGCGACTTTGTCGAGGTGAAAAACTCTGTTATAAAAGATGGAAGCAGTATCGCGCACCTCACCTATATCGGTGATACCGACATGGGCCGACACTGCAATATCGGTTGCGGAGTTGTGACCGTCAACTATGACGGCGAAAACAAGGCAAGGACCGTTATCGGGGACTACTGCTTTGTCGGCTGCAACACAAATCTTGTCGCACCGGTGGAACTGGGCGACGGTGCATATACCGCGGCCGGCTCTACCATCACCAAAAACCTCGCCCCGGGCGATCTTGCAATCGCTCGCTCCCGTCAAACAAACAAGTCGGGTTGGGCACAGCATAAACTTCAAAAATATCGGGATAAGAAAAACAAATAATTATTTGCCAATCGCAGAAAGGTACGGTTTTCAACATGAACTTGCACGGTAAAGACATTAAAATTTTCACCGCAAACTCCAACATTGCACTTGCTACTGCCATCGCAAACCATCTCGGTCTTCCGGTCGGCAAGAGTGAGGTGTCAACCTTCTCGGACGGCGAAATCTCGGTACATATCAAAGAGAGCGTCCGCGGAAGTGACGTTTTTGTTGTCCAAAGTTTTGCGACTCCCGTCAACCGTAGCCTGATGGAACTGCTCATCATGATTGATGCGTTTCGCCGTGCTTCGGCAGGTCGTATAACCGCCGTTATCCCTTATTACGGCTACGCCCGTCAGGATCGTAAGAATCGCTCTCGTGATCCCATCTCGGCAAAGCTGGTTGCAAACCTAATCTCCACCGCCGGTGCCGACCGAGTGCTCACCATGGATCTTCATGCGCCTCAGATTCAAGGTTTTTTTGAAATGCCGCTTGATCATATGCTTGGAATGCCGATTTTGGTGGAATACTATGAAAAGATCGTGGCATCGGAAGAGCGTGACTTTGTGGTCATGTCCCCCGATCTTGGCAGTGTTAACCGTGCAAGGAAATTTGCAGAGCGTCTTGAACTTCCGCTTGCCATCGTCGACAAACGCCGCTCTCGTGCCAACGTCTCGGAGGTTATGAACGTTATCGGTGACGTTGCGGGTCGTGATGTGCTTATTCTTGATGACATCATTGATACCGCCGGCACGCTTTGTAATGCCGCCGCCGCAATCAAAGAGCGTGGGGCGAGAAGCGTTGCCGCCTGTGCAACACATGGTGTGCTGTCCGGTCCTGCGATAGAGCGGATCTGCGAGAGTGTTATCGACGAGGTGGTGCTTCTCGACACAATTAATATCGCCGAAAAAGCAGAGCAGTGTAACAAAATCAAGGTGTTGACCGTTGCTCCGGTATTCGCCGAAGCTATCGCCAGAATTTACAGTGACAAGCCGATCTCTTCACTTTTTGTTTAGTATAGTCATTTGCTTTGAAAAGCGATATAATATCAGTCGAGGGATAAAGAATAATATCTCGGTATTGTGATTGGCACGCTCGCTTATGTCCGGAATCGCTCCGGAGGGCTGTGGCGGTTTTTCGGGTAAAAGGACTATGTAATTATGTTTTTTAAGAAAAGTGCGATAGATGCACTGATAGTGGGGCTCGGTAATCCCGGGTCAAAATATGAAAACAATCGCCATAACGTTGGGTTTATGGCGATAGATTATCTTGCGGCATCGGTCGGCGAATCGGTCAAAAAAAAGCGTTTTGACGGCCTTTGCCTTGAAACTCGTATCGGTTCTAAGAGAGTGCTTCTTTTAAAACCGCAAACCTTTATGAACAATTCCGGCATCAGTGTCCAAAAGGCGATGAATTTTTATAAAATCCCCTCCGAGTCGGTGGTCGTCATCTATGACGAGGCGGCAATTCCGACCGCCCAGCTAAGGGTGCGCCAAAAAGGTTCTGCCGGTGGACACAACGGAATAAAGAGCATCATTGCCCACTGCGGCGAGGCTTTTTGTCGGCTTCGTGTCGGTGTCGGCACAAACGGTGACATGGCAAACCATGTGCTGTCTGACTTTTCTAAACAGGACAAAAAATTGATTGATGAACGTATGGACGATATTCTTGCATTCACCGAACTCTTTGCCAAAGGCGAGGTGGATCGTGCGATGAATATGTACAGCAAATAGATGGCGGAATTTCTATGACAAAATCCACCACCGAGCGACTGCGCCAAAGTGATAACTTCAAACAACTGCTACAATCTGCAAACAGCGGACGTTGCGGTGTTTTTGGCATGCCTCGTGCCGTTCGGCTGTTCTATTATGTCGCACTGCATGAAGAGACAAAACGGCCGCTGCTCATCGTGACTCCCACCGATACCGACTGCAACGTGCTCGCAGAAGATCTCGGACGGCTCCTTGGAGGAAACGTCTGCACCCTGCTTGGCAGAGACCTTGTGCTTGCCCATGTTGAGGGGCAAAACCATAGCCATGAATATCGCCGAATCGAGGCGCTGGGACGAATCGTCGGCGGACGAGCTTCGATCGTAGTGACCACCGCCGAGGCGATGGGACACCCTCTTCCCACAAAAGACGAGTTTTGTCGTGCCACACTTACATTAAAGGTGGGCGGCGACTATGAACTGAAAAAACTGACCGAAGATCTCATCATGTCCGGTTATGTCCGCCGTGACAATGTGGAAGCACCGGGTCAATTCTCGATCCGCGGCGGAATATTTGATATCTATACCCCCGATCTTGACAAACCGATTCGCTGTGAGTTTTGGGGTGACACCATCGAACAGATGGCAACCTTTGACGTCACCAGCCAGCGCCGAGAGGACAAGGTCAAAAAAGCCCACATATCTCCTGCCCGTGAGGTCATTTTCCGCAACGCCGAAGAGGCACTTTCTGCCTTTGAGGCTTTCATCGCAAAGCGCCGTGACAAAGAGGAGATCGAGAGCTGTTTTCAATCGGAACTGCAGGAACTGCGAACCGACATCATACCTGCCTCTATGGATAAATTCTATCCTATAAAATATAAAACCTACGGCAAAATATGTGATTATCTCGAAAACTCGATCATCATTGCAGACGACTATACCGCCGGAATGGAGGCGAGTGTCGAGGCGCAAGCGCGCTCCAAACGACAGCTCGACAGCCTTATTCAGGCGCAGTTGTTACCGGAAAAGCTGCATTATTATGGCGGAAAAGCAGAACTTGCGGCGCTATATTCTCAAAACTGTCTGCTGTTCGAAAGCTTTGAGCGCACCATTCGTGGAGTGGAGCTGAGCGACAGCATAAATATACTCTGCCATCGTCTGCCGGTATGGACCGGTGTCGCAAAAGGTCTTTTTGAGGATCTGCGTGAATATCTGAAAAAAGGATACCAGTGCCGTCTGCTGGCCGGAACAAAGCGTGCCGCCGCCGCACTGGAAAAGGAACTAAACGAGCATCGCATCAATGCCACCACCGAACAAAATGCCGACGCACGACGTGTCGTCGTGGTGGTGGAGTCCGGCTCTCTGTCCGCAGGTGCCGACTTTCCGCATGAAAAGCTGGCAATCATAACGGGACGTCGAAGTGACGTCGTTGCCAAAAAGCCAAAACGCTCAAAAGGGCTCAATTCACTGTCCGACATCTCCGCCGGCGATTGTGTTGTCCATCAAAATCACGGAATCGGTCGCTACACCGGTATTGAAAGCATGGAGATGCAGGGTGTTGTCAAGGACTATATCAAGCTTGAATATGCGAAAGGCGATGCGCTGTATATTCCGGTCACACAGCTTGATTTATTGTCTCGAATCGATCAGGCACAGGGCGACTCGGTCAAGCTTTCAAAGCTCGGTGGCGGCGAATGGAACAAAACCAAGAGCAAGGTGCGCACCGCCACGGCAGAAATAGCAAAAGAGTTGATACAGCTCTATGCCAAGCGGCTGGAAACACCCGGCATAACCTTTGACGAGGACGACGACTGGCAGAGGGATTTTGAACAACGTTTTGCCTATGACGAGACGGACGATCAACTTCGTGCCATATCCGAAATCAAGAAAGACATGCAGTCAACCCATGCGATGGATCGACTTTTGTGCGGTGATGTCGGTGTCGGAAAGACGGAGGTCGCCCTGCGTGCCGCCTTCAAGTGTATACTCAGCGGTCGACAGGTGGCACTGCTCTGCCCTACCACCATTCTTGCCATGCAACATTTCAACTCGGTATCGGAACGAATGGAACCCTTTGCAATAAAGGCGGCTTTGTTGTCACGTTTTTGTACCGCAAAGGAAAACAAGGATACATTGTCGGGTCTCAAGTTCGGCAAAATTGACATCGTGGTCGGCACACATAAACTGATACAAAAAAATGTCTCTTTTCGCAACCTCGGACTTCTCATCGTAGACGAGGAACAGCGGTTCGGTGTTACCCACAAGGAAAAACTCAAAGAGATGTTTGTCGGTGTCGATGTTTTGACGCTGTCCGCCACCCCCATTCCGAGAACGCTCAACATGGCACTTTCCGGAATTCGTGACCTTTCAACCATCGACGAGCCTCCGTTTGAGCGCCAACCGGTCGAGACCTATGTGATGGAATACGACGATCGCACCATCACCTCCGCCATCGAGCGTGAACTTTCACGGGGTGGTCAGATATTCTATATCCACAATCGTATCGACACCATCGAACACTGCACCTATCGCCTTTCGCAACTTGTGCCGGGTGCCACCATCGATTATGCCCACGGCAGAATGGAAGAAAAACAACTGTCCTCTGTCTGGGGGCGGTTGCTATCCGGCGATCTTGACATACTGGTCTGCACCACCATCATTGAAACAGGGGTCGATGTGCGCAACTGCAACACTCTCATCATCGAGGATGCCGATCGAATGGGTCTCTCCCAACTTTATCAGATGAGAGGCCGTGTCGGGCGAAGTGCTCGAAAGGCATATGCCTATTTCACCTTCCGCCGCAACAAGCTGGTGAACGAGATTGCAGAAAAGCGACTTTCCGCTATTCGAGAGTTCACAAGCTTTGGCAGTGGCTTTAAAATAGCGATGCGTGATCTCCAGATTCGAGGTGCGGGAAACCTGCTAGGACACAGTCAGAGCGGACATCTTTCCAGCGTAGGGTATGAGATGTATATGAAGATGCTCAACCTTGCCATCGCACTGGAAAAAGGGCAAACGCTCACCCCTGATAAATCTCAGTGCCTTATCGACATTTCGGTGGATGCGTATATACCGAAAAAATATATCCCCGACATTGCCTCACGAATTGAAGCCTACAAACGCATCGCGGCTATCGAAACCGCCGAAGATGCCGAGGACATGCTTGCCGAGCTTGCCGACCGTTACGGCAAGGTACCACCCAGCGCAAAAGGACTATGTGACATTTCAATGCTCCGTGTCACCGCCGCAAAGCTCGGCTTTTATGAAATAGGTCAAAAAGGAGCCGACATTGTTTGCTATACCGACAGCTATGACCCAAGGCGTCTTGCGCCATTCATCAGGGCGATGGAGGGCAAGGCAAGGTATATGGACAGCACCAAGCCATTCATAAAGCTGATGCCACAGCGCAGTGATAAAGCGGTGCCACTTTTAAAACTTGCACTTGCACAAATAGAAACTTTAGTGTATAATAACGATAATAATTAAAAAATAATAATTGCGTTGAGGGTCGGCGGTACGGAAACTGCGCGACGGGAGGCAGTGAACCATGTCAGGCGGGGAACCGAGCAGCATTAAGCAGCTAAACCTGTGCGCCGCAGCCCCTCCGTGTCGTCGACCGTCAACGCAATATTTTTATGAGAGTTTTTATGTATCTTGCACTTTATCGAAAATATCGCCCTGCCGGTTTTAAAGATGTTGTGGGACAGGATCCCATCGTCAGGGCACTGAAAAATCAAATTTCAGCCGAAAAGGTGGGTCATGCCTACCTTTTTTGTGGCACGCGCGGAACCGGAAAGACCAGCTGTGCGAAGATATTCGCCAAGGCAATTTCCTGCATGGACAACAAGGACGGCGACGCTTGTCTTGAATGTGCCGTATGCAAAGCAGAACAAGCCGGACTCAACCTTGACACTCAGGAAATTGATGCCGCCTCCAACAACGGCGTGGATTTCATTCGTGAACTGCGGGAAGAAACCGCTTTTGCGCCTACCGCTTCACGCTACAAGGTCTATATCATCGACGAGGTGCACATGCTGTCGCAAGCGGCGTTTAACGCACTGCTGAAAATCATGGAAGAACCACCGGAATATGTCGTTTTCATGCTCGCCACCACCGAGATTCACAAGGTGCCGGCAACAATTCTCTCCCGTTGTCAGCGGTTTGATTTTCGTCGTATCGAGCCGGACGTGATAAAAGATCGATTGATCAATGTCGCAAACGCAGAGGGCATCAACCTCTCGGACGATGCCGCTTCGCTGATAGCCTCCCTTGCGGATGGCGGAATGAGAGATGCGCTGTCACTGCTTGACACCGTCAGTTCGGGCGGTGGGGACATCACCACCGAGGCGGTCTCGATGCTTGCCGGTATTGCCGATCGAGGTTATCTCTTTGAACTGTCCGACATGGTGGCAGAGGGTGATCTCAAAGGAATTGCAGAGCGGCTCGCCGGTCTGCACGGCGGATATATTGACGAAAAGCAACTGCTTCGTGAACTGATGACCCACTATAAAAATCTCATGCTCGCCTCTCTTTCGGGCGATCTGCTGGATCGTTTGCCCAAGACGGAGCAGGAGATGTATAAAAAGCGTGGCGGACAAACTATCGATAATCTTCTTTATTGCAGTGATACGTTGGCGGCGGCGCTGGACAGAATTTCCTCCTCCGGCAGTGCCGAATCTGAGCTGTCCCTTGCCATGTTCAAGATGGCAAAGCCACAACCGATGCCAAGTGCACAGCCGTCGATACAACAACCCTCAATCCCTGCTGCTCAACCGGTCGCAACACCACAAGTGGCGCCCCCCGCACCACCGGTTGCAACGGCAACTCAACCGACAATCGAGCCTGTTATAACAACAAAGATCGATCCGATTGAAATGGAAGAAACCCCACCTCAAGCCGTGAAAGAACCTGCCACAAAACCTCACAAAAAACCGAAACCGAAACCGCAAGAAGAGCCGACCGACAGCCTTGTCTTGCTCTCTTGTTGGGAAGAGATAATCAACACCCTCAAAGACAAAAATCCGCTTGCATACGCAAGTTTGCTGAACACAAAGGCATATGTAGACAGCAAAAATAACCGTGTACTGATCGATGGAAACGAAATGTTTTTGGAATTTATGCGCAAAGACAAGGAAAACTATAATGTCGTGCGTGATGCAATCAACACCGTGACCGAAAAGCACTATTCCATCGGCCCATACAAAGCTCCCACACAAACTACCGGTGCCGAAAGCACTATAAAAATGCTGGAGGAGCGAGGAGTTCCGATTGAGTATAAATAACTACCTTTTAAACTCAACTTATAATTCAACGAATAAAACGTCATAATCGAAACCGTTTTATCAAGGGAAATCCTTGTGTCAATATCAACTATCCTCAAAACCCCCTTTTACCACCGAAACGTTGCTATGCAAAGACTATATCAGGCTTAAAACTAAAAGATTTAATCAACAGAAAGGACTAAAAAGTATGAGAGCAAACATTCCAAAAGGCATGGGCGGAGGTCCTGCCAACATGAACCAACTGATGCAGCAGGCACAAAAAATGCAGGAACAACTGGAGAAGCTCAACGCCCAGTTAGACGAAAAGCAACACGAGATTTCGTCGGGCGGTGGTCTTGTTAAGCTTACCGTAAACGGAAAATATGAGATCAGCGGACTTACCATCGACGAGTCGGTGGTTGACAAGGACGACATCGAACTGCTTTGCGACCTTATCAGCGAGGCTGTCAACACCGCAAACAAAACGGTCACCGAATACGGTGATGCAGAGCGTGAGAAGCTGGGGGTAAATATTTGAGCCTCGGTTTCAATGCCGCACCGCTTGAGGACCTTATCGACCAATTCGCAAAGCTACCCGGCATAGGTCGAAAGGGTGCTACTCGAATGGCGTATCAAATTTTGAAGATGGAGCGCTCTCAGGCAATGGAATTTGCAAGGGCGATCGAAAAACTGCACTCCTCCATCAAACGGTGTAGTGTATGTCAAAACTTCACCGACCGTGATATATGTCATATCTGTTCCGACGAGCGTCGGGACAGGTCTTTGATCTGTGTCGTGGAAAACCCTCGTGACATCTCTTCCTTTGAAAAAACACGGGAGTTTCATGGGGTATACCATGTACTGCATGGACTAATCTCACCGATGGACGGCATCGGTGTGGAACAACTTTGCATCGGCGAGCTGACAAAACGTGTCGGCGACGGTTCGGCAAAAGAGTTGATCATGGCAACAAATCCCACCGTCGAGGGTGAGGCAACCGCACTTTATCTTGCACGGCTTTTCAAACCGCTCGGTGTAAAGGTCACCCGCCTCGCATACGGACTTCCGGTCGGCGCTCATCTTGAATATGCCGACGAGGTCACCCTTGCCAAGGCACTGGACGGTCGAGGAGAAATTTGACAAAATCTAAAGTTGGTGATGTCCTGTTGCCATTATTGTGACACGGCGCACCACTTTTCTTTATAGGAATTATTTATGGAAGATTATAACAAGCTTGATGTTGCGGCGAAAATATTTCCGGCAGTATCGACCAAAAACAACTCCTCGGTTTTTCGTGTTGCGGTCATACTGAAAGAAAAGGTGGATCGCTTGACACTTCAGCTTGCGGTCAACATGATATATGAGCGCTATGCACTGTTCTTTTTGCGAATGCGCCGAGGCTTTTTCTGGAATTATTTCGACGAAAATCATATACACTTTCGAGTAGAGGAGGAGGGTGAGCCCCCCTGCTCTACTATTGTTGCGCATGAAAATAACGGCTATTTTCTCAAGGTGCTCTATTTTGGCAACCGCATTTCGGTGGAGGTATTTCACTCCATAACCGATGGAAGCGGTGTTGTCGAATTCATAAAGTCGCTCACCTACTATTACCTCACGATAAAACACGGTGCGCTCGATTCTCAAGATAAAGTTTTGCTATTTGACGAGTCGGTGGATAATGATCATGAGGACAGCTTCAACAAACAGTTTTCAAACAAGAAAGACATTCAGCCGAGATTCGGCGGAAGAATGAATAACGCCTTTCGACTGAAAGGCAAGCGATATCGCCGTCATGGTCAAAGCGCCATAACCGGTGTTGTTTCGGTTGCCGCCGTCAAGGCAAAGAGCAAAGAGCACGGCTGTACCATCTCGGCATACCTTATCGCAAAAATGATTGTTGCAATCTATGAACAAAAACAGCGTGAAACCAAAAGCATCCGACCCATCGTCGTCGCCGTACCGGTGAATCTGCGCAAAATCTTCAAATCCACCACCCTCAAAAACTTTTTCGGTGTAGTAAACGTAGGATATGCCATGACTCCCGATACAACCTTTGAGCGACTGATCTCTTCTGTCTCGGCACAGCTCGGCCTTTCTGCCGACGAAAAACACCTTGAAACCGCCTCACAGCAAAGTGTCAAGGCATCAAACAACGTTTTTTCAAAACACATACCGCTGGTATTTAAAAATATTATTCTACCTGTTGCGTTCACCTTTATGGGTGAAGTAAAAAAAAGCATCACCTTTTCAAACGTCGGGCGAATCGACTTTCCGGACGACATGAAACCGTATATCGAACATGCCGAGCTACTGCTCTATCCCACACCGAAAAGTCCCATCAACTGTGGCCTATGTTCGTTTGAAGATAAGCTCAGCATCACCTTTACAAAAACTATACTCGACACCTCGGTAATTCGAGAGTTTTTCCGATCGCTCGGTGCCGACACCGCCTCTGACATTGCCGTTTATTCAAACATTTGGGGGGAAGCAAATGAACAGATGTGAGAATTGTAACGTAAAAGTCTTTGAAAGTGAGCACCTATGTCCCCTTTGCCATCGTGAGGTTGCAAAAGCGGAACAAACCTCTTCGACAGCGGTCGAATATCCCGACTACCAACAGATAAAAAAACACCGCTCTGCCCTTTGGAACGTTCCTTTCTTTGTGTCTTTTGCGGCATCACTGCTTTGTGTATATATTAATATCTTCACCCACCAACCCGGCAATATCATCTGGTCAATCATTGTCGTTGCGGCACTTTTTTATGTAAGCTGTGTCATATCTGTCATCAAGTCCACCGCCAACCGATTTGGCTCAAAGGTGGTCAAGAACTATATCTTGCTGTCTGTATTTTTATTTGTGGTGGACATCATGTCGGGTATGCACTACTGGTTCACAAATTTCGTGTTCCCGTTTTTGACCGTTGCCACAACCATCTATCTCACCGTGCTCGCGGTGCGAAGCAAACGGCTTTTCTCGGAATATTTCGGATATATATTGGTCGTTACGGCATTCGGTCTGATTCCCATCCCCATCTATCTCTTAGGTCTCTCGGACGTTGCGTGGGGAATGTTTGTCTCGGTAACCAGCAGTATAATCATTGCACTGGGTCTATATTTCTTCTCCGATAAAACATTCAAACAGGAGATTAAAAAGAGGTTTCACCGATGAGTGAGGTCTTGCACGACAATAATGGTCCACTGCTGAAAACCAACCTCGACACCGACTTTTTAAAGCTGATTGCCGTCTTGGCGATGGTCATAGATCATATCGGACGTGCGCTTTATCCCGAGAGCTTGTTGCTGCGCATTATCGGCAGAATATCTTTTCCTCTTTTTTGCTACTGTATGACCGTCGGACTGCTCTACACAAGAAACATCGGGAAATATCTCCTGCGCATAGGTATATTTGCGCTGATTTCACAGCCGTTTTATGTCCTGGCGTTTCATCCCGACGGGTTTTGGCAAAACCTCGGTGAGCTCAACATTTTCTTTGCTTTGTTTGTGAATCTGCTTGGTGCATGGGCGGTAAAAGAGCGCAAATGGTGGCTGCTTGCGGCAGTGGTGATCTTGCTCGGGCTTGTTGATCTTGACTACGACTATCTCGGTTTAACACTTATGCTGATCTTTCTCTTTTGTCGAAATCAGCCGGCGCTCGGAGCGGTGCTTTTTACCGCGGCATATCTGCCGTCGTTCATAGATCAACCGGACTATATCTACTATGCGGTACACATCGGCGACTACTCTTTCAACATCGCAGTTTTTGCACTACTCTCCGGTTTTTTAATCTTCATCAAGACCGATACAAAAATACACCTGTCAAAATGGTTTTTCTACGCCTTTTATCCGCTTCATCTTTTCTTGATTTTTTTGGTGAAGTTGTTCTGATAAAACGTGTAGTAATAGCGTTCCCATTCCCCGAAAATCGACCACCCATAACGAAAGGCGTTCAAGATGGAAAAAGCGACAAAGCGTCCAAACATTCTGATAATCACCTCGGACCAACAGCGCAAGGATGGAATGCACAGCTATAACCCTTGTGTCGACACACCCACACTGACGTCGCTTGCAAAGGACGGCACTGTATATGACAGGGCGTATATCGCACATCCAACCTGTACTCCGTCTCGCGCCACCATCCTCACCGGTCAATTTGCCAGCCGACACGGTGCCTACACCATTGGCACAGCTTTGTCCGATTCTGCGCCCACCTTTTCAGGACTGTTGTCGGAAGACGGATATGAGACCTACTTTATCGGCAAACCACATTTTCGTCAGCTGAGCACAAAAGGATCATATGAATACCATGAAAAAGCCTTGGATGAGAAATTCTGGAAAGAGCATCGAGGAGATTATTTTGGATTTGAGCATCTGAGTGTTTATAACGGACATACAAACTATCCGTTTACAGCCGGAATGCATTATAGGTTGTGGTTAAAAGAAAAAGGGTTGAGCGATAGCGACATATCGAATTATTTCGACTATCAACCATCTGATCATTTTCGACAGCATGGCGAATGGAGAATGCCCCGTGAGCATCATCCGAGCGTTTTTACCGCCGACTGTGCCGTCGACTATCTAAATTCCCACAATGACGAAAAACCTTTTGCCATGTGGGTGAGCTTTTCCGACCCACATGACCCGCATGTAGTGCCGGAGCCGTATGCTTCGATGTACGACCCTAAGACGGTGAACTATATGCCTTATGTGGAGGGAGAGCATGACTGTCGCCCTGCTTGTTATAACACTTTATACCATGAGGGAGAAACCGCCTTGCCATTTAACGATCGGTTCAACGTCCCCTCTGCCCCCTCTGCCAAGCTTTTCGCAGACGATGACTATTATCGAGAGATCACGGCGGTACACCATGGTATGATGAAGCTGCTTGACGAAGAGCTCGGCAGAATAATAGATTTGCTAAAACAGCGCGGACTATATGACAATACACTCATAATCTTCACTACCGACCACGGCGATTATCTCGGAAACCACGGTTTCGTCTACAAAGGTTTTCCGGCATTCGAGGAAGTGTATAACGTTCCTTTTGTTGTCAAAACCCCATATCAAAAAAACACAGGAAATCGAAGCGATGCTCTGATTTCCCATGTTGATATTGCGCCCACCGTGCTTGAGGCGGCAGGACTTGCGCCCTGTCCCGATATGCAAGGTGTGTCACAGCTGAATACTTTTGATGGTTCCGATGCAACCCGCAGTGAATTGATAATTGAAAATCGTCCGATTGAAAAAGATTTTTACCAAAAGATGGTAGTCACCGACAAATATAAACTTGTGGTCTATCAAGATAGCAACGACGGTGAACTGTACAATCTAAAGACCGATCGCGACCAATATAATAACCTGTGGCACGCTGCCGAAGCAGTCGAAACAAAGCGTGAGTTGCTTTTCAAAATCGCCGAATATTATGGCGAAGATGTTTCGCCGAAAACAGACATAGCCAGCTTGATTGCCATCATTTCGTCACAGATGCACTCTGAAGAACCGGTGCAACCCCGCACAAGCTATTCATAAGTCAGCACTACGCCTTTTTACAATCAAAAAACCGAAAGTGTCGCAAGACTTATTATCGCCGCAATGACAATTAGGAAAAGATCGTGTAGATGAAACTTCATATGCAAGAGTTCCACAATCACATATGTTGCGATCACAAGTGCTATCGTTGCAACTGCATTAAAGTCGGAATGGGCACATATTTTTGCAGATTCTGCAAGCATCGAGACTATCGTTGAGAGCAAAAGTCCGCAGATTACAGGGAGAATCCATACCTTGAGCACCGAGAATATATCAAGATTGGAAAAGTTGTTATATATCGCCGCCACATAGTTACAAACGACACAACTTGCCGTTGTCGCAAGGGCGAGGGCAAAAGCACTGTAAATCCAAGCCGCGAACATTGATTCGCTTCCGGCAGACACAAAACCGACACCGACCAAAATCTTGACAAGTATCGAGCCTGGTAGCGCATTGGCGATTGGAAGAATCTGACCGTAAAACTCAGAGCTCGACACGACGCCTTCGGCGACAAATATTCCGTCCGCCACCGTGAGGTATGCCTCACCGCCACCAAATGAGGTGACGACCGATATCAGCCCATTTGTAAAAAAGTAGGTAGGATCAACACCGGTCAAAAACATACAGGCAAGATACAACACTGCGGTCAATACGATGAACGGTATACTCTGTTGCGTCGGTTTCCAAAAATCTATCTTGCCGGCATTAGGCGCCTCGATTGAGTTTTCTTTTTTTGCATCCAGCACCACTGTTACGATCGCTACCAAAAGCATTATGGCTTGGAAAACCAACTTGATGTCTGCAAGGGGTATAAGCGGAGATTTCCCGAAACTGAGTACATATACAAGCGCAACCGCTATCGTAATCGGTGTGCGTATCTTGTGCATTCGCCCACAGGTAAAGAACAATACAAAAAAGATCAGCACCAAAATATCGATGGTGGAAATGTCGAACAGCATTGCCGAATTAGTAAACGCGTTATCAAAACCGAGTTCGGCGATAAAATGACGTATCTCTTTGCCGAAAGTCAAAATCATGGTGCCGATCATCAGCAGGAATGCACCGACGGTGAAATTGTATTTTTTGCTGTCTTTCATTATTTTGTTTATGTAATGAACCAGCAACGTGATAATAAAAACTGAAATTCCAACCGAAGCAAACTCAATTTTCTCCAAAACATCGTCGCCCAGCAGTGCTATTGTTGAAAGCATTATAAGCATGATCATGACACCGGGAAGTGAGGTCAAAATCGAGCCTACCAGCATTCCGGTCGGGCCTGCCACCTTGTCACCTATGATGCCGCCGAGCTTTACCGGAAGTGCACCGGGAGTAATATTTGCGATAACTGTACTATTTGTATATTCTTCTTCCGTCATAAAATCGTTGTTTTCGACCGACTCTTTCTCCATGATCGGAATAAGCGCACTGCCGCCGCCGAATCCGATACAACCGATCTTGAACATCGACGCCGCCACCCTACACAAATCTTTATACTTCATCACCACTCCCTTGATTGACTCATTCGACAAAATGGGGTAAAAACATAACCCATACTTTTGTATTATATATCATTTTCGATAAATTGGCAAGCGGAACAAATAACCTAACAAGATGACAGAGAAAGTAATGTCAGCTTGTTAGGTTATTCAATGTCTTGTAATTTGCGTTGTCTTTGATTTAGTTACTGCCAAGCGACTCTATAATCTGTTACGAATAACAATAACAATCGATCGGCTATTTAGACTTTGTTGCCGAGTAAAAACGCATTATGTTTCGCACGGTGAAGTAAAGATCATCACGTGCCGTAAGCTTTGCCGCGCTGTATGGCACTGCAAGTCGATTGATGGTGAATATGCCGTCGACTCCCTCATGAAAAGCATTTTGCGCACCTTCTGAAATATCTCCGACAATCGCTATTGTCGGCACTCCGAAGAGCTTTGCTTTTCGAGCAACACCGATTACAACCTTACCGCGCAGACTCTGTCCGTCTATTCGCCCCTCTCCGGTCAGCACCATGTCGGCACCATGCACCAGTCGATCAAACCCGACTACATCCAGTACTACTTCGATGCCCATCTGCAATGCGCCGTTTAAAAAGGCGACCACGCCTGCACCCATTCCGCCTGCCGCTCCGGCTCCGGGAGTATCAGAAACATCGACTCCGAGATCACGTTTCATCACCTTTGACAGGTGCAAAAGTCCTGCGTCAAGACGCTCAACCATTTCGGGGTCGGCACCCTTTTGAGGGCCAAACACCGCCGAGGCTCCCTGCTCGCCGCAAAGTGGGTTATCAATGTCACACATGGCAGTAATCTCAATTTCAGAAAGGCGAGGCAATAGACCGCTTTTGTCTATCCTGTCAATATATTTGAGCGTCGCACCTACCGGTACAAACTCGTTGCCATCGGAATTATAAAAACGCACACCCAATGCGGCAGCTGCACCACAGCCGCCGTCGTTTGTGGCACTTCCACCGAGACCTATTATTAAGCGCTCGACATCGGGTCTGCCTACGGCTTGTGCTATCAACTGACCGACACCGTATGTCGTGGTCTTTTCTGCACAAAGCCTTTCACTCACCAAAGGTAATCCTGCCGCGGCCGCCATCTCGACAATAACAGTGTTGTCGCACACCCCATAAAAACTGTCGATATTCTCTTGGTATGGATTCTGCGCACTTGCCTTTACCTTTTCACCTTTCAGTGCCGCAACAAAAGAATCCACCGTACCCTCGCCGCCGTCCGCCACCGGAATCTTGATTGTTTCGGCATCTGCAAACTGTGAAGTTATCGCATCTGCCATGATATCGCATATATCCTGCGACGACATTGTCCCTTTAAAAGAATCCGGTATCAGAATGAATCGCATGACCTTTCCTCCTGCTTTATATTATAGTCATTCAACTTGAAAATCAACACGTTTTACCGGCAGAAATTCCGTCTCTCTGTGTTGTCGTCAATCGGAATACGAAAGTATGTTTCGATTTTGCCTCTGGCAAAATTAACAATCCGTTGGATTGTTAAAGGAACAGCGCATAGTGCACGTATCCTCCGCCTTGATAGGCGAAATTTCTGCTCAGCAATATTACATGTTCACCGAGTTTATCGTATTTCCTTTTTGGAATTCGGCAAGATTGCTCACCGCCGTGTCCATCAAGCGTTGACGACTTTCTCTCGGAGCCCATGAAATATGTGGGGTTATTATGCAGTTTTTCGCTCCGAGTAATGGGTTGTCTCCTTTTATTGGCTCGGAGGATACAACATCCAGACCTGCGGCATAGACTTTGCCTTGGTTTAGGGCGTCGGCAAGATCCTGCTCAACAACAAGCGGTCCACGGCTGTTGTTGAGTATTATTACGCCATCTTTCATCTTGTCAATATTCTCTTTGCAAATAATTCCCTGTGTCTCAGGGAAAAGCGGGCAATGCAGTGATATCACATCCGACTTTGCAAACAGTTCCTCTAATGATACATAGGTCGCCGTCTCACGTCCGCTGTCACTCTCAAAGCTATCGTATGCCAACACGTTCATGCCTAGTGCTTTTGCGAGCGTTCCTGTGTTCTGACCGATACGGCCATAACCTATGACACCCATCGTTTTGCCTGCCAATTCGATGAGTGGGTAGTCCCAAAAGCACCAGTCTTTACAATTTTCCCAGCGTCCTTCTTGCACGGCATTGTTATGATGTCCGATATGGTGACATATTTCCAGTAACAAGGCTATGGCGAACTGCCCAACCGCCGCAGTGCCGTAGGTTGGAATGTTGCAGACCGGAATACCCGCCTCTTTTGCGGCATTAACATCGACGACATTGTATCCTGTCGCCAACATGCTGATAAACTTCAGTTCTTTACATGCGGCAATGGTGGCGGCCGATATCGGAGTTTTGTTGGTATATACCGCCTCGGCATCGCCTATTCTCTCGATTATCAGCGCTTCATTTGTCACGTCGGTGCGGTCATAGACCGTCAGTTCTCCTAGTTCCTCAAGCGCCGACCAGCTAAGATCGCCGGGGTTTTCGGTGTAGCCATCCAGTACAACTATTTTCATCTTTTTTCCTTTCTCTATTTATGTTGTATTTTTATATCTTTATGCCGTAGATACGGCCGTGTTCGTTTTCTACGATAAGTGCAAAACCATTTTTTTCATAAAAATTATGTGCGCGGACATTGTCTTTGCCAACACAAAGCATCAGCCCCGGTACCTGCATTTTTTTCAGATGACCAATCAGGGTACCCACAAGTTTTGAACCATACCCCCCTGAACGATAGTCTTTCAGAATGTCGATATGAAGATGTGCAGGGTATTCCTTCATGATATCGTCTAGCATCAGATTCTCTTTGCATTTCTCGTTATATCGAACTTCGCTCATCTCTTTTAGCTGTGGCAGATATTTTTCGTTGTATATCGACTTGTAGCGCTCCCAATCTGCCGCACAAAAAATATATCCTACCGCTTCATCACGGTCGTTTGCAAGGATAAACACATTCTCTTTTTCCTGCTCAATGTAATAGTTGCAGTACATGTTTAGCAGTATAGCGCTTCCCTCAAAATCCTGACTTCCGTCCATGCAAGCGAGTTGTGCACCTTTATAGTCCTTGTCTTCATAGAATCTAATCTTCATAAATGTTTTATCTCCTGCTTATATTTTTTTATGTATTCACTGTTTTTATCGTCTCCCCCGTCTATATTGCCGGAACAGAAAACTTCTATATCATTTCCCTGAGTCTGTGCTATCTCCATGGTCTTTGCAACAATCATCTGTAAAATTACGGTGCCGACGGCGGTGGAGGTGGGGCATATTTTAGAACCGTCAGACATTGTGACACATGCATCTGCGATTTCACCAAAGTTGTCAAGCACCACATCGGCAACCTCATATAATTTTTTGCCGCTGCTATGTCTACTGCTGACCGATCGCGAGTGGTTGAGGTTGGTCAGTGCGACCGTCTTTGCTCCCATCGCTTTAGCTTCCACAGCCATCTCTATTGTGGCAGAGTTCCTTCCACTGTTTGAAAAGATGATTATCATGTCTCGAGATGTAAGGCCATATTCGAGCAGAAGCTCTTTAGCAAGGCCCTCTTTGCGTTCCTCAATGGTTGAACCGGTTGCCGAAACATGCAACATCAGCGGCGGATGCAAA
Organism: uncultured Oscillospiraceae bacterium; assembly: GCA_964370605.1. Taxonomy (GTDB): domain Bacteria; phylum Bacillota; class Clostridia; order Oscillospirales; family Ruminococcaceae; genus CAYJBH01. Next base: position 26,867 of record CAYJJX010000004.1, on the reverse strand, counting down.
ATCGGCACGACTCTCACCAGACCGCCTGCGCGGTAGAAAAGCTCTAGCGACAGTAGGTGGCCGTGACCGGTTCCAAAGGTAAATAGTTTTCCACCGTTTGCAAAACAATCAACAATCATTTTTGCCACGGCGTCAAGGTTTTCTTTAGATTCAAAAACCTTCTGCAACAGGCCTTGTATGTTTTCTTTATACGAATCTTGATACATGCTATAACTTTCCTTTCTCTGCTCCTTGCTTTTTATGTAGTGACAACATCTATAATGCAAATTCCAGTATTTATGCCTATGTATTGTATTTTTCGTTGTAATGTGATAGTATTTCAATATGAAAAGAGAATTGCTGACTGCTACCGACATTCGGCAGACGAACAAATTGAATGTCTTACAATGCCTTTCGAAACACGGGGTGTTGACGATACCAAACCTTGTTACACTATGCGGAACCACTATTGTAACGATGGGTAAAGTCGTCAAGGAACTGATGGAACAAGGGGCTATATCAGCTGTGCCAAACGAGCTGTCTCGTGTCGGTCGACGGGGGCTTGCATATGCGTTGAATGTCGAGTTTGGATATTTCCTCTGTATCGATGTCACGCATGAGTGCAATATAATCGCACACGTATATGATGTTCACTATAAAAGAGTGTCTGAGATTGATCAAGCTATCGAGGTCGACTTGTTTGAAGAGTCGTTAAATCGTTTGTTTTCTCGTCTAAAGCAAGGTCTGAAAAACAAAAATCTTCTCGGTATCGGCATCTCTACGCCCGGCATCTACCTCTCTGACCGTGATATTATCTTGTCGGAACTATATGGTTGGTGTCGATCGGTTCGATTGAAGCAGACCACTGCACAATACTTCAGTTGCGACAACATCATAATCGGTCAGGACGTTACCTTTGCGGCAATGGCCGAAAGTGAGCGACTGTCTGGAAATGATGATGAAAGCGTTTACTATTTTTTTGCAGGCGACGGCGTTGGTGGAGCGTTTGTTAAAGGCGGAGTTCCGCATATCGGCACCGACAACATCGCAGGCGATATCGGTCAAACATTGTTGCAGGACAACGGGCAGATGGTGCGTCTGGAACAATACTGCAAACAAAACATTTTATCGAACGACATCGACAAGCTGTCCTATCTCTCGCTCTACCCTCTTTATGTCTCGATCTTCAATGTGCTTTGGCTTTTGAACCCTGACTTCCTCATCATCGGCTCACTGGATAACAAGTTATCTGAAACTCTTGCAATCGGGGCGAACAACTTTTTGCGAGATAATCAGATTGAGAATATAAAACTAACAACCCGTATACAAGCCGGCGAAATTGAACATGCTTCGCTTATCGGTCTGGCACAAGAACTGATGCTGAATTTCTTCAAGACACTTTAAGGTACTGCCTTTGATGCGATATCTCGCATCTGTTTTATCTTGCCAGATCATTTTTATACTCTTCAAAACAAAACCTTAATGCGCCTATTTCGGGTGGTCTTGTCAGATTTTTTATTGCAATGGTCGGATATTCTTTTTGCATCATTTCACGAAATGTTGAGGCGACAATCTTATCGTGTATCAGTACGCTGCCATAGAGATATACCGCATCTAACCTTGTACCGCATTTGTTTTGAAGTGCCGTGTACTGTCTAAATAGATTTTCGGCGGCATCTTTGAGAATAGCACAGGCAACATTGTCACCTTCGTCGGCCGCCTGCGAAACGGTCATAGAAAATCCGGCAATGTATGCTTTTTCGCTATTATCAATATATACCTTATTTATTATATTGTCAACACAATCGAGCTCAAAATATTCTTTCATTTTTTGAAGCAATGCTGTCGGCTGTGCCCACCCATCATAACTCCTCAGTGCTTGCTGTATTCCTTTGATAGCGATATCATATGCCGAACCTTCGTCGCCTAAGATATGTCCATATCCGCCGACGGTATATCTTTTTTCCTTCACCTTGGCCAGAAGCATACTTCCGGTTCCGGAAATGATGATTGCTCCGGTATCTTCGTCGATACATTGCAATGCAACGTCCGCATCGCTGTGATATGCTATCGACTCAGACGGTATGACACTGTTGAGGTTATTCAGCAGATCCAGTTCATCACTGTCGTAGTTGCTACTGCTGCCAATTATCACCTTGCTAAATTGAGTGACGCCTAATTTTTCTTTCAATGTATCAAACAATTCTTTCATGTTCAGCTTTGCGGTCTCAAAGTCAACACCGCAAAAGTTAATGGTCTTTGCATAACATCTGAAAACCACCTCTTGATCTTCGTTTGCTACCGCGGCCGCAGTGCGTGTGCCTCCGCCATCAATTCCAACATAGTAATCCAATTTACCCCCCTAATTTTTATAATGGATTTTTATTATGCATACTCCTCACCATATGATCGAGAGGCTGAGGCGTCCTGCTCACAAAACACTTCTGACATCATCTGCCGAGGCGATATTTTCGAAATATGCCGACTCCAAAAACGACAGTTACACTCGACAATACAACCAGTGCAATCATGAATGCGCTGTTCACCCCTACCGCCTCAACAAGATTCCCGCCAATAAAGCCTGAAACGATTGCCGGAAAACTGAAATAGGCTATCGAAATAATGCTGTGTGCCGTCGTTCTGAGTTCACTCGGAGCTGTTTTGCTTGCCTCGTATCTGAGTGCGGGATATAATATTGCAAACTCAATGGTTGAAAACACAGAACCTAACAGAAGAACGTCCGCTGTCGGTGCAAGCACAAATATTGTGGTTTTTATTATCGATGACATCAACGGTACGATAATTAAAACATTCGTATTGAACTTTGCAAGCAACTTGGTGTTAAGTACAAATAGCGGTATTTCCAGCAGTGCGCTAATACCGATAAAAAGGGAGTGCTCTTCCACACCGCCTCCCACCGACCTGAATATGTAAGGTGTAAACACGCTTATCATGCTCATAGGTATTCGCACCAACATACATTTGAGAATCAGCATTGAGAAACTCTTTACGCCGAATAACTTTTTTGCGTCCTGCAATATTGAACTTTTTTCCTTTTCGACATGTGAGATATAAAACGAATTTATCTTTCGGTTGCGCATGAGATAAATAATATATCCGATCCCAAGCGCTGCCATTGTGTATATCAATGGCGCTAGGCGATCGAAATTGTTTGCATTGCTTACCAATAGGCCTGCACCGATTACTATCATAGAATAGCTAAGCGAGCCGCCCGCACGTATTATACTAAAGTATTTTTTCATGCTGTTGTCTTTATAACTCTCGATGGCCCATGTGTCAATTATACTTTCGGTAGGAGAAGAGATAAAGGCATACAAGATATATATTATTATCACATAGGCAAGAGTGGTTGTGCGTTGCATTAGAATAGTCAATGTACAGGCAGCGGAAAACAAAATTAGCGTCATAAGATCGAGTCGTTTTATCTTGTCGCTTGTATAACCTAATATATTAAACCCTAATATTGCGACGAATGTGCTTATCGACATCGTCGCGCCGAGTTCTGTCGGGGTGATTCCGTTGTCGATAAAATAATGGCTTGCAAAGGGCCAAAAGGAAGCACCGGCACCTATATAGAAAAAATATAAAAGAAAAAAATGAAAAATGTGTCTTTTGCGAGACATATATTAAGCACCTCGAGTTATGTTGACGCTTCGCCCAAGCTACTGATCGTTGTGTAGCTTATGATAATTCTTTCTGTACTCTTTAGGGGTACAGTTTTGCAGTCGTCTGAAAATTCTCTCGAAATAGGTTGAACTGTTATACCCGACCCTTGTTGCAACCTCCATCACAGAGGTTCTCGGCTGATTTATCAACATCTCTTTCGCCGCCTCTACGCGTCTGCGATTTAAAAAATCAATGAAGTTTTGTCCCGACATTTCTTTGAAATACCTCGATATCGATGACTTGTTGATAAAAAACAATTTTGATAGCAACTCAAGACTGAGATCGTCGTTATAGTTGTCGGTAACATAGTCTACTATTTTCAAAATCTGCGCTTTACTGCTGTTGTTTTCACTTCGGGATATCGAGAGTGTCTTTGCAAATTCCTTCGCACGGAAAAGCGTTATTATCAACAACTCTGTTTGACGCTGGACTACGACCTCGCTTCCAAGCTGTCGATCTGATAATTCCTGATTGATAGAGTGTAATATCTTTTCAACGGTATTGCGAACTTTCTCTGGCAGATATAGTATATGCTCATTCGGATAGAACAGCTCGATGTGAGAAAATGCTTTCACCCTCTCGGCCGTCTCAAAAATAAGCTCTTTGTTTAACTGCAACAGATAACAGCCCTGTGGGGAGGTGGAATTCTTTATCGATATCTTTTTTTGTTGCGGTATCAAAAGCAAATCGCCGGAACATATGGAATAACAGGCCCCATTTTCAAACTCAATACTCTGTGCACCACCCAACTGGTAAATAATTCGATACATCTCGGTTTTTTGTGTCTGTGTATCTGAAACATCATTGACCATCTCGTCACTACACTGTGTAGCAAGCAAAAGCTTTATTTTTTTAAAGTCCATTTCTCTCTTTCACCCATTTGACAGCGCCGTAAACCGGCTCTGTCGTATTGATAGTTATATTCAATTTATTAGCCAAACGCTCGTTCAACTCACTTTTGATCATATCGATATAGATAGGCGGAGCGACTTTCGCATGTATGCTTCCGGTGAGTACAACCTCTGTCACATCGACAAACTTCAGTCTGCGATAAACGCTTTCGATAAAAAGCGCGCCACGCCGAGCCATATCTTTTGATATGTCGGTCACAAGTTTGTCGCCGCCGACCAGGGCATCAAAAAATATGTCAATCGCCTTAAAAGCAAATTGGGGGTCGTCCTGCATCAATCCGGCAGAATTATAAAATTCTTCGTCGCTTGACAGTCCAAATTTCTCAAGATACATCTCGGTCATCACAGTTTTTTGACATCCCAAAAATAGTTCGTTGTATATACTGTTGTATACGATGACAGCAATATGTGAACCGCCACCGAAATCGCCTGTCAGCTCGCCAAGCCCGCCGATCTGCACCATTTCGCGTGTCTCATTTATTCCGGTGCACGAAATGCCGGTACCGGCATTATATGCAATGCCGATGCCAAATGGGGTGGACGATTTGATCGGGAGAAAAGCGTCATTGCTGACAAGAAAATTTGTCAACCCAATCATCTTTATTCGTGACGATATCTCTTCCACTTGATATGTATGATCGGCTCCGGCAAGTCCGAATACCGCATCTTTCACAAGCTCGATGCCGACATTATTCTTTTGCAAAAGAGCATGGATCGATTCGAACATCGAAAAATACAGCCCGTCGTATCCGTTCGACATGTTCTCATGGTTTGTGCCGCCACCGGCAAAAGTATCGACTACCGAACCGCTTTGATCGACCAGCGCATATATCGTCTTGGTGCCTCCGCCATCGACTGCAATATAATATGACATTTAATTAACCATTCCTTTCAACTTTTTGTAACCCTGTGTAGACCAGTGTCTATTCAATAATTAGGTTTTATTTGAAAAACTGCGGGAGATATTGTTTGTGCAGCTCGAGCATCTCTTCTATCACCTTTTCGGATACAGTTGCATCGCCGATCAAAGGATGGCACATCAATGCATGTTTTGCAATGTTCTTGTCGCCGGCAAGCGCCGATTTCACGGCCAATTTTTCATATTTTTTGACCGTCTGAATCAATCCGATTATGCTATCGTTAACCTCGGTGGATACCGGTATTCTCTCTATACGGTCGCTGTAGACACGGCAACTCGTCTCGATGACATCGTCTTTTTCCAGAAATGACAAGGTGTCGCCATTTTTCACGTTTATGACATGGGGAGCGCCGTTTCCTGTGTAAAGCGATTCGATAAGACTGATGGCGGCAAGAGAATACAGATGTCCTCCCCTCTTGGACAGCATTTCGGGAGTGACATTGTTATTGGCATCGGCATAGTATTCCATCAATTCATTCTCGACCTCGACACATTCCTCTGCACGAGATTTTTCTTTCCCTTTGAGTTTCGCTAGTTGGCTGTTACGGGTATAAAAATAATTAAGATAGGGAGAGGGTACCGCCTTGATCGATTTTATCAGTTCCAGATCCACCTCAATGTCCTCGATGTTTTTCATCGATATTCCGGCAAATCCATTCTCCACCAAATCTTTCAGATGCTCTTTCCCTTTGTGGAAAATCCCTGTGTACCAACTCAAATGGTTGAGCCCTACACTATCGACGGTTATAGACTCGGCGTCTTTGTTTAGAATGTTGGCAAATGTTTCGATACTTGTTATCGGGATGTTACAAAGGCCTATCGATTTAACCGAGGTGTAGTTCAAAAGGTATTCCGCCAGTATTCCGGACGGGTTTGCAAAGTTGACAAGCCAGGCATTCGGGGCATATTGCTCGATCGCCTGTGCGATATCTTTCATCGCCCAAATTGAGCGCATGGCCTTGAAAAAACCGCCGACTCCGGTGGTTTCCTGACCGATCAGGTCATACTTGAGCGGTATTTTTTCATCAATACTGCGTGCCTCCATGCCGCCTACCCTTATCTGCGACACGATAAAATCTGCTCCCTCAACTGCGGTTTTCAGATCGCCGGTCAGCACGATTTTCGCATCCATTCCTTCCCGTTCCATCACGCGTTTGAAAAAGCCCCCCACTATCGACAGCTTGTTTTGATCGATGTCCATGAGATATATTTCACTAAACGGAAGACTTGCTCTGCGCTCTATCAGCCCTTGGGCTAACTCGGGACAATAGCTGCTTCCGGCTCCGATTACTGCAAGTTTTAGTTTCATGTCTTGTCCTTTCTTTTCATTTGACTGCTTTAATTTTCTGTTCAATAACTTGGCTAAACACATTGTCGCTTCGGCTCAAGGAGCTCAAAAAATCAACCGATATTGCACTTAGCAAAAAATATTAAACCATGTTTCTTAATTTGATCAAATTATATTACATATCGGCATCAATATCAAGTAAATATCGGCACAAAATGTCAATTTGAAAAGTAATTAGCAAAATAAGTTTATTTTTAATCGTAATTGAGAAAATAATACTATAAAAATTTGCACATTGTAGACTATAATCATTTTGAAAGGTATTGGCGGCAGTGTCGATGAGGATATCCCTGCCGAAACCGGATAGCAGTGTTAACGATCTTCGGCTTTAGTATTTTGCACCTCAATTTATCCATAGGAACGGCATATTTTTCAAGAAAGGAACTATCATTACTATGAAGTGTTATAATCTTTTTCAATCGATCGAGCTTCGAGAAAACTCTATCACCGAGCTTTGCATCACATTTGACTTTTACGCGCAAACCTGCGAGGATATGATGGCCAGCATTTTGGTGACTCCCGACATCAAAGTAGTGCAAAAAAATTTGTCCAACATCGCGACTGCCGACAACAATTTTTTGCAGGCTGACTGCGATGAAAAATATGCTATCGAAGTGTCTGCAAGTGAGGTCGTTCTGTACGCTGACACGGTAAGGGCACTTGCATATGCACTCTGTTCACTCAAAACGATGACCGAAGTTCAAAAAGATATTCGGCACGGAATGTATCTTTCCTATCCTTCGTTCAAAATCAGAGGTTTGGTGGAAGCTTTTTATGGCAAGCCTTGGTCGATGGAACAGCGCATCCATGCAATTGGCGTAATGGCCGAACATCGCATGAACACCTACATTTACGGCCCGAAAGACGACCCTTATCACCGCGATTATTGGAGGAAATCCTATGATGACCAAGGTATCTCGACACTGAAAAGCATGTTTGAGCTTTGCACAAAAAACCATATGACTCTTTACTATATGTTAGCGCCCGGCCTTGATATCAAATACCATGACAAGACAGAAATCGACGTGATCACTGATAAACTAATGCAGGTCTATCGACTCGGTGTCCGTCGTTTTGGACTTCTCTTTGATGACATACCGGAAAAGTTCATCTATCCTCAAGACGCTGAGATGTTCGACAGTTTAGCGGCGGCACATGTGAGTATAGTCAACGGCGTGTACGAAAAACTGATGTCGATCGACAACTCCATTCAGCTCATCACCTGCCCGACACAGTATTTTGGTGAGCCGAATGATCCGTATATCACCGAGTTCGGAAAAGGCGTGCCTAACGACTGCCTTGTGTATTTTACCGGAGAAAAAATTTGCTCCGCAAAGATCACATCGCAGCAGGCGCAAAGTTTTATTGAAAACACAGATCATATGCCGTTGTACTGGGACAACTATCCGGTAAACGACATGGAGATGGTCAACGAATTCCACATCAGTCCTATAATCAACCGTGATGCCGACCTGTGGAAATATTCAGAAGGCATCACCCTCAACCCGATGGAATTCGCACAGAGTTCATTGATAAACACCATAACCTATGCACACTATATGTGGGACAGCAAAAATTACGATCCGGAGCAAAGTTTCACACTGGCAATCGAACAGGTTGCCGGAAAAGAATACGTCGAAGCCTTTAGATTCTTTAACAGCTTTTTATATAAGTCTTGCCTTGTACAACACGGATATCATTACCGTTTTGAGACTCCTACCGCATACCATTCCGAGCTAGTGGCAATGATTGAAGCCGATGACTACAATGGCATATATGGCTATATGAAAGAGGCAAAGACGGCACTGGCGTGCCTTAAGTCGCTGCCGGAAAAATTCTATATGGAGTTTTTCCGATGGCATGAATCTGCCATTGCATGCTGTGACGTGTTCATGGCTGCCGCACTCAATGTATCGCGAGGAGAAGAGTTCAAGGCTGTGCTCCCGTCCATGCTCGACTATCTTTGCAGGGCCGAAGATATCCTGAAACATGAGGCGAAACTAATTATCCGAAAAAACATGGGTGCTGACTAAACTTATAGTTGTTCAACTTGAAAAAATATAAATACCTCATCATCGGCACGCTGTGCTTCGTTAGGGTTTTATAAATACTATTCGCTTTATAAAACAAGCCGGCACTTTTTGTATTGACCTCCCATTAGTTAGTTTTTAGATCTAACTTTTGGGGCTCGCACAAAAAGTGTCAGCTTGTTTAGTATTAGTAGTGTCGCCAAGTCATCGGTTCATTCACCGCGTCCGGCAGTCGTCGGCACTTGACCTATAGACAACCTATGTAGGTTTCGCATTGTTAAGTCCACACTCTTTCGCGACCTAAAGTTGGATATGGTTTTGAATAGGCGAGATGATTTCATTCATGATCGTTGAGTATGCCACGATGCTTGCCGAATTGAAGTCAATGGCCTTTCCACTCACGCTCAACGCCGCAATCACATTTTTGTCCGGGTCAAAGAGCGGGATGGCTACGCATCGAATATTGTATTCATGCTCCATATTGTCTACCGAATATCCGTTGCGCCTTATCTCTTTCAACTGTTCGCGTAAGACGATTGGGTTGGTAATCGTATAGTCGGTGAATTTTTCCAGTTTAGTATTCTTGATATAATCATCGATGAATTCTTCGCCGGAAAATGCCAACATGCACTTGCCAATGCCTGTACAATACATAGGTGCCCTCTCGCCGGTGAGATGTCGCATGTTGCGTTCGCTGTTGATAGCGAGCGATGAATCGATATAAAACACCTGCGATTCGTGCGGTACGGCTATAATGCAAATTTGGTCTGTCTTTGCAGATATTTTCATGGTGTATGGCAATAATATCTGCCTGATTTTTAGGCTATTGATAATCTTAAAGCTGTATTGCAGCAGATTAAGCCCGAGAGAGTATTTATCCGTATTGGGATTTTGATATACATATCCAAACTCTTGGTAGGTTGCAAGCACATTATGTACCGTGGTTTTTTGATATCCGGTAATCTGAGCAATTTCGCTGACACCAAGCTCGCTATTCGTTTGATTAAAACAGTTTAGTATATTCAATGCTTTTGCTAATGATTTCACCTTGTATTCGTCTGGATTTTTCAACGGATCACCTTCTTTGTTTTTTGTACGTACTAATTATAGTACATTTTTGTCGTTTTGTACAGAAAAATCAATCTACTTCTTTTGTGGTGAATTTTCTGATATAGTACAACCGCTCGCCGACAGGATTGTCCACGTCTTGGAGATCCGGTTGCTCTGACAACAGCTCAATATTGGGCAAATATCGGAATGGTTTGGTTCTGATTACCGCGCGCTCGATACTGTTGACCCGCTGTAAAAACCTCTTGGCTCCCATATACTCAAATACTTGATTGTCGAAAATCACTTCATAAGAATTTGTGGTGCAATCCGCTTCTATTGTCAACTCGTGCCATGCTATGCTGATCGGATATTCAAATGCTGCCTCACTGTCAGAACCATACCTTACCGACACTGCCTTATTACCAACGGTCACCCTTGTGGCAACGTTGCCGGCACTGTCACAAAGCTCGATGAATAAATCTTCAGAATATGCTTCGCACATGAATTCCAGCGATACCGAAACTTTTTTGCTGTCTTTGAAAATTCTCATTGCCCTTGCATAATCACACGGATCGCTGTCCGCAATTCTCATGCAGTTGATTTCATCAAACATTTTGTAAGGAGTTACCGTCGACCATTTTGTGCTGTAAATATTCCAATCGGTAATATACCCATCGGCACAGTCGGAAAAATCATCGTTCACATGTTCGGTAACCTCTCGACGAATCGGTACCGGAATACGGGTGACCCCGATATCCTCCTTGTTGATGCTGTGGCACAACCACATGCTATTGGACGGATATTCCTTATGACCCTCGCATATGCCTCTGATATATTGCGGACCAAAATCTTTGTAGGTGCCATCGTATCTCTTGGGAGGCACCTCGCCGAATACACATGCCATGTCGTCAAATTCAATACCATCCTCCGACACCACCGTGACAAGAGGGTATCTGTGCTCACTAGAGAGACTGTTGTCGTATGCTATGGCATATCGTCCATCCTCTGTTTTTTGCCCCCAACTCTTTGCGCCTGAAGTAGCAAAACTGTGTTCGGTACAAAATTCCCAGCTGTCCCCTCCATCGTCGCTTCGTGCGACACGGGACTGTTTCCAAAGTGCTACCACGGTGCGCTCGTCAATATGGTACCAACAAAAACTCGATGCAGACTCATAGGGAATATTGGCCTCCCCACCGGCCTGCTGTGCCATTCCAGTTTCAAATTCTGCCGGGGTCTTAAGATAGACATATTTGTCGTCGTTCCCATGCTCTTCCGACCATTGCTGTGTCACAAACCTGTCCCCCAGCAACTCTTCGCACGCCTTGACAAATCCTTTATCGGTGCATTCGGTATACACTTTAAAAGGCAACAACTCGGGAGTGAAGCCGGACTTTTCAAGATAATGTATAAAATAGACCTCTCCAAACGTGCCGTCTTCATACACCTCTCGCACCGCTCGCCCCATGCCGTAATTTACCCACGGACAAAGCTCATAATGAGGTGAATGTCCATAAAAACCACTGACGAGTAGCCGATCATCAGAAGAATGGAAAAAGGCCATACGCTGATGCATATAACAGTCTTTTTCTTCCGGCACCACTACAGGGTCAGAGCCCTCGCAGTTGTATACGCCTGCTTTTACGGTAACGGCCGGAAAAGATATCTTCGGTTTCTCCCAGTCAATTCCGTTGTCGGAACGGCTAAGCAGTGATATTCCTGCTCCTTGGTGCTCGCCCACCGGATTTGAGAGGTATTGAAGATAAAACTTTGACCTCCAATAGGTCATCATCGGAGCGTGATTATAGGTATTTCCAATGTCGTCGGCAGTTGATGGATTTGTCCTGTTTGCCCTCATTACTTGATAGTTTGAGGCACCGACCACATGTCGCAATCCACCGTCATGTTTCGACATGAGAGCAAATTCATCGCCGTTGTAATATGGTGTTCTCTTTTTCATGCTTGTAACCATTCCTTCCCCGAAACTTTTCCGATTGCATCGCAAAGCACCGCTTCTTCCAAACGCTTTTGCTTGAATGAAACATGGATTCATTGCGACTTATTGTAGGGTTGCATTTTTTCAACCCTCTTTCGCGTCGGTTATACCGCTCCTGCGTCTTCAGCCTTTATCGTATTTTGACCCATCTCGGTCCTAAATTTTGTGAAGTCCTGTTGCATTGCCTGAATAAAGCGAATGTAGTCTACATTCCACATGCAGATATTCATGCCTTTTTTCGCCCAAGCAATCTGTTTGTTCATGTCTGCCGAAAAATGGTTTCCTATTCCCTTTTTATGTTTAACGCAACAGTTGATTATCTTCTCGACATACTCTTCAAAAAGCGGGTTGTCATACTCTTCCGGAATCCCAAGATTGATAGAAAGATCGTGTGGGCCGATCAAAACCGCATCTACCCCTTCTACACTCAAAAGTGCATCAAGATTATCCACCGCTTTTTTACTTTCAATGTTCAATATTACCAGATTGCCGTTGTTAAATGTTTTGAGGTAGTTCGCCTCTTTATCGCTCAATACCTCTTTAGCGTCGAGAACATTCTGCAGCCGCTCACCTTTCAGCGGTCGGTATTTTGCTGCTCCGACAAGTTTTTTCACCTCTTCGACCGTCTCGACATATGGAAACACTACCCCTACGGCTCCGGCATCAAAAGCCTCGCAAGCCTTGTACGGATCGGGTGAAGAAACACGTACAACCGGCGCAACGCCTATCGCCTTATATGCTTGACTCATCCACGCCATCGTGCCGCGATCGATCGGCATATGTTCTGTGTCGATAAACACAAAATCCACCCCTACCTTAGTAATCTCGCTAACCCAACGTGGAGAGGGTGAGGATATCATCGTGCCAAATACCTGAGTTCCCTCGGTAAATGCTTTTTTCAACTCCGATTGGTTCATTTATTACCCCCTTCTTTAAATTCCATGCACTGCTTCTTAAAGTTGCCTACCCCTTCAAGGTATGTTGCAATAAATTCTTCATCGCTCAACTCAAGGCTGTTGCGGGAAATATTCAGAAGATTGTTGCACTCGTTGTTGTCCATAAAGATCACGCTGTCGATAAGGTTTTGTTGTACATCCGGCTCAATCACAAGAAAACCGTGCTTGTCGGCATGTATCAGATCTCCGGTTTTTATTTTGCAGTCAAACACCTCGACCTCGCCTCCCCATTTTGCAGGAGTACTGTAAGCGTGGCCTACGCACATCTGCTTTGCAATAGCCTTAAAACCTGCGTTTGTCATCTCATCGACGTCTCTAATGCTTCCATCGGTTATAGTACCAACACATCCGAGTCTCTTGTACAAGTTCGCACCAACCTCGCCCCAAAAAGATCCGATGTGTTGCTTATCACGGTCTTTTACCACCAAAATCTTTGGTCCTTCGATGCTGTTTACAAATTCAATAAACTCTTTGAGTGCATTCGGATTTCCTGTCTGATGCGCAGGATTGCTTGGCTCAACTTCAAGTGTCACAGCATATCCAACCATCGGCCCCATCTGCGGCATATAGTCGTTGCACGGCATCCGGTTGAACCCGCCTTGCGTCCTCTCAAGTTTTGTTATCATCTCCCAGCCGTTATATATCGTAGGAGTGTTCCATCTTTTTAGTTTCAGCAGCTCTGAATAACTTAATCTTTCCATCTCAATCCTCTTTGTTGTTCATTATTGTTGAACATTGTCCAACTATTTTCATAACCATTATAGAGCTCGATGACAACTCTGTCAATATGTTTTTGATGATTTTAATATATTTTTTTAATAATTTATATATGTTCGTGCATTTTAAACAATACAAATATACGCGACTTGGCGTATTTTACAAAATAATACAAGAATTCAAAAAAATATTGACAATTTAGGTTTTGCTTGTTATTATTTGTATATAAGAAAATTCGTGACCACCGTTCTTTAATAATGAACAACAAGGAGAGAAAGTTGATTAAAGATACTATTAAAAATTTAAACACTTACAGCACAATTAGCGAAAATTTCGGCAAGGCTGCCCGACTGATTGAGAGTATCGACTTAACCGATCTTTCAGCAAAAAACTATGGCGCATCGGGCGATGACTGTTATGCCTTTTTAACGTCATTTGATCTTAAGGAGCTCGATGATGTAAAATACGAAGCACATGAGCGATACTGTGACATCCAGTTGGTGCTGGACGGCGAAGAAGGTATATTTGTCGCAGATCGGAGCAATTTGACCATCTGCGATGAGTATGATGAGCAGAAAGATATAATGTTTTATCAAGATACCGACCATTTTACCAAACTCACTTTGAAGCCGCAGGAATTTGCTGTATTTTTCCCTTGGGATGCACACAAACCCTGCTGTCGTGTCGGAGAGGCCAAGCATTCGGTAAAACTGGTTGTAAAGGTAAAGTTTAGATAATTTAAGGTTCGTTTGTATTCAGGAGAAATGACATGAATAAAATAAACATACCCAAAAGACTGTATGAAAGCAGATACCTATATTTGTTATTCGCTCTGCCATTACTCTACTTTATAGTTTTCAAATACGGCGCTATGAGCTGGCTCATCATTGCATTCAAAGACTTCAATGCTTTCATCGGAATATGGGAAAGCGAGTGGGTGGGATTTGAACATTTTGAATCATTCATCACCGATCCGTACTTCTGGAACATACTTAAAAACACGATAGTGCTAAATCTTCTTTTGATGGTGTTTTATTTTCCGATACCGATTATCTTGGCGCTGCTTATCAACAATATACGTAGCACAAGATTCAAAAAAATGTCTCAATCGATAACATATCTTCCCTACTTTTTGTCAACGGTTGTCGTTTGCGGATTCGTGGTCAACGTGCTCGCGAGCGATGGAGCAATCAACATGCTCAGAGTGGCGATGGGGCTTGAGACAATCCCATTTATGTCGCAACCGCAATGGTTCAGACCGGTTTATATCTTCAGTGAAATATGGCAGTTTGCAGGTTGGGGCTCCATCATCTACCTCGCGGCTCTTGCAGGTGTCGACACAGAACTATACGAAGCCTCTGCTCTTGACGGTGCAAACAAATTCCGCCAGCTTTGGTCGATAAGCCTGCCTTCTATTGCGCCGGTTATTTCGATTCAATTCCTTTTGACCGTCGGACGTATGCTGAGCGTCGGATATGAAAAAATCATTCTTCTTTATACCGGTGCAACATATTCAACCGCAGACGTCATCAGCACATATGTTTACCGCCGTGGCTTGTTGGGCGCCGACTACAGTTATAGTTCTGCCGTTAGCCTGTTTCAATCGGTAATCGCACTGATATTGATCATATCGGCAAACAAAATCGCGGATAAAATCGGACAAACCAGTCTTTGGTAAAGGAGGTGGATAATGCGCATACAGGATTCAAAATCCGATAAGTTTTTTAGCATTTTCTCTTTAGTTCTGATATTAGCATTCTGCTTTGTTATAGTTTATCCACTGTACTACATGTTCATTGTTTCCATAAGCGATGGCAACGCAGTAATGAGGGGCGAGGTTTCACTCTTTCCGCAAGGAATAAACTTTAGAGCGTACGAGTATGTAATCGGAGATCCGGACATACCAAATTCATACAAAAACACAATCGTCTACACAATTGTCGGAACATTCATAAACGTTGCTATGACCGCTCTTTGCGCATACCCTTTGTCGCGCAAAAAGATGTTTGGTGTAAAATTTTTCACACTGATTATAATCTTCACCATGTTTTTCGATGCAGGAATGATTTCCAACTACATGCTCGTAAACGCACTCAACATCGACAACACCATCTTCTCTATCGTATTGCCGACCGCAATCAACGTTTGGTATATGATAATCATGAGAACGTTTTTCGCCGGAATACCGGATGCACTGATTGAATCGGCATATATAGACGGCGCCAACGATCTAAGAATATTCTTCAGCATCATATTGCCCCTTTCAAAGGCGGTGCTTGCCACCATGGTTCTGTTTTATGCCGTAGCACATTGGAACAGTTTCTTCCCCGCACTCATCTATCTCGATGACAGTATAAAATATCCAATGCAGCTGGTACTCCGAAATATCGTTTTAGGCTCTGACGCATCTGCTTCAAGCGCCGCATCGGTAGCGGCAGATGGGTCTGTGCTTGGCACAAATATAAAGTACGCTGTCGTTTTCATCACCGTTTTGCCAATTTTGATAGTGTACCCATTCGTACAAAAACACTTTGTTAAGGGGGTGATGGTCGGCTCAGTCAAAGGTTAAAACTAAAATACACTTTTTAAAAAAACAAAAGAGGAGAAAGTTATGAACAGACTCAAGCGAGTAGTTGCATTACTGTTAGCACTGACACTTATTTTTTCTTTAACCGCTTGCCAACCTGCTGAGGTGGCACCTGATTCGTCCGAAGCACCCGCTTCAGAATCACAAGCCGATGGCGAAGAAACCGATGACATGGCCGGAAAAACTCTTTGGCTGGAGAGCGCACCGTCGTTCACCATGATGATGCCGGAGAGCAACCAACAAAAAATGGAAGTAGATGCTCCTGTTTTCGCAGCAATTAAAGATGCAACAAACGCCGAGATCATCGTGCAACCGATCCCGGAATCTGACTTTGAAGCAAAACAAGCTACAGCTTTTGCATCAAACGACATGCCCGACATCATGACAAACACATCTACCGATAATATCAGCCAATACGGTAGCATCGGAATGCTCGCCGCTATCTCTGATTATCCGGAAGAAGCAAAAGACTATCTTGCAATCGTCAATGCCGAAGACCGTGCACTTGCCACCAATTCACGTCAGGTAAACGGCAAGACATATGACTTCCAAGACCTTGAGTATTACCGTGTTCCCGTTGCTCCGATGGGTCAGATTCGTGCCGACCTCTTGACCGAGCTTGACATTCCGGCTCCCACCACCTGGGACGAGCTGTATGATGCAATGCTTGCAATAAAAGAAGCATATCCCGACATGGTCGGATTTAGCTCAAGAAACGGCACAAACTACCTGCTTGGACAGTATGCATATCCGCTTGGTTCAGGTGGATTCACCGGCTTTGATGATCAAAACGGTATGTACTACGAACCCAACGAGGACAAATGGGTATACGGCCCGACAGAAGAGAGCTTCGTTGCGGTTGTCGAATTCATGAGACAAGCATATGCCGACGGACTCCTCGATCCTGACTATGCAATCATGTCAAGGGACCAAATGTTTGAAAAACTCAGCAACGGCACAATGATGTTTGTATATGACAACTGCAGTTTCAGCGGACGTGTATACAATCCCGCACTTCGCGAAATCGATGAAGATGCTTACTTCGACCTCGTTGCACCAATGGAAAATCCAAACGGCACAACAAGAGCGAATCGTTATGAGCGCGACTGGGGCGGCGGCATGACCATCAGCTCACAGCTTGACAACGTTGCAGAAGCAATTTCACTAATCAACTGGATGTATACCGAAGAAGGCAGAATGATCACCAACTTCGGCGTGGAAGGCGTCCACTATACAATGGAAGAGTACCCGACAATCGTTCCGGAAATCGTAGAAGCCACAGCAGACGCTCCTGACCACTTTATCGGAATCCAAGGCGAAATCGGTGTTGGACTGCTTGCCTTTGCTCCTTATGTTGATGAGTCCACCTACCGTCAGGTAAGTGATCCCACCTTCATCGAGTTTGGCGATCGCATCCAAGAATTCACAGACGCCGGCACTGTTCAATATATCGTTCCTTCACCTGTATTCACAGGCGAGGAGGCAGATGAAGTTGTTGGACTGACAGCAGACGTAATAAATGTATTCAACCAAGAGATCGACGCATTTATCACCGGTGCAAAAGACATGAGCGAATGGGATGCTATGGTAGCCCAACTCAATGAGCAAGGCGCTGACAGAATCGAAGAAATCTACAACGCAGCTTATGATCGTCTCAGATAGCAACTAACCTTCGCAAAAGACACAACTAAGAGCAAAAAACAAATGGAATTTTATTGCTAATTTGCATAGAAGATAAGTTTGTTTTTTGCTCTTTTTTTGAGAATAAATATTAGCCAAACCAGTAATTACGGAGTGAGTATATGTTTATGCTAAACGACCTAAAGTTGGCAGCAACGCAAAATACCGCAAGGCTTGTGAAAAAAGCTCGTGAGATTCTCATCCAAGAGATAGAGCAAAGATCGGGTGTTGTGATTGACGAAATTGCCGACGGTAACATCATCATTGATACTATTGAGAACATCTCAAAGACACAGCCCGAACTTTTAGAGGTATTGAAAAAATATGAAGCACCCGGAAAAGAGGGTTTCATAGTCGATATCGACCGAGATGACAAACGTATAATAATTGCCGGCGCCGACGACAGAGGCTGTATTTTCGGAGTCGGAAAATTATTGCGTAAATCTTACTTGAAAGCAGGCAGTGCTTGTGTCATTGATGAATTCACCGGCATATCTTCCACTCCAAAATATGAGATTAGAGGTCACCAATATGGTTGCCGTGACAAGCAAAACACCTGTCCTGTCTGGTCAAATGAAGATTTCGAACGCTATATACGCGACATGCTGATCTTCGGAAACAATTCGGTCGAGCTCATACCTCCACGCTCAGACGATACTTTGTTTTCACCGGTGTTCGACAACGATCCTCTAAAGAAAATGATAGATTGGTCGTCAATCGCTCATGATTACGGAATGGACGTCTGGGTTTGGTATCCGAACATGGGGCACGACTACACGCAACCAAAAACCCGCAAAGAGGAGCTTGAAGAACGCGAGGAAGTTTTTTCGGCGCTCCCATATGTCGATGCGATCTTGATTCCTACCGGCGACCCGGGCGAGCTTAGACCCCGTAGCTTTTTCGAGATCACCGCAGAAGCGGTTAATGTTCTTCATAAGCATCATCCCGATGCTAAGGTATTTGTCTCCCCTCAAGGTTTCATACATCTTCACGGCGATTTCGAGGCATTCTATGAAGAAGTTGCAAAGCAGCCGGACTGGCTCTACGGTCTTTGCTACGCACCTTGGAATCGTGATGATATCAATGTAATGCATGATAAACTGCCGGAAAAATACAAGTCTCGAATCCGACACTATCCCGACATAACACACAACATGTCGGCACAGTTTGAGGTGGGCGAATGGGATTTTGCCTTTGCAATGTCACAAGGACGTGAAGGATATACCAGCAGACCAAGAGCAATGAAAAATCTGCACAACCTGTACGCACCCTACACGATGGGCTCCCTCACCTACTCGGAAGGTATACACGACGATGTAAACAAGGTGGTTTGGGCAGATCAAGACTTTGACCCCAACATGTCTTTTGAAGAGTCTTTACAAGACTATGTCAGGTTTTTCATCGACCCCGATCTTACCGAACAGCTTTCACAACTTCTTGCCGCCTTTGAAGACAACTGGGTCGGTGACATAAAGACAAACGAAAGTATTAATCGTGTTTTCCAAGAATTCACACTGCTTGAAAAACAGGTAGACGACGACATAAGAAACAACTATCGTTTCAAAATGGCGTATTTGCGATCGATCAGTGACTATCAAACAAAACTCCGTGCAATATATGACAGTGAACTGCAAAAATTGGCCGAGAACAAACTTCAAGAGACAAAAACCCTTGGTGCCGATGAAGCGATTCGTGAAGCTCGCAACATTCTCAACAGAAGCTACAGCGAACCGATCGCCGACGAACTCACCAAACTCATGTTCAAACTGGCCGAAGAGCTCTTCAAAACTCCCGGCTGCAAAATCAAGTTGAGCAGCAGGCTTTATATGGGACAAAGTTGGATCAGAGGAGCTTGGCTTGACTGCGCACATCTGCCGCTTAACGACCATCGATGGTATACGGAGCATTTTAAAAAGATACAACTGCTGAGCGATGAAAAAGAAAAACTTGAATATATTGAATGGTTGCTAAACCGTACCGCTGTGCCGCAGGGTGGCCAATATCTCTGCCTTGGCGAACTTGAAACATTCAAAAAGCACGTGGTGCGTCCCGAAGCGGGGAAAAACACTATATCGTCGTTACGAAGTGCCAATATTACTTATGACCTATACAACATTGTAGAAACATTCCACGACAATAAAAATTGGCATTCCGAATTCCCGATAACAATCAACTGGATCAAGCGTGTAACCGCTTTCTACTTCGCGCCCCTCACGGTCAAGATTGATAGTCTCGATCCAAACTGCAACTACAAACTGCGGGTGACCTATCCGGAATTTGTCTGCCCCGACAGGAGGCTGAACAACGGCAAAGATGTAAAGAGCGCGTTTTATATCAACGATGTTCTGATGCACCACGACATCAAATACTCTGTCGACCATGACCGCCATCCCGTCTATGAATACGAAATACCAAAGTCCACCTATTCCAATGGAGAGATAACCTTAAATTGGAAGACTACCGGTCCATGGCGCAGTATAAGTGTAAGTGAAATTTGGATTGAAAAAGTTTAGTGGGTAATTGGATCGAAAAAGACCAAAATCACACAAAACATTCAGAAAGGAATGAACATTATTATGAAAAATCGTGTTGCTATTTCTCCGGTTTTAATTACCTATAAATCTTGCTGCGCAATGACACTCCGATCCGCCGAAATCTTCAGTGAAGAGATCGCTTTGAAAACAAACCTCTCTCTGGAACGTGGTGAATTCTATCTTAAAGGACGTAGCAACATAGTGCTTTGCAGCGAAGCAGAATTCACAGAACATCTTGGTGAACTGACTCCACGTCTCGACTCGATACCAAAGCCGCAGGCAGAAGGTTTCAGGATATTTACACTTTCGGAAAGCGATGCTAGTCGGTCGATATTTGTCGTCGGCAAGGATGAACGCGGCGTTTTCTATGGCATGGGTAAACTTCTCCGACTGCTCACTCTGACCGAAAACGGAATCTATCTCGATTACCTGCAAGAGAGCATTTCACAGAGTCCGCAATACTCAATGCGCGGACATCAGCTTGGCTATCGAGACAAGCAAAACACCTGTCCCTGTTGGACACAGGCGGATTATGATCGATATATTCGTGATCTCGGCCTTTTTGGTGCTAACGCAATGGAGTTGGTGGCTCCGAGGACCGACGATAACCTTTTCTCTCGTAAGATGCAGGTGCATCCGATGCAGATGATGTGCGATGTTTCAAGAATCATAAAATCGTATGCAATGGACGTTTGGCTTTGGTATCCCAACATGGCACTTGACTACACCGACGAAGACACCATGCGCCGTGAAATAGAAGAGCGCGAGGAGGTGTACCGCAACATCCCCTACCTCGATGCGATCTTAGTTCCGGCAGGCGATCCCGGGGAGCTCCGTGCCGATGAATTTTTCCGTGTTACCGGTATTTTCTCCGATATCCTTCATAAATACCACCCGAATGCTACAGTATGGATCGCCCCACAATGCTTTGATCCGGATGATAACTGGATGCCGGAATTTTACAGCAATCTCGCAACCCAACCCGATTGGCTATATGGCATCTGTTATGGACCTTGGAACAAAGACCTGCTGAGTGAAATGATTGAAAGGTCACCCGATAAATATAAAAACAGGGTTCGGTATTATCCTGATATAACACACAACTTCGGCTGCCAATATCCACTTGAAAACTGGGACAATGCTTTTGCAATTTTCGAGGGCCGAGAGTGCAACAACACCCGCCCTGAAGCAATGAAACACATCCACAACACCTTTTCACCGTTGACACTTGGATCGGTAACGTATTCAGAGGGCATCCATGACGATGTCAACAAATTCATCTGGTCGGGACAGGACTGGGATTCGAGTCAATCGGCTTCCGACATCCTGAAAGAGTATGTGCGTTATTTCATCGATCCAACGCTTGAAACAGAGTTGGTGCGTGCATTTTTGGGTCTGGAAAAAAACTGGTTGTTTGACGGGGCAATTGAGCTCAATGACTCTGTAGACGACACCTACCGCCTGTTTTGTAACATAGAGCGACTCGCTTCACCGTCTACACGGCAAAATTATCGTTTCCTGATGGGGTTGCTTCGTGCGATGAGCGATTACTATGTTAAACACAAAAGAATCTATGACAAAAAGAACGAGAAAGATGCGATTGCAATTCTCAAGTCGGCAAAATCAGGACGTGTCAAAGAAGATATTCGAGACGCTATCGGTCATCTTAACCTCTCTTTTGATGTGCCGTGGGATGCAATGATACGAAACTATATCCTGTATCTCTCCGATCAGCTGCATGAAAAATGTGGGATAAAACTGACCACCAAACATCACGAGGGTCAGCACTATGGAAGAGGTGCATATCTCGATCTCATCGATTTTCCGTTGAGCAACGCGCCATATCTTCTTAAAAAGTTAAAAGCGGTCATCGGTTCAAACGATGAATCCAAGATGTTGAGCGCAATTGATGCTATGTTAAATCGTACCGATCCTGGCGAAGGCGGAATTTATTGTAACGTCGGAAGCAAAGAGTCGGAGGAAATTTTCAAAATTCGGCACGATTGGGATTGCGATCCCTCGATGCATCGTTCACCGTTCAGGTGTATCGACGCTATGGCTCTGCGTTTTTGCTATGAGGCCTCCGGCACCCATATGGAAATGCCGGTACCGGAAGAGTGGCTGAGCAGAATCGTTGCATACTACGATACCGAACTGAATGCGGAATTCAACGGTCTTGATCGGAATAGCAATTACAGCTTAACCGTAGTGTATTTTGGAAGTATAAAAGGCGCCACAATCAAGCTGCGCACTGCCGACGGTACCGTTATCCATAACTCAATCGAGAGATGCACCGATTACTCAAAATTCAATCCCGAGTTTGAATTCCCACTTAATCCAAGCATGTACAAAGACGGCAAACTGCAACTGGTCTGGCAGGCAGAAAACAACTACGAAGGCGTATCAATCAACGAAATATTCATCAAGAAAACGTCGTAGCTGTATGCCTTAGATAACGCAGGCGTTGTCGATTGCAGATAAACGTTTACGGTGTGCTCTTAACGGATATTTCAAAGACGAATATTTGTTTGGTTTCACCAAAAGAAAGTGAAACCGACAAGGTATAAAGAAAGGACATGGTATAAAAATGAAACACGATATTGGCGGGGTATGGCCCGTAATGTTAACACCGTTTACCGACGATAACAAGGTTGACTTTGTCGCTCTGGAAGAACTAACAAATTGGTACATTGAACAAGGCTCAAGCGGTCTTTTCGCTGTTTGCCAATCTTCCGAAATGGTTTATATGACGCTGGATGAACGCATCAAGGTGGCAACCGCCGTTATGAAAGCTGCCGCAGGCAGAGTTCCGGTGATTGCCTCGGGACACATTTCCGATTCCTTTGACGATCAGGTCGAAGAGCTTTGCGAAATCGCAAAGACCGGCGTGGAGGCAGTCATTCTCGTCACAAATAGGCTTGCAAAAGAAGACGAAGGCGAGGATATTTGGATCGACAACTTGAAAAAACTTCTCCAAAAGATACCGAGCGATATCAAACTAGGTTTCTACGAATGCCCGGTACCGTACAAAAGAGTTTTGGGCAAAAAAGAAATGGAATTTTGCGTGGAAACCGGCAGATTCTATTTCCTCAAGGATACCAGCTGTGATATCGACAATATCCGTATGAAGCTCGAGGTTTGCAGCAACAGCAATCTCAAACTATATAATGCCAATACCACCACACTGCTTGACAGTATGAAGCTCGGCGCGATTGGGTATAGCGGTGTCATGGCAAACATGCACCCGCGTCCCTATGTCTGGCTTTGCGACAATTATAACGACAAAAGGGCTCAAGAACTGTCAGATGCGCTTACTTTGATGTCGTTCATAGAGCGACAGCTCTATCCGGTGAATGCAAAATATTATCTTTCAAAAAGCGGTTTGAAAATCACGGAAAATTGCAGGGTGAAAGACAAAAACCTTTTCACCGACACCATGCGAGCCGAGGTGGACGGACTTAAACGATTGGATGCAAAACTTGCAAAAGATTTTGGGCTGAATTAGCCGTCTACAGTAGCGGCGATATCGACGTATCATCTAAGTGAAACAAAAATGCACAGCACTTTAGTTTTAATACAAACTGACCTATTCTGCCAAATAAAACCAAACCATTATAAAAGAGTATGCCATGTGTCTCGATTAACACATGACATACTCTTTATATTTATAGTAACCAAAGCAAAATTTATACCACAGGCATATTCAACTAAATAATTCTGTACCGATTCTATGTAAATCCAAACAATTATAATGGGTTTAACATTATGTCTAATACAACATCAAACAACAACCTACCGAAAACAAAAACTCATAACAGTATTTTTTACACCCTGCACGGTGATTATTACTTACCGGATTTTGCACTACCTGCCGAGAAAAAAATTTCTTTTTCGACAGGTGAACATACTGCATGAAACTTTTGCCGGAGATTCAAAAATGCACAAAATATTTATCAATGCGACGAAAATTATGGTAGTTGTAAATAGAAATATCAATATTATGATTGACTATGCTAAAGAAAAGTGCTAAAATTAATCGTAATGCCAATTTTATGAAATTTTAACAGTAGGCCTTAAACGCATACGCTAACGATATCAATAAACGAAAAGGAGTAAACCATGCAAACAATTAAGATGAAGATCATGTTATCCATGTTAAGCCTTGTGATTCTAGGAGTGCTTATTACAGGCGGTGTGCTGGCTGTAAGCAGCTATAGCAGCACAGTTGACACATTGGAGAAAACGCTGGCTGAAACAGTTGAAATTGCAGCCCAACAAGTATCGGCAACTATGATGGGGTATCAAACTCTGGCAGTAAATATTTCACATGATGCAATCATTGCACAACAATTACCATCAAGACTTGATCCAACATATGATGAGGTGCGTTTGGAAATAGTAGAGAGAGCTAGTGACCTCATGGAATTGCATGGACTAGCATCTCTTAATATATTTGACGCAGATGGCATAAATCTGAATAATGGCGTGGAAATGGCACAGGGGAATTACGATATTATTAAGAGCACCCTCCAACCAAATATTACAGACCCATCTGTGCGTGCATCAGATGGCGCTATGTTGATGTTTGTCATGGCTCCTATCTTAGATAATGGCGAGTTGGCAGGGATTATCTCAATGGGCGTTGACCCGATGATTTTGTCTGAGATGGTTTCGAGCATGCAAATTGGAGTCAATGGAGATGCGACGGTTATCAGCAGTTCCGGAGTCACAATTGCCTATAAAGATGTAGATATAGTTTTAGAACAATTCAATGCACAAACAGCGGCACTTTCAGATCCCGAGCTTGAAGCTTTAGCTGCAATGGAGAAAGATCTTGTTGCGGGTAACACAGGTATCGCAGAATATACATACGCTGGCATAGAACAAGTTTCAGCATATACACCAGTTCCAAATACAAATGGCTGGGGAATATATGTAAATGCAGTGGCAGCGGAGTTCATGGGAACTTTGTATAACTCACTTGCAATCAGTGCAGCATTGGTGGCATTGATTATTATTACATCAATCATTGTTATCATTGTGATGGCAAACAAGATTTCAAAACCAATTGTGCAGTGCAGCAAAAGACTTGATTTGCTGTCCAAGGGTGATTTAGAATCGCCACTTCCAAACTTTACCTCTAAAGATGAAACAGGGCAGTTATTGGATGCAACAAAGAGTATAGTGGGAACGCTAAACGTAATTATCCCTGACCTTTGTGAAGGCTTTGCCGATATGGCAAGCGGAAATTTTGATTTACAAAGTAATGTGGAAGATGCATATGTCGGGGCATTTAAACCTCTTGCAGACTCTATGTATGAATTAATTGAAAAGATGTCTGGCACATTGTTGCAGATCGATACTGCTGCGAAAGAAGTGACATCAGGCGCCGAAATGGTTGCAACGGGCTCACAGTCTTTGGCGCAAGGTTCGACGGAACAAGCATCGTCAGTAGAGGAGCTTGCAGAGTCTTTGGGTGAGATTTCCCAAAAAATCTTGAATACCTCAAATGAATCGCAAAATGCTAAAATAGCAAACGCGAAAGCTCAAGATGCACTCACTGAAAGTAATCAAAAAATGAGTGATATGATGGCGTCCATGAATAAAATTGATGAAAAATCTCAAGAGATTAGTAAAATCATCAAGGCGATTGACGACATCGCATTCCAAACGAACATACTGTCTCTAAATGCAGCAGTTGAAGCTGCACGAGCGGGATCTGCCGGCAAGGGATTTGCTGTTGTTGCAGATGAAGTGCGCAATTTAGCGAATAAGTCGGCTCAATCCGCGAAAGATACCGCAACACTTATCTCTGACGCACTCGCGGCGGTTGAAGATGGAAATAGAATTGCAAAACAGACTTCCACGGCCATACACTCCGTATTAGAAAACACTGCGGAACTTGCGACAATCGTAGACAATATTGCTAACGCATCTCAAGAGCAATCAGAAGCCATGCAGAGCGTAAATGTGGGCATAGATCAAATTAACATTGTGGTTCAAGGTAATGCGGCAACTTCGGAAGAAAGCGCTGCTACAAGTGAACAACTTTCAAGTCAAGCACAAACCTTGAAGCACTTGGTAGGTCAATTCAAATTGTCGCAGAATATTACACAAAAATTGTTGAATGAAAAGAAATAATATTTAATTACTTCTTAAGGCAAACAAAATCATCAATAAAAGCGAGCACCCCGATAGAATTATCCATCGTGGTGCTCGCTATGTTTCGCTATAATTATTTTTCATTGTGGTGTATTTATTGTTTTGATTACTTCTTTTTTTGCTTGAAGCAAAATATGACAGCTCAGTAAATTGAGACAGCTACAAAATAATACCATTACACCACGAATTTACTCAACAAAAGACAAAATCCGAACCATCTCCAATTTGGAAGAAATGGTTCGGATTATATAGGTTTGCGACAAATAACCATAAGGGGCATGAAAAAACGCTGATATTATGCGGTTTTACAGCCA